>CAJTPF010000004.1:32393-142089 GCA_910578175.1 uncultured Lachnospiraceae bacterium
TTTTGATCACGTTCTCATTAAACTCTATTATATTTTTATAATTCTCTATATATACCTCATACTGTCCGATCATATGTAATATAGAGGCCCCCATCACAATATCTTTCGGAAGATTTAATGTATCCGTTATCCGCTCAAGACTCATTTCAGATCACAGGCTTCCTAATTTTCTTATCTATTTATATGTTTGGCGAAGTGTTAAAATTACTGTTAAAATAAATATCCCTGTAATCAAACCTCCGTCTGATTACAGGGATACAAGTTTCAATTAGTTATATTTACGTTTTCTGGCTGCTTCAGATTTCTTCTTACGCTTTACACTTGGCTTTTCGTAATGTTCTCTTTTACGGATCTCCTGCTGGATACCGGCCTTTGCACAGTTTCTTTTGAATCTGCGTAAAGCACTATCTAAAGACTCGTTCTCTTTAACGATTACATTTGACATAGTCTCACACCTAACCTCCCTCCAGTTGTGTAATTGTGCATAATACAACTGTTTGGGTATTTTTTATTGCACTAGACATATTATAGCATAAATTTTCCATTCGTCAACTATAATTTTGAAAAAACATTATTTTTTCAGGATGGATTTTGCCTCTGCCAGTGCTTCCCGGATACCTGCCGGATTTTTTCCGCCTGCCTGCGCCATATTTGGCCGGCCGCCACCACCGCCGCCTACTTTCGGTGCAATGGTTTTTACAATATTTCCGGCGTGAACGCCTGCTTTTACGGCATCATCCGTAGCCATTACCATAAGATTTACCTTGTCGTTCCCCTGGGCAGAAGCCAGTACCACTACACCGCTGTCCAGTTTTTCCTTCAGACTGTCTCCCAGATTGCGCAGGCCGTTCATATCCATTTCTGGCACCTCTGCCGCCAGAATCTGAATTCCGTTAACCTCCTCTACCTGATCCATTACATCTCCAATGGAATTATTGGCAAGCTTACTCTTCAGGCTTTCGTTCTCACTGTGTAACGCCCTGATTTCCTCCTGCAGACTTTCAATCTTTGCCGTGAGATTTGCGGTATCTGTTTTGGCCGCTCTGGCAGCTGCTTCCAGATTCTGCTCCAGTCCGGAATAATACTTAATAACTCCTGTTCCGGTCAGGGCTTCCAGACGTCTGACGCCTGCCGCCACGCCGTTTTCGGATATGATCTTAAACATGGATATGGCGCCGGTATTGTTTACATGGGTTCCGCCGCAGAATTCTTTGGAGAACCCGCTCATATCTACCACACGCACCGTTTCACCATATTTCTCGCCAAACAGAGCCATGGCACCGGTCTTTTTTGCCTCTTCCAAAGACATGACCTTTGTCTCAACCGGAAGCTGTCCGGCAATCTTTTCATTTACAATAGCTTCAACTTTTCGTATTTCTTCCGGCGTCATGGCCTGAAAATGCGTAAAGTCAAATCGCAGCCGGTCGCCGTTTACCAGCGAACCTGCCTGTTCCACATGACTGCCAAGAACCATTTTCAGCGCTTTCTGCAACAGATGGGTAGCGCTGTGGTTTTTACAGGTTGCCTGACGGTTCTCTTCATCTACGGACAATGTAACCCGGTCGCCTACCTGAAACATTCCTTTTGTCACTCTGCCCACATGGCCGATCTTGCCGCCAAGCAGCTTAATGGTATCTTCTACCTTAAACTCTGCGCTGTCGGCGCGGATGATACCCGTATCGGCTTCCTGACCGCCCATAGTAGCATAAAACGGCGTCCGGTTTACGATTACCGTTCCCGTATCTCCGTCTGCCAAAGCCTGTACCAGTTCCGTATCCGTGGTAAGCACGGAGATCTCCGCCTGTTCCTCCAGCCGGTCATACCCCACAAACTCGGAGGTGACTGCAGGGTCAATGGCTTCATATACCGTAACATCCGCTCCCATATAATTGGATTTTGCCCGTCTGCTTCTCGCCGTTTCTTTCTGTTTCTGCATGGCAGCCGCAAATCCTTTTTCATCTATGGTCATTCCTTTTTCCTCCAGGATCTCCCTGGTCAGGTCAATCGGAAATCCATAAGTATCATACAGCTTAAACGCATCTTCCCCGGCCAGTACCGAAATGCCGTTCTTTTTCATTTCTTCTTCCAGTTCCGAAAGAATGCTCAGCCCCTGGTCAATGGTCTTGTTAAATTTATTTTCTTCCTCCGTCAGAACCTTAAATATCATATCTTTCTTTTCGTCTAATTCCGGATAACCGTCTTTCGAACCTTCGATCACCGTTTCACTGAGTTTTGCAAGGAATTTTCCTTCAATGCCGAGAATGCGTCCATGTCTGGCTCCGCGGCGGATCAATCTTCGTAGCACATATCCCCGTCCTTCGTTGGACGGCATGATTCCGTCAGAAATCATAAAGGTTGCGGAACGGATATGATCCGTAATGATCCGGATGGATACATCGGCGGCTTCATCCGTCTGATAGGTGGTTCCGGCTAATTCACATACTTTATTTCGCAGTGCACAAATGGTATCCACATCAAAGATCGAGTCCACGTCCTGTACCACACTGGCGAGACGCTCTAATCCCATACCGGTATCTATATTCTTTTGTTTTAATTCTTCATAATTGCCGTTTCCGTCATTTTCAAACTGGGTAAAAACATTATTCCAGATTTCCATATACCGGTCACAGTCACAGCCCACGGTACAGTCCGGCTTTCCACAGCCATATTTTTCCCCTCTGTCATAGTATATCTCTGAACACGGACCGCAGGGACCGGCCCCGTGTTCCCAGAAATTATCTTCTTTTCCGAAACGGAAGATCCGTTCTTCCGGGATTCCCATTTCTTTATTCCATATTTCAAAGGCTTCCTCATCCTGCTCATAAATGGACGGATAGAGTCTGGCGGCATCCAGTCCCACCACTTCGGTCAGAAACTCCCAGGACCAGTGTATGGCTTCTGTCTTAAAATAATCGCCAAAAGAAAAATTTCCCAGCATTTCAAAAAATGTACCATGTCTTGCGGTTTTACCGATATTGTCGATATCTCCGGTTCGGATACACTTTTGACAGGTGGTAACCCGTCTCCTTGGCGGAATTTCCTGTCCCGTAAAATATGGCTTTAAAGGAGCCATTCCCGAATTTATTAATAATAAACTGTTATCATTATGTGGTACCAGTGAAAAACTGTTCATTTTCAGATGATCTTTACTTTCAAAGAACTCCAGAAACATTTTTCTTAACTGGTTTACACCGTACTTTTCCATTTCAAAAAACCTCCACTATTCTGTTTCACGCTTTATCCCGGGATTCTTTTGCATCTTTTCTCTTGCGCAGCGTTTTACCAATGAAAACGCCTAAGACTGCACATCCTCCAATAACAAGAAAGGAACCTGTATAAAAAATAAGGGCACCCGGTAAATTCATTGCAATTAACATAATTCTCCTCCAATCTGTCGGAATAACCGGCTAAAAGTCAAATTTCAGTTCATACTATACTACCATAAAATCCTGTTTCCTTCAATCACTTAATTACGGAAGGTTACGAATAGCCTGATCCATCCACTGTTTACGGTTCCTGATAAAACTTTTTAAATACTCCACCTGTTCATCATAACTGCGTAGCGCCGTAGCTGCATCGGAACCATATCCGGCCCGAATATTCCAGATATCCCATACCTTAAAATTATCCATCTGGGATTTATAAATTTTTTGCTTCACAGACTCTATCTCTGACATCGCAACAGAAACCAGTTCTTCTTTTTTCTCTTCCCACCGCTGTTTCAGCCTGGCATTAAACCTGCTGTCTGCCAGCAGATAATTCATCCATGTAACCTTAATATAGGAACTGCTGTCCGAAGAACCGACGCTTGCCCATCCGTCATAATTCGGATCATCATAAATATAATTCCCAAACGCCACGTCAAAATCCCATGGCGGTCCCATCTGTAGCTTACCGCCTGCCGGTTTTGCCAGATAGCAGCTTCTGTTAAAACAGCTGTCCAGATTGTAGGTCAGTTCGTGCAATATAAACCAGTCGATCAAAGACGGAATATCAATATATTCTTCGTAACCTGACAAATTTTTAACGGCCTGTTCTGCTTTTTTTACATAATCTTCGATATACTGTTCCTGTTCCCGGTTGATCACTTCATATTCCGGCGTTTTTACAACAACAGCCTTCAGACAGTCCGTATTAAATACGTAACCGTCATCTTCATCATCAAATCCTCCTACTTCCAGCAGATATCCGGTATCGGCAGAAAACTCGCTGCCCATTTCCATCTCAACGCGGCCTTTTCTTACCTCTATTTTTTCTCCGATTCCATATACGCCGATATAAGTTCCGTTGAGGTAGACATCCACCGGTTCCGTATGCGGTACAAAGATCAGATGATTTAATGTTTCTGCCATTGTAAATGCAATATGATTCCGCATCAGGGTCTTATCGGAATAATCAGCCAGTAATATGTACCGTTTTGCTTCTTTCATTCCCATTACGGAAGTTTTTTCTTCAAATTTTATCTGATATGGTTTTTTATCCAGTTTCCAGGTAGAATGCCCGCGTCCCCGTATCTTAATCGAAGCATTTTTAATATCGGGGTATCCCGTATTTCTTCCGTCCAGTGAAAACGTTGCCATGACCGTTTGTGAATTCGATGTAACCGGAACCTTGTGTTCCGTATTAATATGAATCACTGGAATTTTATACTCATAAACCGCCTGTGGCGGCTCCGTTTCCGTATTGATCTGGGGTTTTGTAACCGGTTCCCGGGTTTCTCCGGCGGAAGTTCCGGTTGTGGGATTCTGCTGGTTCCCGGTACTTTGTTCTTCCGTTTCCTGCGGTTTTGATGACGGATTTGAAGGATTGTTCTCTGTAGATTCCATCGGTTCCGTACTTTCCTGCAGATCTGCATTCGAAGAGGATTCTTCCGCATTTTCCGTTGAATCTCCGCTGCCGTTTTCTCCATTGGCTGTCTCGAAGGTTGTTTCATTCTCCGGGGTTGTTTTCTGCTCAGAGGTTTCCTCTGTTTCTTTTTCCTGTTTTGTTGTTATTCCTTCTCCAGCAGTATGAATATTGGTACTGCTTTTGCCATCCTTGTCACCGCCGAATAACACCAGAAAAAGAATCATGGCTGCCAGTATGAGAACAGCAGCAACTCCGCCGATAACAATCTTTTTGTTTGTCCGAATTTTCTCCATCCATTGATTCATTTGTAATACCCGTGCATATCTGCCCATTCAAACAGGTTGAAAGAATGGCATTTTGCAGTTTTCCTTTCTTTCAATAATCTCTTTCAACCTTCTTCCCCACTCAGTTTTATCCTTTTATTGCAGAATACCGCTCATTTCTGGAATAAATGCAGCCGCAGTAATCCTGCCGGTAAAGCTGATATCTTTCGGATAATTCCACTGATCGTTTATACCCATTCCGCTTTTTAAAATCAGAATACAGATATGCAATACCTGTTTCTTCCGAAATCCTTCTGCCTGTTTCATTCAGCTTTTCTGCATTTTTTAGCGGACTGATGGACAATGTCGTAGTAAAGTAATCATACCTGCCTTCTGCAGCATATTTCGCTGCTTCCCTTAGTCTTAACTCATAACACAAAAAACAGCGTTTTCCGCCTTCTCTGTCCTGTTCATGCCCTTTTACTGCTTCATAAAATCTTTCCGGTTTATAATCGGTGGAAAGAAAAGAAATTTTGTTAGCGATGCCTGAATCATTCATCCCCTGAATCAGACGTTTCTGCTCTTCAATCCTGTATTGATACTCTTCTTTCGGGAAGATATTAGGATTATAATACAAAACCGTTATCTGAAAATATTCTGAAAGATATTCCAATACATAGCTGCTGCACGGCGCACAGCAACTGTGTAATAAAAGCCTGGGTGCTACCCCGCCGGCAACGGTCAGCTGCTCCAGCGTACGATCCAGCTGTTTCTGATAATTAATCTTATTCATAGAAATCTGCCTCCCATCAAAATTAAAAACTTCTTAGCACCGTCAATGCCAAGAAGTTCTTAATTTCGTGCCGATGTCAAAAATATTTCCTGCTACCCCAAAGGTTACTTTTTTTCAAATCCAGATATTCATTATAAGCTTTCTCCAGAATCTGCTTCTCATTGGCAAATTTCAACAAATGATAAGCCTCATAATATTTATAATATCCGGAATCAATAAAATATTCTTCCCGTTGTGGTTTACTATAATAGCTATCTGCCATCATCAAATACCAATGCACATTCTTATCGACAATGTCCTGCGGAGTCGTAAAAGAGTATTGACTCTTTCCAACATATTTTATAATGGATGCATTAACACCTGTCTCCTCGCGTACCTCCCGAAGCGCCGTTTCTTTGTATTCTTCGCCATCTTCCACTGTACCCTTTGGCAATACCCAGCCTTCATACTTATTTTTATAATTCTTGTACAATACCAGAATCTTGCCTCGAAATATAACCACACCGCCACAGCTCGTTGCTTCAGTCATTGCAATGCCTCCTGTTTCTGTAGGTGTGTCTCAATAGACTGATTCTAGTATACATCAATCACCAGATATCCGCAAGGAAAAATCTTCAAAAACATTAAAATACCCTGAAATACTCATCTAAAACCTTTTTTGCCGCCGGCACCGCAAATGTGGAACCCTCCGGCATATCCTCCATTACCACACAGATGGCAACTGCTTTCCCGTCTTTCTCGGCAAACCCCATGAACAGAGAATTGGTCTGGCTCCCGTCATTAATCTGTGCCGTTCCGGTTTTTCCGTATGCGTTATATGCATCTGTATTTAACTTTGTTCCGGTACCATTTGTCACTACCCCGCGCATGAAATCTTTTAACATTGCGGAATCTTCAGCGGAAAGCAGGCGCTTATATTCCTCCGGCTTGTATTCCTCCAGTTTTTTTCCCTCCGAACTCTGTATTTCCGTTATGACATAAGGTTTCATAAGGATACCGTTATTCTGAATGGCGGCAGCGATCATCGCTAAATGAACAGGCGTGATCAGTGTTTCTCCCTGTCCGATGACCGTCTGCATGGTTTCAAAACCGGAAGAGGATTCATTCAACACAAAACTGCTTTCATTATAGGGATAACTCAACGGCAGTTCCGAATTGAACAGAAGACTGTTACACAGATTTTTAAATTTTCCTTTATCCAGTGTCAGTCCCAGATTCACAAAAGATGAATTACAGGAATTTGCAAAGGATTCCATCAGGTTTTCCCCGCCATGCCAGCTACGGCCGGCACAGTGAACGGTATTCCCGTCTATGGTTATCCGGCTGGTACAATCATAAGAATATGCATTATAATCAGGATTTTCATGAATATATTCCAGTAATGTAAACAGCTTAAATGTGGAACCGGGCGTGTATAATCCGGACGTCGTCCGGTTGACCAGGTTAGAATTTCCTTCCCCGGATACCAGTTCCTCCCAGATCGAATCGATTTCGTTCGGATTAAAATCCGGTTTGGATACCATGGTAAGAATCTTTCCTGTGGATGGTTCCAGTACTATGACCGCCCCCTGATGTTCTCCCAATGCTTCATATGCTGCCCTGGTCATATCTATATTCAGCGAAGTAAGAACATTATTCCCTGGATTTTTTACACCTTTAAAATCATTCAGGGCTGTCTGGATGATGGATGCATTGGAAGTCAGCAGCTTATAATTTGCCAGCAGTTCAATCCCTGTGGTACCATGGGTGGAAAAACCTACGGAATGGGCAAAGAGATTGTCAAAAGGATATTTCCGGTAATCATTTCCTTCTTCATCGGTTAAGGTTGCCGCAAGTATCTGCCCGTCGTCACTTAAAATGTTTCCCCGGGTGATTTCCTGCTCCAGGATTGCCTGCCGTTTGTTATAAGTATTATTAATGATATCATCGCTGTCTTTGATATGAAACTTAATATAATATCCGATCATGCCGACAAAAATCAGGAGAAATAAATATGTAATTCTCATGATCTCCCTGTTGGGATTTTTCTTTTTCTTTAACTTTGTTCCTGAATTTTGCCGGGACTCCGTTTCAGCCGGCACTTTTTTATTCGTTTTTCCCATGTTCCGCCTCCAAAAGATTGCTGTGGACTGCCAGACCCTGTATGATTCCGAATACTATGACCGTACATAATATGGAACTACCGCCGTAACTGACCAGCGGGAGCGTTACTCCCGTAGAAGGTATAAATTTAATCGCTCCTCCCACCGTCAGTATGGTCTGCACCGCATATGTCACCGCCAAGCCCAGCCCCACCAGCTTATAAAACATTCCCGTCTGCCTCATGGAAATCTTAATAAAGCAAAGGAAACAATTAATATATAATATCAGCAGTGTTAATGCAAAAAATGCTCCAAATTCCTCGGATATGGCCGCAAAAATAAAATCCTGTTCCACGACCGGTATGGTCCGGGGCGCACCTTTATACAATCCCAGACCCAGCAGCCCGCCGGTTCCGATGGCAAACAGGGACTGGGCCACCTGATAACCGCCGGTATCTATCACCGACCAGGGATCCGTAAATGCCTGAACCCTGACCTGTACATGATAAAAGAGTTTATATGCCATATAGGCGGCTCCGCTTCCGGCCAGAATGCCTGCACCGAAATAGAAAAAACGACAGGTGGCAACATATATCATCACTATATACACTATAAAAAAGATCAAAGCGCTTCCCAAATCTTTTGACAATACCAGTATGATCACATGCAGTCCCGCAAATGCTGCCGATACGGCCACATATTTAAACCTTGTGCCTTTATTCAGCAGGGAAGCAATAAAAAATACATATAAAATTTTAACAAATTCGGACGGCTGAAAAGAGAATCCTGCAATTTCTATGGATAATTTGGCACCATAGCTGAGCTGTCCGATGATCAGAACCGTTGCCAGAAAAGCAATGCCTGCAAAACAATAAATGTAACTCATAGTCACCAGTGCTTTCGCCCGGCTGATGATCCATGGAATAGCCAGCGCCAGCAGAGAAGCCATAACTACAATTATGAATTGTTTTACCGCTTTTTCATACGACAGCCGGGATAACATGATAAATCCCACCGCAAGCATCATACACATATTATTAATCAGTCCCTTATGGTATGTTTTTTCATATATTACTCCAAATAATCCTTTAAATACAATAAAATAGATGAGCTGGGCGCCGTAAAATATTACTACGGAATCCTTTTCCAGATTCATATATATAATGATATAACCGCACAGATGTATGGTATAAATAATAAGACTCTGTACAGATAATGCCCCTTTATGGGACTGTTTTTTTCCGTCCCGCAATACGATATAACTTAGAAATACATAAAAAGCTAAAAGAATAATAAACATATATTTTGCGGTAACAATAAATAAATTCTGCATGTTCGTCTATTCAACTCCTCGGTTGAAATGCCCCCTTGTATAAGGTTTTTCTTCCATTATCTCATTATCATTTCTAAAAGCGGAACAATACTGCTCCAGAATTTCTCCTGTCTCCCGGCCGTTTTCCGTAGTAAAAGATAAACGGACGGACTGCAGATTCAGTTGTTTTACTTTCTGGCTGACACCCAGAAGTGATAACGGAAGATTGTTATATATGATATTATAGCAGTAATTGCACACATTGACCACCGGAAAGTCCTTTTCCAGCCGGTCTCTCAGAATCAGGGTCTTTTCTTTTCCGTCACAGCTGCCCGTCGTCCGGTTCAGACAATTGGCCGATATCATCAGTGGAATCCTGCCATATACGATAAGCTCGGCGTTTGGTACGGAATAATTCCGGAGTTCTTTATAATTCAGCTCATAAGGCAGGGTAATCCGTCCGGCTCCCAGTTCCGACAATGTTTCGGCGGCTGAGCGGTTGAACGCATATACAGAATAATCCGTATAAAATCTATAAATTCCCTTTCTTCTCAAGTATCCGATTTCATCTGCATTTCTTACCATAAATATTATTTGTTTTCCCTGAAGGAGCGGCAACACGGTATCAAAATACCGGAGGGCTTTTTCCCGGAACACAAAAGGCATAGCCACAATGATCTTCTTATTTGCCTTTATCAGGGTATCAATGTGGGCTGACAGTTCCAGGGGCTGAAAAAAATCACAGGATATTGTAACTTCCGTTACCTGCGGATTTCCTGTTACGGCCAGAAGCTGTTCTTCACTGACGATCTGACAGTTGATATCAGTACCCGCAACTGTCGGTAAACCGGATTTTTTTTCTGCTGTCTGATCTTTTATCTCTTTTTGCAGTGTCCGCCTGTATTTTTTTAACAATATACGTCTGAATGTTTCGATTCCGTTTCTCCGAAGTTCATTCAGCTGTCTCACCGGAATAAAAATATTCCCTTCGGTTTCTATCTCTATATCCGTAAATCGAAAAAACGTATTTCCGGTTTTCGATATCTGTTTTCTGATATCCCCAATACCCATCGGACGATTCTTTGCACCTGAAACAGTATCCCCGGTGGCTGTGGCAGAATTGCCTAATCGGTCTGATATTATTATTTTTCCAGGTTTCCCGCAATACAATTCCACTTTTACATTACAATCATATTTTTTCGGGATATTACAGTACTTTTCTGTCAGTTCCGATACATATTGTTCACAATCCGTGTGATAAGCCGGTTTTTGCACCGATACCATTGATTTTGAATTATGCATGGTATAATATCCGGTTCCGGAACCGCTGCGGCTGTACAGCCCGGCCAGTTTCTCCAGATCCTCTTTCCGGACGTTAAACCGTTGCAATGCTTCTTCATAACAGGAAAAAGAATGGTACTGCTCCACATATTTCCGATACAGTTCCACCGTTCCCGCGGCATATTCCGGACTTTTCATCCGTCCTTCGATTTTCAGCGAACAGACCCCGGCATGAAGTATATGCGGAAGAATGGCAAGTGTATTCATATCCCTGAGACTTAGCACATACCTGCTATCCTCATCATTCCTCCGACGCCCGTTTTCGTATACGGCATAGGGCTGGCGGCAAGGTCCCGCACACTTCCCCCTGTTACCGCTTCTGCCTCCTAAGATACTGCTGAACAGGCATTGTCCGGAATAGGAATAGCACATGGCGCCATGAACAAAACTTTCAATCTCGATATCTACATTTTCATGAATCTCTTTGATTTCTTTCAGGGAAATCTCTCTGGCCGTAACGATACGGGTAGCTCCCATTTCTTTCAGCAATGCGGCACCCTCCGGTCCGGTTATCATCAACTGGGTACTGGCATGGATATCCAGTTTCGGAAAATTCTCTCTGATAAACCGGAAGACTCCGAAATCCTGGACAATAACGGCATCCAGTCCGTATTCATAATATTTTGCCAGATAATCATAGAGCTGTTCTTCCACTTCCGGATTTTTCAGCAGCGTATTGACCGTCAGATATATTTTTTTCTCATGCAGATGGACATAGTCAATGGCTTCCAGCAGCAATGCTTCCTCCGGATTTTCTGCATATGCCCTGGCACCGAACTTACCGCCGCCAATATAGACGGCATCCGCACCTGCCCGGATCCCCGCATAAAGCGCCTGAATGGAACCGGCCGGCGATAATATCTCTGTTTGTACTGTCCTATCCATATTTGTCTCCTTTAAATACGAAAACCGGGAAGCTTTTTAATGCTTGACCCGGCAATTCCTGCGGCTATTCCGCTTTTTCTTTCTCATCCTTGTTATTACGGTTACCGGACTTTCGTTCCTTTAACTGGTCTTTTTCCCGCTCTTTTGCTTCTATCAGTTTGGTTTCCAGCCGTACGATTTCCTTCTGGAGTTCCGCAATCTCCTTCTTATGTTCCTCTTCTTCCTTTTCCTGGGTTTCCAGTTTGATCTGTACCGCTATCAGTTCATGCTTTATTTCATATAGCTGTTTATCCTTACTTTCAACCTCCGAGGCCAATGCATCCGCCTGTTTTTTTACTTTAAAGTAATCATCCGCTATATTAATATTTAACAGCGTCCGCTGAACTTCCAGCGTCTGCCGTCTATATCCGTCATCCTGTTTAAAATCAGTTATCTTATTATTAATATAACCTGCTACTTTCTGCAGATATTCTTCGCTTTCATAACCGCTCAGGGTATATATCTTACCATCTATAATGACTTCCGTATTATTCTTTGATGACATTTCCGCCGCTCCCTCCTGTATAAAAGCAGCGACCGTCTATCGTCTGCTTTAAAATCTGATAAAGTATATTATACATTATATCTGATAAATTACAAGGTTTTTCCGTGCGGCAGAATGTCTATCGCAATATAAAACCGTCTGGTACTGAAAAAATAAGCGCGGATAATCTTATACCGCTTAGATCGCTTTCCTTTTCCATCGCCTGGCTCAATGCATGTCCAATAGAACTGTATTCAATGTACTTTCTGTAAATCTCATCGGTATCTTCGCCAAAAATGCCTTCCGAAAATGCCGAAAACAACATATTCCAAATCGGATAATAATCCGCCATCTGATTTTTATAAACCGTATTACATCCGGTACCATTCTGCCATTGTATGTCCAGGGTCTCTGAATAAACCGGTTCCTGAAAAGCATTTTCTGCACACATTTCCGGCAGAAACAATTCACATTCTGCCGCCAGTGTGGCATCTCCCAGCGCTTCTGCCATCCTTACCGACAAAGTTTCATAATCTTCTTCACTCTCACAGTTCCAAAATATCCGGGTAGCAGCAATTACCTTTTCTTTCAGCAGCCGTTCACCTTCAGCGCCCAGATAAGGATTCGGCAATGTTGTCTCTTCCGCCTGCCGGATAAAGAAAAACTGTTTATGGGAACCAAATCCTTCGATCTCCCATTCAGAAACCATACCGGCTACCATCTGGCTCAGTTCTTCACTTTTAATATCATCAATCCGGCATTCTCCGGTGACATCTTCCCCCATTTTCGCACCATAAATCTTCACAAAACAAATCTTTTGATTTCCAAGCCGCTTGACAATCTCTTCTTTCAATAAATTCCAATAAACATCATAGTCGGCCTCCGGCTGATTTCCCATGCCTACAATATTACTGCCGAAAACGGAAAATCTATGGATATTTCCTGCATACTCTGTTGAAACCGTATCTATTGCCTCTCCGGACTCCATCTGGTCCAGTCCCTGCATAAAGGAAAACAGAAAACTTCCCACTGCCATACCCAGATTAGTTTTTGGGGTATTCCCCATTCCGACACAGCATTCAAAAAATGATTTTCCCCACCGGGGTACTTCCAGATAAAAATGAAGAACGATTCCCCGCTCATCCAGCTGTGCGATTTCCGGTTTCAGAACCGCTTCCCAGGCTGGAAGATATATATGATCCTCTTCCACAACATCCTCTATGGAAAACATATTATGTAACGATATATGAAGCAGATACTGCATGGTCAGTTCCATATCCAGTGTTCCGTCTTCTCCGTATTGCCTCTCCAGTTCCTGTTTCATTTTGTTTTTTTCTTTCATATAAAGTCTCCTTCCATTCTTTTCATTCAGATGATTAATAACCTCTGAGCCATATCCAGAATCTTTATCACCATATGACATATTACAGATATGACTTTTTTCGTCCCATATCCGTTACAAAATCCGGATATTCTTTTTTCATACGGTCGCATAAAATCTGAATATTATCTTTGTTTTCCCCAATCGCCTGAAACTCCCGTTCCGTAATGCCTACCAACTGGATAAATTCTGTCCTCCCGTATATGGAATCCAGGGTCTGTGCTTCCGTATCCGGTATCGTTATCAATGCGGTAATCTCGGATTCAACCCCGATATGCAGAGAGGTCCCGTTTCCGGCAATATACTGAAAAGGTTCAAAAAACCGCTTTTTTGTATAGGTGTATCTTGCAAGATTCGATAACATATCGATTGCCCATTTGCAATCTTCTGCTGTTTGTTCCGCAAGTTTAATGGTCATTTCATAACCCCAGCCATTCCATTCTCCGCCAAGTTTATCCTCATCCGCATACAATTCGGTCATACCGAAAGTAACTAAATGTTTATACCCCTTTGGAGAATCATAAACGGAATATCCGTCCAGATAATTATCGCCTCCGAATATAGCCCTGGAATGCATAAGCGTCCCATAATGCATTGGTTCCTGTCCCGGATATAGCCGTTCAAATTCCTGTTCGATCGTATCCCAGCCCGGCGCCCAGTCCTGGTTTTCTTCCAATTTTTTTCTGAATTCTTCTACAGTCATAACAAAAATTTATCCTTTCCTACTGCCTTTAATGTTCTTCAAATGCAATTTGATATCTTCATTGTACCAATACCGACTGCCCCAAATGTGCATATGCATGTTCTGTAACCATCCTTCCCCGGGGCGTACGGGTGATCAGTCCGTTTTTGATCAGATATGGTTCATATACTTCCTCCAGCGTTCCGGAATCCTCTCCCAGCGCAGCCGCCAGTGTATCCAGTCCCACCGGACCACCTGAAAATTTTTCAATAATAGTATTGAGAATGGTCCGGTCCTGATTATCCAGACCCAGTTTATCTACTTCCAGCAGATCCAGTGCGGATTTTGCCACCTCCAAAGTTATGCCTCCATGATACTTCACCTGTGCAAAATCTCTGACCCGTTTCAGCAGACGGTTGGCAAGCCTTGGCGTTCCCCTGGACCTTCTCGCCAGTTCCATGGCACCTTCTTTATTGATATCCACCGATAACACTGCGGCCGAACGTATAATGATGGATGTCAGTTCTTCCGGCGTATAAAATTCCAGTTTATGCACCATTCCGAAACGGTCTCTTAACGGTGCCGTCAGCATTCCTGCTCTGGTAGTGGCACCTACCAGTGTAAAATGCGGCAGGTCCAGACGGATGGAACGGGCCGATGCCCCTTTTCCGATCATAATGTCTATAGCAAAATCCTCCATGGCAGGATACAATACCTCTTCTACCTGCCGGTTTAACCGGTGTATCTCATCGATAAAAAGTACGTCGCCTTCTGCCAGATTATTTAATATGGCGGCAATTTCTCCCGGTTTTTCAATAGCCGGACCGGAAGTGATCTTAATACTGACTCCCATTTCGTTTGCGATGATACCTGCCAGCGTGGTTTTTCCCAGTCCCGGCGGCCCGTATAACAATACATGGTCAAGGGTTTCTCCTCTGCCCTTCGCCGCATCGATAAAAACTTTTAAATTTTCCTTTGCCTTGGCCTGTCCGATATAATCGCACAGCATTTTCGGCCTTAGATTATTTTCCAATATAATTTCTTCAGTTTCAAGTTCTGTATTAATGATCCTTTTTGCACTGCCCATAACTGCTCATCCATGCCTTTCTTATCCGGAATCTTTCTGTCCTAAATCATTTTCTTCAACGCACTTTTAATCATAGTTTCCACACTGTTATGTTCCGATACCGGAAGGCTCCGGATCACACCCAATGCCTGGGACGGGGAATATCCCAGTGCCACAAGCGCTTCCACTGCATCATTGCGGATACTTTCATCTCCTCCCGCAACGCCTTTTTCCTCCGGCTCTTCCGCAGGATTACCGAATATGTTTTCTATATCAATCTTATCTTTCAGATCAATAATAATTCTTGAGGCCGTTTTGGCTCCGATGCCCGGCGCCCTGGAAATGGCTTTGCTATCCTCCGATAATATGGCAAGCCGCAGCTCATCAATCGTCATAAAAGATAACAGGCTTAAAGCTCCCTTGGGTCCGATTCCGTTTACATTGATCAGCTTCCGGAATAAATCCAGTTCATCTTTTGACAGAAATCCATACAATGACATGGAATCCTCTTTCACACTGAAATATGTATAAAGTTTGACGGTCTCGCCAGGAGTACTGACCCCGGACAATACCCGGGAAGTAACAAATACATTATAACCCATTCCCTGGTTCTCTATTACCAGTTTATCCGTTTCAATATCTGAAATCCGTCCTTTAATAAATGCTATCATAGTTCCTCCGTTTTCATTTTATGACGATATCTGCTCGTTTTATATTTTATCTTATCATATGCTCCAACCGCTTTAACAGCAGTCCTGATACGACTCCAATGATAATGCCTGATAATATTCCGGCAACCATCAGAGCCGGTAAATAATAGAATATGGAATAATTCCTGACCAGAACGGAAGCCGCCCCAATCTGTCCCAGATTATGGGATACTCCTCCGCAAATGCTGACTCCCAGTGAATGTATGCCTTTTATTCTCTTTACTGCCAGCATGACGGTCAGACTCACTAATGCTCCGCATATGGAAAACGCAACCGATACAAAATTACCAAACAGCATTCCGATGATCACGATGCGGATAAGATTTATGATCAATGCCGGCATACTACCCACGGAATATAAGGCAAAAACAATTATGATATTTGCAAATCCGGGTTTTGCGCCAGGAATACCAATGGTAATGGGAAGCAGCATTTCAACATAACTCAGCACCACGGCAATAGCCGCATACATGCCGATCCATGCAGTTTTTCGGGACTTATCATTCAAATCCGGTTTCCTCTCTTTCCCATTTCTCTGTCCGATATCGTTTCAAATCCTCAATATTACTCTGCGATCCCATCCAGTCCGGTTTCCTTTTTGTTTTCTATTTTTATCACCAGCTTATGGGGCAGACAGATAATGGATTCTCCGTTCTTTGATATGGGTGCATGGTTCACGCAGACCTGATTCCTGCAGCTGGAACTGCTGACACGGATCTTCCCATGCTCAATAAGAACTTCATTATATTCGTCTCCAACCGGAATACGATACCGCTGACTGTACAAAAGATCGTAGGAGGCATATAGTTCGCCATCGACATATACTCCTGCCATATCTCCGCCGCTTCCGTAAAACACTGGAAGAATAAAATAAATGGCAATGGCAGCAGCCGATAAAACGGTCAGAATCATAATATCTTTTTTATATTTACGGATAAAATTTCTCATTTAATTACTCCATAACAAGAACTTATGTTTTGTTTCCTGTTTAATATATCATAAATTCTTAGGGATTACAATGAATTTATACTATATTTAGAATTCATAGGACCGTTTTTTCCATATCTGACACAAATTTATCCCTATCAATAAAAGTATTGGAAATAACACCCCTGCCAAAAAACCCATATTAAGATTATTGTCTAAAGCACCTGAAACCATTCCCACTACCGTAGGACCTCCTGCGCATCCTACATCACCTGCCAATGCAAGTAACGCAAACATTGCGGTTCCACCTCTGGCATCTGAAGCCGCCTTACTAAACACCCCCGGCCACATGATACCAACTGACAGACCACACAATGCACAACCGATAAAACCAACAATCGGATCTGGCACAAGCGAAATACAAAGATAAGCAATGATACACAAAATACTACTGATGATCATAAATCGATCCAGGTCAATTCGTTCTCCGTATTTTCCATAAAAAGCCCTGGCACTGCCCATCAGAAATGCAAACAACATCGGCCCCGCTAAATCTCCCATTGTCTTGCTTACATGGAGTCCCATCTCCGCAAAGGCAGATGCCCACTGACTGACAGCCTGTTCGCTTGCTCCGGCACATATCATCATTATCATCAGTACCCAGAATATCTTCTTCCGTAAAAGCTGCCTGATCGTTATCCCCTGTTCCCCTTCATTTACCAAAGAAAAGACAGGAACTTTTGTAAAAAAAATCATATTGACAAAAGGGATAACGGCCCAAATACACGCCAAAACCTTCCAGTGTTCTATGCCGAACAGATGAAAAAATGCTGTCGATACAAAAACGACTGCCATATGCCCCCAACAGTAAAAGGAATGTAGCAGGCTCATGGTTTTCTCTTTATTTTTTGCAGGGCAGGCTTCCACGACAGGACTTACCAATACCTCTAACAATCCGCCTCCCACTGCATATATGGCGACTGCAGTCGTCAACCCTGTAAAGGCATTTTCAAACATATCCGGTAAGATCATCAGAAATACCAAACCCACCACTGCAAAGAAATGGGCAATAATCATTGATGCACGATAACCTATCCTGTCAACAAAAATGACCGACAAAATATCCACTAAGAGTTGTATGGAAAAATTAAATGTAATTAGCAGCGTAACCTGTGTCATAGGTATACCATAACTGTTTTGGAACGTCAGGAAAAGAAGCGGAGCAAAATTGTTTACAATCGCCTGCACAATATATCCGGTAAAACAGGCATATAATGTTCTACTATAACTTTTTTTCATGATAAAAGTCTCCCGTTGTTTCTATATTCTCACAATGCCTGCATCCATTTCTTTTTTCTGAAGATAACCAATGATATTATCACACGTATGCACTCTTCCATAGACAAGACAAAATAAACTGCTGCTATAGGCAGATGGAAAACGAAAGCGGCTGACAATCCAAGCGGCACACCAAAGAGCCACGTACCGATCATGTCAATGAACATTACAAAGGTTGTCTTTCCACCACTCCTTAAAATTCCACCTAAAATCATATTCTGCACTTTTACGGGTGCAACCAAGGCATATGCTGCAAGCACATACCTTGTCATCAGCCTTACATCATCTTCCACGTGAAAAATCAATACATAATATTTATTAACTGCTATTACCAATACCGACAACAGAACGGAACAGGCAAGTCCTGTATACATCAGCCTTTTAGAATCCTGATAAGCGTTTCTGGTATCATCAGCACCCAGTCGCTTTCCTATCATAACTCCGGCTGCCTGTGATACGCCGCTCAATGCTCCCATAACCAATGCCTGCAAAGGATTCGTCAACGTTATGGCAGCAAGGGCTTTCGTTCCCACATGCCCATAAATGGAGGCATATACATTTTCCCCAAGACTCCAAAAAAATTCACACACAAGCAGAGGCATTAAAATGACCAGATACTGTTTTATATGAACTTTGTCCGTTCTAATCTCAAATGGCATTTTCCATGCGTTTTTCCGATGCAAAATGAAAAAGAATATAACTGTAAGTATACAGCCTGATAACTGTGCGATCACAGATGCCCATGCAGCCCCTTTCACACCCATTGCCGGAAAACCCGCTTTTCCAAATATCAGGATATAATTTAAAACGGTATTTGCTATACCGGCAAAAATACCCGCATATAACGGTACTTTTGCTGCTTCAACACATCTAAGATATGCCGAAAAAATTGATGTTACTGCCAAGCTTTCCTGTCATGATCTGGTCCGCCACAGAAAAGGAAGACTGCATCACGCATTGCAATGTTACAGGAACTGCAATCTGGAGCAGTTCCTTTTGAAATTCTTTCCTGTCTTCCATCATTTTCTGTTTTCTCCTATCCATTTTACAGCAAAATCTACCAGCGTCCTTTTTTTTCATCTTATTATTCCTCCAATCTATGTCATAGCAGTTATAATAATAAAATGAATCATGGCAAATATCAAAGGTTAAACGCATAACCCTTAACAAAATTCATCCTCATTCTTTGTGCATTTTTACCTCACACACACTGTCACGCTCTATGAGGGTTACAGGCAGCAGCACATTTTTCTCACTACTATCTCCATTTCTTAACCGGTTCAACATTTTAACTGCCAAAGCTGCTCTTTGCCTGTAATCCTGTTTTATCGTGGTCAGTGCCGGTTCAAACTTTTCACATTCCCTCACATTGTCAAATCCGACTACCGATATATCCTCCGGAACGGATACACCCGCATTTTTCAGGAATTGGATAAAGTCCATTGCATAATAATCGGACACTGCGAAAACTGCTGAATATTTTTTTATTTCTCCTAAATGTTCCATATAAAAAATGGTGCGTGCTTCCTGTTCCATAGGAATAACCATAAGTTCTGCATTTGGAATCTCGCTTTTTAATCCCATAAATCTTTCCATATCCATGCAGATATTATTATCCGATATACAAAGTACAGCCCTGTGTCCCTTTTTTTTCAGATAACGACCGGCCTGTACCCCGCCATCAAAGTGATTGACCTCAATATTCACAAGATTTCCCGAACTTTCCATATATCCGTCATAAACCGCAAACGGAATATGCATCTGTTCCCTCAATTTTTTATAATCCTGTTCACAATAACCGATCAACACCATTCCCTCCATATTCCACATAGAAGCAAATTTTGGAATTTCATCCCATTGATCAGTAACTTTAAGCATAAGAAATTTTCCTGCCTGCTGTATCTCTTTCGCCAGTGCGTTCACCGAGGCGGAAATAAACTGATCTTCCAGCGTATGTCCTTCGTATTTTTCATGGTCATTGATAACCACCCCGATAATTTTAGAATCATTTTGTGCCAGAAGTATCCCTGCCATACTCGGAATGTATTGTCTCTCTTCCAAAAGCTGCTGCACACGTTTCACCGTTTCGTCTGATATTTTCTTTGTCTTCCCATGAATAACATTTGATACGGTAGCCGTGCTCACGCCCAGTTCCTCTGCAATATCTACGATCCTGATTCTTCCACTCTCCATATACCTCAACCCTTTCTTTATAACTGTCTGCCATAATCGGATATCTTTCATCTTTTCTGTATTATATTTCCTGTTTCCGCCTGCAATTCTTCTGTCCCAATAATCACTGATCGTTGATTTATTTCACTTTTTCCACTATAATAATCCCTGTTCAGGACTTTTTAATACAAATTCACAGGAGTTATCCCTCATGAGACAAAACCAGAAATTATCGTTCCGCTTTATATTCATTATTATCCTTATCCCGATCTTTTTCATTTCCGGCTGTAGAAAAATCCCCGGCAGGAAGACCGCCATATCCGAAACCGCCTTTTATTTCGATACCGCCGTCACCATCACCCTCTACGGAGACGAAAATAAAAAATATATTGCCCAGGCCTTTGAACTCTGCGAATACTATGAAAATCTTTTCAGTAAATCCATACCGGCCAGTGATGTTTCCCGCATTAACCAGACTTCCGCATCGGGAATTCCTGCCGCCGTTGCCGATGATACGTTCCGTCTGATCCAGAAAAGTATAGAATATTCTGAACGCAGCAACGGAGCCTTTGATATCACCACCGGAGCTCTCAGCGCCCTGTGGGATTTTACCGGCGAACACCCTGCAGTTCCGTCGGAATCCATGATTTCTGAATGTTTGCTTACGGTAGATTACCGGTCAGTTTTATTAGATGTTAACAATAATACCGTTATGTTAACCAAACCGGGGACGATTCTTGATCTGGGCGGAATTGCCAAAGGATTTATTGCGGACAAATTAAAAGAATACCTGCAATCCCGGGGAATCCGGAACGGAATCATAAATCTGGGCGGTAATATTTTACTTTTACAGGACAAACCGGATGGTTCCCCATACAGCATCGGTCTTCAAAAACCCTTCGGAACCGGAGGCGAAACCATTGCAACTCTTCAGCTGACAGATAAATCCATTGTATCTTCCGGTATATATGAACGATATTTCTATGAAAACGATACATTATATCATCATATTCTGGATACGGCTACCGGTTATCCGGTTACAAATGATTTATTGGGTGTAACGATAATATCCGACTGTTCCGCAGACGGTGATGCGCTGAGTACCGCCTGTTTCACACTGGGAACGGAAGACGGACTGGAACTGGTCGAGTCTCTTCCCCGGACAGAAGCCGTCTTTATTACCTCCGATCATCAATTAATCTTAAGTTCCGGTTTAAAGAAAACCGGGAATATCATAATTCTAAAGGAATGACTTCCCATAATATCAAGGAAAGCATCTATTTTACCAATAGATGCTTTCCTGATTATAACATTTCTTTTTTGGAAAATTCTGATAAATATAATCAGATAAATTTTAACGGATAACCTTAACCGGACACTTCTCCTTACATTTTCCGCAATTTGTACATTTTTCATGATCGATCCGTGCCAGATTGTTTTCCACATGGATCGCATCCGCCTCACAAACTTTCTCGCACATCTTACATCCGATACATCCTGCATTGCAGACTGCCTTCACATCTTTTCCTTTCTCATTGGAACTGCAGGCAACAAAGTGTTTGTTTTCATATGGTACCAGCTCGATCAAATGTTTCGGACATTCCGTGATACATCTTCCGCAGGAAACGCATTTTTCACGATCCACCACAGCCACGCCGTCTTTTATATGTATGGCGTCAAAGTCACAAACACTGACACAGGATCCGAAACCCAGACATCCGAAAGTGCAGGATTTTTGTCCTCCTCCGGTGGTGGAAACCGCCTGCCGGCAATTTTCATTACCGTAATACTCAAACCGGTCCTTTGCTTTCTCACAGGTACCGCTGCACTTTACAGAAGCAACCTTTTTCACGACTTCTACCTGGCTGCCCATGATCCCGGCGATAGCTTCTGCCACCGATGCGCCTCCTACCGGACATCCGTCAGCTTTCGCCTCTCCGGCAGCAATGGCTTTTGCCAGGGCATCACATCCCGCATAGCCGCAGCCGCCGCAATTGTTACCGGGCAATTGTTCCCTTACGGCAATTTCCTTTTCATCCGTCTGCACTTCAAACGCTTTTCCTGCAAATCCCAGCAACAGACCAATCACCAGACCGGTACCTCCTACCAGACAGGCGGCGATTATTATACCTGTTATACTCATTTCAGTATCCTCCTTCCGAATTCTGTTTCTGCTGTTACAATAAACCGGAAAAACCGGAAAAAGCA
Source organism: uncultured Lachnospiraceae bacterium (assembly GCA_910578175.1). Classification (GTDB taxonomy): domain Bacteria; phylum Bacillota; class Clostridia; order Lachnospirales; family Lachnospiraceae; genus Bovifimicola. Next base: position 54,924 of record CAJTPF010000004.1, read on the forward strand.
ATTGCCATCAGTCCTGCCGTAATGAGAACCATTGGCATACCTTTCAGTGCCGGCGAATAATCATTATATTCTGTTTTTTCCCGGATTCCCGCCATAATGACAATAGCCACCGTAAATCCAACAGAGGTTCCCAGTCCGTTTACCACTCCTTCCAATATGCCGTAAGAGTTCTGAACATTTAAAAGGGCCACGCCCAGTACCGCACAGTTGGTGGTAATCAGAGGCAAATATACTCCCAGCGCCTCATACAGGGAAGGACTTATTTTTTTCAGTACCATTTCCACAAACTGAACCAAAGCTGCGATTACAAGAATGAATACGATAGTATTCAGATATGTCATATCCGTTGGTACCAGAATAAATTTATAAATCAAACCGGTCAGCAGGGAAGACAGGGTAATTACGAAGATAACTGCCGCACCCATGCCGCCTGCGGTCTTAACCTTCTTAGAGACTCCGAGAAACGGACAGAGACCAAGAAACTGGCTCAATACAACATTATTGACAAGAGCTGCCGTAATTCCGATGATCAGCACTTCTTTCATATTATGCTTCCTCCTTTACCAGATCCGAATCCATAGCTGTTTCTTTCCGTTCCCCGCAATCCAGATTGCAGCCGGAACAGTCGGAACAACATTTCATTTCCTTTGGTTTCTTTCCATGGGATATCCGGATCTTATTCTGGATGGCTACCAGTCCGGCAAGCACAAAAAAGGCTCCCGGCGCCAGACCGATAATCTTGATACAGTAATCCTCCGGAATCAGCCGGACGGATGCAACGGTTCCGGAACCGATAAGTTCCCTTACAAGACCCAGACAGGATAATCCCAGGGTAAATCCAAGTCCCATTCCGATTCCGTCAAATACCGAAGGAATCACCGGATGTTTGGATGCATATGCTTCTGCCCGACCGAGAATAATACAGTTTACCACGATCAAAGGAATATATATACCCAGTGCAGAATTCAGGGACGGCAGATATGCCTGCAGCATAAACTGTACGATCGTCACAAAACTGGCAACGATCACTATAAATGCCGGCATCCGCACCTTATCCGGTATGATGTTCCGCAGCAGGGCAATGATCGCATTGGATGCAGTCAACACCACCATGGTCGTCATTCCCATGCCAAAGCCGTTGATCAGGGATGACGTAACGGCCAGTGTGGGACACATTCCCAACATAAGAACAAAAGTAGGATTTTCCTTTATGATACCGTTATATAAACGTTCCACACATCTATTCATCTGTTCTGCCTCCAATCTCTCCGGAAAGGAATCTGTAACACAGGATTCCGGCATTTACACCATTGGTCACTGCATTGGTGGTGACAGTGGCACCGCTGATAGCATCGATTTCATTGTCCGCCTGCTTTCCGTTTTTTACATAGGAAAAAGAATCCGCTTTTTTTCCTGTGAACTGACCTTTAAATCCTGCCGTATCCGCTTTCATACCAACACCGGCAGTTTCATTCAGTGTTAAAAAAGAAATTCCGTTTATGGTTCCGTCTTTCCGTATTCCAAAGGTGAACGTGATCTCACCGCCATAACCTTCTTTATCCGTGACTGTTATCACATATCCGATATCCGTTCCGGACGAATCCATCGCCGATACGGCTCCCTGAATATAAACCATATGTTCCGGATATCCGTTCTCCTTCAGATAGGTTTTTAATGCGGCTTCGTCATATTCCAGTTCTTCAAAACGGTCCGCTTCCTCAAATACTTTCTTATATGCTTCCTGTTTTGTCTTTTCCTCCTGTTCTGCCCTGGGCTTTTTTGTTCCCTCATAAACGGCACCAAGAAGTACGCCGGACACAAGGGTGATAATACACAGGATCAAAGAATTCTTAATGATTTCCTTCATATTGCTTCCTTTCTGCCATTGAAACGATCATGGACTTCATGCTGCCGATTTTTTCTTTTCCCTGCCGAACCCTCTGGGAATCGTGATACGCTCGATCAGCGGTACTAGAAGATTACAGAAAATAATGGCATAGGACACGCCTTCTGCCCCTGAATTTTCACTGCTGAGCAGCCGGAACGCCCCCGTCAGCAGTCCCAGACAGATTCCAAACAGGATCCGCCCCGCAGGCGTGACCGGTGATGTCACATAATCCGTTGCCATAAACCAGGCGCCCAGCATGAAACCGCCGCCGCAAAGCTGCCCGGCAACAAACGTGAAATCCACGCCGCCGTTGAAGGCCGTATAGATAACGGCAAATATGGTAAATGTTCCGATATAGAACAACGGAATCCTGAAATCAATGATTTTTTTGATCAGAAGATATGCGGCACCCACCAGCAGCGCCAGAGCCGAGGTTTCTCCAATGGTACCGGCCGTATTGCCTAAAAACATATGTAATAAATCATAAGATTCCCCATGTTTCATATTATATAACGGAGTGGCTCCCGTTACCCCGTCGTAGGTAAACGCCGTCATTTTTCCGGTAAATGATAACAGCAGGAAACACCGCGCTGCTAATGCCGGATTCATAAAATTCTGTCCCAGTCCTCCAAAAATCTGTTTAACGATCAAAATGGCAAATACCGCGCCCAGTATGGCAATCCAGAACGGAATCGTGGACGGCAGGTTCAGAGCCAGCAGAAGACCGGTCACCACAGCGCTCAGATCATAGACCGTAATGGTCTTGTGCATCAGTTTTTCATATATAAATTCCGTAAATACTGCTGCTGCAATCGTAACCAGTATTACCAGCAACGCCCGGATTCCAAAATTATAGATTCCGAAAATACCGGCCGGAAGCAATGCAATGATTACGTCCAGCATGATCATCTGTGTTGTCTTCTTATCCCTTACATGCGGATTCGAAGACACATTAAGCATTTCACTCACATCAAACACCTCACTTCTTTTTTCTATCTGCAAGAACTTCTTTCCGCATGGTCTTTATCGCCTGGGTCAGATTCCTCTTGGCCGGGCAGATAAAAGAACAGCAGCCGCATTCGCAACATTCCATTCCGTTATACCGGATAAAACTGTCTTTATCTCCGCGATTGGAAAAAGTAGCCAGCTTTGACGGCAGCACACGGCCCGGACAGACACTGACACAGCGCCCGCAATTGATACAGCTGGTTTCCGTCAGGGATAAAAGCTCGTCTTTCTGATAACACAACAAAGCGGAGGATGTTTTTGTGATCGGCACATCGGTGGTACTGAGGGCCATACCCATCATCGGTCCGCCGGAAATGATCTTCTCCGGAGGGTTTATATATCCGCCGGAAGCTTCGATCAATTCACTCTGGTTCGTTCCGATCCTGACCAGATAGTTTTGCGGCCTTACAATGGCATCACCGGTTACAGTGATGACCCGCTTGGTTAACGGCCTTCCGTCCAGTACCGCACATTTTATGGCAAATACGGTATCTACGTTATCTACCACACAGCCGGCATCTGCCGGCAGCATGGACGAATTTATCTTCCGTCCGGTCGTGGCATAGATCAGCATCCGCTCGGCTCCCTGGGGATACTTCGTATATAATTTTTTAACTTCGATCCGCTCTTCTCCTTTGACCAGTTCTTTTATCTTGGCAATCGCATCCGGTTTATTGTCTTCAATGGCTATGTATCCCTTTGCCCTTTCAAATAGTTTGAGCATCACTTTCAGTCCGGCAATCAGCGACTGCGGGTCTTCCATCAGTTTCCGGTAATCGGAAGTCAGATAAGGTTCACACTCTGCACCGTTAACGATAACATACTCTATATCCTCCGGATTCTTTGGCGAGAGTTTGACATGGGTCGGAAATCCGGCGCCGCCCATACCGACGATCCCTGCTTCTTTTACCAGCGCAACTATTTCTTCCCTTGTAAGTTCTTCCAATGGTTTCGGCTTTTTTATTTCCGCCTCCCGGAACTCGGAATCGTTATCGATGATAATACACGGACTCTTGCTTCCGTTTACCAGAAGTCTGGGCTCGATTGCCTTTACGGTACCTGATACGGATGAATGTACATTTGCAGAAACAAATCCGGAAGCCTGTGCGATAAGCTGTCCCGCCAGCACCCGGTCTCCCGGATTTACAACCGGCACTGCAGGTGCACCGATATGCTGTGACAGTGCGATTGCAACCTCTCCTTTCGGCTTATATTCACAAACAGGGCCATCCTTGGAAATATCTTTTCCGTCATAAGGATGAACGCCTCCTATAAATGTCAAAATTGACATATGCATCCCTCTTTTCCAGCATTTAAATCACTATTCTAATTTTAATATAAAAAACGACAAAATACAACGGTTTTATGTAGTTCCCCCAATATTAAACAATTTTAAACATACTGAATGGCTGCCAAATGAATGACAGCCATTTTAACATCACCTGTAGATAATCATGGGATTGAAACTTATTTGCCAGCCATCTGCTTTTCCTGAGCTTCAATCATTTTCTTAACCATATAACCACCTACTGAACCATTCTGAGCGGAAGTCAGATTACCATTATAACCGTCTGACAAAGGTACGCCAATTTCATTTGCTACTTCCATTTTTAACTTGTTCATAGCACTCTTTGCTTCGGGTACAGCTGTTTTGTTTGAACTTGTGTTATTCATAATAAACGCCTCCATAAAATTATTGGTTTGATGTTACAATCATATTGTGTGCATGATTCCATATTATAAACTGGTAATATTTTCAAACCCGTTTTATGAAAGAATTTAATATATTGATCACATATTCTCTGAATTCTTTTGTCTGTATATCCGTCTTTACCAGTTCTCCGGCTTCCACATACTCCTCTTTCTCCGAATAACTCCGTTTCAGAATATGCAGACCGGTCAGACCGTAATTTTTTACGAATTCCCCGGTTCGTTTCATATAACAATTTTCCTTCGACGCTTTGATCCTGTACTCCTTGTCTACAAAAACCGCCACGGATTTATGAACCGCCATATCCTCTTTTGGAAGATAATAATAATTTTTATGATCCGGATAAAAAAATTTTAATTCCATAGACAACGTATAAAGCAGAATACGGATCCGTCTGTCCTGAATCCGGACCCGGACAAAAGAATTTTGCAGTTCCAGGGCTTTTTGAATCTTATATTTAAGGTCACATACTATTAATATACCGTTTTCTACGGTTTCCATACCGGAAATCTCCCAATTTCCCTCAAATATATCACAATAAGAAATCATGCCTGCCAGCGCAGGAAGTCCGGTAACATCCTCTGCGTTGTGCAAAAGCAGGAGATCGAGCATATGTTCGTCCCGTTTGATCAGATAATCCCGGTATACTTTTATCAGTTCTTTCCCTGAAACCGTATCTTTCCTTTGAATTCCAGCAAATTGTTCTACGGTTTTCTGCTTTGCATTTTCCATTCCCAGCAGACCGCAGTATTTTCTGATTTTTTTATAAATATCAAGAGAGACAGCCTCATGATTCAGTATATGAACGGAAAGTCCCAGATATTCTGCTCTTTTGTTTAAAAAAGGCAGATCAAAATTCTCTCCGTTAAAACTGACAACAATATCAAACGGCCGGATGCTCCGGGCAAATTCCAGTATCAGATCCTTTTCATCCATGGCGTTGTATGCAAAATACTGCCGGATCTCATAACAGGAATCCTCTTTTCTCCATGCCGTTCCGATCAGATAAACCATTCCTCTGGAAGCGGAAAGTCCGGTGGTCTCAATATCATAATACAGGATATGTTTGCCCGGAAACCGCTCTTCTATCTCATGACAAAGATTCGTATTGATCTGCTTTTTTATTATCTCCATATGCCGCCTATGATTTCTTTGTAAAATGATCGATTATTTTTATAAAATTCATTCCGTGGGAGGCTTTGACCAGAACGGTATCACCCTGCCGGACGATCTGGTCCAGTTCCTGCATCAGTTCTTCCGTCTGTTCAAAATAATATAAATTATAATTCTCGTTTGCTTCATGCAGTTTCAGATATGCATGTTTCATCCGCCTGCCTGCCAGAACTGCCACATCGATTCCCTTTGATGCGATGTAATCTCCCAGTTCGGAATGAAACTCCGCTTCTTCTTCGCCAAGTTCAAACATATCTCCTAATATCGCAACTTTTCTGGTATCCGCATAGGATAATACATCGATGGAAGCTTTCATGGACACCGGATTGGCATTATAACAATCGTCGATCAAAGTAATTCCGTTCACGGAAATGATATGATTTCTTCCGGATACCGGAAGGATTCTTTCAATTCCCCTGCGGATCTCTTCCGGTGTCAGCCCCATCTGCCTGCCCACGCAGGCGGCCGCCAGCGCATTATATACCATATGCCTGCCGGGAATCTGTATCATAACCTCCAGATCCATATGCTCTCTGTCATGAATACTGCAGCGGATTCCCCGGATTCCCTCCGGAGTAACGGAATCTGCATAAACATCCAGACGTTCTTTATGTTCCATGCCGTAGAATACCGGCACTGTTCCATTATGCTCCTGAATGGCAGACAGTTTATCATCATCTCCGTTTAAGATTATGGCGGCGTCTTCTTTTAAATGATCAAACATCTCTGTTTTTGCCTGTAAAATACCGTCTCTGCTCTTCAGATGTTCCAGATGGCACAGTCCGATATTGGTGATCACCGAAATATCCGGTCTGGCAATCCTTGCCAGCCTGGACATTTCACCAAAATCACTGATCCCCATTTCCAGAACGGCGATCTCATGTTCCTCCCGGATTCGGAATACGGTCAGCGGCAGTCCCAGCTCATTGTTAAAATTGCCTTCCGTCTTCAATACCCGGTATTTTTCAGCAAGGACAGAAGCAATCATTTCCTTTGTACTGGTTTTTCCCACGCTTCCGGTAATTCCTACCACTTTACAGTTTAATCCCTTTAAATAAAACTCCGCAATATCTTTTATTGCCTGCAGCGAACGCTCTACCAGAATATACGGTTTTTCCGTCTGTAATTCCTTCTCACTGATCACACAGACGGCGCCTGCCTCATAACAGCCGTCAATAAAATCATGTCCGTCCGCCCGCTCTCCGCGGATGGCAATAAACAACGAATCCTTTACAACTTTCCGGCTGTCGGTGACAATCCCTTCCACCTCAAGTTCACGGACATCCGGTCCCGCATTAAAAAGCTTTCCCCGGCAGACCTCTGCCAAATTATGTAATGTAAGATTTTTCATTTTGAAATCCATGCATATGACACGTTACACGTTTGCATATTCCTTTCCTTTAGCTTTTTCGTGCCGTCGTTTCCGGCAGCTAACCAACTATCATTTTTATAAATCATGACTCACGGATCAGAATTTCACACAACTCTCCGAAATCAATGCCCAGAGCAGCCGCCTCCTGAGGCAGCAGGCTGGTAGGAGTCATTCCAGGCAGTGTATTTGCTTCAATGCAATATATGTTTTCATCTTCATCCAACATAAAATCTATTCTGGAATACCGGTTCAACCGCAGGACTTCACTGGCCCTGACCGCACATTCCTGCATCTTTTTGGTAAGTTCTTCCTTTAAAGGTGCCGGGCAGATATCTTTGGTACGTCCCGGCTGGTATTTATTTTCATAATCATAAAATCCTTGCAGCGGAATGATTTCAATGATCGGGTATGCCTGATGCCCCACAACGCCGATGGAAAACTCTCTGCCCTTTACATAGGCTTCCACCAGTATCTCTTCTTCATAACCAAAGGCTTTCTCCAACGCCTCCTTATATTCTTCTTCATTCTGCGGAATGGATATTCCAATGCTGGAACCACCGCAGCAGGGTTTTACCACACACGGAAAACTTATATCTGCTGCCTGCAGCCATTCTGTCGAATACACATTCTCCTGGTCTTTATGTAAAAGGATTCCGTTGGGAGCCGGAATATGATTTGCCATTAACAGATGTTTTGTCATCCCTTTATCCATTGCCAGGGCACTGCCCAGATATCCGGAGCCGGTGTAACGGATTCCCATTAAATCAAAGGCCGCCTGCAGTCTGCCGTCTTCGCCGTTAGAGCCATGCAGAGCCATAAATACCACATCTGCTGCTTCACAGATGTGAAACACATTTTCACCCACAAACTGTTTCCGCTGTTTTAACTCAGCCTCCACCCGTTCAGTGTCGGACTGCATCCGGGCAGTTGCGGTTTCCGGATCATAACTGCCGTCAAAAAATGTTTCCCGGTCCTTATGGCCAAAGAACACATCCAAAACCCTGGCATTATGGCCTTTTTCCCGCAATGCCTTACATACCTGTGTTCCCGTAACGATTGACACTTCCCGTTCCGTACTGGAACCTGCACACAATACTACTATATTCATAATGATACCCATATATATCGCAGGTCTGCTGCGAATATCCTTTCTTTCATTATCACCAGGCGATCACGAAACCCACCGTCCCGGACCGGATGTTAAGACAGCCTGCGGCGTTGAGTTTTGTAACCGTCTGACGGCTTTGCCTGGTTCAGGAATATATACCTAGTATATTACTATATCATCATTCATTCGTTTGTCAACCAGTTCATACCCCTGTCCGATAAAATCATCCACGGCATCAGACGCGGCTTTCATGATCTCACCGTCGGAATAAATATCCGCAAGATTGAATTCCATTTCCCCGCTTTGTCTCACGCCAAAGAAATCTCCCGGTCCCCGCAGTTTTAAATCACTGGAAGCTATATAAAATCCGTCATTGGAGCGGTTCAATATTTCCAGCCGCTTTAGTTTTTCCTGGTCCGAAGATGTGCTGACAAAGATACAATAGGACTGATGTTCTCCTCTTCCCACTCTTCCCCGCAGCTGATGCAGACTGGCCAGACCGAACCGTTCCGCATTTTCCACCATCATGACTGTGGCATTCGGTACATTTATTCCTACCTCGATTACCGTAGTGGACACCAATACCTGAATCTCATTCCGGCTGAATCTGCGCATGATATCATTTTTTTCCTCCGGTTTCATCTTTCCATGTAAATAAGTTACGACAATATCATTGGACCATTCTTTTTGCAGTGATCTGGAATAATCAATCACGTTTTCCGCTTCCAGCGTATCATTTTCTTCCACCATAGGGCAGATAACATATGCCTGCCGTCCTGCTTTTACTTCTTTTTGAATAAACTCATACGCTTTTTTACGATATTCCCTTGTAACCACACAATTTTTTATGCTCAGCCGTTTTGCAGGCAGTTCATTGATCACCGAAATATCCAGGTCGCCATATAAAATAATGGCAAGCGTCCGGGGTATGGGCGTTGCGCTCATAACGATCACATGGGGCTGATTTCCCTTTTCTTTGATGGCGCTCCTTTGCATAACTCCAAACCGGTGCTGCTCATCGGTGATCACCAGCGCCAGTTTTTGGTATACAGCCTTTTCCTGTATCAGGGCATGGGTTCCGATGATGATATCCGCTTCACCGGATTCCATCATTGCATAAATCCTTCGTTTCTCTGCTGCCCTTACGGAACCGGTGAGCAGGACCGGTGTGATATCCAGATTATATGATTGCTTTAATTCCATTATACCTTGAAAATGTTGTTCCGCCAGAACTTCCGTAGGCGCCATCAATGCAGCCTGCCTGCCGGAAGCCGCTACATCCAGCATTGCCAGAAAAGCCAGAATGGTCTTGCCGGAGCCCACATCTCCCTGGATCAGACGCTGCATGGTCTTATCCGAAGCCATGTCCGCAAAAATCTCCTGCAGGACTGCTTTCTGCGCATTGGTCAATTCATATGGCAGCCGTTCTGCTACGGATTTAGAAACCATATGACAGGAAATCCTGTTCTCATTCGGCATGAACGTTTCCTTTTCTTTTAGTTTCCTCATATTATAAATAAAGCGGAAAAACTCATCAAACACCAGTCTCCTTCTGGCTGCCAGCAGTTCTTTCTCCTGTCCGGGAAAATGGATCCTCCGGACGGCCTCTTCCAATTCCGAAAGTTCATAGCGTTTCCGGTGATCCTCCGGCAGATAATCTTCCAGCCGGCAATATTCCAATGCCTGTTTCACAGCCTTACTAACGGTATTATTGGTAATGCCTTTGGATAAAGAATAAACCGGCTGCATATGATTCAGCTTTTCCTCATAGGCTCCAAGGGTAAACAGTTCCGGCTGCTCCATCACCGGCAATCCGTTTTTTTTGTTTATTCTTCCCCGAAATATAAACCGCATGGAATACCTGACCGTATTTCTTAAAAAAGGCATATTAAACCAGGTAATCTTCATCATGGCACCGTTTTTATCTTTGATCACGGTGGAAACCACCTGTAGATGATTTACCTGCTTTACTTCCGGATTCTTCATGACAGTACCGTCAATGGCCGCAACCAGCCGGTTATCGATTTCATCAATCGCTATGGGCGGTTCATAAATATCATAGGTTCTTGGAAAATAATATAAAAGTTCTTCCACACTTCCTATCTTTAGTTTTCCAAACAAATGCTCGGTCTTTTCTCCGATTCCTTTTAATTCCGTTAGTCTCATAGGAGTTTCTCCGTGTCCATACAATTTATTTTCATATTATCCCCATTCCTGAGCATAATAAATTATAATTTATTCTTTACACTATTGTTTTTCTAAATTATAATCAATTATATCATATAATAAAACAATAACAAAAGGTAATATCTCTATGATCAAAAAAAATATCTTATACTGCAGTTTCATTTTTTTTATAGTCACGATTTTCTTTCAGATTGCAGTGTTAATTAAATTAAATCAGTATGATAAAAAAATAAACAGGGTAGCGTCCGGTATTACCTCCAATGAAAAACCTCCGGAACAGCCGGAAGAACCGGATACTCCGTCCAAAGTTCCGGATATGGAACCGTCAGCAACGGAAACTTCCGGATTTACCAATTATGAAGACATTGATGAAGTTCTGAGTCCGGCCCGTCTGACACAGACCCTGACGGGCAGCTTATTTATCGGAGACTCCAGGACCGAAGGATTATATAAGTTTACGCCGGCCGCCGGTTATGCGGATTTTCACTGCGGCGTTGGCTATACCGTATCCACCGTAAAGAACAACCCGCAGTTATCCGCCGCCATCGCAGAAAAAAAATATAGCCGTATTTTTCTCTGTCTCGGCTACAACGAACTTGGCTGGGATTATCCGGAAACATTTATCAGCCGTTACGCTGAATTTATTCAATTTATTAAAGATAATTCTCCTGACACCCGTATTTATGTTATCGCCGTTTTAAATGTCTGCAGGGAATCACACAATCTGGAGGAATATGAAAATAACGACCGGATCTTACAGTATAATAACCTTCTTTCCGAAATGTGCCAAAACAGTCAGGTTACATACTTAGATTTAAACGGATACTTTACGGATTCCAATGGTAATCTGAATCCTGTATCCACGGAAGACGGCATACACTTTACGGCTGTATATTATAATTATTATTTATACCGGATAATCGAAGCTTCTATTTCCCATGCCGGATGAACAGATCTCCGACGCTTACCGCATTAGAGTAAATCGCCGTTCCGTGACTATGTGCCAGTCACGGAACGGCCACCATTCAATATTTGTTCATCTGTACCTGATTTTCCCGTTCTGCATCTGCCTTCGTGCGATGCACTGTTCCCCTGGGATGATGGGGAGGCGCATAAACTGAGGATACCTTTAAGGCATTTCTCCCAATATTGACAATATTATGCCATGTTCCTGCCGGTATAAAAACAGCTTCTCCTTTACATATATTTTGTTGAAAATCTGATTGATTTACACATTTACCGATTTTTACTACTGCTGTTCCCTGCTCAACTCTGATCAACTGGTCCGTATCTTCATGAATTTCATAACCAACCTCACCACAAGGTGGAATACACATAACCATCATTTGCAAATGGCATCCGGTCCAAACAGCAGTGCGAAAATTTTGGTTTTGTATTGCTGTCTGCTCGATATTGGTAACATACGGATTTGGTCCATAATCCCTTTGATTATCGCAATAACTGTAACTCATAAAACTCTCCTTTTAATCTTTCTACACTATAATATGTAATGCAGGAAATATTGTGTTAATCCTGCTTTCTGATCGTTCTGTGATCTCCTGTTATTCTATATCACACGATCAAGAGAAATATTCAAATTCAAAAGAGGCCCTGTCCGTTTCAAACGCAAACAGGGTACAACCATCCTTGCGAAACCGATAGAATGCCTGACAGGATGCGCTTTCGTGAATCGTCCGTATCATATCTCCTTTTGCCGGAGCCTTAAGGGGCCGATCAGCTGCTTTTAGCAGACGGACTTCCAGTTCTAAATTGCCCTGTTTGATCCGTACCATTTTGTTTCGGATCCTGACAACTCTGGCTCCCAGGTAAGTAGCTATCCTGTACTCTTTCCCCTGCCATAATATAAAGCCTATCATACCGGTAAAATGAATTCCTGCCATGGGGATATCCGCCACTGACAGCATTAAAGAGCCACCAGAAAAACAACACTGCGTCCATATATATTCTTTAGGAAATGACCGGCCCCGGTCTCCTTCCCAATATCCCCAGGCATTCTGAAAAGAATATTTTTGTCCATTGATACTCACATTTCCCCGGACTGAATGACGCATACTCCACACACTATGGCGGCATTCCATAAATGGCACTAACGCAAACGGCCCCATAATATCATATTTTAACGGTAAAAGCGGTCCAAAATCCAGTTTTCCCCTAACGGTCAGCTGTGGTGTGCGTATTGCCAGATAAATTCCTTTTTCACCGAACCGGTTCTCTCCAATAAAAATATTCCTTCCTGTCCGGCGATATGAATCTGCAGCGAACGTAACCGCCCAGGCATCATCATCCGTAATCACCTGAACAGAACAAGTGCGCTTGTTTCTTGTAGTGTGAACGGCAGGTATTACCGCCAAAGTCTGTGAATCAGACTGACATTTCAGATACCAGCCATAAAAAGAATTATACATATGCTTATCTCCATGAAAAAATAATGTTTATTTTTCCACGGATGAGCCGGATTTATTCATTGCTGTTATTAATTTCACCTGTTCAGATGTGTAAATCTTTTCTTTCAAATACAATCATTCCCAGTATGTAAAGCACAACGGCACCGGCAAAAAGCATAAGCACACCGGCTATGGCGCTGCTTTCACCGTCAATAATGCCTTCCGGATGAAACAGGGTAAAAAATGTGAAATACTTTGCTTTTTCCGCATTTCCGCCAGCATTTGCAAGCATCTGCAAAACATACATAAAAGCAGGAATCCCTGCTCCGAATGCAACACTGTATTTTATTTCAGAAAATATGCAGGAAGAAAGAAAACATATTCCGCCAATAAACAAATGCAGGCACAACAGTCCTCCGTTTAAAATAAAGAGCCCGGATACATCTAACTCCCCCGGAAAACCACTTCCGGCACAGATCAACTCTACGATCGTGCTATAAAGAATGAGCAGCAAAATACCGCTAATGAGTACCCCCATCTGTGTAAATGCAATGGTACGGCGTTTTACAGGTGCAGCAAGCAACGAAATCATAGAACCTTTCTCCGTATACTTTGCAATCAGAGCATTTCCCCGCAGTATGGAGAATAACATCGGAAAAATCAGCATTATGAATCCGTAAAGGTAAGATATCATAAATCCCAGAAGATTCGCAGCATATGCTTTTATTCCGACGGCTGCCATCAATTCCGGCATAACTTCCCGAAACTTGTCTAACATATTCATCATTTTGGGGTCATACATATTGATGATGACCGTAACATACATGGTAAGGATCATGCCAAAAATTATTAGCAGCTTTACGCTTCTTTTCATTTCACGTACATATAACGCCCTGTTAATCATTTTTCACACCTCCGTAATAATTCATGAAGATTTCTTCCAGACTTTGCTTCGTCGTTACAGTAACTTTTGTACCGCTGCAGATTCCGCCAAAGTCTGCGGCAAATGCTTCAGCAGAAGCTTCATTCTCAAGCGTTACGGTGTAACTGCGGGTATGCCGTTCACGCAATGCATCGGCAGAATCCACGGCTATCATCCTGCCATTGCGTATGATTCCGATACGGTCGCAAGTCCGTTCAACCTCCTCAAACATATGACTTGACATCAAAACTGTTTTACCGTGTTCCTTTTCTTCCGCAATTAAATTAACAAACCTGCTTTGCATCAACGGATCAAGTCCGCTGGTCGGTTCGTCAAGAATAAGAATATCAGGGTCATGCATAAATGCGGCAACGATTCCAAGTTTTTGTTTCGTTCCCTTACTCATCTTTTTTATCTTGCTTTTGGGATCTAATTCAAAACGTTCCAGCAATTCCTCTTTACGGCTCCATGTGCCTATTTTACGGTATTCAGCGATAAATTTCAAAAACTCCGTACCCGACATATCATCAAAAAAGCCGATTTCACCCGGAATATAACCAAGTCTTGCCTGCACTTGATCCCGTGCATTCCAACAATCCAGACCATCAATCGTACATTTTCCTGATCTTGGTTTCAGAAATCCCATCAAGTGGCGTATAGTCGTTGTTTTTCCTGCTCCGTTCGGACCCAAAAAACCAAAAGCTTCCCCCTGATCCACATGGAAAGATATATCGAATACTCCTTTTCCATCTTCATAGTCACGTACAAGGTTTTCAATCTTAATGACACTCATAGCTACTCCTCCTGGCATAATGACCGGCAAACATACCAAATTCAAAATGTCTTCATTCTCTGTTATTTAATATAAAAAGGGACTGAACAGTCCCTTTTTGCATATAAACTAATCCACATCCACTTCCACAAAATATTTCCAATTCATTTTTCTTCGCAGATCAAAAGTATCTTTCATCGTCCCGGTCAGTTTCGAAGTTTTATATTTATTTCCGTTTTTATCCACGGAAACATACAGATTACTTGCCGGAAGCTTATCAATAGTGGTATACAACCATTGATAATATGGCGAAACCTCCATATCCATATTGTTGATCAGATAATTCATGAGCAGGTCCGGTCCCATATAACCTATATCATCTTTCCCGATATCATAGTTGGCAAGAATCAGGCACTGGGTATGATACTTCCGGTATAAATCCTCTGTGGAATCCCCGGTATTGAAATATTCCAGCTTCTTTGTAATATCTTCTCCCTTTTCGGTCTTCAGATATGGCAGGTGATCTCCATAAAAAATTAAAATTGTCGGTTCCTCATAGGTCTGAATGAAATCATATACTTCTTTTAGCTGTTTGTCGGCATCATAGACTCCCTGGGCATAGGATAGTATAGTATCCTTTTCCTCCTGATTCAGTCTGCTGTCTACAATGGAAATATCATAATCCTCATACTTATCATAATTAAAGGGCATATGGGCCTGTGCCGTAAGAATCATGGTAAAGAGTTTTTCATCTTTCGGTTTCTCTTTCAGTTCCCGGATCAGCCGCTCTGCCACATAGGCATCGGATATCCTTCCGCCCTTTTTATAAGAATCTTTTAAATCTTCTTTATATTCCTGTACATCCACATCAAAATACTCATATACGGACTTACAGTTAAATAACGAACTTTCCCATGTAGAAGTAATGTGGGTTTTATATCCGTTTCTCTTTAATTCCTGAATCACGGAAGGCGCTTTCTTATATTTGTCATCAATATAAAGCTGCATATATGGGATATAACCGGAAGAGAAAAATTTGATGGAACTTCCGGTAAGAATCTCATATTCCACATTGGACGAAATTCCTCCATAGGATGGTGAGATCATATCCACCAAGATCCCTTTTTGTTTTAACTGTTCAAAATTCGATGCCACCGGTTTATCAAAGCGAACCTCTTTCATATCATCTATATTCCAGAAAGATTCCGAAAAGATCATAACTATATTGGGTTTCCCAAGACTGCGGCTGTTCCGTTTTTCTTTGCGGCTCTCTTTCACGAGCCGTTCCAGTTCCGAAACATCATATCCATCCGGTTCCTCCAGCCTGCTCTCTAAGTTCTGCCCATACAGTCCTCCAAATACACCAAATTTAAAATAATATCCCATATTGGTAGTAGCATAGTTATCCTGTCTCTCATCAATGCTGAAAAATGTTTTCAGCATAAAATGGCTGATCTCCTTATTTGGAACAGATATAACGACCATAAATACAATTGGAAGTATGATATAAAATGCCCGGATACGTTTTCGAATGAAACATTCATTCTGTTTCCTGGCAAATTTACAAATATATACGATTCCTGTTAAAAATGCCACTATGATAACCAGATATTTTAAAATGATATCCAGGATGGTCCCTTTTAAAATATCCATAAAAGTTCCTGCGGAGTTTAGGAAAAAGAAGTCAGAAAGAAATACCGGAGTATCAGAGTATGCAATTTTCAACTGGTTCACTATTCCAAATACGACCAAAGCCGCAGATAACATGACCGTTGTCCGGTATACGTTATTCATACAGCCGAATACACATATATAAATTCCCCAGAATAACAAAAAAGAAAAAATTAATCCCTGAATACATATGATTCTGGCGTATGTGATATTACACAGCATATAATAGCATTGAAATATCAGAAACAGCAGAAACGGCACTGTTACAAGTCCATGAATTTTACTCTTATGTTTTTCGTTCATTTTAATCCTCCATATCGGAGCAATCGATTGCAATATCATATATTACAACCGATTGTTACATTCAAATCCTTTTGCTGCCCTATTCAACGGATATAATATAATAATAGATCGGCTGTCCGCCCATATTAACTTCCACATCCACATCCGGATATAGTTCTTCAATCTTATCGGCAACATCTGTTGCGTCGGTTTCCGTTACATCCTGGCCGTAATAGATACTGATGATTTCCGTATCATCGTCGATCAGACCGGAAACCATATCCACCGTGGTCTTAAACAGATCCGTTCCGACGGAAATAATGCCGGAATCACCGATTCCCATGATATCATTCTGTTTGATTTCCTTTTCATCTATGATCGTATCACGCACCGCATAGGTAATCTGACCGGTTTTAACTTTTCCCATTTCTTCGGTCATTCTGGCGGTATTTTCTTCGGCGCTGCGTTCCGGCATATAATTAATGATGGCCGTAATCCCCTGGGGAACCGTTTTGGACGGTATGACCACAATATTCTTATCTTTTGTCAATTTTTTTGCCTGCTCGGCCGCCAGTATTATATTTTTATTATTTGGAAGTACATAGACGGTATCCGCATTGACCCGGGCAATGGCGTTAAGAACGTCTTCGGTACTGGGATTCATGGTCTGCCCGCCTTCTATAATACGGTCAACCCCCAGTCCCTTAAATATTTCATTCATTCCTTCACCGATGGAAACCGTGATAAAACCGGCTTCTTTTCTTGGTGTCTGTTCTAATTCCTGCTGCTTTTGCTGTTCTGCCAGTTTCTCGGCATCCTTTATCAGTTTTTCCTGATGTTCTTCCCGCATATTATCAATCTTCATCTTGGTCAGTGAACCGTAAGTCAGTGCTTTCTGAATCGCCAGTCCAGGATCATTTGTATGTACATGAACCTTAACTATATCGTCATCAGAAACTACAACAATGGAATCGCCGATGGATTCAAGGTATCCCTTAAATTCATGTTCCTTATCCATGTTATATTCTTTTTCCAGCATAATTATAAATTCCGTACAATATCCGAACTTAATATCAATATCATCGGCAGATTCCGTTCTGACAGCGGTTCCCGTAGTTTTCGCTGCCGAAATCGTAAGATCCAGTTCTTTTCCCAGAAATGCATCAAAGGCTCCTTTGATAACCTGCATTAGCCCCTGTCCGCCGGAATCCACAACACCGGCCTGTTTTAATACCGGCAGCATCTCCGGTGTCTGGCTCAATACATAATCACCCTCTTTAATGATTTCTGCGATCATATATTCCAGATCATCGGTTTCCAGTACGATTTCATTGGCCTTTTCTGCCATTCCCCTGGCCACGGTCAGAATCGTTCCTTCTTTCGGCTTCATAACTGCTTTATATGCGGTCTCCACGGCACGCTCACAGGCATTGGCAAGCACAACTGCATCTATGGTCTCAAATTCCCGGATTTCCTTGGTAAATCCCCGGAATAACTGGGACAAAATAACGCCGGAATTTCCTCTGGCACCGCGTAAGGAACCGGAAGAAACTGCCTTCGCCAGATTTTCCATCGTAGGATTCACAATGGCACTGACCTCCTTTGCCGCAGACATGATCGTTAATGTCATATTGGTACCCGTATCACCATCCGGAACCGGAAATACATTTAACTCATTGATCCATTCTTTCTTGGCTTCCAGATTTTTGGCGCCTGCTAAAAACATCTTCTGCAATGTCTTACCATCTATATTAGTAATCACAACAAAATCCTCCTTAAGATTAGTCTATTACGCGAACACCTTCGACATAGATGTTTATTTTCTTAACCGTTAATCCGGTTATCTCTTCCACATGATATTTTACATTGGAAATCAGATTATCCGCTACTGCGGAAATACTTACTCCATATGCCACGATTACATGAAAATTCAGTGTTAATTCATTATTCTCATCTACTACAACATGAATTCCTTTCGCCAGACTTTCTCTCTTCAGAAGCTTGACGATTCCATCCGTCATGCTGACTGCCGCCATACCCACAATACCAAAACATTCTACCGCAGTCGTACCGGCACATTTTGCAATGACCGAACTATCAATATAAACATCTCCAAGACCGGAATTTAATTTACCTTTCATAAGGAACCTCCATTCTACCCTGAACAAATGAAGTATATATGCGTACTTCGCAGTAAATGCCATACATATATTTTAAAACTTCAACACCTCACAGAAACAGTGTGCATATTCAGTCAATTTTATTTGTATTAGATATTATAACATCTTTTTTAAAAAAATAAAGCATAAATTAAAAAAATGCTTGCATATTTCTTTTTAATCTGTTAAAATATCATTCGTGTTAGGTCTAAAAGACCAATTGTACGTTAAGGAGGTGCTTAAAATGGCTAAATGTTCAATTTGTAATAAAGGTGCTCACTTCGGCAACGCAGTCAGCCACTCACATAGAAGATCAAACAAAATGTGGAAAGCAAATGTTAAATCTGTAAAAGTGAAGGTGAATGGAGCAAGCAAGAAAATGTACGTTTGTACATCCTGCTTAAGATCCGGTTTAGTAGAAAGAGCTTAGTTTTATGAACATATGGAACACCTAAAGACCGATGTCTTTAGGTGTTCTTTTTTATACACCGGAATAACATCTATTCTATGATAGATTATTCATTTTCATAAAATTGGACACAGCCGGAACCAGGAATCTGAATGCCTGGCTCCGGCTGCTGTTTCTATTATTTAAAGATATCCGTAAAATCAAAGGTAGCAAAATAATCTTCCGGCGTCTCTGCCCGCCGGATCATCTGAACCGAACCGTCCTCTTTCAACAGCAGCTCCGCTGACTTTAATTTACCGTTATAATTATATCCCATTGCAAAACCGTGGGCGCCGGTATCATGAATCACGATAAAGTCTCCAGTATCAATCTTTGGCAGCATACGGTCAACCGCAAACTTATCGTTATTTTCACACAGGGAACCGGTAATATCGTATTTATGGTCGCAAGGCTCCTGCTCTTTTCCCATGACGGTAATATGATGATACGCCCCATACATGGCAGGCCGCATAAGATTTACCGCACAGGCATCCACACCGATATATTCCTTATGGATATGTTTCTCATGAATCGCTTTCGTCACAAGACAGCCGTATGGCCCTAACATATATCTTCCAAGTTCCGTATAGATCGCCACTTCCATGCCGGCAGGAACCAGAATCTCTTCATATGCTTTTTTAACCCCTTCCGCTATCTTATAAATGTCATTCGGTTCCTGATCCGGTCGGTAAGGAATCCCGATTCCGCCGGAAAGATTGACAAAAGAAATTTCCACACCTGTCTGTTCTTTAATTTCCACAATAGTCTCAAACAAAATCCGTGCCAGTGTAGGATAATACTCATTCGTAACCGTATTGCTTGCCAGAAAGGAATGAATACCGAATCTTTTCGCTCCCAGTTCCTTTAATCTTTGATATCCTTCGATCATCTGAGACTTGGTAAATCCGTATTTCGCATCTCCGGGATTATCCATAATACTGGTACTGATCTTAAATACCCCGCCCGGATTAAAACGACAGCAGATGGTTTCCGGGATTCCGCATGTTTGATTCAGAAAATCAATATGGGTATAATCATCCAGATTGATCTGTGCCTCCAGTTTTCTTGCCAGCAGAAACTCTTCCGCCGGAGTATCATTGGAAGAAAACATGATATCATCCCCATGAAAACCCAGTTTATCGGACATCATAAGCTCCGTCAGTGAGGAACAGTCTACTCCGCACCCGCACTCCTGCAATAGTTTGAGAATAAACGGATTTGGGGTTGCTTTTACGGCAAAATACTCCTTAAATCCCTTATTCCATGAAAACGCATCTTTTAATCGCAGAGCGTTTTCCCGGATTCCTTTTTCATCGTACAGATGATAGGGTGTCGGATATTCTTTCTCAATTTCTTTCAATTGCTCCAAAGTTACAAACGTCTTTTTTTCCATTTTAAATCTCCATTTCCGCCACTGACAATGGCTACTCCGTTATGTTAATGATTTATTCTACTGAATATGCTGGTGTGTAAACAAATGATCTTCACAATACTCATGATTTCCCGCACATTTCGAACAGTACCGGAAGGACAGTTCCGGATTGGATTCACTGGTTCTGCCGCATATTTCACATTTATGAAGGGCAGCATTTCCTCCCGAGTGCCGTACCTGGCTTCTGTACCTCTGTTTTCTGCGGATCTCCCTTGGCGAATATCGTTTATAATTTCTGGTGATCAGGAAAAATACAACAAAATTCAGCAGGGATACCAATGCCGCCGTAGCTATCTCCGGCAACGGAACAATTCCCAGATTTAACGCTACCTTTGCAACGGAACGTGCCCCGCCTTCCGATAACAGATACCTTGAAAATCCGGAAAATATAGTCAATATAAAATACGCACCATCTATCATCGCCAGCCACTTAATCTTAATTGGCAGGATAAAAAACAGATACAGCTCCATATCCGGATAAACCGTTGCAAATGCAAAAAATAACGACATATTCAGATAATAAGTGGTCAGCGGCCAATTCATCCCAAATATAAAATAGATCAGAAATCCTGCCAGTACATGAAAAAGGACCCCCATAAAGAAATATACATTAAAGCGGAAAGCACCCCATACCCGCTCTAGATTTGTTCCCAGTATATAGTATAAATACAGGGTAAAGATCATAAATATATATGACGAATTCGGAGGCGGCATAATGATAAAGGTAAATATCCTCCACACCTGTCCATGTAAGATGGACTCAATATCCAGCGACAGGACGTCATAATAAAACCTGGCATTAAATATCTGAATCATCCAACCGAATACATATAGGATAATGATATATGTCATCAGATTGTGAATGGCATATCTGCCAAATTTTCGTTCCAGTTTCTGTATGAAATTCAATATTATTCTCTCCTTTTTACGGTATATTTCCTTATTATAGTAAGGAATAAAATATTTGTCAAATGGTTTGTGGAATTGGAGGCCGGACGCAGATTTGGAAACCGCCAGTATTTTTAAGAATTCAGATTTAATACTATATGTTTGTCTCTTCCTTATGGCAATACATATATACTATCACCCTTTTTAAAGTTTTTCATATATATAGTACTGTGATATCCAAAGTTTGGACTTACCACAACAGTTGAATTTTGTCGGATTATGTATTATAATAAGCTGATTTCTATTTATACCGGAACTTTGGGAGCGTCTGGTCTACAGCCCCGATTCTCCGGTACTTTATACAAAACGGAGGTTACCCATGAGTAATACATTTTCACTTGGAATAGACATTGGTTCTACCACGGTTAAGATTGCGATTCTTAACTCTGAAAATGAAATCATATTTTCTGATTACGAAAGACATTATGCAAATATTCAGGAAACACTTGCTTCCCTGCTAAAAAAATTTATTGAACAATATGGAAATATAACGCTGTATCCTGTCATTACAGGTTCTGGCGGACTGACACTGGCCAGACACCTGAATGTTCCTTTTGTACAGGAGGTTGTGGCTGTTTCCACTGCCCTGGAGGATCATGCCCCACAGACCGATGTTGCCATTGAGCTGGGCGGTGAAGATGCAAAAATCATATATTTTACCGGCGGTGTGGAACAGCGTATGAATGGTATCTGTGCCGGCGGTACCGGTTCTTTTATCGACCAGATGGCTTCCCTGCTCCAGACGGATGCGGCGGGACTGAATGTATATGCCAAAGACTATAAAGCCATTTATCCCATTGCCGCCAGATGCGGTGTATTTGCCAAAACGGATATTCAGCCGCTGATCAATGAGGGCGCAACCAAGGAAGATCTGTCGGCTTCCATTTTCCAGGCTGTTGTAAATCAGACTATCAGCGGGCTTGCCTGCGGAAAACCCATCCGGGGAAACGTGGCATTTTTAGGCGGTCCCCTGCATTTTCTTTCGGAATTAAAACAGGCGTTTATACGAACGCTGAAACTGACAGAAGAACAGATCATTGCACCGGAACATTCCCATCTGTTTGCTGCCATCGGAGATCGGAAGAGCGCCATCGGAGCCGCTCTGAATCATAAGTCCGATGTGGAAACGGATACACAGCAGCTGGTCAGTCTGCTTTCCGGCGGTATAAAAATGGAATTTGAGATCAAACGAATGGAGCCGCTGTTTGAATCCCCACAGGACTATGAATCCTTCATCTCCCGTCACAACGTTCATAAAGTGGCATCTATGGACTTAAAAGACTATGAAGGTGATTGTTTTCTGGGAATCGATGCCGGTTCCACCACTACAAAAGTGGCGCTGGTGGCAGAAGACGGAACATTGCTGTATTCTTTTTACAGTAATAATAACGGCAGTCCCCTCGCTACTACCATCCGCTCCATCAAAGAGATTTATCAGCTGCTGCCGGACAGCGCCAGAATCGTTTACTCCTGCTCTACCGGATATGGAGAGGCATTGATCAAAGCCGCCCTTATGCTTGACGAAGGTGAAGTTGAAACCGTTTCCCATTACTATGCCGCCTCCTTTTTCGAACCGGATGTGGACTGTATCCTTGACATCGGCGGCCAGGATATGAAATGCATAAAAATAAAAAATCAAACCGTAGACAGCGTCCAGCTCAATGAAGCCTGTTCTTCCGGCTGCGGTTCCTTTATCGAAACCTTTGCTAAATCTTTGAATTATTCCGTGGAAGATTTCGCAAAAGAGGCCCTCTTTGCCAAAAATCCGGTGGATTTAGGCACCCGTTGTACGGTTTTTATGAATTCCAATGTAAAACAGGCTCAAAAAGAAGGCTCCGAAGTTTCGGATATTTCTGCCGGACTTGCCTATTCAGTTATCAAAAATGCTTTATATAAAGTTATAAAGATTACAGATCCGAAAGACCTGGGGAAAAAAGTTGTGGTTCAGGGAGGAACTTTTTATAACGATGCCGTTCTTCGGAGTTTTGAAAAAATATCCGGCTGTAACGCCGTACGTCCGGATATTGCCGGCATTATGGGTGCATTCGGAGCCGCTCTGGTGGCAAGAGAACGGTATGACGGTTCCAAAGAAACTTCCATGCTCAGCATTGCCAGGATAAATGCGTTGGAATTTTCCACTTCCATGTCCAGATGTAAAGGCTGTACCAACAATTGTCTGCTGACGATCAATAAATTTACCGGCGGACGGCAGTTTATTACCGGAAACCGATGCGAACGCGGAATCGGTAAGACAAAAAACAAAGAAAATATTCCCAATCTATTCGAATACAAACACAAAAAGATATTTGCTTATGAATCTCTGACCGCTGATGAAGCAGTCCGGGGTACGGTAGGTATACCACGGGTACTGAACCTGTACGAAAATTATCCGTTCTGGGCCGTTTTTTTCAGAAAGCTTGGATTTCAGGTAATCCTGTCACCAGAGTCCAGCCGGAACATCTATGAGCTGGGGATTGAATCTATTCCAAGCGAATCCGAATGTTATCCCGCAAAACTGGCACATGGTCATATCACCTGGCTGATCAGACAACAGGTTGATTTTATATTCTATCCATGTATCCCTTATGAGCGGAATGAAACACCGGATGCCAATAACCATTATAACTGCCCGATCGTTACATCGTACGCGGAAAATATTAAAAACAATGTAGAAGAAATAACCAACGGTCAGATGCGCTTTTTAAATCCCTTTTTATCCATGACCGACTCCAACGTCATGTCTGCACGTCTGATTGAAATATTTACGGAAGAATTCGGAATACCGGCAGACGATATTCAGGAAGCCTGCCATGCCGGATGGGAAGAACTGCAGGACACCCGGAAAGATATTCAGAAACAGGGAGAAGAAGTCTTAAAATATCTGGAAGAACACAATAAACGGGGAATTGTTCTTGCCGGACGCCCCTACCACATTGACCCGGAGATTAATCACGGCATCCCGGAACTGATCAATTCCTACGGAATTGCCGTATTAACGGAAGATTCCATCTCACATCTTGGGAATACAGAACGTCCGCTTCTGGTTATGGATCAGTGGATGTATCATTCCAGACTTTATGCTGCCGCTAATTTTGTAAAAACACAGGATAATCTGGATTTGATCCAGTTAAACTCCTTTGGCTGCGGACTGGATGCGGTTACCACTGACCAGGTCAGTGATATCCTGACAAAATCCGGTAAGATTTATACTGTATTAAAAATAGATGAAGTGAATAATCTTGGCGCCGCCAGAATCAGGATTCGTTCCCTGCTTTCCGCCCTGCGGGTCAGGGAAAAGAAAGAAGAAAACCGTACCATTCTTCCTTCCAGTATTAACCGTGTGGAATTTACGGCAGAAATGCGGAAAAACTATACGATCCTTGCACCGCAGATGTCCCCGATTCACTTTGATCTTCTGGAACCGGCTCTAAAATCCTGCGGCTATAATATTAAAATCTTTAACAATGATAACCGGAAAGCCGTGGATATCGGTTTGAAATATGTAAATAATGATGCCTGTTACCCGTCTCTCATCGTTATCGGACAGATTATGGAAGAACTGCTGTCCGGAAAATACGATCTTGACAGAACTGCGGTCATCATGACTCAGACCGGCGGAGGCTGCCGGGCAAGCAATTATGTCGGTTTCATCCGGCGCGCTCTGGAAAAAGCAGGAATGCCGCAGATTCCGGTACTGGCATTGAGCGTGCAGGGATTGGAAAAACATGAAGGATTTAAGATCACCCCGAAACTGACATTAAAAGCAATGCATGCTTTAATTTACGGAGATTTGTTTATGCGGGTCGTATACCATACCCGTCCCTATGAAAAAGTACCGGGTTCCGCCAATGAACTGCATGCAAAATGGAAAAAAATCTGTGGAGATTCCCTGTCAAAACCTTCCCTGTCATTTTCCGAATTCAAACGAAATATCCGGGGCATCATACACGATTTTGATAACCTGCCGCTTTTGGAAATCCAAAAACCAAAGGTTGGCATTGTTGGCGAGATCCTCGTTAAATTTCTCCCGGCAGCAAATAATTTTCTTGTGGATTTATTGGAAAAGGAAGGTGCCGAAGCGGTGATGCCTGATCTACTGGATTTTTTCCTGTACAGTTTCTATAATAATAATTTTAAAGCAGAAAATCTTGGCTTTAAAAAGTCTTCTGCAAGAATTGGCAATCTGGCAATATGGTTTCTGGAGAAACTACGGAAACCTATGGTTAAAGAATTAACAAAAAGTAAACGATTTAATCCGCCGTCCCATATCTCAGAACTGGCAAAACTGGCGGAACCGATTACCTCTATTGGTAACCAGACCGGAGAAGGATGGTTTCTAACTGGAGAAATGCTGGAACTGATCCACAGCGGCGTTCCAAATATAGTTTGCGCCCAGCCTTTTGGCTGTCTTCCGAATCATGTTGTAGGAAAAGGAGTTATCAAAGAGTTACGGCACCGGCATCCGGAAGCCAATATTGTAGCCGTCGACTATGATCCCGGCGCCAGCGAAGTCAATCAGTTAAACCGGATCAAACTTATGCTGTCCACGGCAAATAAGAATCTGGCAAACAAATAAAAAAAACATCTCATAAAAGAATGCGTCCTTCCCGGTTGGCGAGGCAACCCTCTCTTTTATGAGATGTTTTTATTTATATATTTTCAATCTGCCAGTCAATCGGCGTTTCTCCGTTCTGCTTCAGAAATTCATTTGTCTGGCTGAAATGCTTACAACCAAAAAATCCCCGGTATGCCGATAGCGGACTGGGATGAGGCGACTTTAATATCAAGTGTCTGGGATTTGTCAGCATGGATGCTTTCATCTGTGCTGGTTTTCCCCACAGCAGAAATACAATGGGACGGTCCTCCTGATTTAATGCCTGAATCGCGGCATCCGTAAATTTTTCCCAACCGATTCCCTTGTGTGAAAATGCCGCATGTGCCCGAACCGTCAGGATAGTATTTAATAACAGCACGCCCTGTTCCGCCCACTTTACCAAATATCCGTTATTTGGAATATATGTACCTATATCATCCGCCATTTCCTTATATATATTCTCCAATGACGGTGGAATATCGATACCCGGTTTGACGGAAAAACTCAATCCATGGGCCTGTCCCGGTTCATGATACGGATCCTGTCCGATGATTACCGCTTTTACTTTATGATAGGGAGTCATATGAAATGCATTAAAAATATCCTCCGATGCGGGATACACCGCATGCGTTAAATATTCCTCCTTAACTTTATCAAACAGTGACTTATAATACTCTTTTGAAAACTCTTCCTTTAACGGCTCAAGCCAATCGTTATTTATTGCTGACATATCTTATCGGTACTCCTAACTCATATAAATATTGTTTTAAATCTTTAATTTCCAGTTCCTTATAGTGAAACAGGGAAGCAGCCAGCGCCGCATCCGCTTTTCCCTCTGTTAGTGCTTCTAAAAAATGTTCTTTTGTACCTGCTCCGCCGGATGCGATCACCGGAATAGAAACATGTTCTGCAATGGTTCTGGTCAAAGCAATGTCATAACCATCCCTGGTTCCGTCACAATCCATACTGGTCAGCAGAATTTCCCCGGCCCCCATCTGTTCGGCCCGTACTGCCCAGGACAGAGCATCGATTCCGGTATCGATTCTGCCGCCATTCTGATAAATATTCCATCCTCTTCCGTCAGCCCTCCGTTTTGCGTCTATGGCAACTACTACGCACTGGCTGCCAAACCTGTCTGCCGCCTCCCGGATCAGATCCGGATGATTGATGGCTGCCGAATTAATCGCTATTTTATCGGCTCCCTCCCGAAGCAGTTCCTTAAAATCGTCCACCGTACGGATTCCTCCGCCTACAGTAAAAGGAATGAAAACCTTTTCCGCAACCTTCCTGACCAGATCCACTACTGTATGCCTCTGGTCTGAAGAGGCCGTGATATCCAAAAAAACCAGTTCATCCGCACCGGCTTTATCATAGGCAGCTGCCACTTCCACAGGATCTCCCGCATCTTTCAGATTAATAAAATTAATTCCTTTTACCACTCTGTTGTTATTTACATCCAGACATGGAATAATTCTTTTTGTATGCATACTGATACCTCCTAAGACGCCTGATGGATTTCCGCAAAGTTTTTCAAAATCTGCAGACCTGTATCTCCGCTTTTTTCCGGATGGAACTGGCAGGCAAATATATTATTTTTTTCCACGGAAGCATCAATGATCGTGCTATACTCGGTCACGGCTTTAACGATCTCCGGTTCCTCTGCTTTCAGATAGTACGAATGAACAAAATAAACATAAACATCATCTTCTATATTTCGAAAAAGTCTTCCCTCATTCATAAACCGGAGAGAATTCCAGCCAATATGGGGAATCTTTAATCCCGGAGCATCCGGAATTTTTTTAATCCCGCCTTTCAGAATACCAAGACCTTCGATTCCCTCTGATTCATCACTTCCTTCAAATAATAACTGAAGTCCGAGACAGATTCCCAGAAACGGTATATTCCGGGCTGCCACTTCCTGTATGGGTTTTATCAGATCATAATTCCTTAATTTTTTCATGGCATCTCCAAAATTTCCGACTCCCGGTAAGATTACCTTATCTGCAGATAAAATCTCGTCATGATTCCGGGATATGACCACCTCCTGTCCCAAAAACTCCAAAGCCTTCCGGACACTGCTTAAATTGCCTGCATCATAATCGATTATCGCTATCATTGCCTGTTCGTCCCTTTCTCAGGATTATTTGTTCCCGGAAACTTTTCCGGATATGATTCTGGAATATTCTGCCCTGTCTGCCATCTGGGATAATTGTCTGGCTTCGCTTTCCGTCATGCCATAATAGCTTGATAAACAGTCAACAAGCTTGCCGAGAGAAGATGTGGTCTGGTCAAACGTTCCCAGTTCCCTGGCTTTATCAATCACGGAATCATACGCCTTAACTCCCCTGATCAAAGAATCCAGCGCTTCTGCATTCATTTTCAGCTTATAATATGTATTAAACTCATTATAATGTTTTTCAACCTTCATAACGGTAACAACCTGCTGGTAAAATGCCTGATCACTGTCTTTTAAATCCATGCCTGCCAGCACAGCATATGCTTTCGTATAATTTTTATCCACATAATATCCGGTAGCCTTATCAATATTCCGGTTATAGGAAAAGAATCCGGCTCCGAAATAGATCAGACACACACTTGCGGTTATCACGGACAGACTGAGTACAAGACCCAACGGGGTAACCCTTATTTTTTCTTCCATCACCGGTGGTCTTACCGGTTTCTTTTTCTTTTCCTTCGGCTCTTTCTCTTTTTTGGGTTTCTTTTCTTTTTTTTCTTTTTTCTTTTTTTCCTTTTTGGCTTTTTTATCTTCTGCTTCTTCTGTCTCTTCTGTAGATTCAGAGGATAAGGAATCAATGTTTAAATCGCCGCCAAATCCAAAGTCACTAAGTCCCAGACTATCAATATCATCCATGACACTTCCTGTTTCATCCAGAATACTGTCGGTATCGATCAGGGAATTCTCTTCCGGCTGTTCGGACTTTTTGCCCCGTGAAAATAATCTTCCAAAAAAACCCTTGGATTTTTCCGGCTCCGGTTTTTCCTGGACTGGTTCCTCTCCACCGGTTTCATCCAGATGAATATCTTCATATCGTTTCACAGCCCGGTTATCCTCTTCCAAAGAGCCGTTATCCTCCGGTTCGGAATCAGTTTCGTCTTCTTCCTGTTCAATTGCATTGATCATACTTAATATATCTGCCAGATCGTCATCTTCCTCCGCAACATCCACTTCCTCACTGATGTCTGTATCCGGTTCTTCTGCCGGAACCTCTCCGTTCATTGAGTCATCTGCTGAAAACTCATCTGTAAAAGACAGATCCATAAAAGAATCTTCTGCCTTAGGCTCATCCGTATAAGAATCTCCGGTATCCGACAGTTCATCCGAAGGTTCTTCTGTTGAAAATTCCCCGTTAAAAGGTTCTTCCGCCGTTTCACTGGTTAATTCCTGCTGTTCATCTTCACCAGAGAGTCCTATATCATCATTAATATCAGAGATTTCTTCATCAAAATTAAAATCCCCGTCTTCCAATTCCTTTTCAAACCAGTCATCAGAGTCTGCTTCGCTTCCTTCCACCACGGAATTCAAAAGCTGTTCCAGATAATCTTCATCTTTGTTGTCTAATGCCATTTTTCCACCTCCGGTAACTTAGTAAACAACACATTAGGCCGACCTGCTTTGCCGACCTAAAGAACTTCCGTGAACTATGATTGACTATTCTGAATTAATCCATCAATGATTCTGACCAGATTTCCAATCTCCGGTTTCGAAAGCTGGGCATCTGCGCCAAGAGATAATCCCTTGATCCTCATTTCTTCATTCACCAGAGAAGAGAAGATGATCAATGGTATTTCTTTTAATACATCGTCTGACTTTACCAGTTTTGTCAGCCTGTGGCCATCCATGACTGGCATCTCTATATCTGTGATTATACATTTTACCTCGTCCAGAACCGTACCCTTTCGTTTTAACTCTTCCAGTTTATCCCAGGCTTCCTGTCCGTTATCATTTTTTATGACATTGATATATCCCGCCTTATGCAGGGAGTCAATGATAAGTTTGCTCAAAAGTGCGGAATCCTCTGCAATCAATATTGGTGATTCGTTTCTCTGACGGGTTCCGAGTGCATCGATTTCCGACACTTTTAATCCGGTTTCCGGACTGATTTCAGAGACAATGCTTTCAAAATCAAGTATAACGATCAGCTTACCGTCGATCTTTATGATACCGGTGGCAATACTGGAATCCGTAGTATTGATCGTATGGTCCGGTTTGATGATATCATTCCATGAAACTCTATGTATACCGACCACCTTATGAACATGAAATGCAATATTTAATTTATTAAAATTCGTTATGATCATCATATCACTGGAATAGTCCGAGCTTTCTGCCAGACCCAGCTCTTTCGGAAGATTGATCACAGTGATCATGGTATCCCTCGGCATAAAGATTCCTTCTATGCTCTTATGTGCATTCGGCATTGGGGTAACCGGCTGGTATGGT
Organism: uncultured Lachnospiraceae bacterium; assembly: GCA_910578175.1. Classification (GTDB taxonomy): domain Bacteria; phylum Bacillota; class Clostridia; order Lachnospirales; family Lachnospiraceae; genus Bovifimicola. Next base: position 85,466 of record CAJTPF010000004.1, read on the forward strand.
AATATTTCCCTGATCTTTGCCACATTGATACCATAATAATTGTTTCCAATAGTGAATTCCAGCACTTCAAGTTCATTTGTTCCATTCTCTAATAAAATATTCGTTTCCATAAAAGCCCTCCTATAGTTTTACTATTTTAATTTTATTTTAGTCGAATTTCCACTTTCATCAGCTATATCGATTACAAGACTTTTAATCTCTTCTTTCGTCTCTGTCTGTATCTGATAGACTAGAACAAACTCCTGTGAAGTTCCTGCCGGAATCGTTCCATCAAAAGTATTCAGTGCATCGAGTAAAAGCGACAGCTGGGCATTCGCCTTAACGTTTTCATTGATAACCCCCCGGTATCTCCTTTCTCCTGCCATCATGTTAATGGCAATATCCTGAGCGGAAGGATTGGATATTTTAAACTTAACCACAAGAAGCTTTGAGTTTTCTACGGCTTTCATTACGAACAATGCAGAATCCTGGTTTTCAAAGGGATATACATCTGTCACATAATAATCAATATACTCTGCTGAAAGACCGTTTATGCCAAGCGCCTTTGTTAATTGTTCCGCCGTGGCAACCGTTTCAACGGAAGAACTTCCATCCGGCGTATTCATGTCTCCCTGTGAAGTTGTAGTATCTTCGCCGAAGGTCATGGATTCCGTTTCCGCAGCCGGTTCTGATGTTTCAATATAATTATCTTTATAATTCACATCATGTTTTAACACAACGGCTGCCGCATAATCCGCTATCATATCTTTCTGTTCCTCGGTGTATTCCAGTTCGGAACATCCGGCCAGCGAAACAATTGCTCCTGCCAATACTGCTGACATTAAATATTTTGCTTTATTTCTCACGTTCATATCTCTGTCCTTCACTATTAATTTCTCTTTTATCCGGCTTTCAACCGGATAATTTATTTTAAACTACATACTACTATTCTACCATTAATTCTTTTATTCTTCAAGCCAATTCCGTATCTAATTCAAACCAAAATTCCACACCGTCTTTTTTATTGGATACTCCGCATTCCCTGCCGTGGGACTTCATGATAGCCCGTACGATGGATAAACCGATACCGCTGCCCCCATATTCCCTGGTCCTGGCCTTATCCACTTTATAAAACTTGATCCATATTTTTTCCAGTTCCTCCTCTGGTATGGGATTTCCTGAATTAAATACCAGGATCCTTACTTTATTTTCCATGTTACGGATTGAAATTTTTACTTCCTTTCTTCCCAGAGCGTAATGAATTGCATTTGTCACATAATTGGTAACTACCCCTTCGATCTGAAATTCGTCCGCATATACAAAAACCGGCTCCGTTTCCTCAAATTCCATATGAATATCATTTTGTTTTATCATATAATCCAACGAATCCAGCACACCATGTATCAGCATCATGATGTCAAAACGTTCAAATTGTATATGATTGCCGCCGGATTCCAGCTGGTTCAGCATTAACAGATTTTTAACCAGTTTATTCATCTTTTCCGATTCGTCCATGATCACTTCACAATAAAACTCCCTGGACTCCGCATCATCGTTGACACATTCCGACAGCCCCTCTGCATATCCCTGTATCAGAGCAATTGGGGTTTTCAGTTCATGAGACACATTGGAGATAAAATCTTTTCTCATTTCATCGATTTCTTCTTTACGGGCAATATCCTTCTGTAACTGATTGTTTGCGCTCTTTAATTCTACAATGGTCTCTTTCAGCCTGTCGGACAATTTGTTCATACTGTTTCCCAGTACGGCGATCTCATCGTCTGAATCGGAAACATATTTTGCATTAAAATCCAGATCTGACATCCGTTCGGAAAGATTGGCCAGATCCAGTATCGGCCGGGTAAATTTCTCGGAAACAAAATAGACGATCACGACACTGATGATCAATATGGCAATTCCGATATATAAAAAAAACACGCGGGAAACGGCGGCGCTTTCCTGTATGCTCTCCACAGTCATCCGCATCAGAAACAGCTTATTATCATTAAATCTTCCGTATATCTCCAGATATCCCTCTCCGCTTCCACCGGTACTCAGACTCTGAAAGATATATTTATTGGTCTTTTTTATGATCGAAACATCATCATTATTAATTCCAAAATCAATGGCTGCAAGCCGAAGGCTCAATTCTGCTCCGTTTCCATACTGAAACACAAGGGAATTATTGGTTCCCAGTATCACAACTGCGATTCCATAGCTTTCACATATCCCGGATAATTTATTCTGTGCCGTATCCGTGATTCCGTACATGCCGCTTTCCGAATTCACGATCTCATTCATATTCTCATAGGCTTCCATAAAGGCATCCTGTTTGGATTTCATATAAAAATCCCCTAATAATAAATGATTCAGAAGTAAATATAATAAAAATGTTCCTCCGATGATGTACAGCATCAGCATGATCAGTTTGATACGAATGGAATCCGTCAGCTTAACATTCAATACATGTTCTTTTTTTCCTTTGGTTTCAGATTTCAAATTTATACCCCATTCCCCAGATGGTCTTGATATATTCGCCACAATTCCCAAGCTTGCTCCTTAGTTTTTTTACATGGGTATCAATGGTTCTGGCATCTCCGAAATAATCATAATTCCATACATTATTTAATATTTTTTCTCTGGATAATGCTATTCCCTTATTCTCAACAAAATACACAAGAAGTTCAAATTCTTTAAAACTCAGATCGATATTTTCCCCATTTACTTTCACCTGATGCGCCGCTTTGTCAATCAGTATATTTCCGGCTTCTACCACTTCGGCGGTATCCAGCCTGTTTGTTCTCCGGAGCAGGGCATCCACCCGTGCCACCAGTATCTTCGGACTAAATGGTTTTGATATATACTCATCTACCCCCAGTTCAAATCCCAGCAGTTCATCATGTTCCTCCGACTTTGCCGTCAGCATGACGATGGGCACTCTGGATTCCTTTCTGATCTCCCGGCAGACCTGCCATCCGTCCATCTTCGGCATCATGATATCCAGGATGATCAATGCTATATCTTTTTCCATATAAAATCGTTCTACTGCCTCTTCTCCATCTGCCGCCTCGATTACCTCATATCCTTTTTTGGATAAAAAATCATTTACCAGTTTTCTCATTCTGCTTTCATCATCTACCACTAATATTTTAAGACTGTTCATACTGTACGACTCCTTTCCACAGAATCTTCCCCGATAAACAACCCGCAGGTAATATAACTGTGCTGCCGTCCATCGGAAATCACTTTCAATCAGTGTATCATTCAAATATGATCATTCTGTGAATCACCGGCTTTGTCCATGTTCCAGTTCCCACTGTTGAATATTTGATTCTCTTTCTTTTAAATCTTTTTCCCAGGATATGTACTCATTCTCTATACGCTCCCGGTGTGCCTGCTCATCAAACCGATGAGAATATTTCACGATCAGGAACATTGCAACGATTATACTTGCTAATACAATATTTACAATCAATGATTTTATAAACTTATCTTTATATTTCTGTGCAGCTTTTTTATTTTTATCAGTATTTTTCGAATATTCCGTTATTTTTCTATCCGGCTTCTGTTCACTGTTCGTTTCATACTTTATTTTGATGGCTTTGATTTCACTTTTGTCAATTGTTTTCACCGTGAGCAGCTCTTTCTGCAGGCTTCGCATATATTCCAGCCCAATCGGGGTTTTGAACAGATTATCTTCCAGCAGTTTATTATATACGCTTAAGGCAATCTTATGATTATTCATATTTCCCTGGCTTTTAATCTTTGATATCATTTCCAGTTCATTCTTTGCTGCATCTGCTGAGGCCTTGTCATCAAATTCATATCCCATGATAATATATTTTTCCATTTCCGGACACCTCGTTTCCATCATATTTCATTAAACAAAGCTTTTTTCACATTATAGCATATTTTTTTGAGGAACCAAACCACTTTATTCTTGCTTTATTGAAAATAATATTGTAGATTAATATTAAAATCAAAGTGTTATTGCAAATGCAGTAATAAAATAATTGGAGGTGTAAATTGAAACATTTCAGGTTATTATTATATCCATTTTTGTTTCTTTCCCTGTTTTTTCTATATTTTTATCTCTATGGAAATCCTTTTACCCAATACAGTGTAAAGGATTCCACAATTCAAAAGATCATAGATGAAACCATTGATACGTCCATGTCTGATTATGAGAAGATCAAAGCCATTCATGATTACATAGTCGTCAACACGGTTTATGACCAGGAGAATCTTGAAAAAAATTCGATTCCTGACATCGATTATACCGCAAAAGGTGTGTTTGAAAACGGAATTGCCGTCTGCCGGGGATATGCGGAAGCATTCCAGCTTCTAATGGAAGCACTGGACATCGAATGCCAGATTGTTACCGGATATGCGGAAAATACTACTCATGCCTGGAACATCGTAAAATTAGACGGACAATGGTATCATGTGGATACAACGTTTGATGATCCGATTGACGATACCATGGAACACCCATATGACAATCTGCGATATGATTATTTTCTTATCAATGATGATCAGATGTTTTTGGATCATATAATGGAGAGCAATGCGCCGGCATGTACTTCAGATTTGTATATGTATGGAGAAAAAAAATATAATACGCCTTATGAAGTCATTAAAAATGCGGCAGAAATCCCAGCTTTCTTTACAAGATATTATAATTCAGGAATTAACAGTGTGACATTTTATTTTCCTGAACAAGCAGATTTAAGTTCTGCCGGAATTATCAACCGAATTGGTACACAGTTATTTTCAAGCGGCAATCATGTGACCGGCTGTTCTTACACAGCCGTAACCAAATGTGGAGATTACTATTATACGACAATAACCGTAGATTAACCGGAACAGACAGAGCCAAAAAAACATCGCCGTGGATTCCCACGACGATGTTTCTTTTGACTCTGTATTGTATCACTTTTTAATTTAACAAATCTTATTCATCCTTTGCAGCTAAAGCTTCATCCGGAACGGTGATGGTAACTGCATCATAAGAATCGACCGTAAATTCAATTGAACATTTTGTAAGTTCGTATGTTGCACCCTGAAGTTCAAACTTATCCATATCAAGTGCCACCGACATTGACTGTGGCAGATACTTCTCAGCATCTACAACAACGGTAATGATTACTGTAAAATCAGGTATTGAGGAAAAATCCATTCCAAGGGAAGAAGTATCTGCACCGGCTTCCTCTGCCATATCTAAAAGTTTCTTGCCGTCCATCTTTGCTACTATGGTATAATTACCTTTTTTCAGATCAGATGTAATATCTGTACAGTATTTTTTCAGATCCGCAAAACTAACATCCTTTAATGAAGACTGAAGTCCCTGCAACATACCGGAATATTCAGATATATCATCTTCTTCATAGCTCCATTCGCCTTCTTCATTGGTATATACATCCATGGAATCTCCGTTTTCAACGGCATAATTTTCATATTCCATTTCCTGTTTCTGTCCCAAAAGATCTGCCGTAAATTCACCCTTCATGTAAGAAGCCTTTGGTTCCATAGATGCCTTGGCTTCAATGGCTCCACTTATACCCATTTCAGCTTTTCCATCTACTCCATCAGAAGAGATTTTAATTTTCAAAGCAAGGTCAACATTACCGGTCATGGTTATACCATCAACATCGGTTGAAGTTGTTTTAATCTTTTCAAATAACTGTTCTGTTGATAACTGGTCCGCAGATCCGGCATTTGCATCTTTTTCAGCCTTGGCAGAACCACATGCAGCCATTGACATAGCCAATACGACTACTAACACTAAACTTACTAATTTTTTTAAGTTCTTTTTCATAATCATTCTCCATTTCATAAATTTTTGTTGTTTCTAAAACTTCCATTGCATTTTAACACCATTACCGTGTAACGTCAAGATTTTTCATTACATAAATTTTATTTTTAAATTTTATAATATATGTTCAAACAAAATCTTCCAAATAATACGATTATAACTTCTCATCCGCTTCTATATGAAATATTCTCTCTGTATTCTTTCTGGCATATTCCGTCAGTTCTTCCTCGGATACTTTCATATATCTGGCTAAATCCCTGGCAATATATGAAATATTTTGTGGTATATTCGTCCTTCCAAGTCCCGGTACGTTTCGCGGGGTCAGATAAGGTGCATCCGTCTCGATCAGTATCCTGTCCAACGGAATAATCCGAACAGCCTCCTGCAGTTCCTTTCCACGGCGATCGTCACAGATCCATCCGGTTATCCCAATAGAAAATCCCATGGATAAATATTTATCTAATTGTTCAATATTACCCGTAAAGCAATGTATAACGGACCGATTACAGATATCCGGGTGCTTTTTGAATCTGCACACAAAATCTTCTGCAGCGCTGCGTTCATGAAGAAATAAAGGTTTATTCAGTTTTTCAGCCAACACTATATGTTTTTCCAGACATCTCACCTGGTTATCTCTGGTTGAAAACATTCTGTCATAATCCAGCCCGCACTCGCCGATTGCAACAATTTTTTTATTTTCCGTCACCAGCTTTTCAATAAGTTCGAAATCCTCCTGTTTTGCCGCATCTGCATTATGCGGATGTATTCCTGCAGTTCCGTATGCTTTGTGTTCTCTGATGAATCTATCAATTTTTTTATTTTCTTTCCGGTCAGTTCCTGTCAGAATACAAATAACACCTGCTTCTTCTGCATCCAAAATCACCTTTTCAGGTTCAGAAAACTGTCTGCAAAATAAATTCAGACCAATATCATAATATTTTATCTGCATAAATCCTCCTTTGCTTTTATCATTCAAATGTTTTTCTTTATTATATCTGATATTTTATAAAAAAACAATCTGATACATCTGTCCGGGAAACTGCTACTGAAAAACAAAAACACTGCTATAGCAGTGTTTCTGTTATACGGCCGCTCAAACTCCTTTGCGGCTGTACACTAAATCTGAATTTCATCCCGGACTCTGTCATAATAATACACACGATCCGAAAGTACATCCCCCTCCTCTAATTCATTCCGATTGACATCCCGGACCATTCTGCTTAATTCCGTCCGGTCGATATCCTCTGCTACAGGAACAAGGATCACTTCATGTACCGAACTGGGAAGTATATAGATATCCTTATTCTTCTGATTTGCAAAATCATTTAATATATGCTCATACAAAATGCAGGAAGCGCCATTCATCTTCTGTTTATTGGTAAGTACATACATCTCCACTGCATCTTCGGCTTCTCTCACTTCTTTTAACAACCCTTCCGCCACAACTTCCGGAGAAGGGAATTTACAATTCTCATCATATCTTAGATCATTTTCATATATCGTATTCTCAATATCACTGACCAAAATATCTTTAATCACATCATTCATATCCCTTAACTCATAAGGCAGAATGACCGGCGTATTTTTTTTCGCAGCTTCATAGAGTTCTTCTACCGTCAGTCCCCACATATCCATATGAACATTATGGATCAGCGCGGTTGCACTTCCCAGAAAATCATTATCCACAAGACAATAGAATACGATCGCCAGATCAAGGAATTCCACAAAGGGAATCTGGGATAATAATTTTTCATTTGCCGATTTATTGACCAGTTTGTATGCCACCCGTCCTTTGATTCCGTCAAAATTTTTAAACAAATCCACATTAAATTCCAGTTTATCCCTGTGACTTTCATATAACTGATAGATTTCGCTTACAATCTCCCCCGGTTCCCTTCCGTTTTCATATTCTTTATAATAAGAATTCAGATAGATCGTAGGCGCCACATTGGTCTCACTGCTGGAAATGGTTAATGCATCCAGTTCCACATCATTATTTTTCAATACCCTATTAATTGTTACGGTCTTATCATTACCAACTGCCTCAGCCATATAATCTCTGATACAGCTGATAAATTCTTCATAGTTCATTCAACCTCCATTTACGTTTTCATACGTATTCCATTATTAATTTTTTAAAACACTTCGGCGCCTTAATACATTTATATCGTATTACGACTGGATTGTCAATGAACTTTTTCAACAAATTAATTCATGATGTTATGTGCAGTTTAACGTTTTTATAACGGATATCCAAAAGGATTATGATACAAATGAAATGGATTTTATGCAAATCCTCCAATAAATTCCTTGTTTATTGTTACATATTTATAGATTACTGCATAACACATAAATAAAACTGCATATTGTAAAAATCTCATTTTACAATATGCAGTCGGCAAATATTATTTTTTGAATCTGACTTTTAGTATTATACTCTGGATAAATATTCTCCTGTACGGGTATCAATCTTGATCTTATCGCCCTGTTCCACGAATAAAGGAACATAAACGGTAGCTCCCGTTTCAACAACCGCAGGCTTTGTAGCACCTGTAGCCGTATCACCTTTAAATCCAGGCTCTGTTTCCGTAATTTCCAGCTCTGCAAACAAAGGCGGCTCTATAGCAAATACATTTCCGTTGTGCGAACACATTTTTACCATATCATTTTCTTTTACAAACTTTAAAGAATCTCCGATACTATCAGCATCCAATGAAATCTGATCATATGTTTCAACATCCATAAAGTGGAATAGATCACCGTCAGAATATAAATACTGCATATCCTTTCTGTCGATTCTGGCCTGCGGACATTTTTCTGTAGGCCGAAACGTTTTTTCAACCACTCCGCCATTCTTAATGTTTTTTAATTTTGTTCTTACAAACGCAGCACCTTTTCCCGGCTTTACATGTTGAAATTCAATAATCTGATAAATATTATTATCTAATTCAATTGTTATTCCATTCCTAAAATCGCCTGCTGATATCATGTAAAATTCCTCCTTAAATTAACTTACAGCATTTAAATATTTTAATCATATCGTCAAAACTCAATAACTTATACTAGTTTATAATAATATAGACTTTTTTTCAACTATTTTTTCTCAAATTTACCAATCTTTAATATAATTTCTCCGGCAACCGCAGAAATATCCTTCCTGTCCGTCTCTATCACTATATCTGCCACTTCCATATAACGCGGCTTTCGTTTTTCCATAAGCTCTTTTATATACCCAACATTCATATGACCGTTCAAAATTGGCCGGTCCGTGCTGTATCTGACACGTTTGTATATTGTCTCCGGTTCAGCTGTCAGTAAGACGATCACGCCATTCCGCTTCATACACTCCACATTCTCATCCCGAAGCACCGCACCGCCGCCGCATGATACGATCCGCCCGGTGGCCTTCTGAATCTCCTTCAGACACGACGTCTCAATTTCACGAAATACATCTTCCCCGGATTCTGCAAAGATATCCGAAATACTTTTTCCTTCATGTCTTACGATATATGCATCCATATCTACTTCCGGTATCTGCATCTGTCGGCTTAATTCATGGGATACTGTGGTCTTTCCGCTTCCCATAAACCCGATCAGCATAATATTATTCTCTTTTATGTCCATTTTAATTCTCCATTCTCGTATGATTTCGTTTATCTGTCATTCGTTCTCCAGATTTCGGCTGAGCAATTCCAGCATGGTTTTCAGTTCACCTGCCTCTAACTGTCCCGGCGCTGATGAAGGTCCGACAGCACCAAACGTAATGGTGCTTCCGAATATCTGTCCCGCTACCCTGCTTAAAATCCCGGTCCTTCCCATAGACATGGTAACAATGGGAATTTCCCCAAACTGGCTGTTAACTTCATGGGTTGCGGAGAGAAGTGTCAGCAGATCATCCACTGTAGACGGCATCACGGCAATCTTTGCAATATCCGCATTCAGACTCTGCATTTTTATCAGTCTTGCTATGATTTCAAACTTCACCGGTGTTTTATTAAAATCATGATTGGAAAGGATCACCTTTATACCAAAACGATGTGCTTCCCGGATGATATCTTTTACCAGTTCTTCTCCCTGAAACAATTCAACATCAATAATATCTGCTATTCCGGTTGCAATGATCTGTTTCAGGTACGCTCCGTACTTTTCTTTTGAAATTTCCCCTTCACCGCCCTCACCGGCTGTGCGAAGGGTAAAAATAACCGGCTGTATGATGATCTTGTCAAGTGTTTCCAAAAGGTCCCTGACTGCTCCTATATCATCATAATGTTCAAAATAATCAATTCTGATTTCAACCAGATCGCAGGATGCTTCTGCAGTCATTTCCGCCTGTCGTATTATATCTTCCACTGTTCTGCCTACGATCGGTACACAAATCTTAGGCATTCCTTCACCAATAATAACATTTTTCACTTTCACTGTTTTCATAATATACCTCCGCATATCACAGATAAACCTGCAACACTGCACAAAGATTAATTTCATTAAAAATATATCTGAATTATCAATTATTATACCATTCCGAAAAGTAATAATCAATTCTTCTCCAATGTAAAATGTTATCCCTTCTTCCGCATTGGTTGACAGATTGTACATTTAGATTTAAGATATTTACGGAAAATATGATACAACGATTTTTTTAACACTGAAATGGAGGATCTTATGAGTACTACTATAACCGGACATACAAAATTAACAGGCTTGCTTGGAAGTCCCGTTGCACACAGCATATCTCCGATGATGCATAATGAAGCTTTCAACCAATTGGGATTAGACTATGTTTATCTTTGTTTTGATGTGGGTACCGACGGACTGAAGACTGCCGTCAACGGCCTGAAGCAGATCGGAATCAGAGGATTTAACTGTACAATGCCTGATAAAAACCTGATGTGTGAACTGGCAGATGAATTAAGCCCTGCCGCTTCCATGATCGGCGCCGTCAATACTGTTGTAAACGAAAACGGGAGGTTAATCGGACATAATACGGACGGAATCGGATATATGCAGGCGGTCAGGGACGCCGGACATAATATTATCGGTAAAACAATGACTCTGCTGGGTGCCGGCGGCGCCGCCACTGCCATAAGTGTTCAGGCTGCACTTGACGGCGTTGCCAATATTAATATTTTCAGTATCAGAGACCAGTTCTTTGACCGGGCACAAAAAACAGTTGATCTGATCAACTCCAACACAAACTGTCATGCCGCCTTATATGATCTGGCCGATGATTCGGAATTAAGAAAGAGCATTGCGGCCAGCGATATTTTAACCAACGGCACCAGTGTAGGCATGGCACCGAATATTGACAACTGTATCATAACTGACAAAAATATTTTTCATAATAATCTGATCGTATCAGATGTTATTTATAATCCGGAAGAGACCAAACTGTTATCCATGGCCAAAGCCAGCGGGTGTCAGGTATTTAACGGACTGTACATGCTGCTGTACCAGGGTGCGGAAGCGTTTAAAATATGGACTGGAAAAGATATGCCTGTTGATATCATTAAGGAAAAATATTTTAAAAGATAAAAAAGAGGGTATCGCTCAATTATCAGTTTTATTGATAATTGCGATACCCTTTTTATGAAGCAGAATTCATTTTATATATATATATCCAAATATCAACGCTCATTTTATGAACGGTCATAACTGCTTTTTCTTTTCTGCATACAGCTGTTTTTCCAGTTTTCTCTGTCTTCTCTGCTCCCGGCGCTCTTCCCGGTAAAAAAATAATATGATCTTTTCAAATTTTCGTTTGATCACGATTTGAATTTCTTCTTTCGGGTGGATCGGACGTACCAGAATCGTATACATTTTTACCCTGTTCGCTCCGTAAACATCGGTAAATACCTGATCACCCACAAACATTGTCTGTTCTTTGCCAGTCCCTAACAGTTCAAAGGCTTTCCGGTAGCTTTTTCTGGAAGGTTTATGGGCATTACAGATATAATCGGTCTCCAGTTCATCAGCAAAAGGTTTCACCCTCTCCTCTTTATTATTGGAGATCAGACAGGTCTTAAATCCAATGGCTCTTAACTGCCGGAACAGCTCCCTGACCCTGTCGTCCGGGGGCGCACCATGGGGAACCAGCGTATTGTCCACATCAAATAAAATCCCCCGGTATCCCATTTCATAATATTTATTAAATTCAATATAATATGTAGACTTTCTATATTCGTCCGGATAAAAATTACGAAAAATTTTCATATGGCATCAAAACCCTGTGCCTTTCCACTGATTTCTGAATCCTGTCAGATTTGTTACTGATCCAGTAATTTCTTCAGTTCATCCATAAACGTATTGACATCCTTAAATTCCCGATAAACCGAAGCAAATCTGACATATGCAACGTCATCAAAACTCTTCAGCTTATTCATCAACAGCTCCCCTATAAACGTACTGGACACTTCTTTTTCTCCCAGATTAAAAATGGTATTTTCTATATCGTCCACCAGTGCAGTGATCTGTTTCATGGAAACCGGTCTCTTATGGCAGGAACGAATGATTCCGGCCTCTATTTTGGTACGGTCATAAGGCTCTCTGTTCTGATCTTTTTTTATTACGATCAGCGGCAGCATTTCTATCTTTTCATATGTTGTAAAACGCTTTCCGCAGTTCTCACACTGTCTTCTTCTTTTTATGGCATTATTCTCAGCTGACCTGGAATCTATAACCTTGGTATCTTCTGCATTACAAAACGGACATTTCAATTATTTTTCCTCCTGTAAAAAGGTAATCGTATGGTTTATTATAATTAATATAAAAAGATTGGTCAAGAAAATTTTAAGAGCCGGAAACAAACAACGAATCTTCTATAAAAGATTACACTTTTTCAACACATCCTCTTCCTTTACATTGACCAGAATTATCTCTTCACCGATCTGGCATATTTTGCAGTAAGGAATGATATATTCCGTATCCCTCCCGAAAAATCCTCCAAACTTAGCCATTCCCGGTACGATCAGAGCAATGATCCTTCCATCGCATATATCAAATTCCACATCACAGACAAATCCCAGCCGTTTACAGTTACATTGATTGATAACTTCTTTTTGCCGAAGTTCACAGATTCTCATATCCTTCCTCCGATTTATTATATTATAATTGACTGGAATTTGCTTATTCCAATCAACTATAATATATTTCATAAACAGAGGATATATGCCGTTCAAACCATATGATCAATCATGTGTCAGATAATTTTTCATAGATTTTAATGCATTTTTTTCCAGCCGGCTGACCTGTGCCTGGGATATTCCGATCTCTTCTGCTACCTCCATCTGGGTTTTTCCTTTGAAGAACCGCATTTCTATAATGTTCCTTTCCCGTTCTCCCAGTCTTCTGATAGCATCATTTAATGCCATTTCTTCCACCCAGTTGTCTTCTTTATTTTTTTTATCACTGATCTGGTCCATGACATATAATGTATCACCACCCTCAGAATAAACCGGCTCAAATAAAGATACCGGCGTCTGAATGGCATCCATGGCGTAAGCCACCTCTTCTTTGCTGAGTCCGATTTCTGATGCAATCTCCATAACCGTAGGCTCTTTCTGATTCTTCTTCATCAGTGATTCTCTGGCGTATATTGCTTTATATGCAGTATCCCTTAAAGAACGGCTGACACGAATTGCATTATTATCCCTGAGATATCTCCGGATCTCTCCCAGTATCATCGGCACAGCATAGGTGGAAAATTTAACACCAATGGTTCTGTCAAAATTATCAATCGCTTTGATCAGACCGATGCAGCCGATCTGAAACAGATCGTCTACATTTTCATTATTTCCTGCAAATCGTTTAATAATGCTTAAGACAAGTCTTAAATTACCCTTTATAAATGTTTCTCTGGCTTCCTTATCCCCCTGTTCCATTCTATCCCATAATTCTTCTTTTTCTTCGTTTTTAAGCAATGGCAGTTTTGCTGTATTCACACCGCATATTTCCACCTTATAAAGAGCCATATCCCCATTCCTCCGTCAATTAATTGTTTACAATAAAATGATTAACGAAATGAGGGTATTTTATTCTTCATAATTTAATAATGATTTGTAAATATCTAACCAAAATGCCAGAGCGGACCGCTGCCCGATCCAAGATTTAAGCCTGCCTGAATGGCATTTGAGATATACTGTTTCGCCTCTGCCACTCCGTTTTCCAGATTTTGGCCTGCCGCCAGCTGACAGGCTATGGCGGAAGACAGCGTACAACCGGTTCCATGGGTATTGGGATTATCAGATCTTTTCCCGTAAAACCAGGTCTCTGCCGGTTCATCTTCCAAAACCCGGTACAGGATATCCGATGCCTGATTGGTCAGATGACCACCTTTTACCAATACCGCAGTCCCTGTCTTTTCATAAATGATACGGGCAGCCTGTAACATCTCCTTTTCATCATTGATCTCTGTTCCGCTCAGTACCCGGGCTTCCGGAATGTTGGGCGTGATCAGTGAAGCCAAAGGAATCAGACGGGAAACAAGTATCTGAAGGGCAGAATCTTCCAAAAGCATACAACCGCTGGTTGATACCATCACCGGATCAACCACAAGAATCTCCGGTCGATACTGCTCCATACGTTTTACAATACATTCAATAATTTCCGCGTTGGAAACCATGCCAATCTTAACCGCATCCGGCCGGATATCTTCAAATACACAGTCAATCTGCCTGCCTACAAAATCCGGTTCCATATCACAGACTCCGTAAACGCCTGTGGTATTTTGTGCAGTCACCGATGTGATAACGCTCATTCCGTACATTCCGTGGGCGGAAATGGTCTTTAAATCCGCCTGAATGCCGGCTCCCCCGCTGCAGTCCGAACCAGCAATCGTCAATATTTTTTTTACGTTCATCCTTAAATCCTTTCTTATTATCTTCCTACCAGATACCGGATCAGATCTACCAGCCATGGGTTTACCTCATATGACGTAATCGTCTCTCTGGCAAATGCCGGATGGTCGGTGATTACCATATCCACACCATTGGAGATCATATTTATTATTTTTTCCCTGGAATTGACCGTCCATACATACACTTCTTTTCCGGCATCATGGGCATCGTTGACAAGTATGGATGTGGCAAAGGAATAGTTTACACTAAGCGCATCCGCAAAATCCAATCCTGAAAAATCCCCGTATGCCACTTTCAGAATATATCCGGTCCGGATATCCGGATTCAGTTTTTTCACTTCTTTCAATGCCGATGCCTGAAAGGAAGTGATCACGCAATCCTCTGTCATATCATAGACCTCGATCAGTCTTACGACCGAGTGAACCAGATTCCGTTCAGTACCGTTCAGCTTTATTTCGATATTCAGTTTGATCTTCCCCTTTGCCGTCTCCAGTATTTCCGCCAGAGTCGGTATCATTTCTCCCTTGTATTCTTCTGAAAACCAGCTTCCGGCATCCAACTGCCGGATTTTTTTATAATCCCAATCCGAAACTTCTGCGTCCACTCCCGTCGTCCGTTTCAGATTAGAATCGTGCAATAAAATGACCACTCCGTCTTTTGTCTCCTGCACATCTATTTCCGCATAATCCGCCCGCTTTGCGATGGCCTGACCGACAGCCGCAAGCGTATTTTCCGGAGCTTCCGACGAAGCTCCCCTGTGTGCAGCTACCTGTGCATTTCTGAATAACTCCACGTTTATGGATTCCAACCCAAAATCATGATTGATATAAAGCAGATTTAAGACTGCTGACAAGACGACTGCCGCCGCCAAGATTTTTTTTACTTTATTAAAATATTTTTTCTCTTTTTTACAACAGGTATTTTCCAAAACCGTCTCGTTCAATTTTTCTTTTCCAGAATAAAAGCAGCCGCTGAAAAAAGCAAAAATCACCGGAACCGTAACGCAGGAATATACTTTCAGCCATATACCGTATATCTCTCTTCCCATAAAAAGAGACAGTGAATAGGTGGTATTATAATCTACAAATATTTTAATACTATTGGTGATCACAAACATAACAGCAATAAACACGATAAAAAATACGGCGATCAATATACCTTCCCAGATAAAATATGATAGAACCAGTCCGGGATAAGCTATTCCGTTCAGTTTTATGCTACAGATACAGGATTCCCGGTATCTTTTCTTTTCCAGTATAAAATAATGCAGACTGTAGATCCAGCGGATCGCAAATATACAGAGCACGGCATAAACAGCGATCAATACGGCTTTTACAGCCACAGGCTTCAGCAAAATTTCCGTAATATATTCCGGTATTTCAATCGTAGTGATATAACCTGAAATAATCGGCAGATGGATAATGGGGATCATTGCAAGAACAAAAATGACCAGTTTCATATTACTGCCTGCAAACATCCGTACTGCCGCTTTTATTCCTGCCTTAAACATATCGGTAATTTCCGCTTTTACTTCATGGTAAGAACAGTCATAACAATAAATCAGCGCTGCCATTTCAATAGTGATAAAGAACACTGCCAGCAGCAGCATAACCAGAAGAATGGAAATCGTGGAAGGTTTCAGCAAAAACTCTACCAGTCTTCGGTTGGTCAGATATTTAATTCCCGCCGACCATAAAGCCAGTCGGATCATACCCACCATCAGTGGTGTAAATATGGCAGTAGTGAGTAATTTATATATCAGTTCAAACAAAAAAATAGTCTTTAGATTTTTTTTTAATAATCTAAATGCAATCGTAAAACGTTTCATATCTTCCTTCCAATCTCATATTACTTCTCTCATATGATCCGTAAGAAAAAACATTTTTTCCATTTTATCACAATTCATATGTATATTCAAATATATATTACAATATCTATTTCTCATCCGTCACCTGAAACAGATAAAATTTCAGATAGTAGGTTTCATCGGCCGCCCAGAGGATCGGATGATCCGGTGACTGGGTCCGGAATTCAATCTGTCTCAGACGCTTACGGGCATCCCGTGCGGCACCTGCAATGGTCTGTGAAAACAATTCCTGACTCATAAAATGTGAACAGGAACAGGTGGCAAGATAACCTCCGTCTTTTACCAGCTTCATCCCCCGAAGATTGATTTCCTTATATCCTTTTGCCGCCTTTTTTACCGATTCCCTGGATTTTGTAAACGCCGGCGGATCCAGGATGACCACATCGTGCGTTCCAGCTCCGGCAATAGCTCAAATACATCTGCACATATAAATTGTACCCGTTCTTCCAGTCCGTTTAACCTGGCATTTTCTTTTGCCCGGGCTACCGCCAGTTCAGAAGCATCCACTCCCAGAACGGAAGACGCTCCCGCTTTAGCAGCATTTAACGCAAAGGAGCCGGTATGGGTAAAACAATCCAGCACCTTTTTCTCCCTGCATAGCTTCCATACAGACTTCCGGTTATATTTCTGATCCAGAAAAAATCCGGTTTTCTGTCCCTCTGCAATATCCACGATATAGTTTACCTGATTTTCCGTGATCTCAACAAAGGTATCAAATTCTTTGCCAATAAATCCTTTGATCCTCTCCATTCCTTCTTTGGTGCGCTCTTTTGCATCACTGCGTTCATAAACGCCGCGGATCGATATTCCGTCTTCTGCAAGCACATTTTTAACTATTTCCACGATAGTTTCTTTCCATCTGTCAATTCCCAGAGACAATGACTGTACCACCAGTACATCGCTGAACTTATCAATGACCATGCCCGGCAGTCCGTCAGCTTCCCCGAAGATCAGACGGCAGCTGGATGTATCCACAATATCTTTTCTATACATCCATGCCTCCCGTATTCTGGACTCAAAAAATTCTTCGTTTATTACCTGTTCCTGTTTCCGGGTCAGAATCCGGACACGTATTTTGGAATTAAAATTTATGAATCCCGTTCCCATAAAGTATCCCGTGCTGCTAAGCACTGATACCGGTTCCCCGTTCTGCGGAGATCCTTCTACAGAAGCAATCTCATTATCAAATATCCACATTCCCCCATTTCTTAAAAATCTTCCCTCACCTTTTTTTAAACGTACTATTTTATTTTCCATCGTCTGTCTTCCTCATTTCTTCTCCATTGCAGCATATTCTATAATTTTTTTCCAAAAAAACGAACCCTTCGAATATAACGGAACGTCTTCTGTTCGCCCTGTTCTGCCAGCATGGTAAGCAATTTTTCAATCTGTCCCGCCGTTTCCGGATGAATCATTCTGTTTACCGTTCCCCGTTTATAATAATCCAGAGGAGAATGATCGGTATACTTTTCCCCCAGATAAACTTTGGAGGCAGCCACCCTGTCACAAAACATTTCTATAACATAACGGACCGGCATCCGCACTGCGCTCATTTCCTTTGTTTCCAGACTGTAATCGGTCCAATATTCAAAATGGTGCTTATTTCTGCCCTTATGATGCATCCATGCTTTGGAAAATCCGTAATCTTCCCGCTCTCCTTCATTTGGACTTCTATTCCCCTGATAATGCATTACTCCGGCAAAAAACTCCGTTGGAGAATATTTTGATAAATCATGAAAACAACCCTGTAAAAAAATTCCCGCCCGAAAACAATTTTTCATCACCAGATACCGGTGTCTGGTAACGGTTTTAAAATGATTTTTTGCTGATGTAAAAAAAACTTTTACTTTCATGCCCTGCCTCCTGTCTGTGATCCTGACAATAAAATCGCTGCCGTATTGTTATACGACAGCGCCATTCTGTACTTTATCTAGTTTGTTTCTTCCGTTTCTTTTTCACCGGAAACTTTTACCTGATTAACGGTTGAATTTTCATATAGATAATCAAGCACCTTTTCTGCTCTCATTTCCATTAACAGCTGGTCTTTTGATAAAGATTCTTCCATTGCCTCTACCGAATCCCATCCAAATTTTTCCGTATAGGCTTTTAGTTTTTCCTGATATTCTTCCTCTGTTATATCCATATTCAGAGTCTTTAAAAGAGATTCCGCGATCAGACACTCTTTTGTCGCTTTTACTGCATCCATCTTAATGTCTTCCATGGTCAGTCCGCAGGCCGTCAGATATTCTTTCAGAGACATGCCGAAGTAGGTGCCGTATGTCGCATAGTTCCGGGCAATAGAATTATAATTGATATTATATAAAAATGCCGGTGTATTATCAACCGTGGATGCTTCCGTTACCAGCTGAAATAAATCCTGCTTCGCTTTATTCTTAGCTTCCTCGGCATTCTGCTCTTCCAGTTCCTTCCTCTTGGCTGTCTTATACTCGTCTATGGTCTTACTTTCTGAATTTGCGGCAATGAATTCATCGGTTACTTCCGGAACCACTTTTTCTTCAATCTTCGTCAGCGTCACCTCATAGGTCACATTAATCGTTTTGGTTTCCGGATCCTCTTCGGTATCCTTTGATTCGGTAGCCTGTTCTGATTCATCCAGCTCTTCCACCGTAAAAGTCTTGGTTCCGTTCAGGTTCAGGTTGATCATATGCTTCTCAAAATCTTCCCCCATATCGCCGGAACCGATCTCAAAAGTCTCCGTTTTGGAATCTTCCGGACTTTTACCTTCTTCGGTCCGGATAAAACTGACCGATACACGGTCACCGGACTGTGCATTGCGGTCCTTCTTTTCATTATATGTGGTTTTGCTCTCCACCAGTGAATCTATGGCCTCCTGAATGTCCTCGTCTGTTACGATGGTAATTTCTTCATCCACATTCAGTCCTTTATATTCACCCAGCTTTACATAATCATCCACATTATACTCTACACTGGCATACGGATCGGAATCCTTGCCTCCGCAGCCCGCAAAAATTGCTGCAGACACTATACCGGCCAAAGATAATGCTGCTATTCTTTTTAAGTTATTCCTATTCATTTCCCTTTTTCCTTTCGAACATTCATTGAAGTATTAAAAACGTATGAAAAAAATATATCACATGAATAGGGATTTTGTCAAACTACTTTATGGTAATCTTTTTGGGCGCTGACCATGCTCCATACTTTATTTTTCCATTTACATAGCGGTATGCCCGGACCTTATAATAATAGCTGTTGCCGGAAGGACGGTTCTGTTCGGAAAAACTGTTGGTTTTTACCCTGCCTGCCCTGGTATAAGTTCCATTTGCCTTACTGCATCTGAATACATCATATCCACTTGCACCATTGACACCTGCCCAGGATAACTCTGCTGTCCGATAGGCATTTGAAGCAGCCTTCAGGTTATAAACCGTTCCTAACTTTGGTGATTTCCAGACTTTTTCACTGAATTCACTCTTTGATGTTAATGAACTTTGTTTTCGGATCGCTTTAACCCTGTAAAAATAAGTAAAGCCGGTCGTCAGATTAGTATTATAAAACGTTGTTGCCGTAGTAGTTTTGATCAGCCTGTAGGTACCGTTCTTGGAAATGGAACGGTAGATCTCATAACCGGTCGCACCGGCAACCGGCGAGTATGTAACCTTCACCGTATTATACCCTGCAGCATCCGCTTTAACATTTAACGGCTCGTTCAATACCGCTTTTGCGTTCACCACACCGGTAAACAGACTGTATACATATTCATTGTTTCCCACCGTCCGTATGGCTCTGATCTTATAATAATATCTCTGACCGGTTGTAATATTGTTATTGACATAAAAATTATCGGAAGTCGTGGCAATCTTTACAAATGAACCGGCAGATGTCTGGGCTCTGTATATTTCATACCCGGTTGCATCCGAAGAAGCAGTCCATGTCAGTTTAATCTTATTATAATCCGTTACTTCCACATTAACATCGGACGGCTGATTTGCATAGAGTTTTGCACCGGCAGCACTGCTGTAAACGCTGGAGTCCTTTGAATTGCATGCCTGAACCCTGTAGTAATAGGAAACCCCGCTCGGAATCTTCTCATCCGTATATGTGGTCTTCGTAGTCTCAGCTATTTTCTGAAATCCGCTGTCCGGATAATTGCTCCTGTATATAATATACTTTTCCGTCTCAGCTGTCCCATCCCAGGTTATAACAACTTTATTTTTATTGATGATCGTGGTCCTGACATTTCCGGGTTCCGGAAGTTTGTGCTGCAATCCGTTGGAAACATCATAGGTGACCGCATTGGTAAAATCTGCATAAACTCCGGTAAATGCATAATTTACATCAACATTTCCCACTATGCCCGGGATACTGCCCTTGGAGGTATACTGCCACATAATATAAACTCCGTCATAGGTGCAGACATCGCTATACTGCGCCACCCATTTCGGCCATTGATCAAATCTCGGATCTGTCAGGATCGTGGTAAACCAGTATTTGTTGGCATATATTCCAACCTCAAAGCCGGCCCTTGATATGGAATTACAAAAAGTTTCGGCGATATCTCCAATAGTACCGGTACCCAGTGTGCCCGTGGTTCCGGAATCTTCCAGATCATACCAGACTTTATAAGGAAAAGTATGACCGGCTATCATCCGAAGGACATGGTCGGCTTCACTTTGTGCTTCTGCCGTATTAGTTGCATAAGAATAAAGATAAACGCCCATCGGTATCCCAAGTCTGGAACATTCCTGCATATTATAGACAAACTTAATATCATCCTGATCCAGATAATTAGAACCAAAACCGCACCGGATAATCGCAAAATCCACCAGACCGCTGTTATACACCTGATTCCAGTCAATGATCTCATTCCATTTTGAAACGTCAATACCTTTTACGTTCTTTTTACCGGATACAATATTGGAAGCTTCACTCATTTTTCCGTTTCCATATGCATATACCTTAAAATAATATGTAACATTATCCTGTAAACCCTTTAATAACAGCTTGTTTACAGTCAATCCGCAGACCAGTTCATATCCTGATGTCTTTGAAGTTGACATATATACATAATATTTTTCTGCGCCTGTGACCGTATTCCATCTTAAATATACGGTATCCACTTTTGGATTATACAATTCCATCTGTCTCGGGGCAGCAATCACGCTGTCTGCATAAAACTCCCTGCCGGAACACAAAAGCATAATAACGGTCAAAACAGCCATCACTGCGATCATCCGAATGTGCTTTAATAATTTCACCTTTTTGTACATTATGATTTCCAGTTCATCCTTTCTTTTATTATTTTTACCGGATATACCCGGTCATTCCATTATATCAGACTCTTAACTGATTTACAATTCCATTGGCCTGTAAATTAATTGTAAAAAATCCTTTCATTTCCTATCATTTCATCCACTTCCCCGGCTGTCCGTCAAACAAAGAAAAAAGCGGTTGTTTCCACCGCCATTTCTCAAAAAATTTTAAAAACATTTCACGATTTCTTTCTTTAAACGCTTTATGATCTTTTTCTCCAGCCTGGATATATAAGATTGTGAAATACCCAGCAGGTCCGCAACTTCTTTTTGCGTCATTTCCTCGCCGTCGGGATTGCTGAGACCAAACCGCAGCTCTATGATCGTTTTTTCTCTGGTATTCAGCTTTGAGATTGCCTTGATCAGCAATTTCCGCTCCACCTCATCTTCAATGTCCTTGCAGATCACATCTTCATCCGTACCCAGAACATCTGACAAAAGTAATTCATTTCCGTCCCAGTCCACATTCAGAGGCTCGTCAATGGAAACTTCCATTTTCGTCTTACTGTTCCTTCTCAGATACATCAGAATTTCATTCTCAATACATCTGGAGGCATAAGTAGCCAGCTTAATGTTTTTCTGTGGGTTAAAGGTATTGATGGACTTGATCAGACCAATGGTTCCGATGGAGATCAGGTCCTCTACCCCCACCCCGGTATTGTCAAATTTTTTTGCAATGTATACCACCAGACGCAGATTTCTTTCGATCAGTGTGGTCCTTGCCTGAGAATCCTCTTCTGTTGCAAGCTTCTCAATCACTTCCTGTTCGGACTTTGCATCCAGCGGCGGCGGCAGCACCTCCGTACCGCCTATATAATGAATATCCCCTTTTTTTGCGAATAATACATTCTTAATGCCAGGTATAACTTTAAACTGTAATCTGTTCGGAATTGATACCTTTATTACCATTGCAATTCTCCCCTGCTTATTATTTCACTTGTTTTCAAATGCATCCTTGTTCAGTATCATGGTATATTCGCCAATTGCTGATAATTTTCCCTTATAAATAGCTATCACCGACGGCTCAAGCACTATCTCGTTCCTGTTTTCGTCACCTGAAATGCAGTCCATTCCTTCCGGACTGTTTCCGTCCATGTTTCGTATCACTATTTTTTCAACCCTTATTCCATATATTATACCGTGTTCCGTTCCAACCGAATGGTACGGAATAACACAGAATCTTTCTTCTATCGTTTCATCTCCTTCCAATATTTCCTTCAGTATCTCATATTCGGCCATATGTACGATCTTGCCGGAAACCGGCTCCCTCAGACTGTTGCCTGTATCATACAATGCCACGCATGTAACCTCTCTCCCCTTATGGTACAGGCTGACGCGATACAGATTCTTTTCCCCTCTTTTCCACCGGAAAAGGTATCTCCATATGACGCTAAGCATGGTATATGTTAAAAGAGTGACCATTACAAATCTCACCACCGGAAATCCTTTATAATAACCGTCGTTATGTATCAATATCTTTCGGAGCCATACTCCAAAGCCAGTGGAATAATATAAAACATTCATGATTCCCCCGGCCGTAAATGTAATAATATACAGCATTATTGTCTGTTTTACGGTTTTTTTCAGACTGGAATATCCGAAACTTATCAGAGACATACTCCCGGCAAACAGCATATTTGCTCCCAGCAATAGCGGTGAATTTCTTATAAGCGGCGTGGTGATCACTATTATGCTGTAACATGCACCTGCAAACGCTCCTGCCAGAGTTCTGTATTTCCTGTGGTCATCTTTCAGAACTGCTTTCGTGATACAAAGTAACAGGTAATCCAGACAATAATTAATTGCAAAAAAAACATCCAGATATATAATATACTGATCATTTTCCTGTGGCATCGTTCTGCTTTTTGTTCAACCTCCTTTCAACATCCGGTATTATACCGCAGATCCAAATTATTTTTTGTCATAACTTGTAGGAAAAATCAAAAAATTGTTTGACATGTTTCGACTCTGAGGCAAGACGCATAAAATAAAAAACTGCCCATTCCTGAGCAGCTCTCCTCCTAATTGTTTCTGTTCTTTTTCAAAAATTCCGGTATATTCAAAGATTTTTCTTCCTTCTTGGCCACCGGCTGACTGGTTATAAACGGTTTTACATTGGTCTGTGCCGATGACGGTCTTGCATAACTTCCTGTTGTTCCCGTGGCTGTACCGGTGCTTCCTGTTCTTCCGCCGAAGGAACGGGCAGATACCGTTGAAGCAGCATTGACTCCGTTTAATCTGGAATTCAATCCAAATGACGGTTTTGCGTTATTCTCTTCCAGCCCTGTAGCAATGACCGTAATGGTACATTCGTCCGGATATGTATCATCATATCTTGCACCAAAGATAATCTCCGACTCTTCTCCCGTCAGATCCTGTACATAGCTTGCGGCTTCATTGGCCTCCATCAGGCTGATGTCACCGGAAATATTAATGATGACATGAGAGGCGCCTTCGATGGTAGTCTCAAGCAGAGGACTGGTAACTGCAGCCTGTACGGCTTCGTTAGCCTTATCATCGCCTTTTGCAACCCCTATACCGATATGTGCGACACCCTTGTCCTTCATTACCGTCTGCACATCCGCAAAATCCAGGTTGATCAGCGCCGGGACATTGATCAGGTCCGTAATTCCCTGTACTGCCTGCTGTAATACCTCATCTGCTTTTTTTAACGCCTCCGGCATGGTAGTCCTTCTGTCTACAATCTCCAATAATTTGTCATTCGGGATTACAATCAGGGTATCCACGGAATCCTTCAGCTTTTCAATCCCTCCCAAAGCATTGTTCATGCGGGCCTTTGCTTCAAATCGAAAGGGTTTTGTTACCACTCCTACCGTAAGGATTCCCATCTCTTTCGCTATCTTTGCAACAACAGGGGCTGCACCGGTACCGGTTCCCCCGCCCATGCCGCAGGTAACAAATACCATATCGGCTCCTTTGATCGCCTGTGTGATCTCTTCGATATTTTCTTCTGCAGCCTTCTCACCGACTTCCGGTACTGCTCCGCAGCCGAGTCCTTTTGTCAGTTTTTCACCTACCTGCAGCGCTGTCGGCGCTTTGCAAAGCTTTAACGCCTGCTTGTCCGTATTAATTCCAATAAACTCAACACCACCGATACTTTCATCTATCATTCTATTAACGGCATTGTTCCCAGCTCCGCCTACGCCTACGACAATAATCTTCGCAGCTGACTCTGCCTCATTTGTTTTAATCTCTAACAAGGGTTTTTCCTCCTTTAATACTTTTTTGTACCCTATCTCTATAATATGTACATAATAAAACACCTTATTCTATAATATATTCATTTAAGAAAATAATCAACTGTTATTTTAAATTTTTTTCATTTTTCTTACAGTCTTTAATGCTTTTTAAAGGTATATCCGTTTCCATTTTCGTCATATTCCTTCATGTTCAGCGTACCGCTTAATCCCGAAAGATTTGGCAGCATGTCTGCCAGGCTCTGTATTTTCTCAACCATATCCGTATTTTTCCCCAGTTCCACTACCACCTGATCCATATACAGGATGACTTCCTGTTTTTCCGAAATATAAATCCTGTCCACTCCGACTTCATATTTTGCCAATGCCTGGGTTAAATCCAGAATCAGATGAAATATCTTTTCATCTCCTACCGGCAATGTCTCGTCCAATACGATATAATCAAACTTCAGGCCGGTTATCCTTGGTATATTTTCAATTTCCTCCGTTGAACTTTCCACTATCGTACCATCTTTATCAAAATACATGTTTACGCCTTTATACCGGACATAACCTATGATCTTTTTTTCATATACGGTTATCCTGATCTTCTGCAGGGATTTAAACTCCACATCATATTCATCCACAAAAGGAATCTTATTCTGCTTTCCAAATCTTGTTTTATAATATAATACAAAGGGATTTCTATCCAGGTCAGTATTGAATATATATGCGGCCATTTCCTCTTTTGTATATTTTTTATTTCCCCGGATTTCAATGTCTCCGTCGTCAATCCGCAATGTATATGCCATACAGCCTCCGGCTGCGATAAGAAACAGCAATACCAAAACAATTTTCAATGTATGTTTTCTGCCTTTGCTTCTGCTCATGGGTACCTATGTCCTCCGCATCTTAATGTTAACTCCGAGTTCCCTGAAATCACGTTCCAGATTTTCATATCCCCGCTCTATATATTCCGCATCTTCCACGATGGTTTCACCGTCCGCCACCAGTCCTGCGATTACCAGCGCTGCACCTCCCCGAAGGTCCGGCGCCGAAACCCTGCAGCCGGTCAGCCGGCTGACCCCGTTGATCAGCGCTACCCGCTCGCTGACCACCTGAATATCCGCTCCCATTTTTTTCAGCATATCCGCCGTATTCAGACGGTTTTCGAATACGTTTTCGACAACGATGCCGGTTTCCGCCTTTTTACTCATCACCGCCATAAACTGGGACTGCATATCGGTGGGGAATCCCGGATATGGTGCTGTGGAAATGATAAAATCACCTGCATACATATGATGTTCCGGCAGAACCCGGGCTTCCAGCGTCATGTAATCCTCCTGACAGGTATATTTCAGCCCCATCCGTGCACAGAGCATCATTACTTCCGAATCGATATGTGGCCGTACACCGCGCAATACGATTCTTCCGCCTGCAGCCACGGCTGCTGCGGCAAACGTACCGGCAACGATCCGGTCGGAGCCGATGGTATACCGGCTTTCATGAAGTTCCTTTACTCCTTTTATCATGATCCTGGAGCTGCCGGCTCCGGTGATATCGGCTCCCATCCCGTTTAACATATTGCAGAGTTCAACGATTTCCGGCTCTCTGGCAACATTTTCCAGGATCACAATATATCCGTCGGATAATACCGATGCCAGAATTCCGTTTTCCGTGGCGCCCACACTGGCATACCGCAGTATCATATGGCAGTCTCCGTGAATCCTGCCGGATGCCGTGATCCTCTCATCATCATGCTCTTCCGTTTCATACCCCAGTTCCCGGAATATTTCCAGATGAATATCTATTTTCCGGTTTCCGATCTTACAGCCTCCGGGATAGGAAAGCCGGACACTGCCCATTCTCCCCAGCAGAACTCCCAGCAGGACCACGGAAGAACGGAGCTTTTTTACATCTGCAGCGGGTATATCGGCATAATCCGTTTCGGAAGCATCGATGACCAGACTTTTTTTCTCCCGTCTGCAGGTACATCCGATCGATTCAAGCAATCCTGTCATTTCCCTGACATCTGAAATATCAGGACAATTATCAAGAACGGTAACTCCTTTGCAGAGAACTGCAGCAGCTATCATCGGCAATGCAGCATTTTTTGAGCCCTGCAGTTCAATTTCCCCATACAGACCATTCGGTCTTGTTAATTGAAAATATGACATATGCTCCCATCCGTTACTACATCAGCTATCCTTTGATGCAGACTGACAACAACTATTTCTATATTATATTCACCACATGGGGTTTTGTTACCAGATTACTCAAAACGGATTCTTTTTGAAACGGATAATACCAGACCGATCTCTGCCAGAAGGCATAATGTGGAGCTTCCTCCATAACTGACAAACGGCAGGGTAACACCCGTATTCGGCATTGCATTTGTAACAACCGCAATATTCATCACGACCTGCAGAGCAATATGTGCCATTACTCCCACCACCAGCATGGAACCGAATAAATTTCCCGCATTGTTGGCGATTATCATAAATCTCCAGATTAAAAAAATAAACAGTAAAATGACTGCAATCCCTCCGATCAGTCCCAGTTCCTCACAGATAACCGTAAATATCATATCGTTTTGCGCTTCCGGTATATATCCCAGTTTCTGTATCCCTTTTCCCAGACCCTTGCCAAAAAGGCCGCCGGAACCCAGTGCATATAAAGACTGCATGGTCTGATATCCGCCGTCATTGGGATATGCCTCCGGATTCAGCCAGACGTTGAACCGCTCCAGACGATAGGGTTCTGCAATAATGGCAACGATCACCGCCGCCACACCCATGCCGGCGATCTCCACAAAATATATGATCCTGGGACATGAGACAAATAACATTATGGCGCCGATTCCGGCAATCACAATAGCAGAACTTAAATTGCTGGTAACAACAGCCACCATTCCTGCGATTATAATGGTATAGACAAGACCGGTAAAAAACACCCTGGCATTTTTCAACCGTTTGGAATTCCGGTTAATAAAGAACGCCATAAAAATTATCAGTCCCAACTTTGCAACCTCACTGGGCTGAACGCTCATTCCCAGATTGATCCAGCGTCTGGCACCGTTTCGCTCAATACCCAAAGGAGAAAGAACCATCAAAATCAACAGTACGGAGCCTGCAAATGCCAGAAGGGCCATCGCCGGTTTATTGAACCATTCATAATTCAGACGGATCACAACTACCATAACTCCAAATCCCAAAACCGTTGACAGCAGCTGTTTTTTCAGATAATAGCCGGAATCACCATATTCCATTGCCGACTCATAGTAACTGGCGCTATAAAGCATAACAAGCCCAAAGCAAAGCATAAAAATAACGATAAACAATAAACTGTAATCAAAATATACTCCGCCCTGATGCGAATTTCTTTTTCCTGCTCTCTGACCCATATCTTTCCTCATTTCTGCCTGTTTTCCCTGTCCTGATCTATCGACAGCCAATTATCTACAAACTATTCACATATTTCTTAAACAATCTTCCTCTCTCCTCATAACTTTTAAACATATCCCAGCTTGCACAGGCCGGGGACAACAGTACGGCATATCCTTCTCCTGCCCGTTCTGCCGAAACCGCCACGGCTTCTTCCAGAGAATCCACACAGGTATAGTCCTTATATCCGTGACGTTCCGCAGTCTCTGCAATCTTATCCCTGGTGGCTCCCAGCAATACCAGATGTCTGATCTTCCCTCCAAAGGCTTCCAGCCATTCGTCATACTCCGAACCTTTATCATATCCGCCGGCTATGAGCACCGTAGGTCTGGTCATTGCCTCAATGGCCTTTATCGATGCATCCGTATTGGTTCCTTTGGAATCATTATAATAAATGACCCCCTGTTTCTCTGCAACATATTCAATCCTATGTTCTACCGCATTAAAATTGCGGATGGTTTCCCTGATGATTTCTGCCGGAACCTTCATGACCATCGCTATGGCTGCAGCAGCCATCACATTTTCTATATTATGTATTCCCACCAGCTTCATTTCATGGGCACCGCATATAAATGTTTCGGTTCCGTGTTCCCGGTATACAATGTTTCCGCCATTCAGACAGATACCCTCCGGCAGAACGCGGCGGCTGCTGAAATACAGTACACGGTTCTTTAATTTTTCCGCTTCTCTTCTTAAGATATCATCTTCATAATTTAATACACAAACCTGATGTTCTTCCTGATTTCTGGCAATACTCATTTTAACAGCCGTATAATTTTCCATGGTATAATGCCGGTTCAGATGATCCGGTGTTATATTTAATACAGCCGATACCACCGGCTTGAATTTCTGTACGGATTCCAGCTGAAAGCTGCTGATCTCCGCAACCGTCACCGTATCCAGTCCGGTATCTGAAGCCACTGATGTATATGCCGTTCCGATATTTCCCACAACAAAGACACTTTCAAAATGATTTTTCATGATCTCTCCTGTCAGAGCCGTGGTCGTGGTCTTTCCGTTGGTTCCGGTAATACCGATCACCCTGCCTTTTGAATACCGGTATGCCAGCTCGATTTCTCCCCAGATTTCCACTCCGCAGTCTCTGACACGGGTCACAATCTCCGAATCAATGGGAATTCCCGGACTGATGACCATGATATCCACAGCATCGATGACTTCCTGCGGCAATTCACCGATAACGATTTTCACATCTTTATTTCCGTCCAGTCTGGCCCGGATCTCTTCCTCTGTCAATGCCTCATTTCCATCATAAAGAGTAATATCCGAAGCATTCCTGCCCAATAATTTCACTGCACCGATTCCGCTGATTCCCGAACCTGCAACCAGGTATCTCTTCATATGTTTATACCTATTCCTTTCTATTCTATAATACTTATGATCAGGTGATTCCGAAACTCATGGTCATAAACCGCAAGCCGCTGAAACTTCCGACTTATGACCACGAGTTTCACAATTGCCTGGTTCCTATAATGCAAGATATGCAATCATACACATGACCGCAGTTACCGTTGCAAATACGGTAACAACCCTGGTTTCCGACCAGCCGCATAATTCAAAATGGTGATGGATAGGTGCCATTTTAAATATCCGCTTTCCCTTGGTAGCCTTAAAATAGGATACCTGAAGCATAACGGATATCACCTCCATCAGATAAACAAACGCAATGATCAATAAAAAAATAGGCATCTGCATCATATAGGCGGTGGAAGCCACAAATCCCCCCAGGGCCAGAGATCCTGTATCCCCCATAAACACCCGTGCC
This sequence comes from uncultured Lachnospiraceae bacterium, assembly GCA_910578175.1. Taxonomy (GTDB): domain Bacteria; phylum Bacillota; class Clostridia; order Lachnospirales; family Lachnospiraceae; genus Bovifimicola. The sequence continues at coordinate 115,693 of CAJTPF010000004.1, forward strand.
GGATATACATTAAACAGCAGAAAGCCCAGCAGGCTTCCCGCTACGGCGCCGGTAATGGTTTCCAATCCTGCACGGTGAACCATGGAGATCACCGTAAAAAATACTGCGATCATGATAGTCACTCCTGTGGCAAGACCATCGAGACCATCGGTAAAATTGGCGCCGTTTACCGTTCCGATGACCACAAAAAACAACATTGGCACAAAAAGGATCCCCACGTCCAGATATTTTCCCTGTTCGAACCCTCCGGTAAAAGGAATCAGCATTTTAGTGCTGACATCAGAATATTTGGTCAGATAACAGGCAAAAACCCCGGTAATGACAATCTGAAACAACATTTTCTGCCATGCCCGCAATCCAAGGGAACGTTTCATGACTATCTTGATATAATCATCCAGAAATCCAATCAAACCAAATCCCAGCGTAACAAACAACACCGGAATGATCTGTCTGTTGTTTTTAAAAAACAGCAGAGAGGTTAAAACTATGGAAGACAGAATGATCAGGCCGCCCATGGTAGGAGTACCCGTTTTCTTTAAATGTTCCTTTGGCCCTTCCTCCCGTACATTCTGGCCGAATTTCAGTTTTTTTAAAAATGGTATTATGATCGGACAAAGGATCACACTCAGTCCGAACGAAATCAAAACCGCTATTAATATCTCATTATGCATACCCTACCTCGTTCTTGTGCAGTATTAGTATAATATTATTTATTCAATTAATCAATCTTTTTTAATCTGTAAATAAGGCAATATATTTTCGTATAACTCCCGGATTACCGGTGCCGCTATGGTTCCGCCGTAATAAATCCCCTCCGGTTCATCGATAATACAGATCGCGATGACCTGTGGGTCGTCAGCCGGTGCAAAACCGATAAAGGAAGATATATATTTATGTGCGCTTCGTGGTAATTTCTGGGAGGTAGCCGTCTTTCCGCCAATGGCGTACCCCTCGATGATCGCATTTTTTCCGCCGCCTTCCGATACTACTTTTTCCAGCATAAACTTCATTTCTTCCGACGTTTTTGAGCTTACAGCCCCGGAAGTGACGGGATATTCAAACGTCTTAAGCAGATTTCCGTTATTATCTTCCACTGCTACGCCAAAATGGGGGGTTACCAGATTTCCGCCGTTTATCACTGCACTGGCAGCTGTCAGCAGCTGCAACGGCGTAATCTGAAAAGACTGTCCGAAAGACATGGTAGCCAGTTCCACGGTTCCCACATTTTCCAGTTTATGAATAATGGTTCCGGCTTCTCCCGGCAGATCCACTCCGGTTTTTGTCATCAGTCCCAGCTTATTCATGTAATAAAAAAAACGTTCTGGTCCCACACGCAGTCCCACATCCATAAACACCGGATTACAGGAATTCATAATACCCTGCACAAAGCTTTCCGCTCCGTGTCCGCCGTTTTTATGGCAGCGGATCCTTCTGTCTTCCACAATCCGGAATCCCGGACAGCTGAATGTACTTTCTTTTGTTACCACGCCTTCTTCCAGTCCGGCTGTGGCAGTTACGATCTTAAAGGTCGAACCGGGTTCATAAGTATCATTGATACACTGGTTTCTCCACATCTTATTCAGAAGCTTCTGAAATTCCTCCCCGCTCACCTCAGAATCCGGCGTATAATTTAATTCAAACGGAGTGTTCAGATTGAACTCCGGCACATTTACCATCGCATATATTTCTCCATTCTGGGGATTCATTACGATGATGGATACATAATTTGCCTGTTTTGCTTCCAATACCTTCGATGCAGCCTGTTCCGCATACTTTTGTATATTCACATCCAGACTTGTATATAAATTATTACCCGGCACGGATTCCTTCCGGTTCTCTGCCATACCGTCCAGTTCAATTCCTTTGGCATCGGTCATCGTCAGTATCTTTCCGTTGGTTCCCTTCAGATACTGCTCATACTGGACTTCCAGGCCGATAATCCCCTGGTTATCCGCACCGGTAAATCCAAGTACTTTGGAAGCCATGGAATCATATGGATAATAACGTTTAAAATCCTCATCTACTTTTACTCCGTCCAGATTGTAATTTCTGATCTTATCACCGGTTTCCTTATCCACATTGGATTTCACCTTTTCACGTACACTGACCTTCTCCACGCTTTTCCGCACTTTTTCGGTATCCATTCCCAGTTCTGTGCTGAGTACGCTGATCACCCGTTCCGCATCCGTGATCTGGCTATGGACCACCGAGATCGTACAAACCGTTTTATTTGTGGCAATCACTTCTCCGTTTCTGTCTAATATTTCTCCCCTCGGTGCCTTTATTTCCCGCTCCCGCTCATGTAAATCACGGGCTGCAGCTGAATACTCTTCCGAACAGAATATCATTAAATACGCAAGTCTGATGGTCACATAAAATGTAACCACCAGAACGATTGACATGATTATAAATATTCTTTTCCGATACTGACTTTTATTGTTAAACATATTCCTCCGCCGCTGGTAGTATTCATTATAATGTATTAGCTTATTATGAGAATATGCTTTTTTTAGAAATAATTTTTATTCCCCTGCTGAGGTTTCTCCCGACGGCTCCATAAAATCACCGCCTTCATAGCTTTCATCTTCACTGGGATTCAATGGAACCGTAGTTTCTCCTTCTGTCTGGTTCTCTGTTTCCTGAGGCGCAGAAGTCGTAGTTTCGATCTCCTCCGGACTGTCAGGAAATATGTTCATATACGGCAATGCTTCCCCCATAATGGAACTGAATAACCTGCAGGCATAACTGCTGCTTCCCGGATCTGGTACCTGAGGTGCATCCACAATGACATAACACAGCAACTGTGGCTTGTTATACGGTGCAAAGCCCATAAATGATAACAGATAACTTTCTTCTGTCTTGTCTAAATGCTGTGCCGTTCCTGTTTTTCCTCCGATCTGGTATCCCGGTACTTTTGCGGTTTTTCCTGTTCCTTCTTCAACCGTCCGCCACATGGCGTGACGAATATAATCAGATGTTTTAGCCGTAACTGTCTGCTTTATCAGCGTATCATCAATATTTTCAACCACTCCGCCATTGGCATTTAATATCTGTTTCACCACATGGGGCTGATAATAATTTCCTCCGTTGATAAGAGAGGAAAATCCTGCTATCATCTGAACCATGGTCACATTAAATGTCTGGCCAAACGCATTGGTAGCAAGGGAACTGTCCGCCATATTATCCGCTGAAAAAATAAGATTTTCACAGCTTGCCTCTCCCGGAAGGTCAATACTGGTTTTCATACCAAAACCGAATTTAGACTGATATTCACAAAATACCGGTTTTCCGATCTGAAAAGCAATACTCATCAATGCATCATTGCAGGAACTCATCAACGCCTGTTCCGCATTCAGCGTTCCATGCCCTGATGTATTATGACATTTGATTTTGTAACCGCCTATAATTTCCGCTCCATCACATACATATGTCTGGTCCGCAGTGATCTTTCCTTCTTCCAGTGCAGTAGCTACCGTAAAAGGCTTTATGGTGGAACCTGGTTCATAAGAATCACTGATACAATAGTTTCGCCACATTTTGCTAAGATTATTCAGATATTCTTCTTCCGTCATGGCATCAATTTCTTCCTGGGAATAATATCCGGTTAAATCTCTGGGATTATTCAGATCATACATATTCTTATTGTCTGCCATGGCAAGAATCTCTCCGTTATTGGGGTCTGCCAGAATGACGGCTACCGTTGCCGGATGATATTCCTCCACCCATTTTCCGATCCATTTTTCACAAATGGTCTGTAGTGTCAGATCAATGGTCGATACCACCGTTTGGCCGTTGATTTCACTTTTTTTGACCGGGTCCATGATATTATCTTCATTGACATAGCCATATTCCCTGCCGTCCGTTCCGTTCAGATAGTCATTATAATATTCTTCAATCCCCCATCTTCCCACATTGCCAGATTCCGTAAACCCAATAACAGTGCTGGCAAGGGTGTTATAAGGATACATCCTCTTATACTCTTCCTCAAACCAGATTCCTTTTACATAAGGATTTTTATCCCGGTTTATGGTAAGTATGTCATTTAATGTTTTGATCTCTTCATACTGCAGCTTTTTTAATGTGACCACATAGCGGCTGGAAGAGCGGCTCTGAATGGTTTCTGTCAGCGTATTCTTATCCAGTTGCGGAAAGCACTCGGTCAAAGCTTTTAATGTTGGCTCCAGATATTTTTCATTGCTTAATATTATCACCGGATCCAAAATCAGATTATACACTTTCACGCTGGTTGCCAGAACATTTCCGTTTCTATCCAGAATATTTCCACGCTGATATGGAATCACTTTGCTTCCGTATGTCTGCTTGGATAAAACCTGGGCGGCATATTCATCTCCTTTTTGCGTGTTATAATATGTCATAAACCCGCTTAAAGCAATTAAAACCAGCAGGATCATAACAAATAATCCCACCAGTCTTTTCCGCATTCTTCTTGTCAGTTTCTTTTCTTTTTTTTCCCTGTTTTTTCTCATGGTTCCGGTACGATTCTGTTTCACAAGTAAACAAATTCCTTTCTGAAGATTATATAAACAATTGCGAAACTTCTGATATAATATCCTTAGTTTCGCAATAGCTTGTACTCTTTTATTTTTCTGTCGGAATATCTTTAAATTGTTTCATATATTCATTTTCCGTATTGTTATAAAATGAAATCTGATGTTCCGTCGCCCGTATCATTCCCAGTTCTTCCATTGCCACCTTTGTTATATGTTCAATATCCATAAAACTGTTGACGGAATAATCCAATGCATCATTCCGGGACTTCAACGTATTGATCTTCGATTCCAATGACACAATGTCTGCCTTCTTCGTAGCAATACTGTCCTGTAAAGACAGATATCTGACGCAGACTGCCATCAGTACCAGACAACAGACACCTAATACCATAACATAAGAAAGGCTCATGCGCAATGCCTTTTCTCTGTTTCTGTAGGTTTCCCTTGTGGTTGTTACCCTTTCATTTCCCACATAAGTGCGCGGCTCCTTCAGCGGAAGTTCAACCGTGCTTACTTTTCGAACTGCGTTCCCCTGTACGTAATCATTATAACGGGTATATCTCTTCTTTAAGCCTGTCTGTTTTGTCATGAATTCTCACCCTGCATAAATATGCATTTTCCTTTTATTCTCTTATTCGTTCAAATACCCTTAATTTTGAACTTTTTGCTCTTGTATTTTCTTCTAATTCTCTGATACCCGGAACGATAGGTTTTCTTGTTATGACAGTTCCCTTAGATTTCTTTCCACAGACGCAAACCGGAAAATCCGGCGGACATGTGCATGGATCTTCATTATTTCTAAATCCCGTTTTTACGATTCTGTCTTCCAGTGAATGGAAGGTAATAATACTCAGTCTTCCTTTATCAGATAAATATTCGATCATAATATCAATGGAATTCTTTAATACCTCCAGCTCTCTGTTGCATTCTATCCGGATGGCCTGGAATGTTTTTTTTGACGGATGTCCTCCTGCCATCCGGATCTTTGCAGGTATCGCTGCCTTAATGATCTCCGTCAGTTCCCCTGTGGTTTGAATTTCCTTTTTTTGTCTTGCCATAACAATATGTTTTGCAATATTTTTTGCAAATTTATCTTCACCGTAATCCCGGATGATTCTGTACAAATCTCTTTCACTATATCCGTTTACGATATCCCTGGCAGTTAATTCATTTCGGTCATCCATTCTCATATCCAGTGCTGCATCCACCTTATAGGAAAAACCCCGTTCCGGTGTATCCAACTGTCTGGAGGATACTCCCAGATCCAGAAGAATACCGTCTGCCTGTTTGATATTCAATGATTTCAGTATATCATCAATATCCGCATAATTGCTTCTTACGATCATAACCTTGTCGCCAAACTCAGCCAGACGCAAGCCTGCCGCCTCTATTGCCTCAGCGTCCTGATCTATTCCGATCAGTCTTCCATGTTCTCCCAGTCTTTTGCACACCTCATATGCATGTCCGCCTCCGCCAAGAGTGCCGTCTACATATATTCCATCCGGTTTGATATTCAGACTGTCAATGGTTTCTTTTAGTAAAACCGATTTGTGTACAAATTTCACTATTTCTGTTCCTTTCATCACTTCCCCGGCGTCTTGTCACGCCATCCACACGTTAAAATTCAATGCCCAAATCTGAAAGATTTTCTGCAACTTCATCCATATCCTCATAGTCGAAGGTTGCTGTCGCATCCCATTTTTCCCTGCTCCAGATTTCAATCTTTTTACCCACACCGGCAAATACCACGTCTTTTTCCAAACCGGCAAATGTCCGGTGTGTATTTGGAATCAGGATTCTTCCCATTTTATCTATCTCGACCTGCGCTGCCGCCGAAAGAAAAAAACGAACCATCTTTCTTATATCACTTTTTCCCATCGGTAATTCACTCAGCTTTTTCTCAAATTCTTTCCATTCTTCGTTGGGATATATGTATAAACATCCATCCAGCCCCTTGGTAACTACAAATTCCTCTCCCAGTGCTTCCCGAAACTTCGCCGGTACGATCAGACGTCCCTTTGTATCAATGGAATGATTATATTCACCAAGAAACATCTGCCGCACCTGCCTTTCGTCTGTTTTTCCTTTTGCGGCTTCTTAAATCTGATCCGTTTAATTCTGCCACTTTGCACCACAATATAACCACTATTTCCCACTTTTCACCACTTATAGGTAAATTTTAACGCAAAACCATTAAAATAGCAAGTGGTTTTATGAAATATATACAAAAAAATTATTTCCAAATTCTGAGAATAATCCATAAAATCAGACAAAAAAAGAAGAACTGTTACATACTTTATCTGCATGATGCAACAGTTCGTCATATTGTTTATTTATCATATCATAAGTTTAATTCTGGTCTGACTAAATTTCCTTTCCGGCAAAACGTCTTCGTCCCACTGTCACAATAATGATTCCCGTTATTGCCAGTACCACCGATACGATCTGCGAAACCGGAATATTTACCACCGGTGTGATCAGCTGGTCTGTCCGGAGTCCTTCAATGAAAAATCTTCCAATACCATAACCGGTGACATACCAGGCGAACATTTCTCCATGAAATTTCTTATATTTCTTAAATATCAGGATCAGGATTAATAATGCCAGATTCCATAACGATTCATATAAAAAGGTAGGATGTACCTGAATATATTCCACTCCGTCCACTATCTGAATATGGGTTCTGATGGAATCCGATATCACTCCGCCCACCTCGTCCAGTTTGATCTGCATGGCAAAGAGATTATCCGTAAATCCCCCGAAGGCTTCCCGGTTCACAAAATTCCCCCATCTTCCGATGATCTGTCCCTGCAGCAGACCTAATATCGTAGTATCTGCTATCTGCCAGAAATTCAGTTTTTTTATTTTCGTATAGATGACCGCCGTCAGGATACCTGCCAGAACTCCGCCATAAATGGCCATTCCCCCATTTCTGGTTTTAAATATATCCGTCAGATTGTCTTTATACTGGTCCCATTCGAATGCCACATAATATAATCTGGCGCCGATCACGCTAAAGACCAGCAGCCATATGGCAAAATCATAATAGTTTTCTACATTTTGTCCGGTCTTCTTTGCTTCATGAAAAACCAGCAGCATGGCCAGTAACATTCCGCATGCGATGATCAGGCCGTAATATGCAATTTCAAATCCGAATATGGTAAAACTCTTATTTAAATGTCCAATCTCAATTCCAAGATGAACAAATCTGATACTTGCTGATGATAACATTGTAAACTCCTTCTGCAATATTATTTATTATTGTAATGCTTAAATTGTTCAGAACTCTGATTCGGGCAGAATTGCAGTAAGTGGATTATAAATTGGCTAAACGGACGCAGTTCTGTCCGGAGAAGGCGGCTCGAATGTTCCACTACAGGCAGACGGAAGTTCTAAGCGTTCTGCGGAAAGCATTCTAATGCAGACGCTACCAGCGGATATTCGGCATCCTGCCTCAAATCCGCCTTCAACTGACATCCATGTCAGTTGATAGCTGAAATCGAAGCAGAACACTAAGAACTTCCAATCTGCCTTCCGTAGTCACATTTGAACTGCCTTCTCCGGACAGAACTGCTGTGCGTTAGATGAATTCACAATACCACATTGCAGTAATTTGTCTGCTGAATAGATGCTGGAAAATTACTTATTTTGTAAATTTGGCAGAGAACAAGCCTTTGGGTACAGGCTGGCGACTTTCGGAAAAAGTCTGAAAGTTCTTAGTGTTCTGCTATAAGAAACAGCTATTGCCTGACACCAGGTCTAAAGTAACTCGTTAAAACGGGTTACTTTTGCAAAGCTCAGAAGTGAGGAATGGACGCCAAATTTCTGACGGTAGCGTCTACCTTCCGATATCTGCCACAGAACACTTAGAATTTTCCGGCTTTTGGAGAGGAGCCGGCCTGTGCCCGAAGGCTTCTGCGTCTGGCCAGCCAATCCCGGAAACAATAATCCACCTGCGGCAATTCTGCCCGAATAATACCCATTATTATACTTCAATTGGTATTTCTTAGCAAGTTTTCTTGAGTTTTTTTTCTTTTGATGCTATTATATGTTTTGTATGTTTATTTATCGGACGTGCAAATTAAAACTTTAAGATCGAAAGGACTACCGCCATGAAATTAGGTATCGTAGGTTTGCCGAACGTAGGCAAAAGTACATTGTTCAATTCACTGACGAAAGCCGGTGCAGAATCCGCAAATTATCCATTCTGTACCATAGACCCGAACATCGGTATCGTTACCGTACCGGATGAAAGGCTGAATAAATTAGCAGCTCTTTATGACTCTGATAAAATTACGCCTGCAGTCATCGAATTTGTTGATATTGCAGGACTTGTAAAAGGTGCATCCAAAGGCGAGGGATTGGGAAATCAATTTCTCTCCAACATCCGTGAAGTGGATGCTATTGTTCATGTTGTCAGATGTTTTGAAAATTCCAATGTCATTCATGTGGAGGGAAGCGTAGACCCTATGCGTGACATCGAAACCATTAATCTTGAATTAATTTTCTCAGATATTGAAATTCTGGAACGAAGAATTGCCAAGACATCAAAAGGTGCAAGAAATGATAAGTCTCTTGCAAAAGAACTGGATCTGCTGAATCGTTTGAAAGAATATTTGGAGGACGGTAATCTCGCAAAGAGTTTTACCGTAAATGATGATGACGAATCGGCACTTTTGGCATCTTATAATCTGCTGACCTATAAACCGGTTATCTTTGCCGCAAATGTATCGGATGATGATCTGGCGGATGATGCCACAGGCAATGTTTATGTTCAGAAAGTCAGGGAATTTGCTGCCAGAGAAGGCTGTGAGGTTTTCGCTATTTCTGCCCAGACCGAACAAGAAATCTCTGAACTGGACGATGACGATAAAGCCATGTTTTTAGAAGAATTAGGACTGACGGAATCGGGCCTTGACAAACTGATCAAAGCCAGCTATCACCTGCTTGGACTTATCAGCTACTTAACTGCCGGAAAGCAGGAAACACGGGCATGGACTATAAAAGAAGGAACAAAGGCTCCGGGGGCTGCCGGAAAAATCCACAGTGATTTTGAACGCGGGTTTATCCGTGCCGAAGTTGTAAACTATCAGGATTTACTGGACTGCGGTACTTACGCTGGTGCAAAGGAAAAAGGTCTGGTCCGGCTGGAAGGAAAAGAATATGTGGTAAAAGACGGAGATGTCATTTTATTCCGTTTTAATGTCTGATTTACTTTAAAAGGTGTATCATCGGAATCCACTTCCCGATACACCTTTTAACATTACGAAACATTTACCGGCAGTTTTATCATTATACGGAATCCTTCATTTTTTAATCCCTGGACTCAATCAATACAATTTTCCCGCTTTTTAATTTTACAACCGCCGGTTCCTCAATTATCTCATTACTTACTCCCAGACTGATGGCCTGTTCCATATTCATCTCATAATTCCCAAGGGGATATTTCATCCCTGTCAGGGTCAGTCCCGAAACCGATTCACTCAGAGGAAGAATCGAAACATATTTATATTCACTCTTTTTCAATTCGATCTCTTTCCGCTTTACCCCTAATAACCGGATCCGGTTATGGGAATTAATAATGACTGCATCGATTCCCTGTTCCAGCGGCATCTGAAGCAACTGAATATTGGCTAACGAGTGATCCATTCTGGTTCCGATTCCTCCCAATACCGTAATAGTCAGAGTTTCCAGCTCCATGGCCAGACGTATGGCGCTTTGGGTATCCGTAAAATCCTTCTCCGGCTGAAACTGCCGGAAGACAATATTCGGGTTTGTCCGGTAACTGTCTAAAATCTCCCTGGAAACCGTATCAAAATCTCCTAAAATATAACCTGGAACCAGATTCATTTTCATGGCAGATTCCAGTCCGCCATCCACTGCAATAATATGGTCAAAGCTATGATTCTTCAGATAATTACGGGCAAAATCAATATCGATGCTGCCCCCTGAAATAATTAATGTTTCACTCATCCCATCATCCTCTTAAATGCTTTCACATTTTCCGAAACATCGCCGGAAAATATGGCTGAGCCTGCTACAATTACGTTTGCTCCTGCTTCCAGAACTGTTTCTAAATTATCCGTTTTAATGCCGCCGTCCACTTCAATATCCACCGGAAGATTCTTCTCATCGATCAGCCTTCGTAATGCCCGGATCTTCTCCGTAATCTTCGGAATATAAGATTGTCCTCCGAATCCCGGATTTACGCTCATCAGCAAAACCATATCGATATCCTGTAAGATATAATCCAATGCATGCAGGGATGTGGAAGGATTCAGTACCACACCTGCTTTACAGCCTGCCTCCAAAATAGCATGTACCGTACGGTCCAAATGCCTGCATGCCTCTGCATGCACGGTAATGATATCTGCTCCTGCCGCCGCAAAATCTTCGATATAGCGTACCGGTTCTTCAATCATTAAGTGAACGTCAAAGACCTGGCGGGTGGTTCTGCGGATCGACTGAATGACCGGCATGCCAAAGGAAATACTGGGCACAAAACTTCCGTCCATGACATCAATATGAATATAATCGGTTCCTGCCAAAACCGCAGTATTGATCTCCTCTCCCAGTCTCGAAAAATCGGCTGCCAGAATCGATGCTGCCAGTTTATTTTTTCTAATATATTTCATATCCTGCTCCTGCTAATATTTTTTACGATTTTTTATTTCATCAAATAACAGACAATAATTATCATACCGCTGACGGCTGATCTTTTCTTCCGCTAACGCCTCTTTTACACTGCAGTCCGGCTCATTTACATGAACGCAGCCCTTAAACCGGCAGGTCTCGTTATATTCCGCAAATTCCCTGAAATACCATTTTAACTCTTCGCACTCAAAATCATTGGTATAGAGCGAACTGAATCCCGGAGTATCCATCAGATAAGAATTATTACCCACATGAAACAACTCCGTGTGTCTTGTGGTATGTTTTCCTCTTTTAATTTTCCCGCTGATCTCACCAGTCTTGGAATTTGCTTCTGGCATCAATGCATTCAGCATGGAAGATTTTCCCACGCCGGAAGGACCTGCAAATGCCGTGGTTTTTCCGCTGATCAGTCGAAAAACATCCGAAATCCCCATATTTATCTGTGTGCTGGTAAATATAACGTGATACCCTGCGTTAACATATATATCCCTATATTTCAGAAACTCGTCTTCTTTTACCAGATCTACTTTATTAAAACATATTATGGTATGAATATCCGACCGTTCCATCATTACCAGAAAACGGTCCAGCAGATTAAGATTCGGCATAGGGTCCGCAATGGCAAAAACTACGATTGCCTGGTCAATATTTGCCACCGCCGGACGGATCAATTCATTTTTCCGCATAAAAATATTAGAGATATTGCCAAGTTTTTTTTCCTCATCCAATATCTCAATTTCTACATCATCGCCTACCAGCGGCTTGATCTTTTTATTTCTGAAAACACCTTTTGCTTTACATTCATAGATTCCACTATGTACAACATGTACATAGTAGAATCCTGCTATTCCTTTTATGATCTTTCCTTGCATTTACTCACCTATATCGCACTATTCTTCAACAAGATACATCTTATTATTGAATAATACATGAGGACCGTTTCTATCCTCCACGGTAATCGTCAGCCATACGGATTCCGCTTCCTTATCTACCAGTTCGCTGATATTTTCCCCTGTCCAGCCGTTCAGTTTATTGGTACTGAGCGATACCTCCTGGGTAATGGTTCTTCCGTCACTACAATGGGTCACCATGCTGGCAGATAAAATTCCTTCCGTAATCTCTTGTGTATTTCCGTCCTCATCCACATATTTCCGGTCTAAATCACTGTAATTTACGGAAATTCTTGCATACCTCTTCTTTTCAGCGGTTGTCGGCTCCGGAGTGGTAGGTTCTGGCGTGGTAGGTTCCGGCGTTGGTTCCGGTGTGGTTGATTCCGGTTCTTTTCCAAGACTGACAATGTAATCAATGGAACTTCCTTTTTCCACAGTGGTTCCATCGGTAACGGTTGACCGTATGATGGAATTCTTTGGTATGGTATCATGATATTGTTCGTCCTGTTTTCGTCCCAGTTTCAGTCCTGCCTTTTCCAGTTCCTCTTTTGCCTTTTCAACAGACATACCGGCGATGGACGGTACCTTTGGATTCGGTTCGACTCCTTTGCTGATCCATATATTGACCGTTGCTCCCTCCGGAAGCTTGCTGTCAGCCGGAACATCCTGTCTGGTTACAAGACCGGCTGCTATGGTATCATGATACTCCTCATGTACCTGGCCCAGTTTTAACTTCTGCATTTCAAGCTTGGCTTTTGCGCCGTCTTTTGTTTCTCCTGCCAGATTTGGTACGGTGGTATCCGTGGAATCCGCTCCGGAACTAATATAAACAGTAATGGAATCACCATATTTTACCTGCTGGGGTGCTTTCGGACTGGTTTCAATAACTGTATCCAGCGGTGCGACAGCATCCGGCTTATACTCAAATTCCGGATTTAATCCGTATTCATCTTTTAAAATCGTTCTTGCCTCTTCCTTATTCTTTCCGACTATATCCGGTACATCAAATTCCTTTGCACCGTCGCTGACCGTAAGTATAATGGTAGTATGCTTCTCAACTATGGTGCCTTCTTCCACGGAAGAACTGATCACAAATCCTTTCTCTATGGTATTGTGATAATCGGTTTCGATCCGATAACCCAGATCCTCTTTTTTCAGAAGGGCAATGGCATCATCCTCTGCAACACCTACTACCTTTGGTACTCTGGAATGTTTGGCATCCAGCGTGGTCTCATCCTCAGCTGTGGTGGTCTTTTTTTCCGCAGGATTTGACGGACTGCATCCATCTCCCACAATATTAGTCAGAATAAAGAACATGGCTATTACGATTATCACTGCCGTTACGATTCCGCCGATGGCAATGATCTTATCCAGCTTCGGATTCTCCTCATCCGTCTCCAGATCGTCCTCAATCTCTTCCTCATCTTCCAGTTCCATCACATGATTGTCTTTTCCGATGACCGGAATATCCAGTTCCGGTTTTTCAAACCCGGATTCATGGCGGATCTGGGATATCTCATCATCCGAAATCATTACCGTGGCGGCGCCTTCATCCACCGAAACGATCTGGACAAAGTCTTCGTCCGGTGTGATCAGCGACTTCTTCAGATCGGCAATCAGGGAAGATACCTTCAGATATCTCCGGTCCGGTTTCTTCTGTGTACATTTTAAAATAATCTTTTCCACACTGACCGGAAGATCCGGAACCAGACGCTTCGGACTCGGAATATCATTCTGTACATGCTGCAGCGCAATGGCAACCGTGGAATCACCTTCAAACGGTACCTTTCCCGTCAGCATTTCATACAGGGTAACCCCAAGAGAATAGATATCACTTTTTTCGTCTATAAAACCACCCTTTGCCTGTTCCGGTGAAATATAATGTACGGAACCCATGGCGTTAGAACTGATGGTATTCGTGGATGCGGCTCTGGCAATACCGAAATCCGTTACTTTTACTTTCCCTTCTTTGGAAATAATAATATTCTGTGGCTTGATATCCCTGTGTATAATATGATTATTGTGGGCAGCTTCGATTCCCTGTGCAACCTGGATACAGATACTTACTGCTTCCTTTACCGGAAGCTGTCCCTTTTTGTCAATATATTTCTTTAATGTGATTCCTTCGATCAGTTCCATTACTATGTAATGCAGTCCGTTATCTTCACCGACATCATATACATTTACAATATTGGGATGGGACAGTCCTGCTGCAGACTGTGCTTCAATTTTAAATTTGGAAACAAAATTTTTGTCCTCACTGAATTCCTGTTTTAATACTTTAATAGCAACATAGCGATTCAGTTTATGACATAATGCCTTATAAACATCAGACATTCCGCCTGAACCCACTTTGTCAATGATCTCATAACGATCACTGATGAACATACCTTTTCTTAACATAGATTCACCTCATCATCGTCTGGTTCCACAAGAACCACTGAAATGTTATCCTTTCCACCGTTTTCGTTAGCTGTATCTATCAGTTTCTGAACGATATCAGATAATTCGGTTCCTTCATTGATAATCAACTTAATATCTTCATCTTCAATCATATTGGATAATCCGTCAGAACACATTAAAATAATGTCCCCCCTGGAATATTCCGCCTCAAAGAAATCCGGTACAACATCGGCATCCGCACCGATTGCTCTGGTAATGATATTTTTTTTCTCATGTGTACGGGCATTTTTCCGGTCAATCTCTCCCAGATTTATCATTTCTTCCACCAGAGAATGATCCCGTGTAATCTGCTGTATCTCATTATTCACCAGATAGAGACGGCTGTCGCCTACATTTGCAATATAAATGGAACTTCCGATCAGTGTTGCAACTACCAGCGTTGTTCCCATTCCCTCTCTGTCTATGCTTTCATAAGACTTTTCAATTAACGAAAGATTAGCTGCTTTAATCCCCTCTTCAATGATTGAGATCGGGTTTTCTTCCTTTGAATTTCTGACAGATTCCAAAAAAGATTCTACTGTATATCTGGAAGCAAAATCTCCCGCCTTATGTCCACCCATTCCATCTGCCACAATGAAAAGGTTAGGTAAACTCCCTACCGACTGCATAGAACAAAAAACATAATCCTGATTTGTATTTCGTTTAGCGCCTATATCTGTTTTTGCACATGCTTTCAAGATAGTACCTCCTTTTCTGCCTCTTTTTCAAGATAACTTTTTCTTAACTGACCGCAGGCACCCTGTATGTCTGAACCCATTTCCCTTCTTATAGTAACATTAATCCCGTTTTTTTCAAGATGATTTTTAAATTTAATGATATTCTGCCGTTCAGATTTCCGGTAATCCCGTTCCTTGATAGGATTCACAGGAATCAGATTTACATGACAGTTTCTGCCTTTCAGAAGCGCCGCCAGTTTTTCGGCTTCTTCCGGTGTGTCATTCACTCCTGCTACCAGACTGTATTCAAAAGAAATCCTTCTTCCCGTCTTTTCAAAAAAATAACTGCATGCTTCCAGGATTTCGGTAATGGTATACCGTTTCGCAACGGGCATAAGCTCTCTTCTGGTCTCATCATCGGCAGCATGAAGGGATAATGCCAGTGTTATCTGAAGGTTCAAATCTGCCAGCCGGCAGATATTTTCCACAAGCCCGCATGTTGATATTGTAATATTTCTTTGGCTAATATGCAAGCCATTTTCGTCAGATATTCGTTTTACAAAGGAAATAACATTATCAAAATTATCCAGGGGTTCTCCGCTTCCCATTAATACAATGTTGGAAACCCGCTCTCCGGAAAGTCTCTGAATCAGATAGATCTCCTCCAGCATTTCGGAAACTTCCAGATTTCTTTCCAGTCCGTCCAGTGTGGAAGCGCAGAACCTGCAGCCCATACGGCAGCCCACCTGGGTGGATATGCAGACGGAATTTCCGTGCTTATATTTCATCAGTACACTTTCAATTACATTTCCGTCCTTCAGACGAAATAAATATTTGCTTGTACCATCCAGACTGGAGGTCAGCACATCTGCCACCTCAAAAGGAGCGATTTCATAATCCTGTTTCAGTTTTTCCCGAAGACCCGCAGGAATATTTGTCATCTCATCGATATCCGTTACCAGTTTCTGATGCAGCCAAGAATAAATCTGTGCTGCCCGAAAACTTTTTTCTCCGCCGGAAATCAGATATGATTTTAATTCCTCCATGCTTAATTCTCTAATATCCATTATTCTGCACCTTTTCCATTTTTCTGAATCTGGAAATAAAAAATCCATCCGTTTCTGCTGACGGAAAGATCTGCATATAACCGTCAGCCGCTGTAATTCTGTTATTGCCCATACACAACAATTCTTCCGGAAGCATCGGACGGATATCCTCCGGAACCAGACCATGTTCCGTGATCAGCCATTGGCGGATTTTGGTATTTTCCCCTGGATTCAGGGTACAGGTACTAAATAACAGTATTCCGCCGTTCCTGATATATTTTACAGCATGATTGAGAATTTTTTGTGAAAGTACCGCAAGTTCCGGCAATTGTTCCGGCCGGAGCCGGTATTTGATATCCGGTTTTGCTGCCATGACTCCCAGACCGGAACATGGTACGTCGGCCATGACCAGATCTGCGGACTCCGCCATACTTTCATCAAAATCCAGCGCATCCCACACCTGGACCTTTATATTTTGAAATCCCGCCCGTTCTTTATTCTCCCGGATCAGTCTGCATTTTTTTTCCGATATATCTCTGGAAACAACACTTCCGGTACCATGTAATAAATCTGCCAGATGCAGTGTTTTTCCTCCCGGAGCCGCACATACGTCCATACAGACATTTCCGGAACAGACACCGGCTGTCTGTCCTGCCAGTATGGAACTGATATTCTGTACCTGGATCATTCCCCGACGGAATGCGGAAAGAGAAGCCAGCGTATCATATCCGCGGATGCGCAGCGCATCCCGTGCCAAAAGGGTTCTCTGTACTTCAGCGCCCTCCTGCAAAAGCAGCTTTTCCGCCTGTTCCAATCCGATTTTGGAAGTATTCACCCGAACCGTAGTCCAGGTATCTTCTGCCGCCTCCTGTATTCCTTTTAATATATTCCGGGTAATATCCATTCCATAAGAATCCAGAAAATGTTTTACCAGCCATTCCGGCATGGAATACGCAACCGAAAGACCGGAAACCGAAGTTTCAGATCCACCGTCAGGAATCACTGCCTGTTCCGGAGACCGGAGGATATTCCGCAGAATCCCGTTTACAAACCCGGACAGATTCTGAAATCCCCGTTTTCTGGTTATTTTAACCGCTTCGTTACAAACTGCGGATTCCGGTACTCCTGACATATATTTTAGCTGATACAGGGACATCCGAAGAAGATTCCGTATCAGCGGCTTCATTTTATCCACTCTGATCTTGGAATAGCGGTTTAAGATATAATCCAGTGTAACGGCCTTTTCAATGGTTCCCTCTGCCAGTCTGGTTATAAATTTCCGGCTGTTTTTTTCCAGATACCCATGATATTCAAAAGTTTTCCGAAGCAGGATATGACTGAATTCTTCCTGTTCCATCACACCCATGATGATATCCAGAGCAATTTCCCTGTCCGGCTTTCGGTGCTCCCTGCCGCCGGTCTGTTTTTTTTCATTTGCTGCCATTTAAAATAATCCCTTTTTCCAGTTGATAACCACGGAGAAATGTTGCCGTATCCATCCGTTTCTTGCCTTCTAATTGTAATTCGCGAATGACCAGGGTCCCTTTTCCGGTCTTTACATAAATACAGTCTTTACAGATGTCTACGATTTCACCGCAGACTCCTTCATATTCTTCTTCCAGAACATCAGATTCCCATAATTTCAATGTTTTACCATTTAAAAACGTATATGCGCTGGGCCATGGATTTAAACCTCTGATCAGCCGTTCAATACTCTCCGCACTGTTACTGAAATCAATACAGCCCAGTTTCTTATCCAGCATTCCCGCATAACTTGATGCTGAATCATCCTGTCTGACCGGAGTGATCTTCCCCCGCTCCAGATTTGCAAGTGTCTGTACGATCAGTTCCGCCCCGGCTTTTTCCAGTTTGTCAAACAGACTGCCTCCTGTTTCCTTCCGGTCCAGAATAATCTCGGTTGTTTCCAGAATATCTCCGGTATCCAGCCCCTCATCCATCTGCATGGTAGTAACGCCGGTCTTTTCTTCCCCGTTGATCACCGCCCATTGAATCGGGGCTGCCCCCCGGTAATGCGGCAACAGGGAAGCGTGGATATTGATACAGCCGTAACGGGGCAGTGTAAGGATTTCTTTTGGCAATATCTGGCCAAATGCCACCACCACTATAACGTCAGGAGATATTTCCGTCAATATCCGGAAAAACTCTTCATTTTTTTTCACCCGTTCCGGCTGAAAGATTCTTAAATGATGATTCAGGGCTGCTTCCTTTACCGGCGGATACTGCAGCTCCATCTTTCTGCCCCTGGGTTTGTCCGGCTGGGTCACCACTGCCGCTATCTCATGGCCGGCTTCCAGCAGTGCGTTTAACGCTCCCACGGAAAAATCCGGAGTTCCCATAAATACAATTTTCACGATCCGCTCACTCCTTACTCTTCGTCCTGTGCCGCCACGTCTTCCAGCTCGCCTTCCACCAGATCTACATATAATTTTCCGTCCAGATGATCACATTCATGACAAATGGCTCTTGCAAGAAGACCGGTTCCTTCCAATATAAATTCTTCCATATCCTCATTCAATGCTTTAACTTTGGCATAATCCGGTCTGGTTACGATGCCGAATTTTCCGGGTACGCTTAAACAGCCTTCATTCCCCGTCTGTGAACCGGAAGTTTCCAGAATTTCGGGATTGATCAGAATGATAGGGCCTTCGCCTGCATCAATGGTTACAATGCGTTTTAAAATACCAACCTGGGGCGCTGCCAGACCGACGCCGTCTGCATCATACATGGTTTCCAGCATATCATCCACCAGTTCGCGAACTTTTTCCGTTACCTCTTTTACCGGCTTACATCTCTTTTTCAATACCTCATCACCGATTGTTCTTATATTTCTAAGTGCCATTGTTCTCCTCTTTTCTATTTCTTAATATCCACTCATGGGATTAAAATCAAATTGTACCGACAGATTTCTGTATTTTTCTGACCGGTTTAAATAAACCTGAAGCCTGTTCTTCACCTGGATCAGTACATCGTTTTCCTGATGTTTCAAGTATATCACATACCGGTATATATCATTCAGTTTTGACAGTCCTGCCTTGGACGGTCCGATGACCAGCAGTCCGTTTATCCTGCTTTTTTCTATTCTTCCTGCAAAATCACCAGATGCCTGTTCCGCCAGCATCTCATTTTTATCACTGACCAGAATTGCCGCCATATAATATACCGGCGGATAAGTCATCAGGCTCCTGTAACTGATCTCATTCCGGTAAAAGTTTTCATAATCCTGCTGCAGAGCGGCCCGGATACAGGCGTCCTCCGGATTATACGTCTGAATCACCGCTTCTCCCGGCCGTTTTCCCCTGCCGGCTCTGCCAGCAGCCTGGGTCAGAAGCTGAAACGTCCGCTCTCCGGCCATAAAATCCGGAGCAAACAGGGATAAATCCGCCGCCAGTACCCCAACCAGCGTAACATAGGGAAAATCATGTCCCTTTACGATCATCTGGGTTCCCACCAGAATATCGGCGTTTCTTGTGGCGAATGCCTCCAAGATCTTTTCATGACCGTCCTTTTCCCTGGTAGTATCAAAATCCATTCGCAGGGTAACGGCCTCCGGGAACATCTCATTCATCCGTTTTTCCACCTGCTCCGTACCGATTCCGAACCTCCCCAGATATCGGGATGAACATTTTGGACACCCCCCTGGCATATCCATACTGTATCCGCAATAATGACACACCAGTGTTTCATTTCTGCCATATCCATACTTATGATGGGTCAAAGAAACATCACAGTGAGGACATTTTACCGGAGTTCCGCAGGTCCGGCAGGATACAAATCCGGAATATCCTCTGCGGTTAATGAACAGCATGACCTGTTCCTTCTTTTCCAGCCGGTCGGAAATCAGTTCCAGAAGTCTCCGGCTGAATATTTCCCGGTTTCCTTCCTCCAGTTCTTTCCGCATATCAACCACTTCAACCCCCGGAAGATATTGATGATTGGCCCGCCTGGTCAGCCGGTGAAGCATATATTCCCCCCGTTCCGTCCTGTAAAAGCTCTGAACGGACGGAGTGGCAGAACCCAGCACCACTGTTGCTCCGGATAATTCCCCCCGCCGGATTGCAGTTTCCCTGGCATGATATCTGGGAATCTGTTCACTTTTATAGGCCCCCTCATGTTCTTCATCTATAATAATAAATCCCAGATTTCGAAAAGGGGTGAACAAAGCCGATCTTGGACCGATCATTACTTTGATCCCACCCCGCTTTGCCCTCTCAAACTGGTCATACCGCTCGCCTGCTGATAACCTGGAATTAATAATGGATATCTGATCTCCAAACCGACGGTAGAACCGCTTCATCGTCTGGTATGTCAATGCGATCTCAGGAATCAGCAGAATCGTTTCCTTTCCGTTTTCAATGGCATTCTGTATCAGCTCCATATAAACTTCTGTTTTTCCGCTGCCGGTTATGCCGAAGAGTAAATGGGTCCTGTCCCTGTGATTGAGGATTTCCTCTACTGCGGTTCTCTGTTCCTGATTCAGAACAATGTTATATTCCGGCTGTTCCCTCATGCGTACCGGATTTCGGAATACCACATCACTGCGGATATCTATGATCTGTTTTTCTTCCAATGCCCGGATAACGGAACGGGATACTCCCAGTTTCTCCTGAGCCACGGACTGCTCCAATACCTCCTGTTCTAACAGTTCTTCCAGCAGCCTGGCCCGGGCCGCCGTATTCTTTTTTGTCCGGTATTCCGCCAGATAATGTTGCGCCGTTTCCCGGTCCGCATGAAGGGATATATATTGTTTCTGCACTTCTTTCACGGATTTCTTAATGGGGATCACGGTCTTTAACGCCTGATTCATGGTAGAACCATATTGCTCCTTCATCCACCATGCCAGTGCAATAAGCTGGGATTCAATCTTTAAACTTCCTTTCCGGATGCCGTAAATATATTTGATGCGCTCCGGTTCCAGATCCGCCTGTTCCGTGATATCGATCACATATCCGCTGATTCTGCGGTTTCCTTTGCCAAAGGGTATCTCTACCCGGGAACCCGCCGTGATTTCATCTTCCAATTCTTCAGGAATGCCATAAACAAAGGGTTTGTCCAGTTTTTCATGGGAAATATCCACAATTATATTTGCATATTTCAAACTAAAAACCTCACAGTAATTATTTCTGTATCTCCACCGCATTGACACAGTTTTTCATCAGCATTGCAATAGTCATGGGGCCCACGCCTCCCGGAACCGGTGTAATGGCGCTTACATGTGGAAACACGTCTTCATAGTTCACGTCACCGCAAAGCTTATTGTTGTCATCCCTGTGGATACCCACATCAATGACAACCGCCCCCTCTTTCACATATTCATGATCGATAAACTGCGGTCTGCCAATGGCTACGATCAATATATCGGCCCTTTTTGCCACTTCTTTTAAATTCTTTGTATGGGAATGAGCCACCGTAACCGTTGCGTTTTCTCTCAACAGCAGCATGGACATGGGTTTTCCCACAATATTGCTGCGTCCGATGACCACGCACTCCTTGCCGTCGATTTCCGTACCGCTCCGTTGTAACAATTCGATAATGCCATACGGCGTACAGGAGATAAAACCTTTCTTTCCGATAGATAATGCTCCTACGCTCATCGGATGAAATCCGTCCACGTCTTTTTTCGCATCTATGGTTTCTATTACCTTGTCTTCATCAATGTGTTCCGGAAGCGGAAGCTGTACCAGAATACCGTTTACCCTGTCATCCCCGTTTAATTTTTGAATCAGTTCCAACAGTTCTTCCTCCGTGGTATCTTCTTCCAGTTCATAAGAAAGGGAATGAATACCGATATACTCACAGGCTTTCTTTTTATTTCCCACATATACGCTGCTGGCTTTATCGTTTCCCACCTGGATCACAGCCAGGGTAATCTCGATGCCTTGCGCCCGGTATTCTGCCACCCTTTCTTTTAATTCATCCTTCAGTTCCATGGAAATCTGTTTTCCGTCAATAATCTTTGCCATCTCTTACCTCACTTCCGCGCCGTTTCCACGCATATTTTCTATTGTTCCGTCCATTGGATTTCTTTTAAAATATCTGCAATGATCACCCGCTCGTCAAAAGGATGCCTGATTCCTTCGATCTCCTGATAATCTTCGTGTCCTTTACCTAACAACAGTATGATATCACCGTCTTCAGCATGGGTAATGCTGTATTTTATCGCTTCCCTCCGGTCAGGTATTACTACATAATTGCCGTCTGTTTTACCGATTCCCACTTTTATGTCTTCAATGATATCCATGACATTCTCAAATCTGGAATTATCTGCCGTGATAATGGACAGATCCGCATAGGTTCCTGATATTTCTCCCATTTCATACCGCCGCAGCTTCGAACGGTTTCCGCCGCAGCCAAAGAGACTGACGATCCGTTTCGGCTGATATTCCTTCATGGTCGTCAGAATACTTTCCATACTCATGGCGTTATGGGCATAATCGATCAATAATGAAAAACGATCCGATATCTTTACGGATTCCACTCTTCCCCTTACAAATGTATGGGTCAGGGCATCCCTGATATATTTATAATCCGCTCCCATCAGAACGGTCACCAGAATGGCCGCCATGGCATTATAAGCGGAAAACCGCCCCGGCGTGCTGACTTCAAACCGTCCGTTCATCATTCCCCGGGTTTCAAATCCGATTCCGATAAAACTGCCCCGGACAATATAATCAATGTCCCCGGCGCATAAATCTGCCTCCGGCCGAAATCCGTAGGTATGGATATCTATACCGGTTCCTGCTTTCATCATAACCGGCGCTTCTTTATCGTCAACATTGAAGATTCCATGGCGGGACTGCCGGAACAACAGGCTCTTGCAATATACATATTCCGCATAATCCGCATGTTCTCCCTCACCGATATGATCCGGGGAAAGATTGGTAAAGATGGAATAATCAAACCGGATCCCTGCGGTCCTGTTCATCTTTAACGCCTGGGAAGAAACCTCCATCACACAGCTGTCACAGCCCGCTTTCACCATTTCAGCCAGATACATCTGGATATCATAAGACTCCGGCGTTGTGTTGTGGATCTCAATCCTCCGGTCCTCAATATAGACGCCGGTCGTTCCTATAATACCGGTCTTATGACCGCATTCCTCTAATATGGTCCGGATCATAAATGTCGTTGTTGTCTTTCCTTTGGTTCCGGTTATGGCAATGGTGGTCAGTTTTTCTGCCGGATATCCGTACAATGCCTGCGCCATATAGGATAATGTAATCCTGCTGTCTTTCGTCCGGACTACGGTAATCTCTTTATTGGCACGGAGTATGCCGGCCGTTTCCGTATCCAGCTCATCTATGTCTTTTTCCACCAGCAGGGTATTGCAGCCGCCGGCAACGGCATGCTTTATATAGGAATGTCCGTCGGATACGGTTCCCACCATACATACAAACGCCGTATCCGGTATGGCCTTTCTTGAGTCATAGACCAGATCCACGATATTTTTGTCCATATTGCCCTGTAAACAGGAATAGTCAATCTGCGCCAGCAGTTCACTGAGTTTCATGGAGTTCCTCCTCTTCTCAATCCATATATTCTATCTCTCCGTCAAATACATGTACGGCACGGCCTTTCATGATCACCGTTCCGTCCTCATAATACGTGTCTTTCAATGCTCCGCCTCTGATCCGAATCGTAAGTTCTTCCCCATATCCGGCATATCCGTTCAATACGGCCGCCACGGCAACCGCACAGGTTCCGGTCCCGCAGGACATGGTTTCTCCCGAGCCCCGTTCAAATACCCTCATTTTGTAGTGACGGGAATCCAGTATCTCTACAAATTCCGTATTGACCTGTTCCGGAAACATCGGATGATTTTCAAAAAACGGTCCGATCTTCTCCAAATCCATATCATCGATTCCGGTGGTAAAAATAACACAATGGGGATTTCCCATGGATACACAGGTAGCCGTATATGTTTTTCCGGCCACAGTGAGTTCCTTTCCTATAAATGATTCTCCTCCTGCCGTCATGGGAATCTGTTCCGGTTTTAAAACTGCCTTTCCCATATTCACGGATACTTCTTCCACACTTCCCTGTTCATTAACGGTGAGGTCAACAGTCTTTATTCCGGAAGCTGTTTCTATCTCCATATGTTTTTTTTCGGTAATTCCATGTTCATATGCATATTTGGCAACACAGCGGATTCCGTTTCCGCACATTTTCCCTTCGGAACCATCCGCATTGAACATGATCATCCGCACATCTGCTTTCTCCGAAGGCGCCACCAGGATCAGTCCGTCCGACCCGATCCCAAAATGTCTGTCGCTTACCGTTTTTGCTAATTCTGAGGGATAGGCAATCTCTTGTTCAAAACTGTTGATATATACATAATCATTCCCGGTTCCCTGCATTTTACTAAATTTTATTTTCACGGTGTCTGTCTCCTATCTGTTTTAAAACGGCGGGGCTGCGTGCCTGCATAATCCCTGGCCGCTCTGTCATTTAAAATAATCCTTCAATACGTCCCTGCTCATTGACGTCAATCCGAAAAGCTGCCGGCTCTTTTGGAAGTCCCGGCATGGTCATAATGGCTCCGGTAATGGCGACCACAAACCCGGCTCCTGCTGAAACATAGACTTCTCTTATATTGATATCAAAGCCTTCCGGTCTTCCCAGTTTCTTCGGATCATCCGACAGGGAATACTGATTTTTTGCCATACAGACCGGAAGTTTTCCAAATCCCAGTTCTGTGATGCGTTCCAGGGATTTTTTTGCTGCCGGGGAATAGGTAACCTTATCAGCCCCGTATATCTTTGTAGCAACGGTTTTTATCTTATCTTCCAGACTCATCTCATCCGTATAAATCGGTGCAAAGCCGGATATTTGACTCTCCAGGGTTTCCAATACTTTTTCTGCCAGTTCCAGACCGCCTTCTCCGCCTTTTTCCCAGACTTTTGACAATGCAAACGCACAGCCCCTGTCTTCACAAAACTTCTTTACAAACCCGTATTCCGCCTCACTATCCGTGACAAAAGAATTTAACGTCACCACGATCGGAACCCGATACTGCTGCAGATTCTCAATATGTTTTTCCAGATTCGCAATACCCCGTTCCAAAGCTTCCAGATTTTCCGTGTTCAACATGGATTTCGGTACGCCGCCGTTATATTTTAACGCCCGGACAGTTGCCACCAGTACCACTGCATCCGGCTTCAATCCTGCCATCCGGCATTTGATATCAAAAAACTTTTCCGCTCCCAGATCTGCTCCGAATCCGGCCTCCGTAATTACGATATCCGCCATCTTTAATGCCAGTTTGGTAGCTCTTACCGAGTTGCAGCCATGAGCAATATTGGCAAACGGTCCGCCATGAACCAGTGCCGGCGTATGCTCCAATGTCTGAATCAGATTTGGCTTTATGGCATCTTTCAGCAGAGCCGCCATGGCGCCCACTGCCTGTAGATCTCCTGCCGTAACCGGATCGCCGTCATAGTTATATGCAACTATGATCCTGCCTAAGCGCTGTTTTAAATCTTTCATATCTTCAGCCAGACATAAAATCGCCATGATCTCCGAAGCAACGGTTATTACAAAATGATCCTCCCGGACAAAGCCTTCCATCTTGGAACCGAGACCTGCCACAATATTGCGGAGGGCTCTGTCATTCATATCTTCACAACGTTTCCAGACAATCTGTCTAGTATCGATCCTCAATTCATTTCCATGATGAATATGATTATCCAGTAACGCCGCCAACAGATTATTTGCAGAAGTTATGGCATGAAAATCCCCTGTAAAATGAAGGTTCAAATCTTCCATCGGCACAACCTGGGCATATCCTCCGCCTGCAGCTCCGCCTTTGATACCGAAACATGGTCCCAGGGACGGTTCCCGAAGAGCAATGATGGCTTTTTTATTCATCTTGCCCAAAGCCTCGCCCAGCCCTACTGTGGTGGTAGTCTTTCCCTCTCCGGCCGGTGTTGGATTTATGGCTGTCACCAGAACCAGTTTTCCCTCCGGATTGCCACTGACTTTTTGCTGATATTCATCGGATAATTTTGCTTTATATTTGCCGTAAAACTCCAAATCCTCCTCTGCTATGTTCAGTTTTGCCGCCACTTCTTTGATCGGAAACATAACTGCCTCCTGTGCGATTTCAATATCTGTCTTCATAACCATATCCATCCTTTCCATATTCTATTAATTACAGGTA
>CAJTPF010000005.1:0-58314 GCA_910578175.1 uncultured Lachnospiraceae bacterium
AATATGGGATATTATATTAAATACTGCTTGGATAGATGGATTCCTGAAAAACTTGTGGGAAAGGGGTAATACCGTTGAGACGGTTGTGCTCCTGTCCCAACAAAAAATGGATGATTATATTGAGGTGAAATTGGAGTTGGATGAACTGGATGTGACATCGCGGTAATTAAGGCGACTTATGCGGAGATTGAGGATTATATGTTGAAAGAGCATGGCTTGAAGGTGTTGAATCTATATGTTTCGCAGCTAAAAAGGACATGCGGAATAGCAACTATGAAGTGTATTGAATAACGGATAGAATAAGAGATCAGGGAGAGATGATTATGAATTCAAAATATATTGAGATATTAAAAAAGCATATTTCAACACATACGGACCGTTCCTCTGAAGACCGTTCTGCAGTTAGTTATTTAGAGAGCGTTTTAAATCCAGAAGGAAGGATTAATACTTCTTTTGCAAGTGATGATAAGTGGCCAAATCATGATGGAATGTTTGAATATGTCTCGAATCCAAGTATATCCAAACGTCCGGAGCAAAATTTTGTTGTACAAGTTAAAGGAACACATAATTGTAGTGAAAATAATGGAGTTATTTCGTATTGTTTAAAAAGTTTGGCATTTCCTGCATACATAGCATATGAAGTTACTGCAGATCCTGGGATTCTGTTTATTGTGCTTAATCCGGACATTAGAGGGGAAAAACGTATTTTCTGGAAGTACATGTCGCCTTCGTTTATTAAGACTATTAATTTTGATCAATCAAGTGCTACCATTAAGTTACAACCCGAAGATGAAATCAAAGACAATGATGAAAGTATTGAGTTGTTTTGTAAAAAATTGGACCAAGTTGTAGATACGCACCTGTTTCTAAAGAAACTGGAAAATGAATATTTGACAAAAGAAGAGGCATTGAAAATCATTGATTATAGATGTGAAGAAATATCTATGGAAATTGATAGTATCAGTGATAATCCTGAATTGCGTGATACTATATCAAGAAAGATTATTAGAGGATTGTATGATCTGTGTTATTCTGTTTTGATTTTGAATGCAATAAAACTTGGCTATACAGATATAAATCAAAAATTGGCGTGGGAAGTTTCACAATTTAAATCGGAAACTAAATATTTATATAACTTCTTAAAAGGGTTAAAATATATTGGAATTAGAATACCTAAAGAAGGTCAATCAGAAAGATTGATGCTTAAATATTATAATTATCTATGGGAAATTAGAAGGTTTTTGAAAGAGGACTTTGATATTGAGGTGTTAGATAATTTATCAAAATTTCCATTGAGTATGGATACATTAGATGCAGAGTATTATGAATTGGTTGCAGGTATTATTGCAAAGACTGATTTAACTCCTAGGAATGTTAGAACTTCAAGATACTATATTCAAAAAATTGTTCCATTTTTTGTTGATGGAGAAAGATATTTTGAGATTACGCTTCAGCTTGCTGGATTGTATGCGACAAAATACAATAGAATAACTGTCTATAGCAAGCAGAATATTACAATAGGGTATTCGATTCAAATTGCATATACAGAGGCTGAAATAGAACTTTGGGGAATAAAAAATAAAATAAAGATTTTAAATGATTGGAAAGTGGCAATTGATCCCGCTTGCTTAAATAAGTTGGCTAAAATGTTGAAATTACATACAACAATCAACCGTAATTATGGAGAGTATAATTCATTAATGAAGTTTCTAACCGATACAGAGATGAATTTATTACAAGTCATTAATCTGAGTGAGGAGAGATTTAAAAGAGTATATGAAAGTATTTATGGTTCAACTAATACGCATGTATTTGGTAATGTTATTTTAAATTTAAGAAAAAATTATGCAAAATCATCAGATAAATTAGGTAAGTACACTATTCGATATGTATTGCTGAATTTGAGAGAAGAAATATTAGAGGTTTTATTACCGAATCAATATAATAACAGATGTCTATCAGACGAACTTAATATAACAAGTAAATGTTATCCATTTGAACAAAAGCCTTTTATTTCAAATTTAGCAGGAAAAAAACAAGTAAAGGCAACATAAGTGATATTCTTGAAATCGTAGATGATGTAGACAAAGTTGCAGGAGTACAACCATATTTACGAATTGAAAAGTTAATTAGTGAAACAGGTGAATTATATTTTGAAGAAAAATTGATTGCAAAAAAGGAGGCAATTAAAAAATATAATGATGGTTTGGATACCTGGGAACGTAAGAATGGTTTTTTAATTAATGAAAAAGATGGTGTAGTATCCATTGATTCCTATGAAAGTACAACTTTGTTTATACTTAAAAAATTGATAAATTATTCACATTTGCCTGATAGGGAACAGCAAAAAAGTAATGAGAGATTTCTTCGAGAGTGCGGAATGGAGTTTGAGGATGTGTTAAAAAAGATTGCTTTGAAAAATCTTTTTGTATCATCACAGGTAATGCTTATATATGGTGCGGCAGGAACAGGTAAGACAACTTTAATAAAGTATATTTCCGAAATGATGAATCAATCAAAAAAATTGTTTTTGACAAAAACACATACAGCATTACAAAATTTACAGAAGACAGTAAGTGATTCGGGAAATAATTTGTTTTCAAGTATAGATAGTGTGGTCAAAGGTAATGATTCTGTAGATTTTGATATTGTATTAATCGATGAATGTAGTACTATTGATAATCGAACAATGAAAGCACTTCTTGAAAAACTAAATAAAGGAACCAGGCTTGTATTATCTGGAGATATTTATCAGATTGAATCAATTGACTTTGGAAATTGGTTTTATTATGCTAAGGATATTATCAAGGAGAAAGGTGCCAGTATTGAACTTGTTCATACATGGAGAACCGATAAGGAAGAATTAAGGAGTCTATGGGATGAGGTGCGCGAAACAAAACCTATTATTACTGAAAAATTATCGATGGACGGACCGTTTTCTGAAGATTTAGGTGAAGGCATATTTGATTTAGATGATGATGAGGTTGTATTATGCTTGAATTATGATGGAAAATTTGGTCTTAATAATATGAATCAATATTTTCAAAATGCTAACACGAAAAGTGAGGCATTCTCATGGGCTGAATGGATTTTCAAAATCGGAGATAGAATTATTTTCTTGGACACTAAGCGTTCATCATTATTGTACAATAATTTAAAAGGAACAATAGAGAATATTGTAAAGAACGATTCGTCAATTGTATTTACGATTGATATCAGAACTTATTTGACAGAAGAACAATGTAAGAATGAAACTTTTGAGTATCTTGAAAATACAGAAGATGGAACCAGGATAAAATTAGAAGTGATTGCTTGGGATGATGAGTTATCAGAGGAGGATAGAGTTAAAACTGTAATTCCGTTTCAGATTGCTTACGCAATTTCAATACATAAGGCACAGGGTTTGGAATATAAGTCGGTAAAGGTGGTTATTCCGTCAAGCAATGCAGAAAAAATAACACATTCGATATTTTACACTGCAATAACACGCGCAAAAGAGAAGTTGAAAATCTTTTGGAGTGCGGAAACAATGGAAACAATTGTAAAGAGTTTTACAGATGAAAAGATAGAACAAATTACACTCCCATTAATTAAAGAAAAGTTGTTAGCTGATGATATGGAATCGAGGTTGTAGGATTTTAGAGAGATTGGAATTATTGAAATAAAAGCAAACTATAAGGACATACCGAATGTTATTGATTACCAATGCAGGGAATATCCAAGATGTATCAGAAAAGAAGATGAAAAGTGATGTGCTCCTGAAGAATGTCTGCACCACGGATTTTCTTTCCAAAAAGAAAAAGAAGAACAAGGGCAAAGTGTCGAGGTATTATGTAAAGGGAAACCACGAAGCCGTCATAACCCCTGTGGCCTAAGATAACATGCAGGTGCTGATGCAGTCACGAAAAAAAGAGAACAGCCGGAATAGCTGCGTAAGTATCTTTTGCGGCAAAATCTAGTGCGGGACTGCGGAAGCTGGTATGCCATTTTGTGACGGCTTATTGACATGCTCTAATTGAATAACTACATTAAACGGCGGCTTTGAAAGATGTGGTTCTCACTGAAAGAATTAATGTTAGTTCTGATTATGAGTGATTTTTTGTAGGATCTGCCGTATAATGGGATAAGAAAATTTATGGAGGAAAAATAGTATGAAAAAAACAATTTTATTTGTGATCTTGCAGCAATATGCGGATTGGGAAGCAGCATATATAACGTCTGCTATAACCATGCTGGGACAGGGACAGTATGATATAAAAACTGTATCATTATCAAAAGATTATGTCTGGTCCATAGGTGGCTTTCGGGTATTGCCGGATTATGATATTGCCTCTGTTCCCGGGGATTACGACGCTTTAATTTTAATTGGCGGAATGACATGGAGAAACGAAAATGCCCGTCAGATTAAAACGCTTGTAGAAGATTGTTACCAAAAAGGCAGAATTTTAGGAGGTATTTGTGATGCTTCTGCTTTTTTAGGTACTGTTGGTGTTTTAAATGATGTAATGCATACGAGTAACGATTTGAATGATCTGAAGCAATGGGCGGGATCTGTTTATAAAGGAGAAACAAAGTATATTGCTAAACAGGCGGTCAGGGATAAAACGATTATTACTGCAAATGGCACAGCACCTATGGAATTTGCAAAAGAGATTTTGCTTGCGTTAGATGTGGCAAGTGAAGATAAAGTATCGGAATGGTACGATTTTCATAAATTAGGTTACTATACGGCGTCTATGCCTAAAATGTAATAGTAAAAGCGGATGAGAGCTTGAATCAAGGACAACCTAAGGAAGAAAACAGTTTCTGAAAAGACAGGTTCGGAAAGAAAAGGTTATAAGGAAATGGTATCCGGAAAAATCTTTTCGATCCGAACCTGAATTTTGTTTATAAAATTTTTGAAATATTTTGTAACGAAATGAAGATTCATCCGTCTAATCTATGAAAGCAGGAAGGAGGTGGATATGTCCATGGACTTTGATAAGTTGTACAATACATATTTTATGGAAGTATATTCTTTTGTAATGACCATCATGAAAAACCGTCAGATGGCGGAAGAAATTACACAGGAAGTTTTTTATAAGGCAATAAAAAGCGAGAAAGGATTTCAGGGAGCTTCCGGTGAGTTTACCTGGTTATGTGCCATTGCTAAAAATACTTGTATGGATGAATTAAGGAAAAAGTCCGGCTGGGAAGCGTTAACAGAAGAATTGCCTGTGCATGCAGATCTGGAACAGAAAATGGAAGATGAGGAAACAACACTGAAGATTCATCAGATTCTGCATAACATGGAAGAACCGTATAAAGAAGTATTTCAATTAAGGATATTCGGAGAACTGTCTTTTTTGAAAATAGGAAAGATCTTTGGAAAAACGGAAAACTGGGCTCGTGTGACATATCATCGTGCCAGATTAAAAATTCAGGAAAGGATGGATGAAGACAATGGGTGAAAGAAAAGTATATGACTGCGGAATGATCCAGGATTTGCTGCCGCTGTATCAGGATGACGTATGCAGTGATGCCAGCAGAACGGCAGTGGAACAACATTTGACAGAATGTGAGGTCTGCAGGACGGCTTTAGAAAAATTAAGGAATAACTATTTTGACGACAGACTGATTCGGGAAAAAAACGGGGTATTAAGGGAACATGCGAAACAGGAACGGCGGAAAACGGTTACCATTGGCATAGGAATGGCAGGAATCCTGATGATTCCGGTGATAGTCTGCTTAATCTGTAACATTGCTGTGGGACACGGTCTGGATTGGTTTTTTATCGTATTGGCCTCCCTGTTGTTAACGGCTTCTCTTACGGTTTTACCAATGCTCGTTTATAAGAACCGGGTGCTGTGGACGTTAGGGGGATTTGTGCTATCACTGATGTTACTGCTGTTTGTGATATGTATGTATACCCATGGAAACTGGTTTCTTTTGGCGGCGATATCTGTAATATTTGGTTTATCCGTGTTGTTTATGCCATATGTTATAAGAAAGATACATCTGCCGGAAGCGCTTTGCCGGAGTAAAACGCTGATCGTAATACTCTGGGATACCATATGGCTGTATGCAGTGGTTGTGATCTGCGGTTTTTATGTAAAAGATCCCTGTGAATATTGGGAAATATCTCTGAAAATAACAACATTCTGTTTGATTTACTTATGGGTGGTCGTTCTGATCATACGATATATGAAAATAAACGGATGGATAAAAGCCGGAATCAGTATGGTGATAACGGGTATTTCTGTGGCATTGGTCAGTGATGTGGTTGCCTATATTATAGAAAAAAAATGGCATATGGTTCTTTCGGATGCAGATTTATCCCGCTGGAGTACCAATGCGGCAAATGCAAATGTGTTGGATGCAAACATAAAATTAATCGTTCTTATTGTGTTTGTAACCGCAGGCATTTTACTGGCCGCTGTTGGAATCGCGAAAATGTGCAGGGGCAGGAGAGGTTAGGAAAACCGCTTACGGGAAAATGTATAATGATGATATCTGTCATTATCTTTCAATGGATAAGTTTTTTCGTTCACATTCTTCCGATAACCTAATATATTATTATATAAAAGATATAGTTGGAGAAAATTGAAGTATGGAAAAAAATGAATCCTTCCTTTCCAATTCATGTAGCTTTGCAAATGTAAGACCGATAATGGCGGCATTACCTTACCCGCCGATCCGGGTGCAGGAAAAAAATCAGGCATATGCCAATCTGCTCAGCATAGATTATTGCGGTTCCGTTTCGGAATTATCTGCTATTACACAATATATCAATAATGAGAACCGTCTGTCCTGTAATGATTGTTCCATGGCGGGTACGATTTTGGGGATAGCAATGGCAGAAATGATGCATCTTCAGAAATTAGGGGAACTGATCGTTTTATTGGGAGGCACGGTCGATTTTACTGCAAAATACCGGAATGTCAGACCGAAAATGTGGACGCCGGAGTATCTGACGATTCCGGAAAAAGTTGAGAAGATGCTGGAGGCAGATATAGAAGCTGAGACAGCGGCCATCACTCAATACACAATGCATATGAATATGATACAGGATGGTTATGTCAATGCCGTACTGGCAAGGATCATAAAGGATGAAGAGTATCATATCATGCTGCTTCAGGCATTGCTCAAACAATAAGGCAGCAGAAAGTGAAAGGGAACAGTTCATAAAGATCCGGCGTCAATGATTCTAAAGCAGGTGCATAGATGTACCTGTTTTTTTATTTTCAATTAGTCGATTCTATTGTGGAAACCTTGAAAAATCTGCATACAGTATATAATAGGATAACAGATGAAAGGGATACGAAAGTCTGTAAATAGAATATTAAATTTATTAGAGGGAGCTTTAACCAATGGATTTTATTTTTATCAGAGAGCAGTTTCCGCTATACGTGCAGGCTGCAAAATTAACCGTATATCTTGCGGCCATTGGAATATTTCTTGCGATCTTAGCCGGTCTGTTATGCGGAATGATCAGATATTTTCGGATTCCTGTCTTAGAGCAGATAACGGTCTGTTATATAGAATTATCCAGAAATACGCCGCTTTTGATTCAGTTATTTTTTCTCTATTTTGGCCTGCCGAAAATTGGTATTGTTCTTAGTTCTGAGATCTGTGCCGTTATCGGTCTGACTTTTCTCGGAGGTAGTTATATGGCGGAGGTATTTCGGAGCGGACTTGAAAATGTATCTCCGAATCAGACAGAAGCGGCCCTTGCATTGGGAATGAAGAAACGTCAGGTGTTATTCCATATCATTTTGCCCCAGGCGATTTCCAATTCCATACCGTCCTTCTGTGCCAATATTATTTTTCTGATTAAGGAAACCTCCGTATTCAGCGTGGTAGCACTGGCGGATTTAATGTTTGTGACCAGGGATCTGATCGGCATTTATTATAAAACAGATGAGGCGCTCTTAATTCTGGTAGCGGCTTATTTGATCATTCTGCTGCCGATATCCGTTCTGTGCTCATTCATGGAAAGGAGGATCCGTTATGCAGAATATGGGGATTGAAGTATTGTTTAAGGGAGATAATTTCATACGGTTATTATCGGGATTATGGGTAACACTGAGGATCGCAGTCATTGCCATGATGTTTTCGATAGTATTGGGATTTTTATTAGGGATGATAATGAATGTCAGAAATAGAGGAATTCGTGGAGTTTGCAGAATTTATCTGGAAATCGTTAGGATCATGCCCCAGCTTGTATTATTATTTCTGGTTTATTTTGGAGCCGCCAGACATCTGGGAATCAATCTGTCCGGAGAAAAATCCGCGGTTCTTGTATTCACCTTCTGGGGAACGGCGGAAATGGGAGATTTGGTGCGGAGTGCGTTAATCGCCATTCCAAATCATCAGTATGAAAGCGGTTCTGCGCTGGGTATGACAAAGTTACAGGTATATATTTACATTATCCTGCCCCAGACCTTCCGCCGGCTGCTGCCGTCAGCGATCAGCCTGCTGACCAGAATGGTAAAGACCACGTCGCTGGTTGTACTGATTGGTGTGGTAGAAGTGGTGAAAGTGGGAAAGCAGATCATCGATGCTTCCCGTTATACCAATCCGAAAGCGGCATTGTGGGTATATGGAGTGATATTTTTGCTTTATTTTATGATCTGTTTCCCTTTTTCAAGAGTGTCAGCCATACTGGAGCGTAAATTTTCCGATTGACTCCGGAGGAAAGATCAGAAGCGGATATAGCAGAATAAAAAAGGTTGATGGAAAGGTTTGGTAAAGAATATGCCAGAGGAAATATTAAGGGTGGAACATTTAAAAAAATCTTACCGGAAGCAGAAAGCGGTATTGGACGATATTTCCTTTTCCCTTCGGAAAGGTGAAACGGTGGTAGTCATAGGCCCTTCCGGCTGCGGTAAAAGCACGTTTCTCCGGTGTCTGAATAAATTGGAAGATATCGATGAAGGAATCATCACGCTGAGAGGAAAAAGATATGATCAGGATAAGGGCAGGGAGCATCTGATCAGGCAGAAAATAGGAATGGTTTTTCAAAGTTATGATCTGTTTCCCAATATGACAATATTAAATAATCTTATGCTGGCGCCGTGTAAAGTTCAGGGAAAAGATAAAAAAGAAGTGAGAGAAGAAGCGGAACGGTTGTTGGAACGGGTGGGGCTTGGGGAGAGGATCCATGATTATCCCCGACAGCTTTCCGGCGGACAAAAACAGCGTGTGGCCATTGTCCGGGCATTGATAATGCATCCGGAGATTTTGCTGCTGGATGAAATAACGGCGGCTCTGGATCCGGAGATGGTGAGGGAAGTGCTTCAGGTAGTATTGGAACTGGCGAAAGAAGGAATGACCATGGTGATCGTTACGCACGAAATGGAATTTGCCAGAGCGGTTGCAGACCGGGTGATTTTTCTGGAGCAGGGACGGATTCTGGAAGAAAATACACCGGAAGAATTTTTTGAACATCCGAAAACCCGTCGGGCAAAGCAGTTTTTGAATAGTTTTCATTATGAGATTGAAAAATAAAAGAAAGGGAAATGCAATACTGCAAAGATTATTGTAGTATGTAAAGGTAGAAAATGAAACATAAAACATGGAAAAAAAGGCTTTTTGGAATCATGATATTCACAGGTATCGCGGCAGGGATACTGGCAGGATGCGCTTTATCTTCCGGCACGGCAGATACCGGAGCAAAGGCTAGAACGCCAGAAGAGATAAAGAAGAGCGGAACCGTTAGGATCGGAGTATTCAGCGATAA
This sequence comes from uncultured Lachnospiraceae bacterium, assembly GCA_910578175.1. Lineage (GTDB taxonomy): Bacteria > Bacillota > Clostridia > Lachnospirales > Lachnospiraceae > Bovifimicola. The sequence goes on from CAJTPF010000005.1 coordinate 9,722, forward strand.
GAATCCCTTTGGATATGTGGACGAAAACGGAGAGATTCAGGGATATGATGTATATTTTGCAAAACGTATTGCAAAGGATTTACTGGGAAGTGAAGATGATGTTGAATTTATTTATGTGGAAGCAGCCAACCGGGTGGAATATTTGAAAGCCGGAAAAGTAGATATCATTTTGGCAAACTTTACCGTAACCGATGAGAGAAAGGAACAGGTTGATTTTGCATTGCCTTATATGAAGGTAGCGCTGGGCGTGGTATCACCGGAGAGTTCACTGATTACGGATGTAAAAGAATTGAAAGGAAAGAAATTGATCGTCGTAAAAGGCACCACCGCAGAAGCATATTTTACAGAGAAATATCCGGATATCACACTGGTAAAGTTTGATGAATATCAGGAGGCATATGACGCATTGCTGGATGGAAGGGGAGATGCATTTTCTACCGACAATACGGAGGTTTTGGCATGGGCGATCCGGAACCGGGGATATGAAGTCGGAATTGAATCTCTGGGCAGTCTGGATATCATTGCGCCTGCCGTACAGAAGGGAAATACCGGATTGCAGAACTGGCTGAATGAAGAAATCAGATCATTGGCAGAAGAACAATTTTTTCATACCGGTTTTGAAGCAACCCTGAGGAAGGTATATGGAGACAGCGTTGATCCCGACAGCCTGGTGGTGGAAGGAGGTATCGTTGATTAGACGGAAGCTGAAAATCATGATCAGATAAGCTCTATATCACGGATATCGTCAAAACTTAATTTTGTACCGGCGATCTGCAACATACGGCTGCCGGAAGAAAAGCGGGAAACCATTCCCGTAATTTTCAGATATTCACTATCAGCATAATAGATGACCGTGATCATGTCACTGGGTTTGATCATATGCAATATCCGGTCCAGTTCTGCTTTTTTGTCTTCGGACAGTTCCGTTTTGGGAACAATGATTTTTTCTTTTTGTAATAATGCTTCCCGCAGACCTTTTAATGCATCAAAGGAAGCAAATTGTTTTGCACGGTCGCTATTCGCCACTGTTATGTCCTCCGATCTGGTGATTTCGTTCTAAAGTTGTTCCTGCTTCCAGAAGATTCATTCCTTTTATAACGGAATTTTTTCCGAATTTTGCCCGGATATCCAAAACCGCCTGTTGTACTTTTCTGTCTTTTTCCAGATCTTCCGGTCCGATAAACAGATCATACTGTTCAAAAGCTTCATCGACTACATCATTAAATGTAACGGTTATCCTGCGGATGGGCGTCAGGCGGTTTATGATCTGTTCATATAATTCCGTAATACATCCGGTGATGATTTTAACGGAATTAGTGACCACCGTCATCCGTCTTGTACCGCCGGCCGCTTTCAGGACATCCCGGGAATATCCGATATGAAGGGAAACGGAATTGGTGACCAGTTTTTTATCCACCAGATCGAGACAGAGCAGATCGGTCATCTCTTTAACGATCAACAAACCTTCTTTGTAATCGTAATCCCGCATCAATACCTGTCCGCTGGATAAAGAATTGCTTTTGGCTTTATATGCCTTGATTTCGGCAATGGTAACAGGTTCCCGGCCCCAGGCATGGTCGATCAGGTATTCTGCATCCACGCCAAAGGTCTGGTATAGTATGGAGGAGTCCGCCATGGCAACTTCTTGCATTGTAACGATTCCCATTAGGGAAAGTCTCTTTGCGATGCCCGGGCCGATACGCCAGAAATCGGTAATGGGTCTGTGAGACCAAAGGGTTTTCCGGTAAATGGTTTCGTCCAGATATCCGATTCGGTTGCTGGCGTGCTTGGCGGTGATATCCAGTGCAACTTTGGCCAGATACAGATTGGTGCCAATGCCACAGGCAGCGGGAATATGAAGGGTATCCATGATATCCTGCATGATGGTAAGCGCAAGGTCGCTGGATGTCATATGGTAGAGCGCAAGATAGTCGGTAACGTCTAAAAAGGCTTCATCAATGGAATATACCTGTATATCGTCTTTTGAGATATATTTTAAATATATGGCGTAAATATCGGCGGAATATTCAATATATAACTGCATTCTGGGAGGCGCCATGATATATTGCAGATGAATGGGAATCTCATATACACGGCAGCGGTTTTTTACGCCGGAAGCACGAAGGGAAGGGGATACAGCGAGGCAGATGGTGCCTCTGTCGCGTTCCGGGTCAGCCACCACAAGATTGGTGGTAAACGGGTCTAAATTCCGCTCTGCACATTCTACGGAAGCGTAGAATGATTTTAAATCGATACATAAATAGATACGGTCCTGCATTTTAATCTCCCGGTCAGATTTCAGAGTTATTATTTTTTATCATATAGTTTTTCAAAATTATTATGAAATATACACTATTATAACAAACAAATGTTCGTGTGTAAATTATCAGATATTTATGAAATTCCGATGCGGAGGAGGGAGATGAGGAGTGGTCTGACCGTGTGTTTTGGTGATAAAAAATCTCCCGGACGGACAGCGGTGTCTCCGGGAGATTTTATTTGCTATGCTGTTATATTTAATAATTTTTTTACGCTGTTCGTTTCTTCTTCCGCTTTTTTCTTCTGCATAAAAAGGGAATACTGCAATAGCGCCTCTTCTTTTTTCTTTTCTGAAACAGCCTGCGGATAATCTAAATCTTCGATTCGGCTTTTTGCGGCGGTAGAATAGTATGCCGCGGACGAATTATAATTCATGGCGTAGTCCAGCGCATTGGTCTGTGCGCCGATGCCGCTTCTGGAACTGCTGACCATGGAAATGGCTTTGTCAATGGTTTTTATGCTAAAGTTCTTTGTTAAGTCGAAACCGTTGATTCCAAGAGCCTCTAATGTGGCATTGGCTGTGCTCATGGATGTACTGTTTCCGTTGGCATCCGTGGCAAGTTTAAAGTCTGTTTTGCTTCCGTCCAGCAACGGATTGGTATTATAAGAAGTGTTTTTTGCTACATCGCTGATGCCTTTTAACAGCTGGTCAACTTCCTTCTGCATGGCGGCCCGGTCACTGCCGGTCACGGTAGCGGTATTTGATGCGGACACCGCCAGTTCCCTGATCCTCTGTAGATAATCATTGATACTTCCCAATGCACCATCTGCTATATTCAGGGCATCTTTTGCAGAAGCCATATTATTTGCGCCTGCTTTGTATCCGGATATCTGTGCATTTTCTTTTTCGGCAATGGCAAGACCGGCGGCATCATCTGCAGCGCCATTGATCCGTTTACCGCTGGAAAGACTTTCATAACTGCTATATTGTGTGTTGGTAATTCCTGATACGGTACTCATGATTGATTCACTCCTTTCATAGGATTTATCGAAAAATATACTTAATAATAAAAGTTATTATAATTAATTTTATTATATAATAAAATGGAATAATTTTCAAGTATGCTTTTGAATCAATTTGTACAACTCATGTTAAAATAACTCCCTGTTTTTTCTGTAATTAATATCGGCTAATTTAGCCTGGCGGATTAGGTCCTTTGTTTTCAGAGTATACATTGTTCCCGAATCTGTAATACCCTGTCATAATTTAACGGTCGGGCATTGAAATCCGGCACCCGGGTCGTCCGGAATGCATTGGAGAAAGCGGTCGCTCTGTTTGGTAGAAATAAAGCATAAAAAACGGTACCGGATGCGTAGATTATACAGGGAGTTGAATGAAAAGAAAAGAGACGTGTCTTCCGGTTGATACTTTACCATAAATATGTTAAAATATAACTAACTGCAAATATAGGGAAGGAATGTCTTGAAAGAGGTATAGATATGAAAACTGTAACAGGAAGAAGTACAAAACGTGATGTTGGAAAAGCAATTGAAGAAGCAGTATCAAAAATATCGGATGTTCCCGTTTTGATCATTTTTTCGGCAGATGAAGATAATTTCATTGAATATTCTATTCTGCTTTCTTCAAGGTTTCCGCAGAGCATAGTGGTTGGAAGTACGAGTTACATACATATGTGTGAACAGGGATATTCCAGAGAGGGGATTTGTCTGACAGCAATATCTGATATAAAGTGCTGCGGCGGCGTCATTGAAGAAGCGGGAAGGTTTCCGGGGAAATATATCGATAGATTTAAGGCAGATGTTTCCAGGATTTCTGTCCGGGAAAACAGTGTGTGTTTTGAATTGTGCGCGTTAACATATTATTGTGAAGAGTTATTTTTAGACAGGCTCCATCATATACTGAAAGAAAGGAACATACCGTTATTCGGAGGTTCTGCCGGATCCGTTAGATCCAAAGACAGCGCGGTGATCAGCTATAACGGAAAAGTATATACGGAAGCGGTTGCTTATGTTTTTTTATATGGTCAGTTCAGGCTTCAGTTTTATAAGGAAAATATATTTAAACCCATGAAGCATCAATTTGTTGTTACCGATGCGGAAGTAGCAGAGCGGATCGTATATGAATATAACAATGTTCCGGCGGCCAGGATCATAGCCAAGGCATTGGGAACCGATATTGTTTCCCTGCAGTCTGTACTGGCGGAACATCCCATGGGCAGAATGGTGGATGATGATATCTATATTACGGATCACATCGGCGTTGTACAGGATGAAGGGTTGAAATATTATGCAACCGTGTACAATAACACCAGGGTGGTGATGCTGGAAGCGGATGATTATAAAAAGGTATTTCAGGAAACCATGCAGAACATATCTGATAAAACAGGTATTCCTGATTTTGCCGTTGTGATCAATTGCGTTTCAAGGAGCATTCGTTTTGAGAATGATTCTTATTTACCGGAGTATCACAGCGGATTGTCGAATGGACTTGGAAGTTTTATCTGTTTTTCCGGTTACGGAGAACAGCTCAATAATCATCATCTGAATCAGACAATGGTTATCGCTACTTTTTCAAATTGAAATTAATGAAGCAGTTAGAAAGTTGAGGGATACATATGAAAAAACTCAATCTAGGTCGTATCTTTACAAATGATAATTGCATTGCCTGTAACAGGTGCATATCAAAATGCCCCATTACCGGTGCAAATTATTTTGTTAATCGGAATGGTAGGGCAAGAATTGAAGTGGATGGTAATAAATGTATTCAGTGCGGGTATTGTATGGATGCCTGTATTCATGGCGCCCGGGAATACAAGGATGATATGGATTTATTTATGGATGAGTTGTCGGCGGGCAGGAAGTTCTCAGTAATTCTGGCGCCTTCTTTTTTTATAAATCATACAGAACTGGCAGAACATGTGATCGGATATTTAAAGCATCTGGGTGTTGAGAAGGTTTATAATGCAGGTTTCGGAGCGGATATTTCTATTTGGAACAGTTTAAATTATCTGGATACCCATCAGGACGGTGCAGTGATATCCGCTAATTGTCCGGCGGTCGTAAATTATATTGAAAAAGAACTGCCGGAGCTGATACCGAATCTGATACCTGTACAGACGCCGGTGTGTTGTATGGCAATCTATGCAAAGAAATATCTCGGGGACAGAAATACCATGGTTCTGATTTCTCCGTGTATTGCCAAGAGTGAAGAAATACGATCCCAGTCTGAGGCGGATATAAAATATAATGTTACCTTCCGGCATTTGTTTGAAAAACTGGAAGGTATTGATATCAGCAGCTATCATGGGAATGTGGATATGGATGATGTGGGACTGGGGAATATATTTCCGTTTCCGGGCGGCTTAAAAGAATATATCGAATATTTTGCCGGGTATGAGAAACTGATCTGGAAGCTGGATGAAGGAGGCACGGTTTATAAGAAATTTCCATATTTTACAGACAAGGATTTAGTCCGCAGACTGTATGCGGTAGATGCCTTAAGCTGTAACCGGGGCTGTATTTATGGTCCGGGTGCGGACAGTTCTAATGTAAATAGGGGGGATTTCTTTGGAAATATCACGGCTATCCGTTCCAAGCATTATCATGAAAGAGGAAATTTCTGTGATGAGAAGCTGTCGATAAAAGAACGCCGTAAAATGATGGATCAGTTTTTCGCGGATCTGAACCCCGAGGATTTTTTAAGAACATTTCAGGACCGGTATGAGCAGCAGTGTCCGGTTCCGGAAGAAACTATCGAAGATATATTCACACAGATGAATAAAAATACCTTTGAAGAAAGAAATATCAACTGCCAGTCCTGCGGATATGAAACCTGCAGCGATATGGTGCGGGCAGTGGCGCTGGGTTGCAATGATATGAACAATTGTATTCATTATTCCAAGGAAAGGAATATTCGGCTCCTGTCTACCGATACCATAACCGGGATTCCAAATGAAAATGCTTATATCATGTTCCTGCAGAAACTGGTTGACTATGGCAGGGCTTCGGAATATGTGGTCGCCAATCTGAATATTAAGAATTTTACTCTGGTAAATGAGCGGTTCGGTTCGGAAAAGGGCGATGAAGTCATACGTTATTTCTCAAAAAAATTATATGAACTGGCGGATGAAGATGAAATTGTTTCCAGAGTCGGAGGAAATAACTATTTTGCCGCCTTTAAAAAAGAAAGTTTTGCCGGGAAACTTGAAAAATGTAATTCCATTACGGTTCAGATAGAAAATCTGCAGGAAATCATCGAATATCCGATTCAGATCCGGGCCGGCATATATTATATCCAGGAGCAGGATACCGTGGTAAGCGAAATAAATAACAAGGTGGCGATTGCGTTCGGATATGCGAAACGGGTGGAAAGCAAGGATTTTGTATATTTTGATGAAAATATCCGGAAAGAATTATATCAGGAAATGCTGATCCGGAAGATGCTACCGAAAGCATTAGAGAATGATGAGTTTCTGGTATTCTACCAGCCCAAGGTATCGCTGGATACTTATAAACTCAGCGGTGCGGAAGCATTGGTCCGTTGGAAGCAGAATGGCAGAATCATTCCGCCGGTACAATTTATTCCGATCTGTGAGAAGAACGGATTTGTAAAACAGATAGATTTCTATGTTTTAGATCAGATCTGCAAAAAAATCCGGGCCTGGCTGGATGAAGGACTTGAGATCGTTAAAATATCTTCCAATTTTTCGAAACATCATTTTGAAGAAAAAAACATTGCAGATAAGATATGCGGTATCGTTGATAAGTGGAATGTGCCTCATGAGTACATAGAAGTAGAATTTACGGAAACGGCATATATTGACAGACAGGATATACTCAGCGAAACCATTGAAAAACTAAAGTCATATGGTTTTTCTTCTTCCATGGATGATTTTGGATCCGGGTATTCTTCCCTGAGTCTGCTGCAGGCATTGAATTTTGATGTACTGAAGCTGGATAAATCTTTATTGGGAAGAGGCGTGAATGATATAAGAACCAATAAGATCATTGCCAATGTAATTGCCATGACAAAAGATTTAAATATGGAAATCATTGCGGAAGGCGTGGAGACCAGACAGGAACTGGAAATGCTGCACAGACTGAACTGTAATGTTGTTCAGGGTTATATTTTTGATAAACCTTTGACGGAAGAAGAGTTTTATAAACGGCTGCTGAACAAAGAATACAGGATTTAATATTAATTTGATTTATTCACGGAGGCTAAAACGTTGAACCATAGGACTTATATAAAAAATTTATTGGAATCATTTGTGAAAGATACCAGAAAAGTGGTTTCCAGTACCATGTTTATCAAACATTATGATACTTTTAATATTACCCTTGAAGAAATCGAAAATATGGTTTGTGACGAGTATCGGGCAGGGCTGCTGTATCACAGGTATGCAAAGAATGATATTAAGGAGCCTTATGAGCCGTTTATCAGCGGTATCCGGTATTTTTACCGGAAATTTTTCTCTGAATCTACAGTAGAAGAGTTTATAGATGATTGTAATGTGTATTCCCTCCACAAGGATATATTAATTTCATACTTAAAAACAGGGCGTGCCTCCAGACATGAACTTTTGATCATATCGGAAGTGGAATATGAGAAAAAGAAGTTTATGCAGTCGATCTGCAATTGCCTGAATTACATTAGCAGCAGAAAAAAATGCTGATCGTTCTGGATTGCGTACAGCAGGCATGCCTGTCTTCTCTGCATATTATCCGGGAATTTATGAATACTTTGGAAAAACAGGAGTTCAGACTGCTTGTCATCTATAATGAAATGCATACGCCCCTGCCGTATCTGGACGAAGCATTCAATGCAATGGTAGATCAGGCTGAGAGATACAGCATATTGTTTGAATGGGACGGAATGGAAGAAAACATGGTCAATGATTATCATGTCACTTTTATTCCAAGCAGCCGTTTTTTTTCGGAGTATCTGCTGAAACTGAACAATTTGTTTCAAATGCTTGCAATCGAAGATGTTGAACACTATATGCAGATCATTCATGAAAGAATTGTTCAGGAAAAATTAAATATAGATAAAACGGATAAGTTTAATTTTTATGCATTGCGGGCTTATAATTATATTATCAGTGACAATATAAATTCGGCGTTGCTGATGTGCGAAAAAATGCTGCAGCTTTATGATCCTGAGAAAGATTTATATCAGGATTATGTATATAATTTTATTACCGCGTTAAGTCAGATGACCAGAATACAATCCGATCTTGCGATCCGTTATTCTGAAAATTGTATCCTGACAGCAGGGCGAATGGGCGATCCGGATTTACTGTTTCGTGCGAATGTGCTGTATACCAGTGCAAAATTTTGTGGCTGGAAAGATATTTTTTCTATTGATTTTACCAGGGTTACCATCGATGAAAATATTGTTTTGGAATTAAAAAATCATAAATATTACAATACGCTGGCGTATTATCTGGCCTGTGGCAGCGACAATGATTATGATACCATTCAGAGGGTGGTGGCAGGTGAACAGGAAGCGGATTGTCTGAATGCGGCCGTTCAGCTTGGAACGGAACTCGGGAACCATAATTTTCTGCTGGCGGCATATACAAAAAGTATTATTCTTTATACGGAAAAGGGATTTCACAAATATGCAAATCTCTTTTATGAAAAAAAACTGCAGATCCTCCGTACCGAAAAAAATAATCAGAGAATGGCGAATCTGTTACTGGGAATGGGGTATAACGAGATTGTCAGCGAACAGTATATCAAGGCCAATGAGTATTTTAACCAGGCGTTAGAAATACTGTATTCTGTTAAGAATGTGGAGGCAATGGCAGAAGGACTGTATAATATGGCGGTGAATGGAATCTGCTGCCGGGATTTTTCTTCTGCTGCCTGGTATCTTCAGAATATTTTTAAAATCATCAACAATCTGGGCTATGAAACAATAAGAATCTGTAATACTTCAAAATTATACGGATTAATGGCTTTGGCCAATTACAAGATTGGAAATGAATACCGGTGTTATTTATGTCTGAGCAAGATTGAAATCTTACTGAGCCATCTGCTGACGGATGAGATAGAGAAGGACGATGAACCATGGCATGAAGATTTATTTTTGTTTTATTTTGTAAAGGGCATCATGCTGAGAGATAATGGGGAACTGGAGGAAGCGCTGGAATGTTTCCGGAAAGCGGAATATCATTATGACAGTTATCCCGGGGCTAAATTTTATACCACGGCAGAATATGTGACGGAGTATGTAGAGCTGTGCAGCAGGACCGGCGATGAGGAAAAAGCTGGTGCGTTGATAGAAGAAGCTTTACAATATTGCAAAGAAAACGGATATTCCCATATGAGTAAGAATATTATGTATACCGTTGAAGGAAAAGCCCATAAACTGACTCCGATTGCAAATAATCTTACCACCATCCGTTTGGATCAGATGATAGAATTATCTGTAAATGCAGGCAGGGAAAAGCAATTGACGGAAAGAAAAAAAGATATCCGGTTTTTATCTGCATGGCAGGAAATGCTGAACCGGGATGAGCTGGATGAAGATCATCTGATCAATAATGCAATGGTGATGATTCAGAATAATTTTAATCTGGATGGAATCATCATCATCAACCGGAATAACGGACGGATAGAACCCCTCTTTAAATCTTCAAAAACGGAAATCACTACGGAAAAAATGAATCAGGTTTTCGAATTTTTTGATTTATTTAAACGGGAGTTTATCACCAGCAGAACAGACAGAACTTTTTTAGAGTACGGCAGAATAGTGTCCATATTTGGAATTAACCAGGTGGTTACGGTCGCAGGGATTCCGCTGGCAAATGAAACAGGTATCTGCAGCATATTGCTTGCATATGTAAATATGCATAATAATTTCCGGCGGCATATGAGTCTGTTAAATGAAGAAAATCTGGTTATAATGAAAACTGCTTTTGTTCAGTTGGGCAATGACCTGGAGAGAATCCGCAACCGAAAAAATATTGACAGGATTAATCAGAAGTTAAATGAACTGGCTATTACAGATATGTTGACCGGTTTATATAACCGTCAGGGATTTTCCAAAAATATGGAGGAAGTTAATTCAGACAGTTCGGTTACGATTCTATATGCGGATCTGGATAATTTTAAATATTATAACGATACCTTCGGTCATGAAATCGGAGATATCATATTGGTTGAATTTGCGGAGATTTTCCGGCGGGTTTCGAAAAATCTGGGATATGCGGTCCGCTACGGCGGAGACGAATTTCTGGTGGTGCTGAAAAATGCGGATGTGAAAAAAGGAATTGAAGTGGCTGAAGAAATTTACAGGGAAATCAGAGACGGTTTTGTAGATGTGGTAAAAGCACATATCGGAAAAAATGTAGATATTCCAAAAGAAAAGAGGGTTTCCTGTTCCATCGGGATCGCAGCTTCCAAAGGCTGCGATGAAGAAGCAATTTCAGAGACGCTGAAAAAGGCGGATGAAGCGCTGTATTATATAAAACGAAGCAAAAAAGGACGATATATTGTCTGGGAGGACATCAATGCAGAATAAAAGAATGATCAGTCTGTGTCTGGTTTTTCTCTGTATATTCTTTTGCGGATGTAATCGCAATGATGGTCAGTCAACCGGGGTGAATGCAGTACCAGAATCCCCGGTTGAGTCTGTATTCACGGAACGTACTGAAGAGAAAGAGGATACGGCATGGCAGGATACGATAAAGCACGAAGAGACATCAGATAACAGGGAAGAAAAAAAACGGAAGGCTGTTAACACGGTGGCGGAAAAACTGACGACAGTGAGAGATATGCTCCAGGCTGCCGGTTCGGAGAAATCCGTTTCGGATTTTTTAGAATGGTTTACGGAGGAATATGGAGAAGAAATATTATTTAAGATATCCGAATGTGCCGGACAGGGCAGCTATTCGGATAAATTATTTTATACGCTGACCGGAAATTCCGTTTATGTCCTGACGGATTTATTTTTGGGAAATCAGCATCAGTCAGTTAAAAAGGATGCTGCAGACAGCGGATTTGTGAATTTAATGTTCGCCGGAGATTTATGTCTTGCAGAAGAGGGATTTGTACTGGACCATTTTGACGAGACCGGCGTGTTGTCGGACTATATCAGCCCCATATTGCTGGAAAAAACTAATAAAGCGGATATTTTTCTGATTAACCACGAATATGCCTCCAGTACCCGGGGAGAGCCTTTAAACGGCAAATATTATACGTTCCGGGCAAAACCGGAGCGGATATCCATATTAAAGGAGATGGGTACGGATCTCGTGTCTCTGGCCAATAACCATGTTTATGATTATGGAGCGGAGGCTTTTCTGGATACACTGGATATCTTAGAGGAAGCAGGAATCCCTTATACAGGCGGAGGAAGGAATTATAAAGAAGCTGCGGAACCGGTATTTTTTACGGTCAACGGCATGAAGATCGGATATGTGGCGGCCAGCAGAGCGGAAAAAATGCGTTTTACGCCGGAAGCGACAGATCATGATCCGGGCATTGTCCGAATGTATGATCTGACCAATATAAAAAATATAATTTCCGGGGCTTCCCTACAGTGTGACTATCTGATCGCATATCTGCACTGGGGAACCGAAGACAGTCAATATTTCGAACAGTATCAGAGGGAAACGGCCCGGGAACTTTTTAGCTGCGGAGCCGATATAATCATCGGGGGACATCCCCATGTGCTTCAGGGAATGGAATATCTGGAGGAAAAGCCGGTGGTCTACAGTCTGGGAGATTTCTGGTTTAACGGGGAAACCAAGTATACCGGGTTGCTGAACCTGCAGGTCAGTATAGACGGATTGATACAGATGCAGTTTATTCCCTGCATTCAGACCGGATACAAGACGCTGTATCTGGAGCAGGAGGAGGAACAGCGGAAATTATTCGATCACCTTGAGAACCTGTCGGAAAATATTACTATTGACAGGACTGGTATAATATCTAACAAAGAATAAAAAAGTGCAGAGAGGATAACAGAAATGGAAATTAAAGGTTCGGAATTATTTGTAAAAGCCCTTATTGAAGAAGGGGTTGATACATTGTTTGCCTATCCCGGGGGACAGGCAACAGATTTATTTGATGCGTTGTATGGAAGAGATGAAATAGACGTGATTCTGCCCAGACATGAACAGGCATTGATTCATGCAGCCGACGGATATGCCCGTTCTACCGGAAAAGTCGGCGTATGTCTGGTAACCAGCGGACCGGGTGCTACAAATCTTGTTACCGGGATCGCTACTGCCAATTATGACAGTGTACCACTGGTATGCTTTACCGGTCAGGTTCCGACCCATCTGATCGGTAATGATGCATTTCAGGAAGTAGATATTGTAGGAATCACCAGAAGTATCTGTAAATATTCCGTTACGGTCAGAAGACGTGAAGATTTAGGCAGGATTATCAAAGAAGCGTTTTTTATTGCTGCGAACGGGAAACCGGGGCCGGTAGTTGTCGATCTGCCAAAAGATATTCAGGTGACAATGGGCAGCGACGAATATCCTGCAGAGGTTAACATCCGAAGCTACAAACCGAATACCAATGTTCATGTGGGACAGTTAAAGAAGGCTGTTGAGGTATTGAAACATGCAAAGAAACCTGTATTTTTAGCAGGCGGTGGTGTAAATATTTCACGGGCAAATAAGCTGATGTGTGAAGTAGCGGAAACTGCAAAAGTACCGGTCGTGACAACGATCATGGGAAAAGGCGCAATCCCGACCGATCATCCGTTATTTCTGGGTAACATCGGAATCCATGGAAGTTATGCCGCTAATACGGCAATCAGTGAGTGTGATGTATTATTTTCGATCGGTACGAGATTTAATGACAGAATTACTGGTAAGATTGATGAATTTGCGAAAAATGCCACAATAGTACATATTGATATTGACCCGGCATCCATTTCTAAAAATGTGGCCGTAGATATTCCAATCGTAGCAGATGCAAAAAAAGCGCTGACAAAGATGAAATCACTGATTTCACCGGTGGAAACGGAAGAATGGCTGACGAAACTTATGAAGTGGAAAGAGGAATATCCGATTCACATGAAATCGGAATCCGGCCGGATGACGCCGGAGAATATCCTCAATGTTATCAATGAGATGTTTGACCGTTCAGTCATTGTAACGGATGTGGGACAGAATCAGTTGTGGACCACACAGTATATTGAACTGAAAAAGCACAGGCAGCTCTTGACGTCCGGCGGACTTGGCACCATGGGTTATGGATTTCCGGCAGCCATGGGAGCAAAACTGGGGAATCCGGATAAAGACGTCATCTGTATTTCCGGGGACGGAGGTATGCAGATGAATATACAGGAACTGGCAACGGCAGTGGTGCTGGAACTTCCTTTGATCTTATGTGTGTTGAATAATACCTATCTGGGCAATGTCAGACAGTGGCAGGAGTTATTTTACGGCCGGCGCTATTCCAGTACCTGTCTGAAAGCCAGAAGAAGCTGCGGGAAGAATTGTTTTGATAAAAATAAGGAATGTCCGAAGTATACCCCTGATTTTGTGAAACTGGCAGAAAGTTATGAGGCCCAGGGGATCCGTGTATTTTCCAAAGAAGAGATCATTCCGGCATTTGAGAAGGCAAGAATGAAAAAAGACGGACCCACCGTCATTGAGTTTATCATAGAGGAAGAAGCAAATGTATTTCCGATGGTTCCTGTCGGAAAGCCGTTGAGTGAAATGATGTTTTAAATTTATCAGGAAAGGCATGAGCAGAACGATGAAGAGAAGATGGATATCTATTTATGTAGAAAATGAAATAGGAATGCTGGCGAAAATTTCAGGATTATTCTCCAGCAAATCCTATAATATTGATACGATTACAGTGGGTGAAACAGAGGATGCCACTATTTCCCGAATGACCATAGGCCTGACCATTGATGATATGACCTTTGAACAGATCATCAAGCAGCTGAACCGCTGTGTGGGCGTTATTAAGGTAATCGATATTACGGATGCGAGAATTCATATGAAAGAATTACTGTTCCTGAAGATTCGGGGCTGTTCGGAGGAGGACAGGACAGAGATCTATAGAATCGCCCAGGCATTTGATTTAAAAGTGATCGACTATGATAAGAATACGGTGATTCTGGAATGTGTCAGAACGGAAGACCGGAATAACGACATTATCCGTCTGATGCGCAGTACCTTTGGCGGGAAGATTGAGATAGTAAGAGGCGGAAGCGTGGCGATCGAGGCAGTCAGTATCTGTGACCGGTAACGGGGATGGCAGCTTGTGTCTAAATTGCACAATTTATTGAGATAAAATGTATATTTTATTGACTAATTAGTGAAATCATTGTAAAATGATGCAAGGTTTCACTAGTAAATGAATAAATCAAAAAGAAATGATTATGCATGTATTATGCGGTTCCATGGGAAAGTGGAGAATGGAGGAAAAATGAAGTTAAAGAAATTTGCAGCTGCAGCGCTGAGCGCAGCCATGACATTGAGTTTATTGACCGGATGCGGATCTAAGGAGGCATCTTCCGAAGGCGGTGATTACAACATCGGAATCATACAGTTAACAGAGCATGTGGCTTTGGATGCCGCCAATAAAGGTTTTGTAGAAGGTTTGAAAGAAGAAGGTATCAATGCAAACATTGACCAGAAAAATGCACAGAGTGACCAGTCTGCACTGGATACCATCGCAACAAAATTTGTCAACGATAAAAAAGACCTGGTACTGGCAATAGCGACTCCTGCCGCCCAGGCAGTAGCTGGAAAGACAAAAGATATTCCGATCGTTATCACAGCCGTGACCGATGCGGAAGAGGCAGGACTGGTAAAGTCCAATGACAAGCCGGACACCAATGTTACCGGAACTTCCGATTTAAATCCGGTAAAGGAACAGATTGAATTACTGGTTAAGTTATTACCGGAAGCAAAGACAGTTGGTATCCTTTACTGTTCGGCAGAAGATAATTCTTTATTCCAGGCGGAGATCGCCAAAAAAGAAATCGAAGCCAAAGGTCTGAAACACAAGGTTTATACTGTGTCCAATTCCAATGAGATCCAGACGGTTGTGGAATCCATGGCAGGAGATGTAGACGTGATCTATGCGCCGACCGATAATATGATAGCTGCCGGAATGGCCACAGTATCCATGGTAGCTACCGATAATAAGATTCCGTGTATTGTGGGAGAAAGCGGTATGGTTGATAACGGCGGACTGGCTACTTATGGTATTGATTATTATAATCTGGGAAAGATGACTGCCAAAATGGCGGCTAAGATCCTGAAAGGCGAAGCAAAACCGGAAGATATGCCGATTGAATATTTAGAGGCGTCAGAGTGTAAATTATCTGTCAATAAAGAAATAGCAGAAAAGTTAGAAATTGACCTGTCTGTACTGGATGAAAATTAATTTGAACGAAGTGTTTCGGATCGGAGGAAAAAATGAGCGGTATGCTTGGCACATTTGAGGGAGCCGTTGCCCAGGGTGTTCTCTGGGCAGTTATGGTTCTCGGTGTATATATTACATATAAGATTTTAGATATTGCGGATCTGACCGTAGACGGCAGTTTCTCACTGGGAGGCTGTACCTGTGCGGCGCTGTTGTTTCAGGGCATAAATCCCATACTGGCATTGTTTTTCGGTTTTCTGGCAGGTCTGGCGGCAGGAGCCGTTACCGGTATTCTTCACACGTTATTTGAGATACCGGCAATACTGGCGGGAATCCTGACTCAGATCAGTTTGTGGCCCATTAATTATAAGATCATGGATAAGGCCAATCAATCCATCTCACAGGATAAAAACAGGAATGAAATAAAAAATATATTTATGCGGTTTCAGGAACTTACAGGATTGGAACTGAAAGAGGCAACTCTTGTACTGGGACTGATCATTGCGATTGTGATCATTCTGATATTGTACTGGTTTTTTGGCACGGAATTGGGTTCTTCCATTCGTGCCACAGGAAATAATCCGGATATGATCCGTGCATTAGGCGTAAACATTAAAATCACAAAACTGCTTACCCTTATGCTGAGCAATGGTCTTGTAGCATTATCCGGAGCTTTGGTGGCGCAGAATCATAAATACGGTGATATCAATATGGGTACCGGAGCCATCGTTATCGGTCTGGCAGCCATTGTGATCGGTGAAGTTTTGTTGGGATGGATTAAAAATTTTGGTGGCAAGCTATTTGCAACAGTTTTGGGTTCTTCTATATATTTTTTAATTCGAGCCATTGTTTTAGAATTAGACTTGGGTACTGTAGGAACAAACTGGATGAAATTGATATCTGCAGTCATTATTGCGGTAGCAATGGCAGTTCCGGTAATTTCTAAAAAGATTAAAACACGGCGGATGTATGCGGAATCCGTGGAGGAAGATATGGTAAAGGAGGAGATGAAATGTTAGAATTAAAAAATGTCAGAAAAACATTTAACCGTGGTACGGTAAATGAAAAAAAGGCATTAAACGGCGTGAATCTCCACTTGAATCCCGGGGATTTTGTAACGATTATCGGTGGAAACGGCGCCGGAAAATCCACCATGCTGAATATGATTGCCGGAGTTTATCCCATTGATTCGGGAGTGATCACACTGGATGGTGAAAATATATCCAGAAGACCGGAACATAAACGGGCGAAATATTTAGGAAGGGTCTTTCAGGATCCTATGCGGGGAACGGCTACTGATATGGAAATCGAAGAGAACATGGCTTTGGCTTACCGCAGAGGAAAATTCAGAGGGTTAAGCTGGGGAATTTCTAAAAAGGAAAAGGATTTTTTCAGAGAACAGATCAAAGTACTGGGTCTGGGACTGGAAGACCGAATGACCTCAAAAGTAGGACTGCTTTCCGGCGGACAGCGTCAGGCGCTTACATTGCTGATGGCCACCCTGCAGGAACCTAAATTACTGCTGTTGGATGAACATACGGCTGCCCTGGATCCGAAGACTGCAAAAAACGTACTGGAACTGACCGGGGAAATTGTGGAATCGAAAAAACTGACGGCGCTGATGGTAACCCATAATATGAAGGACGCCATTAAAATGGGAAATCGTCTGATCATGATGCATGAAGGCAGAGTGGTTTATGATGTAGCCGGAGAAGAAAAGAAGAAACTGGCAGTGCGGGATCTGCTTCAGAAATTTGAAGATGTCAGCGGCGGGGAGTTTGCCAATGACAGAATGATGCTTGCGGATTAAATAATGACAGGAAATATTTAATGAATGAAAATCGTCACTTAAAAAAGGTGGCGGTTTTTTTATACTATAAATAAAGTTATTTCCTGTTTTCATCAGTCATAAATAAAGCTTGTTCGCATATACATTATTAAAACAAGTTGAAGATCACTCTGACCAGAAGCAGTTTTAATGATCAGAAGTTTAGAAGGAGGGTCCGTATGTATGATGATATCATTCCTGAAAGTATCAGGCGCATTTTTTCCATGAATTTGAGAAGGATCATCAGTTGTCTCAATCTGGATTATGATAAATTACAGGAAATCAGGCTTCGGAGCAATCAGCCTCTGATTGTTCTGTATGATAACCACGAATATTTTGTAGAGGAAGGAAGGGGACTGACATTTAACCAGGAGAAAGCGTATGTTGTTAAAATAAGTGAAATGAAAGAAACCATGGAATATGTAAGTAACTATTCCCTGTATGCCTTTGAAGAGGAACTGCGGCAGGGATATATAACAGTCATGGGAGGACACCGGGTAGGATTGAGCGGAAAAGTTATCATGGAATCGTCGCGGATCAAAACCATAAAATATATTTCCTGCATGAATATCCGGTTTGCCCATGAAATTATCGGCTGTTCGGATGGGATTATGCGGTATTTATTTCGGAACGGCAGCATTTATGAAGGCGTCTATAATACTCTGGTCATTTCTCCTCCGGCCTGCGGAAAGACAACCCTGCTGCGGGATATTATACGGAATCTCAGTTCCGGAGAGGAAGGGATCAACGTGGGGGTGGTGGATGAGAGAAGCGAGATAGCGGCCTGCTATCTGGGGGTACCCCAAAATGATGTGGGAATCCGGACCGATGTTCTGGATGCATGTCCGAAAGCCCTGGGAATCACCATGCTGATAAGAACCATGTCTCCCAAAGTCATAGCGGTGGACGAGGTTGGCAGTGAGAGAGATATGGAGGCCATCCGGACCGGAATCAATTGCGGCTGTGCTTTTCTGGGAACCGCACACGGAAAGACCATCGGGGATATGCTGAAAAAACCTTTTTATAAGAAAATGATAGCCGAAGGAATCTTTGAGCGTTTTATCCTTCTGGACCGGACACCGGAAATATGTACCGTAACCGCCATACTGGATGAGAAGTTAAAAGATGTGTATGGCTGATGGAAAAAGGAGGTGGCTAAGATGCTGAAATTTTGCGGAGTATTGCTGATTATATTATCAGGAAGCGGAATGGGGTTTCGGGCGGCCTATAATATGAGGCTGCGTCTGGAACAGTTAAAACAACTGAAAAAAGCATTTCTGCTGTTAAAAGGCGAGATCCGGTACAGCCATCAGCCCATGAATGTGGCGTTGCAGACAGCAGCGGAAAAAATGGAAGAGCCGGTCAGCGGCATATTTCGGGAAACAGCGGGACAACTGGAGAAATTTGACGGCAGACTGATGTATGATATCTGGTGTGAAACTTTAAAAGAGCATCGGGAAGAATTCATGCTGACAAACAGACAGATGAATTTTTTAGAGGACATTGGGAATACGCTGGGATATCTGGATAAGGAAATGCAGATGAATCATTTTGATTTACATCTGGAACAGTTAAATCAGGAAATAGAGGAAGAAGAAAAGAACATGAAAGACAGCGCAAGGCTTTATCGTTGTCTCGGCGTTATGGGAAGCATCCTTGTAACCCTTATTCTGGTATGAAAATTTAGTTCCTGTTGTGGGAATCTGCAGGTGACGGAAAGGCAAAGTAATCGTTATGGATGTAAATCTGATATTTAAAATAGCGGCAGTAGGCATTCTGGTTTCGGTGATCAGCCAGGTGTTGAAGCACAGCGGAAGAGAAGAACATGCTTTTTTGACCAGTCTGGCGGGTCTGGTGCTGGTGCTGTTCTGGATCATACCTTACATATATGAATTATTTGAAACCATTAAAAATCTGTTTGCACTGTAAACTTATAGCGAAACTTCCGGCCTGCAACTATGAGTTTCGCAATCGCCTATTAAAGTTCAGATGAGAGGATTAAAGATGAGTATTATTAAGGTGGCAGTGATAGGAATTGTATCCGTATTATTGGGCTTACAGTTTAAGACTATAAAGTCGGAATACGGAACCATGGTGGTCCTGGTGGCGGCGATATGTATTTTTTTCTTTGGAATCACCAGGGTAAACCGGATCATAGAAGCGGTGAACCTGGTGAAAAGCGGCCTTGGAATATCCGGCAGTTATATTCAGATGCTGTTAAAAATAGTGGGAATTTCGTATATCTGTGAATTTTCTTCGGATATCTGTAAAGACAGCGGTTATTCCGCACTTTCCAACCAGATTCATATCTTCGGAAAATTAAGCATTCTGGTCATCAGCGCACCGGTATTTCTGAAGCTGTTTGATGTGATCGGAGGTATGCTGTGAACAGGGGAAAAAAATTCGGATCTGGAATCATATTCCTTCTAATGTTTGCTTTTACCTGTTTCCCGCCGCAACTCCTG
Organism: uncultured Lachnospiraceae bacterium; assembly: GCA_910578175.1. GTDB lineage: Bacteria > Bacillota > Clostridia > Lachnospirales > Lachnospiraceae > Bovifimicola. Next base: position 29,651 of record CAJTPF010000005.1, read on the forward strand.
TGGGCAGCAGAACAGCCGGCAGAAGAAGATTCATTTATAACGGATATACAGGAGGAATTTGATTTCGGCGAAATACAGGAATTTCTGGAAGATAATTATTCCGGCCAGGAGTTTGCATTTTCCGATATGGTAAGGGAACTGATGGCGGGGAAATCCGATAACGTGTTTAAACGATACTTTCAACTGCTAAAAGAAAGTATTTTAAAAGAACTGGATTATAACCGGGATGTATTAAAGAAAATCATCATTATTTCTATTTTTGCCGCCGTATTTACGAATTTTTCCATGATATTGGGAAACCGTCATATATCGGAAACCGGATTTCATGTCAGTTATCTGCTGATCGTAACTTTACTTCTTACCTCTTTCGGGGTATTGAGCGGTATTGCGGTTACGGTGCTGGAGCGGCTGGTAGATTTTATGAAAGCGCTGCTGCCGGTTTACATGGTGTCTCTGGGGGTCAATATCGGACAGGCAGGGGCCTCGTCCTATTACGGAATGGCGCTGATGATCATTACGGTCATAGAATTTCTTTGTCTCAAAGTACTGATACCTGCCGCCGGAATCTATATGATACTGACTTTGGTCAACAACATATCCAGAGAAGATTTTATCTCCAAGGCATCGCAATTGATAAAAAAGGCAGTGAATTTTTCCATTAAATCTATGTTTACCATTGTGACAAGCATCAATGTCATACAGGGAATGTTGTTGCCGGTAGCCGGAACCGTCAGAAACAATGCCGCCAAAAGCGTACTGGGAATCATGAGCGGGGGAATATCCAATAATATAACCAATCTGTTCTACGGGTCCGCCTCTCTGGTAAAAAGCGGAATCGGAACGGCGGGAATGATAGTGGTCTGTGTCATTATGATCGTACCCATTGTAAAAATGCTGTTGTTCATCTTCGGTTACAATATCATAAACGTAATCTTACAGCCGGTAACGGACAAGCGGATCATCAACAGCATAGAAGGAGTAACGGAAGGGGCGGAACTGCTGCTGCGGTGTGTGTTTTTGTGCTCGATGATGTTCATAGTAACCATAGCAATCATTTGTGTGACGACAAATTAAATTTATGGATAATTGATGATCAGCGCAATTATCAGAAAAGGAGACATTTATTATGATGGATATTCTCAAAACAACTGTTAAGGAGATTGCCGGTTTCCTGCTCGTCGTTTCCATTCTGGAGAATCTGATCCAGGATACCAATTTTAAAAAATACCTGAAAATGGCGGCGGGGATTATCATGATCCTGATCATCATCCAACCGGTGGTAAAGCTGTCCGGCAGCCGCTACGATTATTCCGAAATGTTTACATTACAGGAGTATGAGGAGGATATCCGGCAGATGGAACAGGCGCTGGGAGATATAAACCGGACGGTATCTGAGGATATCATGAATCAATATAAGCTGTATATGGAGGAAAAGATCAGCAGGGATTTAACAGAGGCTGGTTTTGATATCAGGGAAGTGACGGTGGCCTTGTCCGTGAACCGGGAGGAACAGGTGGAACTGGGAAAAATGACGATCCGCCGTGATAACGGATCAAAAGGGGAATTGATTCGTGTCGGTACCGAAACCGGAGGAATCGATACTGAAAAACAATATTTAAAAAAATTTGCGGCGAATTTATATGGGATTGACGAAGCGCTCATAGAAATAATTTAGGAGGGTATGATCTTGAAGCAGGAAAGGAAAAATAATATCAGGGATGCGGATCGGGAGGCCGCCATAAAAGAAAGTCCGTCAAAGACTGATTCCCGGAAAGCAGAAGAACGGACAGCGGCAGGAGGAAACGGAAGTTTTCTGGCGAAGTTTTATGAAATCGGGAAGGGAATCGGAATGGATAAGCTGCTGATCATTGCTATCTGCGGTGTGGTACTGGTGATATTATCCATGCCATCTTCCAATAATAAAAGCAAAACCAATAAGAAGGAATCCCAGACCACAGCGGGCCGGATATCAGAATACAGTGTCAGCAGCAGTGAATATGCGGCGATGCTGGAGCGGAAACTGGAGCTTTTTTTGATCAATGCGGATGGTATCGGAAATGTAAAAGTTATGATAACCCTGGAAGACTACGGAGAAAAAGTGGTGCTGACCCAGAAGCCCTATTCCAAAAACGAACAGAAAGATACGGACAGTCAGGGGGGGATCAGTACGAGAACAGAGTATTCCCAGGAAGAACAGGTGGTATATGAGAAAGATTCCCAGGGGAACGAAATACCCTATATCGTAAAGAATAAACAGCCCGCGATCAAAGGAATCGCCGTAATCGCCCAGGGAGGCAGCGATGCAAAAACAGTTGTGAAAATTACTAACCTGATTGAAGCATTATTTGGAGTTTCGGCTCATAAAATATCAGTAATAGGAATGAGTAAATAATACATATTTCGGAGGTATTTATGAAGAATTTGGTAAGGAAAAATCAGATAATTATTACAGCGCTGGCAATACTAATAGCTGTAGCAGGGTATTTGAATTATACCGAGCGGAACGCATTAAACCAGACATCAAAAACAGGTGAAACCGCAACAACCGGGAATCCGTCGGAATCCGGCCTGAATCCGGTCAATGCAGATGCATTGAAAGATTTTGAAGAGGATGATCTGCTGAAATCCACGGATGATATTTTAAGTCTGGATGGGGATGGAAGTGAAAACGAAGCCGGAACGCCGGGAGAAACACAGGATGTGGCAGCAAATGCAACAAATCCGGAAGGCCAGGAACCAACTGCTCCAGAGGAGACAACGGCTGAACCGGGAGAAGCGGTATTGACCAGTAATTCCACCTTTTCAGCAAATGCCAGACTGAGCCGGGAACAGGTTAGGGCGCAAAACAAGGAGACGCTGCTAAACGCGTTGAACAGCGGAGGGCTTTCCGATGAGCAGAAAAACCAGATAACCAATGAGATGTTGAAGATCACACAGATTGCAGAGCTGGAAAACGCAACGGAAATGCTGCTGGCAGCAAAAGGCTTTGGTGATGCCGTGGTAAACATCAGCGACGAACAGGTAGAAATCGTAGTGAACTCTACGGATGTTTCGGATGTGAGCAGGGCGCAGATCGAAGATGTAGTTAAGAGAAAGACCGGAAAGGCAGCAGAAAACATTATAATAACGCCAATCACGGATGAAAATTAGTTGCAATTGTCTGTGATTTTGTTATAATAAGATTAGTATTGACTTTTGGAGGTAATAACGTGGAAGAAAATAGAAGTACACATATGATACATGAAGACGGAAGCATAGGTGAAGTACAGATAGCGGATGATGTAGTAGCGGTAATCGCCGGTCTGGCGGCCACGGAAGTGGAAGGCGTGGTTAATATGGCAGGAAACATTACCAATGAACTGGTGGCAAAACTTGGCATGAAAAACCTTTCCAAAGGCGTCCGGATAGAAGTAACGGAAGAAGGCGTCGTGGTAGATCTGGCGCTCACCATTCAGTTCGGCTATAGTATCAAGAAGGTTTCTTTTGCAGTACAGGAAAAGGTAAAAGGTGCAATTGAAACAATGACAGGTCTTGCGGTAAAGCAGATCAACATCAGGGTTGCGAATCTTGCCATAGAGCAGAAGGCATAAGGATAACGGAAGAGTATACGAAAGGCAAGTTATTGGTATGACAAGAAGAGAATTAAGGACTTATACATTTAAGCTGTTATTTCGTGCATTGTTTCACTCGGGAGAGGATATGAAGGAACAGGAAACATTGTTTTTTGATTCTCCCGAAGTGCAACTGGATGTATACGATACGGAATATATACAAAATAAAGTAAACGGGATCATAAGCAGAATACCGGAAATCGACAAAGTCATTGACAGCAAAGCGGAAGGCTGGAAAGTCAACCGGATGAATTATGTGGACCTGACATTGATCCGGCTGGCTTATTATGAAATGAAACATGAGGAGGATGTGCCTACGGCGGTCGCCATTAACGAAGCGGTGGAACTGGCGAAAATATACGGCGGTGATGAATCGTCCTCCTTTGTAAACGGAATACTGGCAAAATTATTATAACCGGCGGAAGGATTACGGATAGTTCCGTGCTGGAGGATAACCATGGGCAGTGTATATACGGTGGCGCAGGCCAATACTTATATTAAGAATATGTTTACACAGGATTTTCTGCTGAACAATATATCCGTGAAAGGCGAAATATCCAACTGTAAATATCATTCATCCGGTCATATCTATTTTTCCATAAAAGACAAAAGCGGGGTCCTTTCGTGTGTCATGTTTGCAGGCAGACGAAAAGGACTTAATTTTCAAATGCATGAAGGCGACAGGGTGATTGTGACCGGCAATATCAGCGTCTATGAGCGGGATGGGAAATACCAGCTTTATGCGGATAAGATCGAGCAGGAGGGAACCGGGGATTTATATCAGCGGTTTCTGGAACTGAAGAAGGAACTGGAAGAAATGGGCATGTTTGCAGCGGAATATAAGAAACCCATCCCTAAATATGCCGGAACCGTGGGTATCGTCACGGCATCGACCGGAGCGGCGGTTCAGGATATCATACAAATCGCCAGACGGAGAAATCCTTTTGTGAAGCTGATATTATATCCGGCAAAAGTCCAGGGAGAGGGAGCGGCAGCTTCCATTGTGAACGGGATCCGCTGTCTGGAACGGATGAAACCGGATGTGATCATTGTAGGCAGAGGCGGCGGTTCCATTGAGGATTTGTGGGCTTTTAATGAGGAAATAGTGGCAAGGGCTATCTTTGAGTGCGAGATACCGGTGATTTCAGCCGTGGGACATGAAGTGGATTATACCATTGCCGATTTTGTCGCAGACCTGCGGGCGCCTACGCCTTCCGCAGCCGCTGAACTGGCAGTGTTTGAATACGATAAATTTCTGGAGTATCTGAAATATCTGGAAGACCGGTTAAATCAAAAAATCACTAACCGGTTGAAGAACTGTAAAAACCGGTTGGAACAGGCGCAGTGGAAATTAGAAAAAATGTCGCCTTCCGTTCTGGTGCAGTCCAGAAGGCGGCAATTGCAGGAATATATGGAACGGCTGCAGAACCGGATGGGAGACAAAATAAAAAATCACAGACATCTCCTTGCCATGTATTCCCTGCGGCTGGAAGGACAATCTCCGTTGAAAAAGCTGTCTGGAGGTTATGCATTTATTACTGACAGGGAAGGGAAACCGATCCGTGATATTCATCAGGTGGCAGTATCGGATGCCGTGGATATCACTTTGAAGAACGGCAGGGCAAAGGCTGTCATTCAGGAAACAGAAACGTTCCGGACGGGACAGAACGGAGGAAGTCATGGCTCAGACAAAAAGTGTTGAAGAGACATTACAGGAAATAGAAGAAATCATCAGCAGGATGGACCGGGAAGAGATTTCCCTGGAGGAGTCGTTTCAATTATATAATACCGGTATAAAATTGTGCAAACAGTGCAATGATAAAATTGATAAGGTTGAAAAACGGCTGGAAGTCATAGGAGGACAAGCGGAGGAATGAGCATAAAGGAAGAAATACAGACTAGGATTACTTTGATCGAAGATATCATAAACGCCCGGCTCATTGATACGGAGGGTATATCGGAGGACAGGCAGAAGCAGATATATGAAGCCATGAATTACAGCGTACAGGCAGGTGGAAAGCGGCTGCGGCCAATGCTGGTGCTGGAGACGGCCCGGCTGTTCGGAGGAAAAGAGGAAGAGACTTATGATTTTCTGACGGCCATCGAATTGATTCATACATATTCACTGGTGCATGATGATCTGCCGGCCATGGATAATGATGAATACCGGAGAGGACGCAGGACCACCCATGTGGTATATGGGGAAGATATGGCGATCCTGGCCGGAGACGGTCTGCTGAATTATGCCTATGAGACAGGGTTAAAGGGCGTGTTAAAGTCCGGGAATCCGATGCAGGCGGCAAAGGCGTTAAAGATTCTTGCGGATAAAGCCGGAGTGTTCGGGATGGTGGGCGGTCAGACCGTGGATATTATTTCCGAGAATAAAGTTCTGGATGAAGAGACCTTAAATTATATCAATGAATATAAGACTGGCGCATTGATTGAAGCTGCCATGATGATGGGAGCCGCACTTTCCGGAGCATCGGAAGAAGAACTGGGCAGTTGGAACGCATCGGCAGCCGGATCGGACTGGCATTCCAGATTAAGGACGATATTCTGGATGTGACCGGAACCATGGAAGTGCTGGGAAAACCTGTACTCAGTGACGAAAAAAATCATAAATCCACCTATGTGACGCTTCTGGGAATAGAGGGAGCACAGCAGAGGGTGCAGGAACTGACAAAAAGCGCATTAGATGATCTGTTGAAGATTCGCGGATGTACGGAGGAGTCTTTTATTTGGATGTTATTAAATAGTTTGGTATCCCGGGAAAAATAACGGGAAACCGGAGGTTGTATATGATACTGGAAAAGATAAATAAAGTAAATGACATAAAAGATATTCCAAAAGAAGAATATGGTGAACTGGCAGCGGAAATCCGTAATTTTCTGATTGAAAAGATTAGCAGGAACGGCGGTCATCTGGCCTCGAATCTTGGGGTGGTGGAACTCACCATGGCGCTGCATCTGGCGCTGGAACTGCCCACGGATAAGATTATATTTGATGTGGGTCATCAGGCATATACCCATAAGCTTCTGACCGGCAGAAAGGATGCTTTTAACGAGCTCCGGGTATACGGCGGAATGAGCGGTTTTCCAAAGAGAAGGGAAAATGAATGTGATTGTTTTGATACCGGACACAGTTCCACTTCCATATCGGCAGGACTGGGAATGGTGGTCGGCAAACAACTGTCCGGTGAACCGGGTACGGTGGTTTCCGTGATCGGGGATGGTGCGCTGACCGGAGGAATGGCATTTGAAGGATTAAATAATGCGGCGCAGTTGAAGCGGAATTTTATCATTATCCTGAATGATAATAATATGTCCATATCCGAAAATGTGGGTGGTATGTCCGGATATTTAAGTACCATGCGTGCCGGAGAAGCATATAATGATTTGAAATCCGGTGTGGTGGATACGTTAACGAAGATTCCGGTGGTAGGAGACAAGCTGGTCAGCCAGATCAGGAAAACGAAAAGCGGGATCAAGCAGCTGGTCATACCGGGGATGTTGTTTGAAAATATGGGAATCACATATCTTGGTCCGGTGGACGGTCATAATATAAACCGTATGGTAAGTCTGATCAAAGAAGCAAGACGATTGGATCATCCGGTTTTAATTCATGTTATCACAAAAAAGGGAAAAGGATATGTACCGGCTGAAAAACATCCTTCCATGTTTCATGGTGTGGAGCCGTTTAACCGGGAAACGGGACAGTCCCTGACAAAAAAAGAGAAGCCGACCTATACGGATGTATTTTCCAAAGCCATTGTCCGGCTTGCAGAACAGGATGAGAAGATAGTTACGGTCACGGCGGCCATGCCCGACGGTACAGGACTGAAGAAATTCGCAGGCCTGTATCCGGAACGTTTTTTTGATGTGGGAATTGCAGAAGAACATGCGGTCACTTATGCGGCCGGACTGGCGATGTCCGGGCTAAAGCCTTTTGTTGCGGTATATTCTTCTTTCCTACAGCGTGCATTTGACCAGATTTTACATGATGTCTGTATTCAGGATCTGCCGGTAACCTTTATGATAGACCGGGCAGGGCTGGTGGGGAGTGATGGTGAAACCCATCAGGGGATTTTTGATTTATCTTATTTATCCGCTATACCTAATATGAATATTCTTGCACCCATGAATAAATATGAACTGGCAGATGCGGTTAAGTTTGCCGCAGGTTTTCATCATCCGCTGGCTATCCGCTATCCGAGAGGGACGGCCTTTGACGGTCTGAAGGAACACCGGACGCCTGTGCGGTATGGAAAGAGCCTTCTTTTGTATGAAGAGAAAGATATTGCATTGCTGGCCGCCGGCTCCATGACGGAAATAGCCATAGCAGTCAGGCAGCGGTTAAAAGAACAGGGATATTCAGTATCCGTGGTAAATGCCAGATTTATTAAACCCGTGGACGAGGAAATGATCGAATATCTTGCAAAAAATCACAAACTTCTGGTTACGTTGGAAGAGAACGTACTCAGCGGAGGATTTGGCGAGCATGTCCTGCGGATCGTTTCCTTCATGAATCTGAAGATCAAAGTGTTTCCGGTTGCGATTCCCAATGTATATGTGGAACATGGGAATCTGCAGATTTTAAAGCAGGAAACAGGGATAGATGCGGACAGTATCGCCGGGAGAATACGGAAGAAATGCGAGGAGTCGGGACTATGAAAGAAAGACTGGATGTCATGCTGGTGGCCAGAGGGCTGGCAGAATCACGGGAAAAAGCGAAAGCCGTCATTATGAGCGGAAATGTATTCGTGAATTCATGCAGGGAAGATAAAGCGGGTTCCATGTTTGATGAGAAAGCAATCATCGAAGTAAAAGGAAATACCCTGAAATATGTCAGCCGCGGCGGATTAAAGCTGGAAAAAGCCATGGATAATTTTTCGGTATCGCTGACCGGAAAAATTTGCATGGATGTGGGAGCTTCTACCGGTGGGTTTACCGACTGTATGCTGCAGAACGGGGCCGTTAAGGTGTATTCCGTAGACGTGGGACACGGACAACTGGCATGGAAATTACGTCAGGATGACCGGGTCGTATGTATGGAAAAAACCAATATCCGGTATGTTACACCGGAAGATATACCGGATAAGATCGGGGTCACATCCATCGACGTATCTTTTATATCCCTGACCAAGGTGTTGCTGCCGGTCAAAAATCTTTTAGAAGACCATGGAGACGTGGTCTGTCTGATCAAACCCCAGTTTGAAGCAGGCAGGGAAAAGGTGGGGAAAAAAGGAGTGGTGAAAGATAAGAGCGTTCACTGTGAAGTCATTCGTATGGTGGCCGAATATGCCCGTTCCATCGGTTTTTTCGTGTGTGATCTGGATTTTTCACCGATAAAAGGACCGGAGGGAAATATTGAATATCTGCTGCATATCGTAAATTCCGTTTCAGAACCGGAACCTGCTGCGGATCACAGTTCTGAACGGTATTTACCGCCGGAGAATATGGAAGATGTCATTTGCGAAGTTGTGGAACGCGCACATGGTACTCTTGATAAATAATATTGGAGTTCGCAGAATGGAAAAGTATTATATTATTACAAATCCTTTAAAAGATAAAGATTTGACAGTAACAAACCGGATTGCAGGATATCTTGGCAGCAGGGGAATGACGGTAAAAGGCAATATGGTGGCAGGCAGCGTATGCCGGAAACATGAGAGTTATACAAATCCCGCAGATATTGAAGACGATACCCGGTGCGTGATCGTAATCGGCGGCGACGGTACCCTGATTCAGGCCGCCAGGGATTTAAGAAATAAAGATATCCCAATGATCGGTGTAAATCTGGGAAATCTGGGATTTCTGGCAGAGATTGAAAAAGATTCAGTAGAGGAAACCCTGGATATGCTGATCCGGGATGATTTTACCATAGAATCCCGTATGATGCTGACCGGATGTATCTACAGAAATCAGGAGAAGATCCAGGAAAATATTGCTTTGAACGATATCGTATTTGGCAGGAGCGGAACTTTGCGGGTTGTGGATTTTAAAGTTTATGTCAACCGGAAGTTTTTAAAACAATACAGTGCGGATGGAATCATCATTACGACCCCTACCGGTTCCACCGCTTATAATCTGTCTGCCGGAGGACCGATATTGGAGCCATGTGCCAATATCATTGCCATAACGCCCATCTGTTCCCATTCGCTGGGTTCCAGAAGCATAGTTTTTTCAACGGACTCCGTGATTCAGATTGAGATCTGTGAAGACCGCCATCTGGAAGAAAATGAGACGAAGGTATATTTCGACGGAAATGCTTCCTTTGCACTTCAGACCGGGGATAGAATTGAAATTACAAAATCCGTTCTGGATACCAAGATCATAAAGCTGAACCGATTGAGTTTTATAGAAGTATTACATAAAAAACTTTTAGGTTAATTCAGAGAGCGTATGGAAAGGCATGAATACGATATGAAAATTCAACGTCATAGCAAAATTATTGAATTGATAAATGAATATGACATCGAGACACAGGAAGAACTGGCGGACAAGTTAAATGCAACAGGTTATAATGTTACCCAGGCTACCGTATCCAGGGATATCCGTCAGTTAAAACTGATCAAGCAGAATATCAATGGAAAACAAAAGTATGTCGTTTTACAGAGCGGTATTTCGGATATGAATGAGAAATATATCCGGATTCTGAGGGATGGATTTGTATCTATGGCCATGGCCCAGAATATTCTGGTGATCAAGACGGTAGCAGGAATGGCCATGGCGGTGGCTGCAGCGCTGGATGCCATGGAATGGCCGGAAGTGGTAGGCTCCATTGCCGGAGACGATACGATCATGTGTGCCATAGGGAGTGTGGACGAGACGCTGATCGTTATGGATAAGCTGAATAAATTAATTCAAAACAGCGGAGATTAGAGAACTGACATTCGGAGAGAATCAGGGTTAGGAGGTTAAAATGCTGTTAAATGTAAATGTAAAAAACCTTGCCCTTATTAAACAGGCAGATGTATATTTTGATGAAGGGATGAATATACTGACAGGAGAAACCGGAGCCGGAAAGTCTATTATCATCGGTTCTATACTCATTGCACTGGGAGGCAAAGTTCCCAGAGACATGATCCGGGAAGACGAAAAGGAAGCATTGGTGGAACTGGTCTTTCAGATAAAGGATGAAGAAACAAAGGAAAAACTGCGGGCACAGGGGATTGAGACCGAAGAGGATGACCAGGTTATCATATCCAGGAAAATCATGAATGGCAGAAGTACGATAAAAGTCAATGGAGAATGTTTTACCGCAGGGAATCTGAAAAAAGTTACAGAGCTGTTAATTGATATTCACGGTCAGCATGATCATCAGTCGCTGTTAAAACAATCCAGGCATTTGGAGATACTGGATGAATTTTCGGAAAAGACATCCGGTAAAGTAAAAGCAGAGGTACGGCAGACCTGTAAGGAATGGAAAGAGCTGAAGCGATCCCTGGAAGATTCGGATATGGATGACGAAACCAGAAACCGGGAGATTTCATTCTGTCAGTATGAGATCAACGAGATTGATGAAGCAGATCTGCATCCGGGAGAATATACGGAGCTGGAAGAATTGTATAAGAAAATGTCTTCATCAAAACAGTTGATCGAAACTTTGAATGAGGTTTACGGATTAACCGGATATGAAAATGATTACTCTGCGGCAGAGCAGATCGGAAGGGCTTCTTCCATGATTCAAAATCTGTTGCCGTTGGATCCTTCGCTGGATTCACTGGCCTCTTCTTTTATGGATTTAGAAGCGATCTGTCAGGATGTGAACCGAAATATAAAATCTTATGTGGAGGAACTGGCTTTTGATGAAGAGCAGACAGTGGAAACAGAAGAACGGCTGGATCTGTTAAATAAATTCCGGCAGAAGTATGCCAATCAGGCGGATAAATCAGAAGTGATTGACAAAATATTGGAATACAGGGACAGGCAAAAGGAAAAACTGGACAAACTGCTGCATCTGGAAGAACAGAAAAATGAACTGCAGCGTTTAGCTGCCGAAAAGGAACAACGGTTAAAGGAATTATCGGAAACCCTTTCCGAACGAAGAAAAAAACAGGCGAAAAAACTGGAAAAAGATATTATTTCCGTTTTAAAGGGATTGAATTTTCTGGATGTAAAATTTGAGATCGCCTTTTCGAAACGTCCGGATTTCAGTGAGAATGGAACCGATGAAGTGGAATTCATGATTTCCACCAATCCCGGCGAACCGATGCGTCCGCTGGCAAAAATCGCTTCCGGCGGAGAACTTTCCAGAATTATGCTGGGGATAAAAACGATCCTGGCATCCAAAGATAATATCGATACATTGATCTTTGATGAAATTGATACCGGAATCAGCGGAAGAACTGCCCAGATGGTGGCAGAACGAATGAAAGAAGTCAGCCGTGTCCATCAGATCATCTGTATTACCCATTTGCCGCAGATTGCGGCAATGGCAGATGTACATTTTCTGATAGAAAAATCGGTGATCCGTCAGGAAACGGTTACAGCCATTCATACATTAAATGAAAATGAATCCGTAACGGAAATCGCCAGAATGTTAAGCGGTTCCAGGATTACGGAAACGGTTTTGGAAAATGCAAGAGAAATGAAAAAACTCAATAACAACATTTGACAGTGTGTAAAAACTCCTTCTGGATAAACTATTTTTACGGGTAAAACTTGTGACCTGAAAAAGTTTGGAAAGGTGGAGTTTTTTGTGTCTGCAAAAAGAAAATACAGGAGAATTCTGATAGGATTGCTGATCATCAGTACTATATTTACCTGTTTTTTTACGTATCATATGATAGATGAAATGATTCCGGATGAAATCAGTATCATAGAGGGAACGGAAGCGAATCTGAAATCTAATCTTCTGGTTCAGTATACGGTTAAAAAAGAGGAAATGCAGGAGGTTGATCTTCAGACATCCAGGCACGCATCGCAGGACACAGCTACCGGAGAATATAAGATTCAGGCGGATTTATTCGGACTGATCCATTTTAAGGATGTGGAAGTCAATGTGATCCGGAATCAGAAGCTGATTCCCGGCGGGATTCAGGTGGGAATTTATCTGCAGACCAAAGGCGTTATGATCATCGGTACCAGTCCCATCGGCGGAATGGACGGAATGAAATACGAACCAGCAGAAAACATTGTGAAACCTGATGATTATATCGTATCTTTGAACGGAGAGACTGTCAGTTCCAAATCCCAGCTTATGTTTCTGGTCAATAAGTTTGGAGACGAAGATATCATACTGGGATTAAACCGAAACGGAACCTATCTGGAAACCAGGATCACTCCGGTTCGAACCGCAGAAGATGAGTATAAACTGGGAATCTGGGTCAGGGATGACACCCAGGGAATCGGGACACTGACCTATATTACGGAACAGGGTGAGTTCGGAGCGCTGGGACACGGAATCAGCGATGTGGATACCGGGGCGTTGCTGAGTTCGGAAAATGGTACCCTTTATATGGCTGATATATGGGGGATCAAGAAGGGAGAAAGCGGAAATCCCGGCGGATTGTTAGGCTCTATTGAGTATGAAGAAGATAATATCATTGGCGTGATTACTGATAATAATTCTCACGGAATATTTGGTAAAGCAGATAAAAATCTGGCAAAGTCATGCAAATATCCTGCAATGTCCATTGGTTTAAAACAGGAGGTCACTGCCGGTCCTGCAAAAATATTATGTGCACTGCAGGATGAAGTGGAAGAGTATGAGATAGAAATCGTCAGCGTGGATTATGCCAATAATGAAAAAAGCAAGGGAATGGTGATCCAGATTACGGATCCGGACCTGTTATCCAAAACCAATGGTATCGTTCAGGGGATGTCCGGTTCTCCGATCATCCAGAACGGGAAACTTATCGGGGCAGTTACTCATGTGTTTGTTAAAGAGCCGGCAAAAGGGTATGGAATCTTTATAGAGACAATGCTGAGTGAAAATAGTTCAGATTGATTTTACATCAGATATGTCAGAAAATGTCGAAAACATACGACAGATTAGGCTTGCAAAATAATGGCTTAAAATATATAATTGTGTATGTAAGCGTAAAAAAATAAATAATAAGGAGGAAAAAATGAAGACATGGGTTGTGTAAAAGAAAAATTGGATGTTGTTATTGCAGATGATAATGAAAGGATCCTGCAGCTACTAAATGATATATTGAGTAATGATGATGAAATTGAAGTGGTAGGCATGGCAAGAAACGGAGAAGAAGCGGTTAATGTGATAACCACCAAACAGCCGGACGTGGTTCTGGTGGATATCATCATGCCGAAACTGGACGGCCTGGCAGTTATGGATAAAGTTAATAAAGAAGACACATTGAAAAAGAAGCCGGCATTTGTGGTTTTGTCGGCGGTGGGCAGAGAGTCCATAACGGACGATGCTTTCGACCTGGGGGCCTGTTATTATATTATGAAGCCTTTTGACAATGAAATGGTATTAAACCGGATCAAGCATATAAAGACAACACTGTATCGAAAAAGTCATGAACCGAGAAAGATTAATGCCTATGAAAATAAAAGCGAATACATAGAGCGGAATCTGGAAAGCGATGTGACAAATATCATACATGAAGTAGGCGTTCCGGCACATATTAAGGGATATCAGTTCTTAAGGGATGCCATAATCATGGCGATCAATGATATGGAGATATTAAATTCCATTACAAAAGTCCTGTATCCTACCATTGCAATGAAAAATAATACCACGCCGAGCCGGGTGGAACGGGCGATCAGACATGCTATTGAAGTGGCATGGAACAGGGGCAAGATGGATACCATTGATGCACTGTTTGGGTATACCATCAATAACGGCAAGGGAAAGCCTACGAATTCTGAATTTATTGCATTGATCGCGGATAAGATCAGGCTGGAATACAAGAACGGATAATTTCAATGATTTCCTGGCTATTGAATAAATGTTTTACTTTAAAAGAATAGAGAAATGAGTTATAATATAAACGATAGTGAATCGTACTGTCTGATATTGTAACTCTTTTTTATATATTATATTTGTGCCGTGTCGGCATGTTTGGAAGGTTGAAAGAAATTTTATCAGGAAAGGATTGTGCGGCTGCCCGTCTTTCAACCGTTTAGGCGGGGCAGTATCGCAGCCGGGTCTGCGATATGCATAGGGACAGATATGAAGAATATTTTATTTGTTGCATCTGAAGCGGTTCCGTTTATAAAAACAGGAGGACTTGCAGATGTAGTCGGCTCATTGCCGAAATATTTTGACAAAAATGAATATGATGTCAGGGTGGTATTGCCGAAATACCTCAGTATGCCGTGGCATTTTACGGAGCGTCTGGAGTTTATAGCTTATTTTTATATGGAAATCGGATATCAGAACAAGTATGTCGGAGTATTTAAACTGGTACATGACGGCATTACCTTTTATTTCATAGATAATGAAGCTTATTTCGGAGGAGCAAAACCTTACGGAGATATTAAGTTTGATCTGGAAAAGTTTTCTTATTTTTCAAGAGCGGCATTATGTATTCTTCCGGTAGTAGGATTCCGGCCGGATATCGTGCATTGCCACGACTGGCAGACCGGACTGGTTCCGGTATATATGAAAGACAGTTTCCGGGGCGGGGAATTTTATCAGAATATGAAGTCCATAATGACCATTCATAATTTAAAATTCCAGGGCATATATGATATCAAGACCATCCGCCGGATCAGCGGTCTGTCCGATTATTATTTCACATCGGATAAATTAAAGGTATATGATGATGCCAATCTGTTAAAAGGCGGAATCGCTTATGCGGATTATGTGACGACTGTCAGCAATACTTATGCCGAGGAGATAAAAACCGAGTTCTTCGGCGAAGGGCTGGAAGGTCTTATGTGCGCCAGAAGCAATTCCTTATGCGGTATTGTCAATGGTATTGATTATAATGAATATAATCCGGAAACCGACTGGAGAATTCCGTTTAAGTATAATGCAGTGAATTTCAGAAAAGAAAAATGGAAGAATAAGACGGATTTGCAGCAGCAGCTGGGACTGGAAGTGAACCAGCATAAATTTATGATCGGTCTGGTATCCCGTTTGACGGATCAGAAGGGGCTTGATCTGATTGCCTGCGTAATGGATGAAATCTGCTCGGATGATGTGCAGTTCGTAATCTTGGGAACCGGCGAGGAACGATATGAGAATATGTTCCGTTATTATGACTGGAAGTATGGCAACCGGGTGTCTGCAAATATTTATTATTCCGAAGATATGTCTCACAAGGTATATGCTGCCTGCGATGCATTTCTTATGCCGTCGTTGTTTGAGCCTTGCGGTCTCAGCCAGTTAATGAGCCTGCGGTACGGAACCGTGCCGATCGTCAGGGAGACCGGAGGCCTGAAAGATACGGTTGAGCCGTATAATCAATATGAGAGCACCGGTACGGGATTTTCTTTTGCAAATTATAATGCCCATGAAATGCTGGCAGCCATCCGGTATGCAAAGCATGTATATTATAACGATAAACGGGGATGGAATAAGATTGTGGACCGTGGCATGGCAGCAGATTTCTCATGGACAACTTCGGCAAGAAAGTATGAGAATCTGTATAACTGGTTATTGGGATGGTAGTTTTCTGAGTCAGAATAGGAAAGGTATTTGGTCAGATGAAAAACAGAGAAGATTTTTTTTATCGTGAGGCAGTCCGGAAGGAAATCATCAAAAGCCTGAAGTCAAAGAAATGGATTAACCGCGGGCAGTGTTTAAGGGATAAACAGTATATGGAATGTGTCAGTGATATATTGGTAAGCCGGCCTTTTCAGCAGATGGACCAATATATCCAGCATGGAACCACCACCACAATGGAGCATTGTCTTTCGGTGTCCTATGTCAGTTATAATATCTGCAGACGGTTTTCGCTGGATCATCGTTCTGCTGCCAGAGGCGGATTGCTGCATGATTTATTTTTATATGACTGGCATACGCATTGTGAAGAAACCGGAGAACGTTTTCATGGCTTGACCCATCCGAAAACGGCATTGAACAATGCAAATAAATATTTTGATTTAAACCGGGTGGAACAGGATATTATATTAAAGCATATGTGGCCATTGACGGTGGTACCGCCAAAAACCATGGAAGGGTTTGTGGTTATGTATGCGGATAAGTATTGCGGACTGATAGAATCCATGGAAACCGTACGGAAAGCTGTTCCGAATATTGTGAAATATGTAAAAATTCCTTGAAAAAAGGATAGGAAGCAGGAAATTCAGACTCTTTTAGGATGTTAAAGCTACAGGAAGCTGTGATATTATATCTGAAATATAATATTACAGCTTCCTGTTCAAATTCCTTACCATTTTATTTTTCTGAGATCAGTCCCAGCATATCCGGCGGGACCGGGGCACATACCATAGAATAATTAGTATGGTAGATTACAAATCCCGGTGCGCCTCCGCTGACTTTTTTAACATGTTTTTTCTGGATATAATCAATCTCCACTTTTTCCATCTCCCGGCCTTTGGAATAATAGGCCGCCAGGGTTCCGGCCAGTTCAAATATGGAGTCGGGAAGTTCTTCCAGAGAGGATTTGACGATAACATGAGAGCCGGGAATTCCTTTGGCATGAAACCACCAGTCGTTTCCTGTGGCAATCTTAAAGGTAACTTCTTCGTTCTGATAATTATTTTTTCCGATAAAAATCTGCGTAGTTTCATCTATGATAAAATGCATGGGTTTATTTGTAAACTTTGCTTTTTTATCGCCGGATTTTCTTCTGATATATCCATATTGTACCAATTCTTCTTTTAAAGCTTTTAAATCGTTTTCGTCGGTGGCAATATCAAGAGCAGCGGAAATAGATTCTAAGTGTTGGATTTCCTGTCTGGTTTCCAGTATGATCTGGCTTAAAGCTTCGTAGGTCCGTTTTAGTTTTCCATATTTATCAAAATATTTTTTTGCGTTTTCCATGGGTTCCAGTTCAGGATCCAGCGGAATCGTGACTTCCGTATTGTCATAGTAGTTTGTGCAGCACAGGGTTTTATCGCCTGCCTTGGCACTATAGCCGTAGGTAGTCAGCAGTTCTCCGTAGATACGGTATTTATCCCGCTTTTCCGTATCTTTTAACTGTTTAAGCTGCAGATCGTATTTCTTATAATTTTTGGAAAGGGCGGAAGAAACGATCTGCCTTAAATCAGCAGAACGCTGCTTGATCCGTGTAGCGGCATTTTTTTCGGCATAATATTGTTCAAGTACCATACTGATGGAAGGAAAGGTTTTGCTTTCCAGATCAGAATAGACGGTCAGCGGAACAGCCGAGAAATCTTTAGGGATCTGATTTTTATAATAAATGACGGGAGTAAAGTTTCCGGAAACCGTTTCTTCCATGTATTGAGTGAAAATATGATACAGATGGATCTGCTCGGAATCATTCAGGGTATTGGCAGGTATATCGGAATCAATCCCTGATACGCTTAAAATATCTTCGGCGGCAATGGGACTGATACCGGTCAGAGAAGTATACACCGCCTTGGAAACAGGAAGATTTTTTTGAAAAACCGTTTTCACAAATGATTCCTGTGAACAGCCCAGAGGGTTAAGTTTTTCATCTGCCTTTGGTATGAAATACTCTCTTCCCGGCAGTACCTCCCGGACAGAACTCATCTGAAAATTAACATGTTTTATACTGTCTATGATTCTCCTGTCTTCACAGAAAATGATATTGCTGTGTTTGCCCATTAATTCCACGATCAGTGTCTTTTTGCATAAATCCCCCACTTCGTTCAGGTGTTCGATCTCAAAATTTATGATCCGTTCCAGTCCCGGCTGGAAGATTTTTACGATCCGTCCGTTATTGATATGTTTCCGCAGCAGCATGCAAAAGCCGGGAGCGGTCAGCGGTGCGGGTTTATTTTTATTTGTAAGATAGATCAGGGGCAGGGATGCCCCGGCTGATATCAGCAGACGATATTGTTCTTTGTTGTTTTTTATTGTTAACAGCAGTTCGTCGTTTTCGGGCTGGGAAATTTTAAATATCCTGCCGTCAATCAACAAGCGGTTCAGCTCGGAAACAATGGCGGCAACGGTTATTCCATCAAATGCCATAACAGTATCCTCCGTTTCAATAGTTTTGTAATAGTATGGTAAGATTAGTTTATATGATAGAAGCTTTAATTTCAAGCAAAACTTGACGTCATTTTGGAAATGGATTATAATAACTTTAAGTATGTTATTTAGATATTGGAAAAAGCAGGAATTTTTTTCGATACGATATACATAAATATACAGATATAAAAGGACAATCCATGGAAACCATTAAAAGCATGACAGGGTTCGGCCGGGAGGAGTATTCGGACGAAGAATGTAAATTAACCATAGAGATGAAATCCGTGAATCACAGATATTTGGATATCAATGTCAAACTGCCGAGAAAGCTTAATTTTTTTGAAGTCAAGGTCAGAGGACTGCTGAAAAAATACATTGAGCGGGGGAAAGTTGACATTTTTATTACGTATAAGAGTATGAAAGAGGCGGAAACCGGGTTGAGTTATAATTCGGCTCTGGCAAAGGAGTATGCGGATTATTATAAAAGGATGGCAGAGGAACTGTCTGTTCCGGATGATAGCTCCGTTTCGGTCATTGGCAGATGTCCGGAAGTTTTTACGTTGCAGGAAGAGGCCGGTGACGAGGAGGTACTGCAGGAAGTTCTTTCCCGTGTATTTGATGCTGCGGCACGAAGATTTGTGAGCAGCAGGGAGGCGGAAGGAGAGAACTTAAAAGAGGATCTGCTGGAAAAACTGGAAATCATGAAGGGACATGTGACTTTTATTGAAGAGCGCTCTCCGCTTATTATTGCGGAATACAGAAAACGGACGGAAGAAAGAGTCAGGGAATTATTGGAAAATGCCCAGATTGATGAGAACCGGATAGCCATGGAAGTAACATTGTTTTCTGATAAGGTCTGTGTGGATGAAGAAATCGTCCGGCTGGGCAGCCATATGGAGGCGATGAAGGAATGTCTCATACGGGGAGGAGCCGTCGGACGGAAGTTGGATTTTATCGCTCAGGAAATGAACAGGGAAGCAAACACCATCCTTTCAAAATCCGGGGATCTGGCTGTAACAGATACGGGCATAGAATTAAAGACAATGATCGAGAAAATTCGGGAACAGATTCAAAATATAGAATAGGATGGTCATGAATGGCAAAACTGATAAATATAGGATATGGGAATGTGGTGAATTCAGAAAAGATCGTCTCGGTCATCAGTCCGGATTCCGCTCCCATCCGACGACTGGTCCAGAATTCCAAGGATAAAGGCCAGGCGGTGGATGCAACCCAGGGAAGAAAAACAAAATCTGTGATCATAACAGACAGCAGTTATATAATTTTATCTGCATTGATGCCGGATACCATTGCCGGCAGATTTACTTCCAATGATTCATACGGAAAGGATGAGACGAATGAAGAATAGAGGAGTCCTGACGATTATTTCCGGATTTTCCGGAGTCGGAAAAGGAACGCTTGTAAAAGCCCTGCTGGATAAATATGATAATTATGCGTTATCGGTTTCCGCAACCACAAGGGCGCCCAGGCCGGGAGAGATAGAAGGGATAAACTATTTTTTTATCCGGAAAGAAGAGTTTGAGGAAAAGATTCAAAACGATGCGTTTCTTGAATATGCCAGATATGTGGATAATTATTACGGCACACCCAGGGAATATGTGGAACGGCAGTTAAACGCCGGAAAAGACGTGCTGTTAGAGATTGAGATCCAGGGTGCAAGGCAGATAAAAAATCTTTTACCGGAAGCTTTTACCATTTTTATTATGCCGCCGGATGCGCCAACATTAAAAGAACGGCTGGTGGGCAGAAATACAGAGACTATGGAAGTGATTGAAGCACGGCTGCGGCGGGCGTCTGAGGAAGCGGAAGGGATCGAATGGTATGATTCGGTTCTGGTGAATGATGATCTGGAAAGAAGCGTGGATGCCCTGCACGGGCTGATACAGGCGACACATTGTGATACATTTAGAAATAAAGATTTTATAGAAGATATAAGAGAAGGCGTAACAGCTTTTTCGGAAGGAGAATAGAATTATGTTACATCCATCGTATACAGATTTAATGGCAGTAGTAAACAGTGAGGTTGAACCGGGAGAACAGCCGGTGGTACAGAGCAGATACTCGATCGTGATGGCAACATCAAAAAGAGCGAGACAGATCGTTGCCGGTGAGGAACCTCTGGTAAACGGTTGCGGTAAAAAACCGCTTTCGGTTGCAATTGATGAGTTATACCGTTCAAAAGTACGTATTGTCGGAGACGAGGAAGAAGTATAGGAGGCAGCAGGTTTGAACATATTATTTATTTCGCTCGGCTGTGATAAAAATCTGGTGGATTCGGAAGAGATGCTGGGACTTCTGGCAGGGGAACATTTTGAATTTACCGATGATGAGACCCGGGCAGATATCATTATCATCAATACCTGTTGTTTTATAAACGATGCGAAGGAAGAAAGTATTGAGACTATACTTCAGATGTCTGAGTACAGGCGGGATGGAAACTGTAAAGCTCTGATCGTCACCGGATGTCTGGCACAGAGATATCAGGAGGAAATCCGTAAAGAAATACCGGAAGTAGATGCCGTGCTTGGAACCAGTTCGTATAATGAAATAGCTGCTACGGTAAAAAAGGTGATTGAAGGGGAAAAGATAGAAATTTATACACCTTTGGATAAGCTGATCGTGGAGGAACAGAACCGGATGGTGACAACAGGAGGACATTTCGCTTATTTAAAGATCGCAGAGGGCTGTGACAAGCGTTGTACTTATTGTATTATACCGAAGATCAGGGGGAATTACCGGAGCGTGCCAATGGAACAGCTGATCGCTTCCGCAGAACAGCTGGCGGAAAAAGGAGTAAAAGAGCTGATTCTGGTTGCACAGGAGACTACGGTATACGGTAAGGATTTATATGGCAGGAAAAAACTTCCGGAACTGCTCCGCCGGCTGTGCAGGGTTCCAGGAATTGTCTGGATCCGGTTGTTATACTGCTATCCGGAAGAGATTACCAGTGAATTGATCGAAACGATGAAATCGGAACCTAAAATCTGTCATTATCTGGATATGCCGATACAGCATGCCAGTGACAGGATATTAAAGTCTATGGGACGTCGTACCAGTAAACGGCAGCTGATTGAGATCATTGGGCAGCTGCGGACAGCAATGCCGGATATTGCACTCCGGACCACCCTGATCACGGGTTTTCCGGGAGAAACTGCAGAAGAACATGAGGAAGTCATGGAGTTTGCGGACCGTATGGAATTTGACCGTCTGGGAGTATTTCCGTATTCTCCGGAGGAGGATACACCTGCGGCGGAACTGCCGGGACAGATTGATGAAGCGGTCAAAACGGAAAGACGGAATGCCATTATGGAACTTCAGCAGGATATTTCCATGGATAACAGTGAAAAACTCATCGGAAGAGAAATGCTGGTCATGATAGAGGGCAGGGTGTCAGATGAAAATGCTTATATCGGACGCACTTATATGGACGCACCCGATGTGGATGGAAATATATTTGTTCATACGGAGGAAGAGCTGATGACCGGAGATTTTATCCGGGTGCAGGTAACCGGAGCGCTGGAATACGATCTGATTGGTGAAATTGTATAGTTAAGATAAAATAAAAGTGAAAGGAGATACGCTTGCTTACGGATCTTTGTATCAGGAGAACGATGCCGGAAAGCGGAGCGTGACAGTCATATGAATTTACCAAATAAATTAACATTATTCAGAGTATGTCTGATACCTTTTTTTGTTTTATTTATGCTGGAAGATATTTGCGGAACAAATGATAAATATATTGCAGTTGCAATTTTTATTATAGCCAGTTTAACGGATATGCTGGATGGTCAGATTGCAAGAAAATATAATATGGTAACAAATTTCGGAAAGTTTATGGACCCGCTGGCAGATAAGCTTTTGGTCTGTTCTGCATTGATCTGTCTGATCGACCAGAAACTGCAGGCATGGATCGTGATCGTGATCATCAGCCGGGAGCTGATCATCAGCGGATTTCGTATCGTGGCTGCAGATAATGGTATTGTGATCGCGGCAAGCTGGTGGGGAAAGTATAAAACAACGGCACAGATGATCATGATCATTATTCTGATTCTGGACTGGAATTATGAATGGTTTGGAATGCTGGAATATGTATTTATTTATCTTTCTCTGGTTTTAACGGTCATTTCAATGATTGATTATCTGGTGAAAAATAAAAATGTCTTTAATGAAGGGAGTATGTCTAAATAATGGAGGAGTGGCTAGTATTTTTTCTGAAAGAGCATAAAATGACTATTACTACTGCAGAGTCCTGTACCGGCGGCATGGTTGCATCTCATATCGTCAGTGTATCAGGTTCTTCAGAAGTTTTTTCCGAAGGTTATATCACATATTCGGAACAGGCAAAAAATAAACTGCTGAATGTGTCTATGGATACCATAAAAGATTATAATGTTGTGAGCAGGGAAGTGGCCGGTGAGATGGCAGAAGGAGCCGCCAGAGCTGCCGGAGCGGATGTTGCGGTATCCACAACAGGTGTGGCAGGACCTTTGGGCGGTACGGAAGAAATTCCGGTAGGAACCGTATGTATCGGATGTTATATCAACGGAACCATATATACGGAAAAGTTCCGGTTTGACGGAAATCGGAAAAAAATCAGAAAAGCGGCTGCGGAACAGGCGATTCAGTATGTTTGCGGATTGTTAAAACAATAGAGGTTATTATGGGGGAATTTATTTTTAAAGCATATCCTGAGGAACAGTATTATGTAATATCCAAAAAAGAATATGTAACCGGACAGACATGATGTATATTAAAAAACAGCATGTCTGTCTGTATTTTTTGTTCTGTTTTTTGACGTTGGAAGGTTTACGGTCATTTCTTGAAAAATATGGCAGGCATTTTGTTCTGATATGTATATTGACAAATCACTTAAAATACATTAAAATACAACAAATAATAAAAGTGATGTTTTGCGGCCGCAAAAGCAGTACATATTGTGAAAATTTAATTTTTTATTATTGACAAATAAAGCCATATAGGTTATTATTGATACAGAAACGAACATTAGTTCGAAAAAATAAACAGATGGAGGATGGATTGATGGAAAATAGCGAAAAACTGAAAGCATTGGATTCTGCTTTGGCACAGATCGAAAAGCAGCATGGCAAGGGTTCTGTTATGAAGCTGGGAGATTCAAATGCTTCCATGAATATAGAAACAGTTCCTACAGGAGCTTTAAGCCTGGATATAGCATTGGGAATCGGAGGTCTGCCAAAGGGGAGAGTGGTGGAGATTTACGGACCGGAATCCAGTGGTAAGACCACGGTTGCACTGCACATGATCGCAGAAGTGCAGAAACGGGGAGGAATAGCCGGTTTTATCGATGCGGAGCATGCCCTTGATCCGGTTTATGCAAAGGCTATTGGTGTGGATATTGACAACTTGTATATTTCTCAGCCGGATTTTGGGGAACAGGCTCTTGAGATTACGGAAACATTTGTACGAAGCGGTGCGGTAGACATCATAATCGTGGATTCTGTAGCCGCACTTGTACCGAAGGCGGAAATTGACGGAGATATGGGAGATTCCCATGTAGGACTGCAGGCAAGGCTGATGTCCCAGGCTTTGCGAAAATTGACGGCAATTATCAGTAAAACAAATTGTATCGTGGTATTTATTAATCAGCTTCGTGAGAAAGTCGGAGTTATGTTTGGCAATCCGGAGACAACGACCGGCGGAAGGGCATTAAAGTTTTATTCTTCCGTGAGAATGGATGTCAGAAGGATAGAGACACTGAAACAGAGCGGAGAAATGGTTGGTAACAGGGCTCGTGTAAAGGTAGTTAAGAATAAAGTGGCACCTCCGTTTAAAGAAGCGGAATTTGATATCATGTTTGGTCAGGGAATATCAAGAGAAGGTGATATTTTGGATCTGGCGGCCGAATTAGGTGTGATCGTAAAAAGCGGCGCATGGTATGCATATAAGGATGACAAGATTGGTCAGGGCAGGGAAAATGCCAAGATGACGCTGAAGAATCATCCGGAAATGCTGGAAGAGATTGAAAATGCTGTTCGGGAACATTATGGTCTTCCGGTTTCAGAGAGGGCAAAGGAAGATATTCCGTCGGAAGTAAAGAAGGAGGAAGAGAAAAAGACCAGAACAAAAACCAAGGATAAGGCAGAGGAGTAATGTTTGTAACATCCATTTATAAGCTGGACAAAAAAAAGAGCCTGATCCTTTTGGATGAAGACATTAAAATATCCCTATATAATTCTGAACTGTATAAATACGAAATTCAGGAACAGTCAGAACTAAGTGATGAGACTTCCAGGGAGATTTTTGAGATTTTGCTTCCCAGACGGGCCAGAGAACGTGTATTTTATATGCTGAAGGATTCCGACAGGTCAGAACAGGATGTCAGACGGAAGCTTTTATCATCATATTATCCCCAGGATATCGTTGAAACAGTCATCCGATATATGAAAGATATGAAATATATAGATGACAAAAGATATGCAGAGAATTATATCCGCAGCAATCGAAAACAGAAAAGTATTAACCGAATGAAACAGGAACTGTATTTTCATGGAGTGGATAAATCTATTGTTTGTGAAGCGGTAGATTCCTTCGAAGATGAGTGGGATTTGTTGTCGGAAGAGCAGCAGAATATCATTCAAAAGGAGTTTATACGCCGAAAATATGATTTTCAGGGTGAGGATGAAAGAATGAAGAATAAAATCATTCAGTCGTTAATGCGTAAGGGGTTTCACTTTGACGATATCCAATCGGTTTATCGGAAACTGAAGGAAGAAAGTGAAACATAATATGTCTCAGGCAAACAACCGGAAGGTATCAGACTGCTGATAGTTTCCGGTTATTTTTAAACCGAAATGCCGGTTTTAATATCAGCAGAATCATACAGGTACTTCTTAGTGAATAAGTGCAATGTGTATAGTTATAGAACTGTTAAGTACTATTTTTTTTACAATTTGTATAGAAAAGGAGCAACTTTACTTGACATAATTATAAAAACAGTATAAAATTTATATGTTGTAATTGTACAATGAAAACTAAATAAGGAGGTGCTCCTGTGAACAGTATTACATTAGTAATTGTCAGCGTTATCATTACCTTATGTATTGTTGCTCCAATTGCTTGGTTTTTTGCAATTGCCCATCACAAAAAGAATTTTGAATCAAAGATTGGCAGTGCGGAAGAAAAATCAAGAGAGATTATAGATGAAGCTTTAAAGACAGCGGAAACTACAAAGAGAGAAGCAGTATTGGAAGCGAAGGAAGAGTCGTTAAAGACTAAGAATGAGCTGGAAAAGGAAACGAAAGAGCGCAGAGCAGAAATTCAGCGTTATGAGAAGCGGGTTCTTTCTAAAGAGGAAGCTTTGGACAAGAAGTCAGAGCAGATGGAGAAGAAAGAGAATGCTTTAATGAGACGTGAAGAAGAAGTTGCTAAGATGCGTGAAGACGTAGCTAAACTAAATGAACAAAGATTGCAGGAACTGGAACAAATCTCTGGACTTACCTCCGAACAGGCAAAAGAATATTTGTTAAAAACTGTTGAAGAAGAAGTGAAAATTGATACTGCTAAGATGGTGAAAGAACTGGAAAGCAGGGCTAAAGAAGAAGCTGGTAAAAAAGCAAAGGAATATGTTGTGACCGCAATTCAGAAATGCGCTGCCGACCATGTGGCAGAGACAACGATTTCCGTTGTACAACTCCCTAACGATGAAATGAAAGGAAGAATTATAGGTAGAGAAGGACGTAATATACGTACACTTGAAACTATGACAGGTGTTGATCTTATTATAGATGATACCCCTGAAGCAGTTATTCTTTCGGGATTTGATCCGATCAGACGTGAAGTTGCACGTATTGCATTGGAGAAGCTGATTGTGGATGGAAGAATTCATCCGGCAAGAATCGAGGAGATGGTTGAAAAAGCTCAGAAAGAAGTAGAAACCATGATGCGGGAAGAAGGCGAATCCGCAACATTGGAAGTCGGTGTTCATGGAATTCATCCGGAATTGGTTAAGTTACTGGGAAAGATGAAATTCAGAACAAGTTATGGACAAAATGCATTGAAGCATTCTATTGAAGTGGCGCAGTTATCAGGACTTTTAGCTGCTGAAATCGGTGTGGATGTAAGAATGGCCAAAAGGGCCGGTCTGCTTCATGACATCGGTAAATCCGTTGACCATGAAATGGAAGGTTCACACATTCAGATTGGTGTAGATTTATGTAGAAAATACAAAGAATCTCCGATCGTTATCAATTCAGTGGAATCTCATCACGGTGATGTAGAACCTGAATCATTGATTGCGTGTATTGTTCAGGCTGCCGACACTATTTCAGCCGCCAGACCAGGTGCCAGACGTGAGACGCTGGAGACCTATACCAACAGATTAAAACAATTAGAAGATATTACAAATACCTACAAGGGTGTAGAAAAATCTTTTGCAATTCAGGCAGGTAGAGAGATTCGAGTAATGGTAGTTCCTGATCAGATCAGTGATGCAGATATGGTCTTACTGGCCAGGGATATATCGAAACAGATAGAACAGGAATTAGAATATCCGGGACAGATCAAAGTAAGTGTGATTCGTGAAAGCAGAGTTATTGATTACGCGAAGTGATGTTTAAAAAATAAAAATCTGAAAATCCAATATTTTTAACAGATAATTGGATTTTCAGATTTTTTTTATTGCAAAATTATATATGTTATATTAAAATAGACGAGATAAAAATATAAGCGGAGGTTCTGTGATGAAATCATACAAAGAGATGAGCAGAGAAGAATTACAGGAAATAAAAGAATCACTGGAAAAAGAATATGAAAAAGCTGCAGGCATGGGTTTAAATCTAAATATGTCAAGAGGAAAGCCGTCAGCTTCACAGCTTGATTTATCCATGGATATGCTGAATACGATTAACAGCAGTTCCGATATAAATGATGCAG
The DNA here is from genome assembly GCA_910578175.1 of uncultured Lachnospiraceae bacterium. Taxonomy (GTDB): domain Bacteria; phylum Bacillota; class Clostridia; order Lachnospirales; family Lachnospiraceae; genus Bovifimicola. The sequence goes on from CAJTPF010000005.1 coordinate 57,253, forward strand.
AAGGTAATGATTCCAGAAACTATGGCGTAATGGATGGCATTACAGAAGCAAAAAAATTAATGGCCGATCTTATGGGTGTTAACGCTAAAAATATAATAATCTTTGGAAACGCAAGCTTAAATATTATGTATGATATGGTATCCCGCTCCATGATACAGGGTGTAATGGGCAATACCCCATGGTGCAGACTGGATACAGTGAAATTTTTATGTCCGGTGCCGGGGTATGACAGGCATTTTGCCATTACAGAATTATTCGGTATCGAAATGATTCCGGTTCCGATGACGGAAGACGGACCGGATATGGATATGGTTGAAAAATATGTGAATACGGATGAAGCGGTAAAGGGAATATGGTGCGTTCCGAGATTTTCCAACCCTCAGGGAATCGTATATTCGGATGATACGGTAAAAAGATTTGCGGCACTAAAACCGGCTGCAAAAGATTTCCGGATTTATTGGGATAATGCTTATGCAGTTCATACTTTGTATGATGATGCGCCGGAATTACTGGAGATATTTGAAGAATGTAAGAAAAACGGCAATGAGGATATGGTGTATGAATTTTGTTCTACATCCAAGATCTCTTTTGCAGGCGCCGGTATCTCAGCAATAGCCGCATCTGAATCAAATCTGGCTGCAATAAAAGAAGTGATGACCATCCAGACCATCGGGCATGATAAGGTGAATCAGCTGAGACATGTGCGATTTTTTAAGAATATGGACGGAATCAGGAGACATATGAAGAAACATGCGGATATTATGCGGCCGAAGTTTGAAGCGGTGATAGAAACGTTTGAGAACAATCTGGGAGGTTTGGAAATTGGTTTCTGGATCAAACCAAAGGGCGGATATTTTATTTCTTTTGAAAGTTTGCCGGGTTGTGCTGCAGGGATTGTAAAGAGATGTAAAGAAGCGGGCGTAGTGTTGACAAATGCCGGAGCAACATATCCGTATGGCAGGGACCCTAAGGATACTAATATCAGGATAGCCCCTTCATTTCCAACGGAAGAAGAAATGCAGCAGGCAGCAGAACTGTTTGTATTGTGTGTAAAATTAGTCA
>CAJTPF010000005.1:58327-76276 GCA_910578175.1 uncultured Lachnospiraceae bacterium
GAAATTACTTGAAAATTTCTGATTCATTATTAATAATAGAAAGAAGGCGTTCGTTATGAAAATCGGATTTATCGGAATGGGTAACATGGGATATGCCATGCTGAAGGGGGTATTAAATATCTTCTCCAAAGAAGACCTGGTATTTGCAGATTCCAATATGTCCAGAGCAATTCAGGTCAGTCAGGAAACAGGAGTGCAATATGTGGAATCCAATGCAGAGTGTGCCAACAGTGCAAAATATCTGATATTAGCGGTAAAGCCTCAGTATTACACGCAGGTATTAAAGAATATTGAAAATATAGTAAGGCCGGAACATGTAATCATTTCTATTGCTCCTGGCATAACCATTGATTATTTGCAGAGCGTACTGGGAACAGATAAACGAATCGTCAGGGCTATGCCGAATACCCCGGCTCTGCTGGGTTGCGGAATGACGGGGATCAGTTATGAGGCGGGACTGTTTGAGTTTTCGGAGCAGGAAATAATCGGAAAAATATTTTCTTCTTTTGGAAAATTCAGAATTGTTGAAGAACGGTATATGAGCGCCGTTACCTGTGTCAGCGGAAGTTCACCTGCTTATGTATACATGTTTATTGAGGCGTTGGCTGACGGCGCCGTAAAATACGGTATTCCAAGGGATGCCGCCTATGAAATGGCAGCGCAGGCAGTGATGGGTTCTGCGAAGATGGTACTGGAGACGAAAGAGCATCCGGGAAAATTAAAAGATCAGGTATGTTCGCCGGCAGGAACAACGATCGCAGGAGTGGCTGCATTGGAAGAATACGGATTCAGAAATGCAGTCCTGAAGGCAACCGATGCCTGTTATGATAAAGCAGAACATATGAAATAAGCATATGTTAAAGTGTGAATTTAATATTGTAAAGGAAAAACACAGATGTGTTGTATGATGATATGGAAAAATATAATCGTGAAAAAAGAGAATTAGTGTATCAGGGTTCTATCATAAGTGTATATCGGGATTCTGTCCGGGTACCCAACGGAAATCTGGCAAAGTGGGATTTTATCGGACATAAGGGAGCTGCCGCTGCGTTGCCTGTAACGGCAGAAGGAAAAATATTACTGGTAAAACAGTGGAGAAATGCTTTAGACAGGTTCACCTATGAAATTCCGGCCGGGGGCAAAGAGGGATTTGACGAGCCGATGATAGAATGTGCGGCGAGAGAGTTGGAAGAGGAGACCGGATATAAGGCCGGTACTTTGGATTTTCTTCTGTCGCTGAAGACAACGGTTGCATTCTGTAATGAAAGGATTGATATATTTTTAGCCAGAAATCTGGTTTTAACAGGTCAGAACATGGATGAAGATGAAAATATTGAAGTGGTGGAATTTGAACTGAAGAAACTTCTGGAAATGATCCGGAACGGAGAATTACAGGATTCAAAAACCGTATCGGCCATATTGGCATATCAGGTCTATGAAAAGTAAAGAAGATCATGCGGCAAGAATAATATAGCAGAAGAAAGCATATATTTGTTTAACGGAAGGAGTTAGACAAATATATGCTTATTTTAAATTCAAGAAAAAAAATAACAGTCGCTGCATTATTTATTGCAGGAGTGGTGCTGGGAACCCTGTTATGTGGACAGATTATCGGATATTCGTCGGATAAGATCAATATATACGGAAATTTTGTTTTACGTACCCTGAAATATGAAAATATCAGTTCCGTAAACCTGTTAAAATACATAGCTGCCTATCGGATCAGGGAATTAATCGTGATCGCCGTTATCAGCATGACCTATGTGAAATCCGCTTTGTACGGCGTTTATGCCGGTTACGTGGGAATCCGCCTTGCAGTGTTGGTTTCCACGCTGACAATGATGAATAGGAAAATGGCTATACCGTGGTTTTTGTTGTTTAATATGCCTCATATGATTTTATATGTAATAGCAGTTGTATGGCTGATCAATACTTCTCTGGACGGGAACAGGGAACAGATGATACGTGGAAGGAGAATCGGAATTGTAAAGTTGTGGGTTCTCATATGTATTTTGTACATATTAGGAATTTTGTCGGAAGTATTTATCAATCCTGTTTTAATAAATTTGTTAAAATAACCAATATAAATTATCTGTATAAAATATTTTTTTATCAGATAGTCATAATAGAATTTTAAAAAAATAAATTATTTTGTTTGATTTTCTTATAAAAAGTATATATAATGGTTATATTGATTGTAAATTATAAAAAGCAGTACAATTTAGAATTGAGGAAATGATATGGAAGAAACAGTTGAAAGGTACGTAAATTATTTACGAAATACGAAAAACGTATCCGATAATACATTAACATCTTATAAGCGTGATCTGATTAAAATGATAATGCATTTTCAACGAATTGGAATTAAGGATGTACGAAAGATCAATTCAACCAATATTAATTCATATATACTTGGATTGGAACGGGGGGGTTGTGCTTCTGCAACTATTTCCAGATATATTGCATCCATGAAATCATTTTTTCATTATTTATTGCAGACAGGAGAGATGTCGGAAGATCCTACGCGATTGCTCAAGGCACCGGCGATAGAAAAACGGATACCAAATGTTCTGACGGTTACCCAGATCGACAATCTGCTAAGTCAGCCTTCCGGAGATCTCCCGAAAGAAATCCGTGACAAGGCAATGCTGGAACTTTTATATGCAACCGGAATCCGGGTGTCGGAACTGATCCGTTTGAAAGCAGAGGATGTGAATCTGAAGCTGGGATATATCATCTGCAGGGACAAAGCGAAAGAAAGAATCGTGCCTTTTGGTCTGACAGCCAAAAATTCGGTCTTACGATATATAACGGAAGCCAGGGACAGGCTCTTGAAGGGACAGGAGACGGAGGCCCTGTTTGTAAACTGCTCAGGAAGACCTATGAGCAGACAGGGATTTTGGAAAATTGTCAAATCATATGGGGATAAAGCGGGAATCGAAGAGGATATTACCCCTCATACCCTTCGCCATTCCTTTGCATTGCATCTGGTGGAAAATGGGGCAGATTTGCGCGCGGTGCAGGAAATGATGGGTCATTCTGTGATTTCAACTACACAGGTATATGCCGATATGAAAAATACCAAGATTCGGGAAGAATATAACAAGGCTCATCCCAGAAATTAAAAGAAGTGAATCAACATCAAAGCCGCCTGCTCCGGGGTATTGCCCGGGCTGGCGGCTTCGTCAATGGTCTGCAGTATCCTTTCAGCGGCTTGTCCTTCAGAACGCTGAAAGATCGTTTTCACAGGGCAAGGACAATGCTGCCCCTTCTTGAGTGTTTACATACATATTAGTGCCGGCATGATCAGTATCACAATAAATCCGCAATATCGTAGATCAGACGTTCGGTCTGCTCCCAGCCAATACATGCATCGGTTATGGATTTTCCGTAAATACCTTCGCCGACTTTCTGATTGCCCGGTTCAATGTAGCTCTCTATCATCAGACCTTTTACGAATTGGCTGATGTCTGCAGAATGACGTCTGCTGTGCAGGATTTCTTTTGAGATCCGAATCTGTTCAATGTACTGTTTGGCGCTGTTTGAATGATTGGTGTCAATGATTACGGCTGGATTTGCCAGATTCAGTTCACCATACATTTCATGTAAACGTATTAAATCTTCATAATGATAATTAGGGATACACTGGCCGTGTTTATTGACGGCGCCCCGGAGAATGGTATGGGTCAGAGGGTTACCGTCAGTTTTCACTTCCCATCCCCGGTATATAAAGGTATGTCCGGCCTGGGCGGCTATTACGGAATTCAGCATTACGGAAAAGTCACCGCTGGTGGGATTCTTCATCCCGGCAGGAATATCCATTCCGCTTACGGTTAAACGATGCTGCTGGTCTTCCACGGAACGGGCACCGATCGCTACATAAGATAAAATATCTGAAAAATATCTGTAATTTTCGGGATATAGCATTTCGTCTGCCGCAGTTAATCCTGTTTCACTTATCACACGGATATGCATTTTACGGATTGCCAGCAGTCCGGCAAGCAAATCCGGTTTTTTTTCAGGGTCCGGCTGGTGAAGCATTCCTTTGTATCCCATACCTGTGGTACGCGGCTTGTTCGTATATATTCTTGGTATGATCAGGATATTTTCTTTTACTTTTTCCTGTACGCCGGCAAGCCTGGAAACATAGTCACATACGGCATCTTCATTATCGGCGGAACAAGGCCCGATAACGAGAAGAAATTTATTGGATTTACCGGTAAATATATCTTTTATCATCATGTCACGGTCTGCTTTGAGTTTGATCAGATTTTCCGGCAAAGGAAACTGCTCTTTAATCTCGGCAGGAGTCGGCATTTTTTTGATAAAATCAAAACTCATAAAAAATCCTCCTTTATTTAAACATAGAGAGTATTATAAAATAAGATAATCAAACTTGCAAGTTTTTTATATATTGGGATCACGGATAAATTCTACCCTTATATGTTTTTGAGATGCATTTTTTGTGTGCAGAGCCCCATGATTCCATGAACCGAAAAATCGTTTTAAATGTATATTATTTTGACAAACGACTTAAAATAATGGATAATGGAACTAATTGGAAGTATTTGATTGAAATCGGAAAGGAAGGTAATCATATGGCTGGTATTAACCGAGTGATCTGGATCATTCTGGACAGTGTAGGAATGGGGGCGTTGCCGGATGCAGACCGGTTTGGGGATGAGGGAACCAATACGATTGCCCATGTATCTGCAAAGCATGGCGGTCTTAAAGTACCGAATATGGTACGGCTGGGACTGGGAAATATCGACGGGATGTTAGGGATTGAAAAGGAGAGCCGTCCCATCGGTTCTTATGGGAGAATGAAGGAAATTTCCAACGGAAAGGATACCACCATCGGACACTGGGAGATGATCGGAATATATTCACCGGTAAGATTTCCGACTTATCCTTATGGATTTCCTGAAAGCATTATGAATGAGTTTATTGAAAAAACCGGTATTCCCGGAATATTGGGAAACAAAACGGCTTCCGGTACACAGATCATTCAGGAATTGGGCCGGGAACATATGGAAACGCGGAAACCGATCATTTATACTTCGGCAGACAGTGTATTTCAGATTGCATGCCATGAAGATATCTATTCTCCGGAAGAACTGTATAAAATGTGTGAAACTGCCAGAAAAATTCTGAAGGGAAAGGATGAAGTAGCCAGAGTCATAGCCAGACCGTTTATCGGAAAAAGAACCTTTGAGCGGACGGCAAACCGGAGAGATTTTTCCAAACAGCCGGATAGGGATAATCTTCTTGTTAAAATGAAAGAAGCCGGACTGGATGTTATTGGCGTAGGTAAGATCGAGGATATTTTTGCAGGTGCAGGAACGACGGAAGCGGTTCATACCAGAGATAATATGGATGGGATGAATCAGACGATGGCGTATATGGAAAAAGAAAATAAAGGACTGATATTCACTAATCTGGTAGAGTTTGATTCAAAGTGGGGGCATAGAAATGATTTTGAGGGATATGCCGTGGGATTGGAAGAGTTCGACATCCGTCTGGGAGAACTGATGGAAGTAATGAAAGAAGATGACCTGTTGATCATCAATGCCGACCATGGCTGTGACCCTACGACAAAAGGCACCGACCACACCCGGGAATATGTCCCGCTGCTGGTATACGGAAAGAAACGGGGCAGTTCCGTGAATTTAGGGACCCGGGAAACTTTTGCAGATGTGGGACAGACGATTGCAGAAATATTTAAACTGGGAAAACTGCCCATTGGCACAAGTTTTTTAAGTGAAATATAAGGAATTCTGAATGGAGAACAAATGGATGAGAATGTATGACATAATAATGAAGAAACGCAACGGGCATGAACTGAGTGAAAAAGAAATCGTTTTTGCCGTTCAGGGATTTACTGACGGCAGCATACCGGATTATCAGATATCTGCATTACTGATGGCGATTTATTTTCAGGGAATGAATGAGAAGGAAACCCTTGATCTTACCATGGCAATGGCCCACAGCGGCGATCTGCTGGACTTGTCTGCCATCACAGGAATAAAAGTGGATAAGCACAGTACCGGAGGAGTAGGTGACAAAACCTCGCTGGTAGTGGGCCCCATGGTTGCGGCGCTGGGTGTTCCGGTTGCCAAAATGTCCGGCCGGGGCTTGGGACATACCGGAGGGACCATTGATAAACTGGAAAGTATCAGCGGGTTTCAAACGGCACTGGATACGAAAGATTTTATAGAAAACGTAAATGAGATCAATATGGCCATAGTGGGACAGACCGCAAATCTGGCGCCGGCAGATAAAAAACTCTATGCCCTCCGGGACGTTACGGCTACCGTAGATAATCTTTCACTGATTGCCAGCAGCATTATGAGCAAGAAAATCGCATCCGGGGCAGATGCTATTGTTCTGGATGTCAAGACCGGGAGCGGAGCATTTATGAAAACGGAAAAAGATGCGATTGACCTGGCACGGGAAATGGTTAAAATCGGAACCGGAGCAGGAAAAGATACCATTGCCATAGTTTCCAATATGGACCAGCCGCTGGGAAACATGGTAGGGAATGCACTGGAAGTAAAAGAAGCAATTGAAACCCTGGATGGAAATGGCCCGGAGGATTTAACGGAATTATCTTATGTATTGGGAGCATATATGCTGATTGCAGCAGGGAAAGCAGACAGTCTGGAAGAAGGCATGGAAAAACTGAGGGAAACCATTGAGAATAAAAGCGCGTTAAATAAATTCCGGGAGTTTATAGAAGCACAGGGAGGAGACGGCGCCGTAGTGGAAAATACGGAGATGCTGCCCAAAGCTTCCATCATTATGGATATTATTTCGGAAGAGGCAGGGTTTATCAAGCGGATCGATACATCTGAAATCGGAATGGTATCCCTGATCCTGGGCGGAGGCCGTGAAACGAAGGACAGTGCAATCGATTTATCCGTAGGGATTGAACTGAAGAAAAAAATAGGAGACAGGATCGAAAAAGATGAAGTTATAGCAACGATATATGCCAATGATCTGGAGCGTCTGAAAGCCGCCAGAGAACGGCTGGACCTGGCGTATGAAATTTCCGTGACTCCCGTTAACAAGCAACAGCTGGTGAAATGGGTGATTTCGAAAAACGGCGCAAAAAAATATTAGCGATATAAAATAGTAACTTTACATGAAATCTTAAGTGTGATAAACTATTACCCATGCATTTTATCAAGAAAAGTTTGTAAAGTTGAGGCAAAATATGAAAATTAGGATTCAGGAATTCTTACGGAATCAGGTATACAGGCGAAATCTGCTTTGTTTTCTGGTACTGCCTTTTGTGTTAAATCTGGCAGTTGAAATGATGGGCAGGACATCGGTAATTGACGGCATTGTGTATATGTTTACACATCCAATACCGTTTCTTTGCAATACGCTGATCATAATGGTTACGATATCTGTTGCGCTTTTGGTGAAGAGAAGGACATTTCTGATCACGCTTATCTCTGTGATCTGGCTGATTCTTGGCACGGTTAATATGGTGATGCTGAATGTGAGGGTCACACCGTTTAATGCGTCTGATTTACGGCTGTTAGATGCGGCGCGTTCCATTATAGATAAGTATTTTAATGTATTTACGATAACGTTGGTGATCATTGCATTGATCATCGTAATCTGCCTGATTTCCATATTATTTATAAAAGGTTCCAGAATAGATTATAAGATAAATTACTGGAAAAATACGGGAATCATAGGTGCCGTATTCATACTCTGCATTGTGGTGCTGAACATTTCCATTGATACAGGATTTATGGCTTTGAAATTTACGAATCTGACGACGGCATATCATGAATACGGGTTTGTCTATTGCTTTGGCAACGGGCTGATCAATACGGGAGTAAAAAAGCCAAAGGATTATTCACAGACCACCATTGATGAAATTTTGGAGCAGATTAAAACGGAAAAGAATGATAATCCGGTCAATATTCATCCGGATGAAAATACCAGTCCAAAGGCAACGCCGAATATTATTTTTCTGCAATTAGAATCCTTTTTTGATATAAATAAAGTGAAGAGCATAGAATTTTCGGAAGATCCTATTCCATATTTTAATTCTTTGAAAAAACAATTTTCATCCGGCTATCTGAATGTATTTAATGTGGGATATGGAACCTGTAATACGGAGTTTGAGATCATGACGGGAATGAATCTGGATGATTTTGGTCCGGGAGAAGTTCCTTATAAAACGGTACTGCAGAAAACCACATGCGAGAGCATGGCTTATAATTTAAAGGAATATGGTTATTCTACCCATGCCATTCATAACAATGACGGTACATTTTATTCCAGAAAATGGGTGTTTGAGAATCTTGGGTATGATACGTTTACATCTATTGAATATATGCACGTTACGGAATTCACACCGATGGACTGGTCGAAGGATAAATTTCTGACGGAAGAAATCCTGAAAGCGATATGTTCCACCGAGGAACCGGATTATATATATACGATTTCCGTTCAGGGGCACGGCAGTTATCCTTCTGCCAGTAAAATAGAACATCCGGCAGTGACAGTGGGTAACATCAGTGATGAAGGCCGGAAAAATGCAATTGAATATTATGCCAATCAGATTCGGGAAATGGATGATTTTATTAAAGAACTGACAACAGAGCTGTCAAAACTGGATGAAGAAGTTGTATTGGTGATGTATGGAGACCATTTACCGGGTCTTGGTTTTTCGGAGGAAGATTTAGAGAACGGTTCCTTATATCAGACTGAGTATATCATTTGGAATAATATGGATCTTCCGGTGGAAAATGAAGATCTGGAGACATGGCAGTTATCTGCAAAAGTTATGAAACTGCTGGGAATGAACAGCGGGGTTATCAATAAATATCACCAGAATTACCGGAATGACGAAGAATATTTAAGCGGTCTGCAGAATTTGGAATATGATATATTGTATGGCGATAAAATCGCGTATGGCGGGATTAATCCATATACGCCGACGGAACTGAAGATGGGTGTTGATACCATTGAAATTACCAGAGTGGAAAAACAGGAAGCAGACGGCAGACAGTATGCGGTAATCCATGGGAAACATTTTAATGAATTCAGCAGGGTATATGTGAATGGTGATTCCTATAGTACGGAATATGTGGATGAGCAGACACTGCGCATCGTTTATGAAGAACTTACTTCCCTGGATTCATTTGTAGTATCCCAGGCGGATAAAGATGACGGAACCATCCTCAGTTCCACAAAAGAATGTTTATATTACGGAGAATAGATCGAATGCTTTCTGCATAAATCGGACGGTTGGAAAATATAATAAGTAATAAAAAACTATGGTTGGTAAGCATTATGAAGAAAATAATATGTATTTTATTAATGTTGACAGTAGTTATTTCCGTTATATTTTCAAGACCGTCTTTGTCATACGGTAAAATACCGGATATGGATGCAGTCAGTGCAGGCAATACGGCAGGCTTGAGCCTGACGTCAAAGGCCGCGATACTGATGGAGGCTTCCACCGGAAAAGTGATTTTTGAGCAGAATGCGGATGAGGTACTGTCTCCGGCCAGTATTACGAAAATTATGACATTAATCTTGATTTTTGAAGCCATCGACGAAGGAAAACTGGATTATGAGGATATGGTGACCACAAGTGAACATGCCAAATCCATGGGCGGCTCCCAGGTGTTTTTGGAGACCGGAGAGCAGCAGACTGTGGAGACCATGATCAAATGTATCATAATTGCCTCGGGAAATGATGCCAGTGTGGCGATGGCAGAACATATTGCCGGAAGCGAAGAAGAATTTGTGAGAAGGATGAATGAAAAAGCTGCCAGTCTGGGAATGACGAATACGGTATTTAAGGATTGCTGCGGTTTATATGATACCATGGACCATCATTCCACGGCCCGGGATGTGGCTCTGATGTCAAGGGAGCTTCTGGTGAAACATCCGGAAATTAAAAATTATACAAAAATCTGGATGGAAAATATCACCCATGTGACCGCCAAAGGAAGCAGTGAATTTACCCTTTCCAATACAAACAGGCTGATCAAACAGTATGAATGGGCTACCGGACTGAAAACGGGAAGTACCTCCCTGGCAAAATATTGTTTGTCTGCTACTGCAATGAAAGACGGAGTTGAGCTGATCGCTGTCGTTATGGCGGCACCGGATTATAAAGTAAGATTTGCGGAAGCTGTGACACTGCTGAATTATGGATATAATGCGGTAAGTCTGTATGAAGATGCTTTGGCAGATATGCCGGAAACCGTGGGTATATCAGGAGGAACCAGGGATACGGTACCGCTTATGAAACCGGATGCTTTCCGTTATGTCTGTACCGGAGATGAAAAAGCGGAAAACATAACCAGACAGTATAATCTGCCGGAAAAGATCAAAGCTCCGGTAGAAGAAGGGCAGGTTCTCGGTTCTGCAGATTATTATCTCAACGGAAACAAGATTGGAAGTGTGGAACTGAAAGCATGTAAAAAAGTTTCAAAAGCTTCTTATATAGACTATTTTAAGAAAATATGTTATAAGTATATCATAATTGAAGATTAAGAGAAACTGCATAAGTTAGAATGGAGCTTTAAAATGGAACTCGAGGTAAAACTTCAGGTGTTTGAAGGACCTTTGGATTTATTATTACATCTGATCGATAAAAGTAAAGTTAATATTTATGATATTCCCATTGCCGAGATTACGGATCAGTACATGGAGTATGTCCGTTCAATGGATAAGCAGGATTTAAACATTGTCAGCGAATTTCTGGTGATGGCCGCAACCCTGCTGGATATCAAGTCCAGAATGCTTTTACCGAAAGAGGTAAATGAAGAGGGTGAGGAGGAAGACCCGAGACAGGAACTTGTGGAAAAACTGCTGGAATATAAAATGTATAAATATATGTCTTATGAACTGCGGGACCGGCAGATGGATGCGGAAAAATGCCTGTATAAGAAACCTACGGTTCCGGAAGAAGTCAGAAAATACGAAACACCGGTGGATCTGGAGCAATTGCTTTCGAATCTCACTCTGTCAAAATTGAATGCGATCTACCGGGAGGTTATGCGGCGGCAGGAGGACAAAATAGATCCAATCCGGAGCAAATTCGGGACCATTGAAAAAGAAGAAGTGAATCTGGAAGAAAAAATAGATTACATATATGGATATGCATTAAAAAACGGTACCTGCAGTTTCCGGCAGATTCTGACCGGACAGTCTTCCCGGACACAGGTGATCGTTACGTTTCTGGCGATACTGGAGTTAATGAAAGTGGGAAAGATCAATATTGTCCAGAATCATATTTTTGATGACATCATTATCAATGCCAGGGAAGACACCGCAGGAGATAATTAATAATTTAGAAAGGACTGGAATGCTGAAGCATGGAAATACATAGAATAGAAGCTGCAATTGAGGCAATACTTTTTACAATGGGAGATTCCGTAGAAGCGGAAAAGATTGCACAGGCCATTGGGCATGATGTTGCAACAACAAAAAAAATAATACATAATATGATGGATCGGTATGAGGAAGAAAATCGTGGTATCAAAATCTGTGAATTGGAAGATTCTTATCAGATGTGTACAAAACAGGATTTATATGAATATCTGATCAAAGTGGCCTCCCAGCCAAAAAAACATGTATTAACCGATGTAATGCTGGAGACATTATCCATTGTGGCATATAAACAGCCCGTTACCAGAAGTGAGATCGAAAAGATACGCGGTGTGAAGTGTGATCATGCGGTGAACAAACTGATGGAATATGATCTGATAACGGATATCGGTAGACTGGATGCACCAGGCAGACCTTTGCTGTTTGGTACCACAGAGGAATTTTTAAGACAGTTTGGTGTTACATCCCTGGAGGAACTGCCTATGATGAATACGGAAAAACAGGAAGAATTTAAGATGGAAGCGGAAGAAGAAATACAGATGAAGCTGGATGTATAATTTTTTGGTAAAATTAACTATGAATAAAAAATCTTTTGGCAAAATAAGGACGGTTTTTAGTGCAAGATGCACAAAAAATTGTCCTTGTTTTACATAGAAAATATTGACAATAGCTGTCTCGAATGATATACTACAAAAGAACAGTAAAAGTGGCAGTCTATTTTGTGCATTTTATTGGTTTTATGTTCGGTTTAGCCTGATAAAAAGGGCTTTATTGGTTACAATTACTAATAGTTTGTTTATTATAGACTTATATTTGCTGGGTGAGGAATGACGGTTCTGCAAAATCTGATTGGCGGCAGCAGTCATTTTTACCATAGTTAAGTAGCTGTTTGTGAAAAGGGATTATCTGGTGAACGAAAAAGATTCCGATTCACAGAAATATTAACACTATAGAACCAATGGGTTCGGAAAGGCGAAGAATTATGAGAAAAAGAATTTTATCAGTTGCCCTGGCTGTAACCATGGCAGCAAGTCTGTTTACCGGCTGCGGTCCGAGTAAAAAGCAGGCGGAAGAGCGTGATTATATCACAGTGGAGGGTCTGAAAGAAAGTTTTAAGACCAATTTGGAGATCAATACAACAGATAAGATTGAACTTGTTGTATGGGAGTCCCTGTTAGGACCGGATCAGTTTATTCAGGAGGCCGGTCAATGGTTTACACAGTTATATCCAAACATTACTATTAAATATATTAATGTTGAATCTTCGGAAGCAAATTCCAAGATCGTACTGGATGGACCTGCTGGAAACGGTCCTGATTTATTTGCATGTGCCCATGATACCATTGGTAAGATGGCTGCACAGGCGGCGATCGAGCCGGTTCCTCAGTCTGAGATCGATATTGTTAAGGCAAACGTTACGGCAGAAGCACTTCAGGGTGCTACTTTAAATGACAGTAAGGGAAATTCTGTTTTATACGGATATCCGGTATCTGTTGAAACTTATGCATTGTTCTACAATAAGGAAATGATCACAGAAGCAGAGATTCCGAAGACGATGGCAGACATGGCTGCTTACATTAAGGAGTTTAAGGCAGATTCCAACAACAAAGGAAAAGAAGCGTTCTTAATGGATTCGGATAATGCATATTACACAGTAATGTTCACTTCCACACCGGATAATCATTTGTATGGACCGAACGGAAATGATGTTACGGCAACATACCAGAATACAGAAGCAGCAGTAGCACAGATTACAAATGATTTCCTTCCTTTATCCGAAGCGATTGGTATGAAGTCAGGAGACATGGATTACAAGAATAATGACTCATTATTCTCAAACAAGAAGCTTGCAATGAATATATCAGGTGCATGGAACATTAAAGTATATGAAGAAGACGGTGTTGATTTCGGTATTACATCCATTCCTTCTTTAACCGGTTCCGAGAATCCTCCGACAAACTTTATGGGTGTAAGATGTATGTTTGTATCTGCATATTCAAACCATAAGAACGAAGCAGAAGCTTTTGCAGAATTTCTGTTAACAAAAGAAATGCAGAAATTACGTTGCGAGATCACAAGCACAATGCCTTCCAGAGATGATGTTTATGCAGATATTGAAGACCCTAAGGTAAAAGAATACATGGAAGGACTTCAGAAACAGATAGCACATTCTTATCCAATGCCGAATATGCCGGAAGCAAGTTTATACTGGAGCGCTTTTGAAGCTGCAATGGGCAATATCTGGAATGGAAATACAACTGATATTCAGGGAGAGCTTGATAAGGCAAATAAATCCTCATTACCTCCACAGAAATAGTTAACTTAATGATTCCAACTGAAGAGTTCTTCAGTTGGAATTATAAAAATAGTTATGAAAAAATAAAATATCACATGAAAGATAGGTGAGTTTATGGGAACATCACTTAAGACTGATGGTTCTTCTAGAAAAAATGTACTTGCATCGTCTTGTATATTTATGGGATTAGGTCATATCATTTATCTTAAACAATATCTGAAAGGCGCTTTCTTCGCTTTGTTAGAAATTATTGTATTGGCATTTTCACCGAAGCTGGCTAATATGATAAAAGATATGATTGAAATCGGCAGATGGTGGGGAAGAATACCGGGTGACCCGAATTCCGTACCGATCAGCCCGGCTTATTTCCGATTGATTGACGGTTTGATTGCATTGGTAATTGTAATTTTGTTTATTCTGATGTATATTGCATCTGTCAAGAGTGCTTTATCGGCATACACCGAATTTTGTCTGGATGGAAGATGCAAGAGCAATAAGGAATCTTTACATGGTATTGCCGGAAAGGCATTCCCGATTGTAGGACTTTCGCCGGCATTGATCCTTGTAATCTTTTTCGTTATCATACCGTTGGTTTTTTCAATGTTAGTAGGTTTTACCAACTGGTCCTCCCCGAATCATCTGACACCAGGTGCTCCGGTAAACTGGGTTGGAATCAGTAACTACATAAGTATGTTCGGTGGAGATTCCACATGGACATCTGCATTCGGAAGTGTTGCGGTCTGGACTCTGATCTGGGGTGTTCTGGCAACAGCAACCTGTTACTTCGGAGGAATGATTCTTGCAGTTATTCTTTATGAAACCAAATTGAAGATTGCACCTGTATTCCGGGCGATTTTGATTCTTCCGTATGCGATTCCTTCCATCCTGACCGTAAAGGTTTGGCAGAACATGCTGAACGGTTCTCAGGGAACCATTAATAAGACTCTGATGGAATTAGGCATCATCAGTGAAAATATTAATTGGTTAACGGATGAGACGCTGGTAAGAGTTGTTTGTATCCTTGTTAATCTCTGGGTTGGTGCTCCATATTTCATGCTTCTGATCACCGGTCAGATGACGGCTATTTCCGAAGATGTATTTGAAGCTGCTACCATTGACGGGGCAAATAAATTCCAGGTATTCAAGAGCATTACATTGCCGCTGGTATTATACCAGACCGTACCGTTGGTTATTATGTCGTTTACACATAATATCAATAACTTCGGAGCTATTTACTTCTTAACCGCTGGCGGACCGAATACTCTGGCATCCACAGAAACCGGAGCGGGTGCCACAGACCTGCTTGTCACGTGGATCTACAAATTGACGATCGACCGGCAGTATTATGCAAACGCCTCGGTTTTGGCAATGTTGATATTTGTCGTTCTGGCGCCATTTGCTATATGGAACTTTAGGCAGACAAAATCGTTTAAGGAGGGTGAATTATAATGCGTGGTACAACAAAAAGCAAAATTGTTCAAGTTATGTTCGTATTGTTTTTGACAATAGCCTCCCTGATAGTTTTGTATCCTATTGTATATGTTATTAGTACGGCATTTTCACCATTGAACACTGCGACACAGGCATCTATTATGCCGTTTTCAGACGGATTTTCGCTGAAACAGTTTGATAAGCTGATCAATGAAACAAATTTCATTTACTGGTTTGAAAATACTTTGATCGTAGCTGCTGCTACAACGCTTTGTACAGTAATTGTATGTTCGTTATCTGCATATATCTTTTCGAGATTCCGTTTTGCATTCAGAAAAAGTATGATGATGGCAATGCTGGTTCTTCAGATATTCCCGTCTTTCGTAGGAATGCAGGCATTATATGTTATTGCTGACAGAATCGGTGCCCACGACCAGTTATGGGGTCTGGTATTGATCTATGCAGCAGGTAATATACCATATAATACATGGCTGATGAAGAGTTATGTAGATACGGTTCCAAAAGCTTTGGATGAGGCTGCGAGAATTGACGGCGCAAACCATTTTACGATTTTCTTCCGTGTGGTTATGCCGATCCTTCGTCCGATGATAATCTTCCTGGCGATCACCAGTTTTACCGGTCCATGGATGGATTACATTTATCCGAAGCTGTTACTTGGTACGCCGACAAAATATACGCTTGGTACCGGACTTATTACATTTATCGACGGAACCAAAATTCAGTTTACAACATTTGCCGCTGGTGCGGTCACAGTAGCAATTCCTTTCGTTATTCTTTTTGTTTTATCACAAAAAGCAATGGTTACCGGACTTGGCGGTGCGGCCGTAAAGGAATAATAAATCTGGATCAAAAAGTTGTCCTGCTGCGTTTTATACGCAGCAGGTTTTTTTATGAAATGATAAAGAGGTTTGGGAATAATAGTAACCATCTTATTGGATATAATAATGTTAATTATATATTGTATGGAAAGGAAAGTGAATATTTGTGGAAATTCTGCAACAGATGATAGTCTTGTTTATTATAATGGGAATTGGATTTGCTGCGTATAAACATAATATGATCACATCGGAAACCAGAGGAAAACTGTCATCCATTGTTGTAAATATTGCAAATCCGGCATTGATCTTATCCTCAGTATCAGGAGAAACCGTTAATATAAAAAATATGGAATTATTAAAAACACTTGGGATTGCCGTGGTGGTATTTTTTATTTTGATCGTTTTGGCAGCAGTGATTCCACGGGTTATTGGAACAGAACAATCGTCCCGTGGAGTTTACAGTGCAATGACTGTATTTTCCAATATCGGTTTTATGGGATTTCCGATCATATCGGAGATTTATGGAAATGAAGCGCTGTTATATGGTTCTATATTTCTGCTGCCCTATAATATTTTGATTTATACGTATGGAATAAATCTGATGGACAAAGAAGAGAACAAACAGAAGGGACCGGAAATTCAATGGAGAAAAATACTTAATAACGGTGTGATTGCCTGTATCATTACGTTGATTCTTTTTTTTACAAAAATCCCGGTTCCGTATGTGGCAGCTAAAACCATTGAAATGGTCAGCAGCCTGACTGCACCGCTGAGTATGATGGTGATCGGGGCATCATTAGCAGTTATTTCTTTTAAAGAAATGATAACAGATACAAAACTGATTTTGTTTGTGATGATCCGCCAGTTTATTCTTCCAATCTCATTGAGCCTGCTGGTATTTTCTGTTTTGACCAACCGGATGCTTTGCGGTGTATGTATGATAATGTTAAGCACGCCGGTAGGTTCCATGACGTCTATGCTGGCAGAAGAATATAATGGCAATTACGAACTTGCTTCAAAAGGTGTTGCGATCACTACCATAGTTTCGGTTATTTCTCTGCCGGCAGTTTCATATATAATAAATCTTGTATTTTAAAATCAAGTTTTTGAATAATATATAAAATTAATACTGGATTTTTTGAAATATATCTAGTATTATGGGTAAGAGTATATAAGGAAAGGAGGGTGAATGGTGTTTGGTTTTTGGAAAAACGGCAGAGTACCTGTTGCGGCAGTGTTTGTAGATTATGAGCATTGGTATTACGGATATAGAAATAGTTTTCAGATGAAACCCAATATTGAGGAATGGGTGAAGGAACTGGAAAATGAGTATGTCATCAGTAATTTATCAGTATTTGGAGATTTTTCAAGGTATAATATTGGTATGGATATGGACCGTTTAAAAGGAATAACGAAGAATGTTGTTCATACGGCAAGCGATAAAAACGGAGTTGACAAAGATTTTACGGATGTAATTATTTTAGATGCCATATACAGAAGCGCGGCTAAGAAGAACAGCCCGGATGTGTATGTTTTATTTACCGGAGATGCTCATTTTACAAAAGTAGTACAATATTTAAAAGAGATAAATAAAAAGGTTGTTATATATGGAGTTAAATATGGATTCAGTAACCAGTTAAAATCAGAAGCAACCAGTTATGTTGAGATGCCGCGGAAGTCTCAGGAAAAAAATCATTATAACGATTTGATCCTGACAAGCCTGGCCAGACTGAGGCATAAGCCGGGAACTATGGTTACATATTGGAAGACCATAAACAGTGTGGCTGATTATAATCATGTTCCGAATGATAAAGTTAAGGCAGCATTGGATAATCTGCTGAAACAAAAATATCTCTATATGGAAGAAGAATTAGGTTACAGCGGACAGATGGTACCAGTGTTAAAAGCAGACTGGAGCAGACTGACAACCGACGGGTTATGGTGTGATAATACAAATGAAATATCTTCTCTGAGATGACAGATGTAAAACACGGAATGTTTAAAATAAATATA
>CAJTPF010000005.1:76298-121353 GCA_910578175.1 uncultured Lachnospiraceae bacterium
AATATATTTATATAGAATGTAAAAAGACGATTTTTGATCAAAATACTGATGAAAATCGTCTTTTTTACGTAAATGAATGGAATCGGCAGATTTCAGGGATAATATGAATGAGTTTATGATCAGCCGGTTGAAGATGCCGGGATTCAGGGAGGAGTTTTTCATGCGGACGGATATCAGAAAAGCAGAATTACAGATTGTTTTTCAATGCGCCCCGTTATTATCGGGGCTGAAAATTTCCAATCTTCTCATTATAGATGAAAATTTGTCGGAGGCGGTGGCACGAATCTTAAGCGTTACCGATATATCCGTTTACTGGCTGGTCTGCAGTCGAAACAGACTGTCTTTTTTATTATATAATGATAAAGAGTTAACAGACTATTTATTGCGGAACGATGTAAATCAAATGCTGGAACAAAGTGGATATGCGGGGTTGGATACGGAACAGGCATTGCAGCTTTTATCAGGAAGATATCAACGCTATATGGAAAAAAAGGGGGGATTTCCCCATGAGATAGGATTATTTCTGGGATATCCGGTAGAGGATGTGAAGGGGTTTATTAAAAACGGAGGAAAAAACTGTTTATATACCGGATATTGGAAGGTATACCGAAATATATCCGAAAAGACAAAATTGTTTGCTCGGTTTGATTATGTTCGGGAATTAATGGTGCTGCTGGCTTGTCATGGAGCGGAATTACCGGAAATAATTGATATATTTCATTCAAAAAATCAATTGATTCTGTAAATCATCCAAAAAGTTCTTGACAACTAACAATGGTAAGTATATACTAACTAATGAAAAATGAAGATCTGTAAATGACAGATCAATGGAAAGAGGGTGATAAAATGCCGTTATCAATGGTTAAAGAAGGGGAGCCTAATATTATAAAAAGGGTAAGCGGAAAAGACGAAATCCGCAAATTTCTGGAAAATCTTGGATTCGTTACAGGAAGTACGGTAACCGTCATTTCCCAGACGGGTGGGAATATGATCGTAAATATCAAGGATTCCAGGGTAGCCATTGGGAAAGATATGGCAAATAAGATAATGGTATAGTCCGGGTGGGACCTGCCATGTAAGGAGGATAGTTATATGAAAACATTGAAAGACGTTGCCTGCGGACAGACCGTTCAGGTAAAAAGGTTAACCGGAGAAGGTCCTGTGAAACGAAGGATTATGGATATGGGAATAACGAAAGGAATTCCTGTATCTGTCAGAAAAGTGGCTCCTTTGGGTGATCCGGTGGAAATTACGGTAAGAGGATATGAATTGTCTTTGCGGAAAGAAGATGCAGAAACGATTGAAGTGGAATAATTTTTTTAAATACGAGTTAGTAAAGACTAATAAAAGGTAGTTGTATAAAACAGATTGGACCGAGGAAGAAAAGGAGTGGGAAAATGTCGATAAAGATTGCATTGGCAGGGAATCCGAATTGCGGCAAAACAACATTGTTTAATGCGTTGACAGGTTCCGGTCAGTTTGTGGGAAACTGGCCGGGCGTAACAGTGGAGAAAAAGGAAGGAAGGTTAAAAGGACATAAAGATGTTATGATCATGGATTTGCCGGGAATCTATTCTTTATCACCATATACTTTGGAAGAAGTTGTGGCAAGAGATTATCTGATTAACGAGAGACCGGATGTAATTCTTAATATTGTGGACGGTACCAACATTGAAAGAAATCTATATTTGACAACACAGTTGACGGAACTGGGTATTCCGGTCATTATAGCAGTAAATATGACGGATTTACTGGAAAAACAGGGGGATAAAATACATATAGATCAGTTAAGCGTGAAACTTGGCTGTGAAGTGGTAGAGATTTCCGCTTTGAAAGGGAAGGGAATTAGAGAAGCTGCTGATAAAGCAGTTGCTTTGGCAATGGAAAAGAAAGCGTCAATACCAGTTCATAAATTTGCAGACAGTGTGGAGTCGGTCATTGAGGCGGTAGAAGAACAGCTTGGTTTCGATGTTTTAGAAGAACAGAAACGTTTTTTTGCAATCAAGTTATTGGAAAAGGATGATAAAATACCTGCCCGGATGAAGGAGGTACCGGATATCTCATCTGAAATTAAAGCGTTAGAGGATAAATTTGACGATGATACGGAAAGTATAATTACAAATGAAAGATATGAGTATATTGCTTCGATCATTGAAGCTTGTTGTATCAGAAGCGGAAAAAAGAAGTTATCAACCTCAGACAAAATTGACCGGGTAGTAACAAACCGGTGGCTGGCATTACCGATTTTTGCCGTAGTTATGTTTCTGATCTATTATATTTCGGTTACAACAGTAGGGACATGGATGACGGACTGGACCAATGACGGATTGTTTGGGGACGGCTGGCAGTTATTGGGAACCGGTTCCGGCGGGTATGAAGAAGATTACGGATCATCTGGGGAAAATGGTATATGGGTTCCCGGGATTCCGGTTCTTTTGGAAAAAGGACTGGATGCAGTCAATTGTGCAGAATGGCTGAAGGGTCTGGTCCTGGATGGAATAGTAGCCGGTGTGGGTGCGGTCCTTGGTTTTGTTCCTCAGATGCTTGTATTGTTCATTTTTCTTGCATTTTTGGAAGCCTGCGGTTATATGGCGCGCGTAGCATTTATTATGGACCGGATTTTTAGAAAATTTGGACTTTCCGGTAAATCATTTATTCCAATGCTGGTAGGAACGGGATGTGGCGTTCCGGGTATTATGGCTTCCCGTACCATAGAAAATGATCGTGATCGCAAGATGACGATCCTGACGACCACATTTATTCCTTGCGGTGCCAAACTTCCGATCATCGCTTTGATTACAGCAACGATATTCGGCGGTGCATGGTGGGTCGCTCCAAGCGCCTATTTTGTCGGAATTGCATCTATTGTATTTTCCGGTATGATCCTGAAGAAAACCAAGATGTTTGCCGGCAGCCCGGCTCCGTTTGTAATGGAACTTCCCGCATATCATATGCCTGCTGTTGGCAATGTACTCCGATCCATGTGGGAACGGGGGTGGTCCTTTATTAAGAAGGCAGGCACTATCATTCTGCTTTCATCTATCCTGATCTGGGCCGGTACCTGTTTTGGTTCAACGGGCAGCGGATTTGGATTTAGTACAGATATGGAATTGAGTGACAGCATATTGGGACATATTGCAGATGGGATGAAATGGATATTTGCACCGCTTGGATTTGGAGAAATTACGGCAACGATCGCCACCATAATGGGACTGGTCGCCAAGGAAGAAGTAGTCGGAGTATTTGGGATTCTGGATTTTGGAGGATTCACACGGTTAGCGGGATATTCTTTCCTGATCTTTAATCTTCTGTGTGCGCCCTGCTTTGCAGCGATGGGTGCAATCAAGAGAGAAATGAATAATAAAAAGTGGTTCTGGTTTGCCATCGGGTATCAGACGATATTCGCCTATATAGTATCTCTTTGTGTATATCAGATCGGAATGTTGTTGATAAACGGCGTCTTTGGCATTGGGACGGCGGCAGCTGTTCTGCTGATCACCGGATTTCTGTATCTGCTGCTCCGGCCGTTTAAAGACAACCGGACTTTAAAAGTAAACATGAAAAAAACAGCCGGTATATAAAAAACTGTGATCAAAGTGAAATCGTTGTCGGAGGAATACTCTGATAACGGTTTCTTTTTTGTACTGCTTTTACATAATCAAAGAGGATTCTGGTTATAATCGTATTATAAAAAATGGTTATTTTATAGCCATATCATTAAATGGAGGATTTCTATGGATAATTTAAAAAGCCGGGCATTACATGGAGAGAATAACAAACGGATCAATAAAACAGATAAATTAGAAAATGAAGGAACCGCAGCTTGGACAGATACCGAACGTACCATTCCGGAAAGCAATGTTTCCGTTCCGAATACGGATGCAGTGATCCGGGCGAAAAACTGGGTGGATAATGGAAGCAGATTGTAGAAAGGGAAGATATCAGATATGGGAAAAATAACGATGACAGTAGATGGTAATACGGCGGCGGCATATGTGGCTTATGCATACACGGATGTGGCAGCGGTATATCCCATCACCCCGTCCTCTACCATGGCGGAAGTGGTGGATGATTGGGCAGCAGGCGGGAGAAAAAATATATTCGGGCAGAGTGTCAGGGTAGTTGAAATGCAGTCAGAAGCAGGGGCGGCAGGGGCGTTTCACGGTTCCCTTCAGGCAGGAGCGCTGACTACGACATTTACAGCTTCCCAGGGATTGCTTCTGATGATCCCGAATATGTATAAAATTGCAGGAGAATTGCTGCCGGGAGTATTTCATGTCAGTGCCCGGTCGATTGCGGCACAGGCATTGAGTATTTTTGGGGATCACCAGGATGTAATGGCTGCCAGACAGACAGGATGCGTTATGCTGGTTTCCGGCTCCGTTCAGGAGGTAATGGATCTGGCTCCGGTGGCACATGTTTCGGCGGTGAAAGGACGTCTGCCCTTTATCCATTTCTTCGACGGCTTCCGCACATCCCATGAGATTCAGAAAGTGGAAGCTCTTGAATATTCAGACCTGGAAAAATTAATGGACCGGAAAGCATTGCAGGCATTCAGGGATAATGCTTTGTCCCCGAATCATCCGGTGACGAGGGGAACGGCACAAAATCCGGATATATATTTCCAAACCAGAGAAGCGTGCAATCCGTTTTATCAGGAAATCGTATCCGTTGTAGAAGATTATATGAAGCAGATCAGCCGGATGACAAACAGAAATTACGGACTGTTTAATTATTATGGAGCTGGAGATGCGGAATATGTCATCGTTGCAATGGGTTCCGTTTGTGAAACCATTGAAGAAACCATAGATTATTACAATGCAAAAGGAGAAAAGCTGGGACTGGTAAAAGTTCATCTATTCCGGCCGTTCTCCATGGAACATTTTCTGAAATCCATGCCGGATTCCGTAAAACGTATTGCGGTCTTAGACCGGACCAAGGAGCCGGGAGCCATGGGAGAACCGTTGTATCTCGATGTTAGAAATTGTTTCTATGACAGGGAAAATGCACCGATGATTATTGGAGGACGGTTTGGACTGGGTTCAAAAGATACGACGCCATCAGAAATAAAAGCAGTATTTGACAATCTGAAAAGCCGGAATCCAAAGACACATTTCACTGTTGGAATCGAAGATGACGTTACAAATACTTCTCTTTCAGCAGGAGAAAAAGTAGTAGTATCAGAAACAGGAACCGTCCGCTGTAAGTTTTGGGGACTGGGTTCTGACGGAACGGTAGGAGCCAACAAGCAGGCCATTAAGATTATCGGGGAGCATACAAATAAATTTGTACAGGCATATTTTGCTTATGATTCAAAGAAATCGGGCGGTCTGACAACTTCTCATCTGAGATTCGGGGATAAACCTATCAAATCTGCATATTTAATAGACGAGGCTGATTACATTGCCTGTCACAACCAGTCTTATGTTAACAGTTATGATCTGCTGAAAGGTTTAAAAAAGGGAGGAATCTTTGTTTTAAACTGCCTTTGGGATTCCGATGAACTGGAGGAGAACTTACCCAAAAAACTGCTTCGGGAAATTGCGGAAAAGGAAATAGAATTTTATTGTATTAATGCTATTGGAATTGCCGAAGAAATCGGACTTGGAAACCGTATCAATATGATCATGCAGGGAGCGTTTTTTAAACTGACAAAAATCATTCCTGAAGAAAAGGCGAAACAATATCTGAAGGAATCCGTACAGAAAGCTTATGGAAAAAAGGGAGAAAAAGTTGTAGGGATGAATCTTGCGGCTATTGAACGGGGATTTACGGATATCAGGAAGGTGCAGGTAAATGATCTATGGAAACAATCTTCCGGGGAAGTAAAAAAGGAGACGGAGGAACCGGAATTTATAGCTAAGATCATGCGGCCGATGAACCGGCAGGAAGGAGATTTATTACCAGTCAGTGCATTTTCAGGAATTGAGGACGGAACATTTCCGTCGGGAACTTCAGCATATGAAAAACGGGGAATCGGAGTTAATGTTCCGGAATGGAATGAGGATACCTGTATTCAGTGTAACCAGTGTTCCTATATATGTCCTCATGCATGTATCCGTCCGTTTCTGCTGACGGAAGAAGAGAAGGCGGAAGCCCCGGAAGCCTTTCGGACACAGAAAGCGAAAGGAAAGGGACTGGAAGATTATTATTTTCGTATGCAGGTTACTACAATGGATTGTACCGGTTGCGGAAACTGTGCGGATATCTGTCCGGCCAGACCGAAGGCGCTGGTTATGAAAAAACTTGGCACACAGAGCAAAACAGAGGTGCCGAACTGGGAATATGCGGTGAAGCATGTGTCTTACAAAGGAGATTTGGTGGAAGGCAGGACGGTAAAAGATTCTCAGTTTAAGACACCGCTAATGGAATATTCCGGTGCATGTGCCGGATGTGGGGAAACTCCGTATATCAAACTGATCACACAGTTATTTGGTACAAGGATGATGATTGCCAATGCAACCGGCTGTTCTTCTATCTGGGGAGCCTCTGCACCAACGACCGCATATACCTGTGATCATCAGGGGAAAGGACCATCTTGGGCAAATTCTTTATTTGAGGATAATGCGGAATACGGATACGGAATGTATCTGGGGGTAAAGCAGATCCGGGACGGCATGGAACAGAATATGAAATGCCTGATAGAGAACGGAATAGATTCCGATCTGAAAGAAGCGTTCGAAAACTGGATGGCTGTCAGGGAAGACGGGGAGAAATCCGAAGTTGCAGCTCTCCGGCTTTGCAAATTATTGGAACACACGGAAGCGGAGCATCAGGAACAACAGGTTTTATTGGAAGATATAAAAAAGCATCAGGATTATCTGGCAAAACGTTCCCAATGGATCATTGGCGGAGACGGCTGGGCATATGATATAGGCTTCGGAGGCCTGGATCATGTTATGGCATCCGGCGAAGATATAAATGTACTGGTTTTCGATACGGAGATCTATTCCAATACCGGCGGTCAGGCATCGAAGTCCACGCCAACGGCAGCAATCGCCAAGTTTGCGGCATCAGGAAAGAAGTCCGGAAAAAAAGATCTGGGAAGAATGATGATGACATACAAAAATGTTTATGTGGCACAGGTGGCCATGGGCGCGGATAAGAATCAGACATTGAAAGCCATCATGGAAGCAGAAGCATATCCGGGACCTTCTCTTATCATTGCCTACGCGCCGTGTATCAGTCATGGTATTATGGAAGGTATGGGCAGAAGCATGAGCAATATGGCTCAGGCAGTAGAGTCTGGGTACTGGCATTTATACCGGTATAATCCGCTTTTAGCCCACAAAGGACAAAATCCGTTTATACTGGATTCCAAAGAGCCGAAATCAGGATTTCGTGAATTCCTTATGGGACAGGTCCGGTTTGCCGCTCTTGCAAAACAATTTCCACAGCAGGCAGAAGAATTGTTTGACAAGGCGGAAAAAGAAGCGTCCAGCAGGCTGGAATATTATCGTAAAAGAGCAAAAGAATAAATACTGATATACAAAAGATAAAATTTATGTTAATATTGATTGGAAAAATTTTACAAAGGAGCTGATGGGAACAAAGGAAACAGAAGATCATTCATACAGATAAAACAGATATAAGATACATTACAGATAAATGATTTCTCAGAAATAGACAGGGAATACATAAGAGATAGAAATAATAAAATATAAAGAAAAAATTAATTCTACTGGCTCTGGTGTCTGAGAGGACATCGGTAGAAGGGAGGAACAGATGAAAATAAAGAGAAAGATAATATCATTACTGCTTATCGTATGCCTGCTGGCTGGAGTTTTTTCTGTTATGTGGAACAATGCGCTAACGTTACGGGCAGCTTCGGAAGAATCACTGGTTTGCTTTGGTGTAAAGGGAATCAGAAATCCAAACAGTGAGAATCTTACAAAAGATACGGCATGGTCAGGGGATTATGTATGGTTTGGGCAATATCAGGTTAACCCGGTTAAGTGGCGTGTATTAAATAAAAGCGGTTTCAGTGATACGGGAACAAGCTCTGTGGATGGCGGCATGCTGCTTCATTCGGACACTCTTCTTACACATTATCAGTTTGAAGACGGAACGGATTTGAATGATGAGCATCAGGGCGGTACGATTCCAAATACGGAATGGATAGCAAGTGATATACGTACCTGGCTTCAGGGAGAGGGAGAATTTTTAAATGAATTTTCCACAGCAGAGAGATCTTTGATAATGAGCACTACAAAAGAGAAAGGATCTGATGTTGGAGATTTTTCAAGCGTGGCATTACAGAATGATACAGTCTTTATGTTGGACATTTCTGATATCAATAATCCGAAATATGGATATTGTATCTCTGATGATGGCTACGAGTTTACAAATACAAATTTAAGTGTTGACACATGGTGGCTGCGTTCATTATATTTGGGCTTTTTTATTGCTACCTTAAATCATCATCAGCTGTCGCAGGAAGATGTTGCAAATCTGGTAGGAGTAGCGCCGGCTTTAAATATCAGATTAGATGATATCTTTCTGACATCGTCGTCGGAAACGGATTTTTCATCGCTTATTTCCGCCAAAGGCATTAATACCAGCAGAGAGTGGAAACTGACATTACTTGATACTGACCAGTCCGTAAATGTGGATACATCGAAAGAAACTGCAAGAAGCGATAAAGACGGAAGAACAACCATAACAGTACCATATGAGTATGTGGAAAAAACGGGTGCCAAATCCGCAAATCAGATTTCTGTAATGATAACGGATAAAGATTATACCGGAAACAGCGATGCTGAGATAAAAGCTTATGGAAGGGTCTCCGGAACTGAAGGTATAGATTTAAATGGCGAAATTTCTTTTGTACTGCCAGCAGATTATAATGCGGACACGGATAAAGTATATATTTTATCTGAGCAGGCAAACGGTGGCAGACAGACAAATTATGTCAGTCTGCCGGCTTTGGTGGATATACCCGAAACCTATACGATCAAGTTTGATCCAAACGGAGGAAGCGGTTATATGCAGTCCGTAAAAGCAGGAGTAGGAGTAAACTATATCCTTCCGGATTGTGGATTTACGGCGCCGGCAGGAAAAGAGTTTAAAGAATGGGCAATCGGCAGTATAGACGGAGCAGTGAAGAATGCCGGAGAAGGATATATATTTATCGAAAATACTACGGTATATGCCGTTTGGCAGGACATTCAGGAAGAGGTTACGACGGAAGAAGAACGTACAGACGAAGAGAATCCTACGACGGAAGAAGAAAGTACAGGCGACGATCCTGCGACAGAAGAAGAAAGCACAACCGGAGAGGATCCTACGACAGAAGAAAATATAACCGGAGAAGATCCTGCGACAGAAGAGGAAAGCACAACCGGAGAGAGTACTACACCAGAAGAAAGTACAAGCGAAGAAGATAATATGACCGGAGAAGACGGATCAACGGAAGAGAACACTTCAGCCGGAGAGGAAAGAACCACAAAAGAAGACGGAACGGCAGAGGTACCCGGTACAGATGAAGACGGATCAGCCGGAGAAGATACCTCGGCTGGAGCAGAGGTTACCACTGAAAAGGAAATAACGCAAGCCGACACTACAACGGCTTCTGATAAAGAAGCATCAGTTGGTACCGGAGATTCCCTTCAGATATCTCTGTTTGTTCTTTTACTTGTAAGTGCAGGGATCGTTCTGACAGTCAGCAAAAAGAAAGAACATGAATGATCGGAATGAAATATTGAAAAGGTGCTGTGATTTTCATACGGAAATGGAAAGATTTTTTGGTCCGTTGAACTGATGTGAACGTTCCGAAGCCGTCATGCATATGATATGTCAGGAGGTGGCGGCTGATGGAACAAAGAAATAAGTATGGCTGTGAGAGAAACTGTGAGGATATTGCGTTTTCTTTTCCGCCGCAGCATCAGGAGATACAGCCGGGTCTTGAATATATTATGGAACCCAGGCCGGTTTCCGAATGTGGGGATTGCGGACAGAAATTAAAACATAAAGTAGCCATCATCACGGGAGGAGACAGCGGTATTGGAAGAGCAGTTGCGTATGAGTTTGTAAAAGAAGGTGCGGCGGTTGTCATTGTATATTATGATGAAGAGCGGGATGCAAAAGAGACTGCGGAAAGAATACAGCAGTTAGGAGGAAAATGCCTTCTGATTCAGGGAGACCTGAAGGACAGGGGATTTGCAGGGCGATGTGCAGAGCAGGCAATCCGGTGTTTTGGAAGAATCGACATACTGGTCAATAATCATGCTGTTCAGTTTGTACGTCGCAGCATCCTGGATATTTCCCAGGAACAGCTGGAACTGGTTTTTCAGAATAATATAATTTCTTTTTTTTATATGATACAGTCTGTGCTACCGTATATGAAAAAGGGAAGCACCATCATTAATACGGCTTCCGTAACGGCATATCAGGGAAATAAAGATTTAATTGACTACAGTGCGACGAAGGGAGCCGTGGTTGCACTGACCAGGTCATTGTCCCAGTCATTGGTAGAACAGGGAATCCGGGTCAATGCAGTTGCACCGGGTCCGATATGGACACCGCTGATTCCGGCTTCATTTTCGGCAGAAGAAGTTGCAACTTTCGGGCGAAAAACATCCAGGGTGCCCATGGACCGGGCAGGGCATCCGTGTGAGGTGTCGCCATGTTATGTATTTCTGGCATCGGATGATTCTTCTTATATGACGGGGCAGGTAATGCATCCAAATGGAGGAACCATCGTTGGCTCATAGATAGTTGAAAATTTGTAAGCAGTAAATCGGCGGAACGGGATTTACTGCTTGTTTTTGAGTAATGATAATTTAATAGACTACAGATTCGGGATATGATATACTTTGTTCAATAAAGGTGGTGATAGTATGCTGGAGAGTGAAAAACTTGATCTGATTCTTTCAGAAATGCGGGATATCAAGGACGAAATGCAGGATATGAAAGGCGAAATGCGGGATATCAGGGACGAAATGCAGGATATGAAAGGCGAGATGCA
Source organism: uncultured Lachnospiraceae bacterium (assembly GCA_910578175.1). Classification (GTDB taxonomy): domain Bacteria; phylum Bacillota; class Clostridia; order Lachnospirales; family Lachnospiraceae; genus Bovifimicola. The sequence goes on from CAJTPF010000005.1 coordinate 87,265, forward strand.
GGATATCAAGGACGAAATGCAGGATATAAAACGACGTACTACGAATATTGAATTAACACTTGAAAATGAAACAAATCCAAATATTAAGATTATAGCGGAGGGACATTTGGATTTAAACCGTAAACTTGATAATGTTTTAAAAGTTGAAAACGAAAAGGAATTGCTTTTGATCCGTGTAAATACTATTGAAAATGAGTTGCATAGGGTAAAGGAACATATTGGGGGCATAGCATAAAAATCACATAAATATAACGCTTAAAAAGGTGGTCTATAAGTATTGCAGATGAGTAGACCAAGTGATAAAATAAATCTATAGGGAAGGGAGTGGTACCCATGTTTATGGAAAATGAAGTTTTAAATCTGTTTGATAATTTTGATGAAGACTTATTTGCAAAAATGAATATACCGGATATCATGAGAACGGATATTTATGAGCTGGACGGAAAGATTCTGTTTGAAGTGGAACTGCCGGGTTATGAGATACCCAATATCTGTGCGGATTTAAAAGAAGGTTATCTGACCATACTGGCTTCTAAAACAAAGAAAATAGAATCAGGTGAGGAAAAACGCGGATATATTAAACGTGAACGCCATATCGGCGGTTGTAAAAGAAAATACTATGTGGGAAAGAATGTGAATCAGAAAGATGTCCATGCTTCGTATAAACATGGAATCTTAAAGATCATGATCGATCTGCCGGACAAGGCGATTGAAGATAAGAGAAAATATATAGAGATTCACTGACAGAAGAATCACTGCCGGACAAATGAAATGTTCCGGCAGTTTTTCAGTATAAGGTTATCATATGATTTTAATACACAGATTATCTGAATGAAAATTTTAGAATGAAACGGAAGATATAATCATATGAATAAAATAAGAAAAAGTATCGGGAGACCCCTTTGAATAGAAGAATACAGTACATTTTTAAATACATAATAAATATGATAATGCTCATCGGTATTGCGGTGCCGATGTTATGTCCGCATATATCCATAAATATTGAGGCGGCGGAACTGGCGGAACGTAATCTGAATGCAAAATCGGCGTTACTCATGGACGCCGACAGCAAACGTGTTCTTTATGAAAAGAACGGTTATCAGCAAATGCCTATGGCCAGTACCACAAAAATAATGACCTGTCTGCTGGCACTGGAACAGGCAGATCAGCAGGACGTGGTAGAATTTTCTGCCAATGCTGCTTCCATGCCGAAAGTCCATTTAGGTGCTCCGAAAGGAACAAAATTTTATATGCGGGATATGCTTTATTCCCTTATGCTGGAATCCCACAATGATACCGCTGTGGCCATAGCAGAAAGCATTGCCGGAGATACCCTGTCTTTTGCAAATATGATGAATGAGAGAGCAAAGCAAATAGGAGCAAAAAATACCAATTTTGTAACTCCCAACGGACTGGATGCCGAACAGCATTATACTACGGCATATGATCTGGCGCTGATTGCCGCAGAAGCGGTCAAAAATGAAGAATTTTTAAAAATCGTGAATACCCCGTCACACAGTTTCCAGGATATAGACGGAAAACGACAGTATGCAGCCGGTAATAAAGATGCATTTTTATCCATGATGAACGGGGCTATTGGAATTAAGACCGGTTTTACCGGAAACGCCGGATATTGTTTTGTGGGAGCATTAAAACGAGACAACCGGACGTTTATATCAGTGGTACTCGCCAGTGGATGGCCGCCTAATAAATCTTTTAAGTGGAAAGATACGATCAAATTAATGAATTATGGAATTGATAATTATAATTATCGTGTTATTTTTAATGATATCAATGATTATAAAAGCATTGAAGTGAAAAACGGACAAAAAAAATATGTTCAGACTTACATAAAGGGAAATGTTTCAACTTTGCTGTCTGACAAGGATGTGGTGGAATATGTTTATGAATTGCCGCCGGGAGAAGTACTCGAGGCACCGGTACAGGAAAATCAGACGATCGGACGGGTAAAGATATTGATTAACGGAGAAGAGTTTCAAAGGTTCGATATATGTACCCGTGAAAGTGTCAGCAAAATTGATATGCGTTATTCATTAAAAAGGGTATTAAGAAAATTTCTTTTGTAACATTATACATATGTCTTTAAAACATATGGTCTGAGGTAAGGTTGAATAATATCTGATTAAAAGACGGACGGATTTTTGTTCCGTCTTTTTTCTGTTTTTATAACGTATTTTTTAAATAAATATGCTTGCTTTTTTTGTTTATAAGTAATACAATTACAATTGGCAGAGATTTGGGTTTAAATACAGCTTATTAAGTGTGTATTTTTACATACATAAATATAGAAAAATGGAGGTTTGAATGATGAGTACTACATCAAATGTATCAGCAGGTAAGAGAATAGAAGCCTTACTTGATGATAATAGTTTTGTTGAAATTGGGAGTCTGGTAACAGCCAGGAATACTGATTTCAATCTGACAGAAAAAGAGACTCCTGCGGATGGCGTGATTACAGGATACGGATTGATCAACAACAGTCCTGTATATGTATACAGTCAGGATGCGGCGGTACTTGGAGGCTCGGTTGGCGAAATGCATGCAAAAAAAATTGTCAGATTATATGATATGGCAATGAAAATGGGTGCACCGGTCATCGGACTCATTGATTCGGCAGGTTTACGTCTGCAGGAAGCTACGGATGCTTTAAATGCTTTTGGAGAAATCTATGCGAAGCAGGTTATGGCATCCGGTGTCATTCCTCAGATCACAGCGGTATTTGGAAACTGCGGAGGAGGGTTATCCGTTATGACAGGTCTGGCAGACTTTACTTTTATGGCTGATAACGGGCATTTATTCGTGAATTCACCAAATACCATTGATGGAAATTCTGTTGATAAATGTGATTCTTCCGGTGTGGCATTTCAAAGTGAAGAGGCGGGAAATGTTGACTTTTCAGGAGACGAAACCACAGTTATTGAAAAAATACGGGAACTGGTTTCCATGATACCTGCCAACAATGAAGAAAATATGTCGTATGATGAATGTACGGATGATCTGAACCGCGGATGTGAATCCATTGATACCTTATCCGGAGACACGGCACTGGCTCTTGCTTCCATATCAGACAATCATGTATTCTTTGAATTAAAGAAAGAGTATGCAAAAGAAATGGTAACCGGATTGATCCGGCTGAATGGGACAACCGTGGGAGCAGTAGCGAATCGTACCGAGCGATATGATGAAGAAATGAATAAAGTGGAAGAATTTGATGCGGCATTGACTGCAAAGGGATGTGAAAAAGCAGCATCGTTTGTAGAATTTTGTGATGCTTTTGAAATTCCGGTACTGACACTTACCAATGCCAAAGGTTTCAGGACTTCCATGTGTCAGGAAAAGAAAATGGTGAAGGCAGCGGCAAAACTTACCTATGCATTTGCAAATGCAACGGTACCGAAAGTAAACGTTATAGTAAACGAAGCCTTTGGAACAGCATATTCCGTTATGAACAGCAAGGCTCTCGGTGCGGATATGGTATTTGCATGGCCGGATACGAAGGTCGGGATGATGAGTGGTGACTCTGCCGCCAGAATCATTTTTGCCGATGAAATAACAAAAGCAGACAGCGCCAATGCATTTATCGGAGAAAAAGCTGCCGAATATGAAAGGCTGCAGCTCAGCGTCAATTCTGCAGCCAAAAGAGGCTATATCGACAGCATAATCGAACCGGTTGATACAAGAAAATATGTTATCGGTGCATATGAAATGCTGTTCACAAAAAGAGAGGATCGTCCGGCTAAGAAACATGGAACGGTTTAATGAGAGGTGAAGAACATGAAAAATATTAAAAAACTTTTATTAATCATCTCTGTTCTTACCTGTATGATTGCACTTGCTTCCTGTGGAGATTCCAGGAATGACAAAACGTCATATACGTATAGTGAATCTGAACTTGTAACCAGTGTATCCCAGGATATATCAGCAATTAAGGAATTTACGGACCAGCAGATCGACGGGATCATACAGGACTGCGGTTCTTTTAAAAGTAAAAAAGTCCTGAAAGAGGCTATGGAATCCTGGAAGACTGCCAAAAAAGATGCAGGTAACATTATAGAAGTATATAAAGATGATGCAGGCGCCATGCAGTATAAGCTGACAACAAAAGATGATGAAGTAATCATCAAAGTGAAGATTAAATGTGAAAAAAGAGATGTTATAACCAATTATACATTTGGTATCGTAAATGATACCCTGGATGTAAAAGAGATTACTTATGAAGCACAATTTACAATGGGAGAAACGCTTACGAAAGCGGCTCTTAACACATTGATGGGAATTTCTACCGTTATACTTGTGCTGGCGTTTTTAAGTATCGTGATATCGTTGTTCAGATTTATCAACCGGACACAGAAAAAAAAGGCTGGACAGAATAATGGCTTAGAAAAAACTGTTATTCAGATATCGGAGAAAGAGGAGATTGCTGAAACGGAAGATAACACGGAGCTTATAGCAGTGATTACCGCGGCGATTGCTTCCATGGAGCAGACGTCCACAGACGGATTTGTTGTCCGTTCTGTCCGGAAAGTTCCGAATTCCAAATGGAAAAAAGCATAATGATTTTGAGATGTGAGGTTGAAAAAACCAAAAGAAATTAAATGAGAGAAAGGATATTGCAGACTGTTTCCGGTACGGAATCAGAAACAGGTCTGTAAGGGTATAGACATGAAAAATTATAGAATTACGGTAAATGGAAATGTATATGATGTGGAAGTGGAAGAACTGGCAGCAGGAGCAGCTCCGGCACCGGCGGCTGTAGCGCCAAAGGCAGCTCCGAAAGCGGCACCAAAGCCGACGGCTTCAGGAGCGGAAGGAGCCGTAAAAGTAAATGCACCGATGCCGGGTAAGATTCTTTCCGTAAAAGTATCTGCCGGACAGGCTGTAAAAAAAGGTGAAGTGATCATGATTCTGGAAGCCATGAAGATGGAAAACGAAATCGTGGCTCCGGAAGACGGAACCGTGGCTACTGTCAATGTTAATGAAGGTGCAAGTGTGGAAGCAGGCAGCGTATTGGCAACATTGAATTAATGATATATTCTTAAAAAACGAACAGGAGGCTATACAATGGATTACGTTGTTGATACACTTGGAAATCTATTGCATCAGACCGCATTTTTTAATCTTACGTGGGGAAACTTCGTAATGATCTTAGTGGCTCTGATATTTTTATATCTGGCAATAGCGAAAGAATATGAACCGTTATTGCTGGTACCTATTGCATTCGGAATGCTTCTTGTTAACATGTATCCGGATATTATGTTAGCAATTAAAGATTCAGACAATGGCGTAGGTGGTTTATTACATTATTTTTATTTACTGGATGAATGGAGTATCCTGCCATCCCTGATATTTTTAGGTGTCGGCGCCATGACAGACTTTGGTCCGCTGATTGCCAATCCAAAATGTTTTTTACTGGGTGCAGCGGCACAGTTCGGTATTTATGTGGCGTATTTTCTCGCTATATTTATGGGATTCAGTGATAAAGCAGCGGCAGCAATTTCTATTATCGGCGGAGCTGACGGTCCGACCTCTATCTTTCTGGCAGGAAAGCTTGGTCAGACAGCACTGATGGGACCTATTGCGGTAGCGGCATATTCTTATATGTCTCTGGTACCGATCATCCAGCCGCCGATCATGAAACTTCTGACAACAGAAAAAGAACGGAAGATTAAAATGGAACAGCTTCGGCCGGTTTCCAAGTTAGAAAAAATACTCTTCCCGGTCATCATTACAATTGTGGTAGTTCTGATACTTCCAACGACAGCGCCGCTGGTCGGCATGTTGATGCTTGGTAACCTGTTCCGGGAATGCGGTGTGGTTAAACAGTTAACAGAAACGGCATCCAATGCACTGATGTACATAGTAGTCATACTTCTGGGTACCAGTGTTGGAGCAACAACCAGTGCGGAAGCATTCTTAAACTGGGATACGATCAAGATCGTGATCCTGGGGCTTGTGGCATTTGCTTTTGGTACGGCGGCAGGTGTCCTGATCGGTAAGATAATGTGTAAGATCACACATGGTAAGATCAATCCGCTGATTGGTTCAGCGGGAGTATCAGCAGTACCGATGGCGGCCAGAGTATCACAGAAAGTTGGTTCGGAAGCAGATCCGACAAATTTCCTGCTGATGCATGCAATGGGACCGAATGTTGCGGGTGTTATCGGTACGGCAGTTGCAGCAGGAACATTTATGGCAATATTCTTATAATATACAGGAAAGGAACTGAAAAATTATGGCAGAACAGGTTAAGAAACCGATTAAAATTACAGAAACCGTATTGCGTGATGCTCATCAGTCATTGATCGCCACCAGAATGACAACAGAACAGATGCTGCCTATCGTGGATAAGATGGATAAGGTAGGTTATCATTCCGTTGAATGCTGGGGCGGCGCAACATTTGATGCATCTCTGAGATTTTTAAAAGAAGACCCATGGGAGAGACTTCGCAAGTTGAGAGATGGATTCAAAAATACCAAACTTCAGATGCTATTCCGCGGACAGAATATTCTCGGATATAACCACTATGCAGATGATGTGGTTGAATATTTCGTACAGAAATCCATTGCCAACGGTATTGATATTATTCGTATCTTTGACTGTTTTAACGATCTAGATAATTTAAAAACCGCAGTCAATGCTTCAAAAAAGGAAAAGGGACATGCACAGATCGCATTATCCTATACTCTTGGTGATGCATATACTCTTGATTACTGGAAAGAGACAGCGAAAAAAATTGAAGAGATGGGTGCAGATTCCATCTGTATCAAGGATATGGCCGGATTACTGCTTCCGTATAAAGCAACGGAACTGGTTCAGGCGTTAAAAGAAGGTACATCCCTTCCGATCCAGCTTCACACCCATTATACTTCCGGTGTGGCTTCCATGACATATTTGAAAGCAGTAGAGGCAGGCGTTGACGTGATCGATACGGCTATGTCTCCGTTTTCCATGGGAACCAGCCAGCCGGCCACGGAAGTTATGGTGGAGACTTTTAAGGAAACGCCATATGATACGGGATTTGACCAGAATCTTCTGGCAGAGATTGCAGATTATTTCCGGCCGATTCAGGAGGATGCGCTTAAGAGCGGTTTACTGAATCCAAAGGTTATGGGTGTCAATATCAAGACATTGTTGTATCAGGTACCGGGCGGAATGTTATCCAATCTGGTGTCGCAGTTAAAAGATGCACATGCGGAAGATAAATATTATGATGTGTTAGAGGAGATTCCAAAGGTAAGAAAAGATTTTGGAGAACCGCCGCTTGTTACGCCTTCTTCCCAGATCGTGGGTACCCAGGCGGTATTAAATGTACTTCAGGGTGAACGGTATAAAATGGCTACAAAAGAGTCTAAGAAGATATTAAGCGGTGAATTTGGTAAGACCGTAAAACCGTTTAACAGGGAGGTTCAGAAGAAATGTATCGGTAATACCAAGCCGATCACCTGCCGTCCGGCAGATCTGATCAAGCCGCAGCTGGCAGAATTTAAAAAAGAATGTGAACAGTATATTACCCAGGAAGAAGATGTATTATCATATGCCTTATTCCCGCAGGTAGCTACGGACTTCTTTAAATACAGACAGGCACAGCAGACCAAGGTTGATCCGGCGGCCGCTGATACCAAAGACGGTGCATATCCGGTATAATTATATATGATTCAGGCTGCTGCAGGATTGCAGCAGCCTGTTTTTGAACAGATGAGTATTTTTCCGGGCAGTAATCCATGGGGCAGTTGTCCGGCAATAATAGGAAAGATGAGGCGCAAAACAGTCAATGGGAAGTGATAAAACAGAACAGGACAGTCTGATATACAGAATTGGGAAGAAATATGATACAATGAGCAAAGGTCAGAAAAAACTTGCCGCATATATTACGGCAAATTATGATAAGGCCGTTTTTTTAACAGCGGCAAAACTGGGAGAGACGGTTTCAGTCAGCGAATCAACAGCAGTTCGTTTTGCAACGCTGCTAGGATACGAGGGTTTTCCGGAATTTCATAAGGCATTGGAAGAACTGGTACAGGAGCGGCTGAATTCTATCTCAAAGATAGAGATTACAGAATCTAAATTGTCTAAAGCCGAAGTTTTGGAAACGGTGATGGTTTCAGATGCGGAAAAAATCCGTCTTACTCTTCAGTCCATATCCAAAGAAGCATTTGAAGAAGCTATTGAAAGTATTATGCATGGAGAACGTATTTATATCATTGGAATCAGGAACTGTATGCCCCTGGCCTCTTTTTTGGGGTTTTATCTGAATCTGATGTTCGACAATGTGACAGTGGTAACAACAAACAGTGCCAGCGAGATCTTCGAACAGATGATAAACATCAATCCCGGGGATGTGGTGATCGGAATCAGTTTTCCCAGATATTCCATGCGGACACTGAAAGCCATGGAGTTTGCCAATGACAGAAATGCGAAAGTTATATCTATTACTGATGATAAACATTCGCCGTTAAACCTGTATTCCTCCTGTAATCTGCTGGCGCGGAGTGAAATGGCAACCGTGGTAGATTCCCTGGTGGCGCCCATGAGCGTTATCAATGCCATGATCGTGTCGTTGTTTATGAAAAAACCGGAAATCGTAACGGGAAAACTGGAAATGCTGGAGCGAATATGGGAAGACTATCAAATATATTCCAGTGATGAGATCAATGTGGCGGAAGACGAAGTGGCGATCCGGAATATTTAGATCAGTTATTTTGTACGGGTAGGCTGCCGGAGGCAGGGAACCGGCTCGTCTGCTTCTGTCCGCCAGTATCCCTTTTTGTCTCAATGAAGAAATCATCCTAAATTTACAAACAATTTTAAATCTTAAATTTGGAAAGGATATACCCATGTCACGAAGCGTTTTTGTTATCGGTGCCGGCGCTGCCGGAATGATGGCCGCCATTACCGCAGCCTCCAGAGGTTATGATGTTACCGTATTTGAAAAAAATGAAAAGCCAGGTAAAAAATTATATATTACCGGAAAAGGCAGATGCAATATTACAAATGCCTGCGATATTGAGGACTTGTTTCAGAACATTGTAACGAACAGAAAGTTTATGTATAGTTCCTTATATGGATTTGACAACCAGGCAGTTATAGATTTTTTTGAACAACAGGGATTACATACCAAGATAGAAAGAGGGAACCGTGTATTTCCGGTATCCGATAAATCTTCCGATGTGATCGGTGTACTGAGCAGCGCCATGCGCAAGGCAGGCGTCAGGGTTCGTTATATGACGGCAGTAGAAGATATCATTGTGGAACAGGATCGTGTGAAGGGCGTGATTTTATCCGGCGGAAAAAAAGAGTGGGCGGATAATGTTATTTTTGCCACCGGTGGACGCTCCTATCCGGTTACAGGATCCGACGGGAAGGGAATGGAGATACTGGCCGGATGCGGACATAGGATCACTTCCCTTTATCCCGCTCTTGTTCCTATGAATGTGAAAGAAGAATATATTAAAAATATGCAGGGGCTGTCATTAAAAAATGTCCGGGGAAGTTTTTATTTCAGATCAAAACAGGGAAAGAAGCCGGTGTATGAAGAATTCGGAGAACTGTTATTTACGCATTTTGGTATCAGCGGACCCATTGTGCTGAGCGCCAGCAGTTTTCTGGCAAAATATTTTTCCGAAGAAGAGATAATATTCAAAATTGACCTAAAGCCGGCATTGTCATTCGGGCAATTAGATGATAGAATACTAAGGGAATTTGAAAAAAACAGAAATCGGGATTTTAAAAATTCTTTAGACGATCTGCTTCCGAAGAAGATGATACCGGTTATGATCGCATATTGCGGAATCGACCCGGATAAAAAGGTGAATGTTATATCAAAAGAGGAACGGCAGAATCTGGTAAAGGCGTTGAAGGAATTTACCATGACGGCAGTATCTTTGCGGGGGTATAGTGAGGCGATCATTACACAGGGAGGGATCGACGTTAAGGAGATCAATCCGGCAACCATGGAGTCCAAACGGATCCGGCATTTATTTTTAGCCGGGGAACTGCTGGATGTGGATGCACTGACGGGAGGATTCAATCTGCAGATCGCATGGTCTACCGGACATTTGGCCGGGGAAAATGTATATTAAAGACGAAAGGATTTTAATAAATGAATGGAACGATAAATGTGGCGATTGACGGACCTTCCGGTGCCGGAAAGAGTACCGTTGCCAGACTTGCAGCCGGAAAGCTGGGGTATGTTTACGTGGATACGGGAGCGATGTACAGGGCACTGGCACTGGCATGCATTCGAAAGGGATTAGATCCGGAAGATGAAACCGGTATTGTAAAAATCTGTCAGGAGTCGGATGTAACGATCAGCTATAAGGGCGGCGAACAGGTAGTATTACTGGATGGAGAAAATGTCAATTCCCTGATCCGGTCCGAAGAAGTCAGCAGAATGACGTCTCCGGTTTCCGCGTATCCACAGGTAAGGGAGAAACTGCTGAAACTGCAGAGAAATCTGGCTGCAGAACATAATGTCATTATGGACGGCAGGGATATCGGGACCAATGTCCTGCCAAAGGCCAGCCCCAAAATTTATTTAACGGCATCCGTGAAAACCAGGGCAGCCAGACGTTATTCGGAACAGCAGGAACGCGGACTGGACTGTACGCCGGAGGAAATCGAAAAAGATATCGAAGAGCGGGATTACAGAGATATGCACAGGGAGTGCGCACCGCTGACCATTGCAGAAGGAGCTGTTCTGCTGGATACTTCTGATATGAATATTGATGAAGCAGTTAACGAAGTAATAAAAATAATTGACAGGTGTAAAGCATAGAATGAAAGTAAAAGTTGCAAAAAGCGCCGGATTCTGTTTTGGCGTAAAACGGGCAGTGGAACAGGTCTATGAGCAGATTGGGAACAATGACGGAAGGAATAAAATATATACCTACGGACCTATCATTCACAATGAAGAAGTGGTGAATGACCTGGCAGAAAAGGGTGTAACGGTGATCGGTTCCAAAGAAGAACTGGAATCTCTGAAGCAAGGTGTTGTCATCATACGTTCCCATGGCGTTGAAAAAGAAATATATGATATAATTGAGAAAAACGGACTGATACTCGTAGATGCCACTTGTCCCTTTGTAAGGAAAATTCATAAAATAGTTGAAAATGAAAAGAATAAGAACAGGCATATCATAATCATCGGAAATGAGAAGCATCCGGAAGTAGAGGGAATCAAAGGATGGGCAGGCGAGGATAGATCTGTTATCAGCACTGAAGAAGAAGCAAAAGATTTTACTTTGCCGGCGGGAAAATCGGCATGTATTGTATCGCAAACGACATTTAACTACAATAAATTTAAATATCTAGTTGAAATTATTTCAAAAAAGGGTTATGATATAAGTGTTTTAGACACAATTTGCAATGCCACCCATGAGCGGCAGGCAGAAGCAAAGGAAATTGCAAAAGAAGTAGATGCCATGATCGTTATTGGCGGCAGACACAGCTCCAATACACAAAAGCTTTATGAAATTTGCAGACAGGAATGTAATAATACTTACTATATACAGACACTAGAAGATTTAGACCTTAGTGAACTCAAAGAGAATAGTTACGTAGGTATTACAGCCGGGGCTTCCACCCCAAATAATATAATCGAGGAGGTTCATACTAATGTCAGAACAGAGTTTTGAACAACTGTTTGAAGAACAGGGCATGAAACAAATACGAACAGGAGAGATCGTTGAGGGCACAGTAATCAGCGTTAAAGAAGACGAAATTGTCTTAAATATAGGTTACAAAGCAGATGGTATTGTTACTCGTAATGAATACACCAATACACCAAACGTTGATTTGACCACATGTGTTTCCGTTGGTGACACCATGGAAGTAAAAGTGCTTAAGGTTAATGACGGCGAAGGCCAGGTATTATTAACTTACAAACGTCTCGCAGCAGAAAAGGGCAACAAGAGGATTGAAGAGGCGTTCCAGAATAAGGAAGTCTTAAAGGCAAAGGTCATTCAGGTTATGACGGGCGGATTAAGTGTTTCTGTGGAAGAGACCAGAATCTTTATTCCTGCCAGTTTGGTATCCGATACCTATGAGAAGGATCTGACCAAGTATGCCGATCAGGAGATTGAATTTGTTGTAACAGAATTTGATCCGAAGAAGAGAAGAATCATCGGTAATCGTAAGATGCTTCTCGTAGCAGCAAAAGAAGCCAGAATGAAAGAATTACTGGAGACATTAAAAGAAGGAGATATCGTGGAAGGTACGATCAAAAATGTTACCAACTTCGGTGCATTTATTGATTTAGGCGGAATCGACGGATTACTTCACATTTCTGAAATGTCATGGGGCAGAGTAGAGAATCCGCAGAAGACCTTTAAGGCAGGCACACAGATCAAGGTACTGGTAAAAGAGATCAACGGTGAGAAGATTGCGTTGAGCCTGAAGTTTGACGATACAAATCCATGGTTAAAAGCTGCCATTAATTACCAGACAGGTACGGTTGTGAAAGGCAGTGTTGCCAGAATGACAGATTTTGGTGCATTTATTGAGTTGGAGCCAGGGATAGATGCATTGTTACATGTATCACAGATATCAAAGGAAAGAATTGATAAGCCGGCGGATGTATTATCGGTTGGACAGGAAATTGAAGCAAAAGTTGTTGACTTCAATGAGGCTGACAAAAAAATCAGTCTGAGTATCAAAGCTTTACTGGCTGATACGGAAACAAAGGAAGAAGAGGAAGAATAAGCCGGAGATCTTCATCTATTATAAACATACGGAGGCTGGATAGTGGATTACGAACAATTCAAAGTTCAGATATATAATTTAACTCATATTGATTTAAATGCCTATAAAGAGCGGCAAATGAAGCGCCGGATCGATGCGCTGATTTCGAAACATAAATTTGAAGGCTATGAACCATATGTTGCTGAAATCTGTAAAAATTCTAAATTGTTTGAAGAATTCATCAACTATCTGACTATTAATGTTTCTGAGTTTTACCGAAATCCGGAACAGTGGCGGAATCTGGAAAATGAAATGATTCCGTATCTGATTCAGAATTTTGGAAATCGTCTGAGGATTTGGAGTGCCGCCTGTTCCACAGGCGATGAACCATATTCCCTTGTGATGGCGTTGTCAAAATTTATGCCGCTGAACAATATTAAGATAATCGCAACGGATATCGACCGGCAGGTGTTGGAAAAAGCCCATGTGGGTCTGTATAACCAGAAAAGTCTGGAAGGTGTTCCAAAAGAATTTGTTACGAAATATTTTAATAAAATCGGTGAGAAGAATTATCAGATTTCTGATGAAATTAAGAAATGTGTGGAATTTAAACAGCATAACCTGCTTTTGAATCCGTATCCTGAAAATTGTGATATGATCGTCTGCAGAAATGTAGTTATATATTTCACGGATGAGGCCAAGAACCAAATATATCAGAAATTTAATCAGTCATTAAAAAAAGGTGGAATATTATTTGTAGGCAGTACAGAGCAGATCATAAATTACAGAGAATTAAATTATTCCACGGTTAAGTCATTTTTTTATAAAAAGAATTAAACGATTAGGGGCTGTCCTGAACTAAATGGGACAGCCTAATTAACTTGAAGGGAAAAGCAGGACATGCGTGTAATAGCAGGAAGCGCCAGACGATTGAATTTAAAGACGGTACCGGGCAGGGACATCAGACCAACAACTGACAGAATTAAAGAAACATTGTTTAATATGATTCAGAATGATGTACCGGGATGTCTGTTTCTTGATTTATTCAGCGGAAGCGGTGCGATTGGAATAGAAGCGTTAAGCAGAGGGGCAGGACAGGCATTTTTTGTTGATAACAGCAATACGGCCGTTGCCTGTATAAGGGAAAATCTAAGGTTTACAAAATTGGAAGATAGTGGTATCGTAATGGAATGCAGTGCGGTTACTGCAATATCCCGCCTGGAATCTAAAAATATATGTTTTGATATTATTTTTATGGACCCGCCGTATGATATGGATCTGGAAGCGGAGGTGCTTTGCAGGCTTCATGACTCTTCGCTGGTGGAAGAAGATACGCTGCTCATAGTGGAAGCTTCTCTGGGTACCTCCTTTGGCTATCTGGAGGATTATGGTTTTGAAGTTCTTAAGACCAGGGAATATAAGACAAATAAGCACGTATTTATTACAAAAAAACGGTAATTTGCCAATGGATTGCATACGACAGGAAAGGCAGGATGGCAGAATGAAGATTGGAATTTATCCGGGAAGTTTTGATCCGGTTACGAAAGGTCATTTAGATATCATTGAACGCTCGGCAAAAATGGTTGATAAACTATTTGTGGCGGTTTTGAATAATAATGCAAAATCTCCGTTGTTTTCTGTAGACGAACGTGTTAATATGTTATGTGAGGTTACGAAGGATATACCGAATGTACGGATCGATGCATTCAGTGGTCTTTTGGTAGACTATGCAAAAAAACGAAATGCCACCATCATAATCCGGGGACTCCGGGCAGTTACTGACTTTGAGTATGAACTGCAGATGTCCCAGACTAACCGGATCATGGATGAAAATGTGGATACTATTTTTTTAACAACGAGTTTACAATATGCATATTTATGCTCCAGCACAGTGAAAGAGGTTGCGCTGTGCGGCGGAGAAGTAGGTAAATTTGTACCGGAATATGTAGTCGAGAAAATAAAGGAAAAGGTGAGTCTGTTAAATGCAGGCGAATAAGGAGGAATGAAGAGTGATTAAGTATGAACAGACACTTTCGGAATTGGAGGAATTCCTTGATAATTGTAGAAAGCAGAAATTGTCCAGTACAAATATCATTGTAAATAAAGACCAGATTGATGAATACATATCTGAGTTAAAAATGAAAACTCCTGAAGAAATAAAGAAATACCAGAGGATCATTAATAATCGGGATGCGATTTTAAATGCGGCGCAGGATAAAGCAGATGAATTGATCGAGCAGGCAAAATTAGAAACCAGTGAACTGATTTCCGAACATGAGATCATGCAACAGGCATACCAGCAGGCAAATGCAATGGTGGAAGAGGCATCGGCTGAGGCACAGCAGATCCTGGACCATGCGGTAAATGATGCAAATGATATAAGAATCGGTGCAATGCAGTATACGGATGAGATTCTTGCGAATCTTCAGAATATCATTACTCATACAATGGAAAATATAACAATTAAATATGAAAGCTTTATGAAGTCGCTGAATAACAGTCTGGAAATTGTAATCGCCAACCGTAACGAGCTGATTCCGCCGCAGGAGGAAGATAGTACACAGCAGATGCAGACGGAAGAAAGGGTACAGCAGGATACGGATGGTACGGAATTTGAAGATTATACGGTTGATTTAAACTGATCGTAACTGCCATATGGCTGCCTATTTTATATCATGATGATATTAAGATAGGCAGATTTTTGTTGTCTGTTCCATAAATGCCGGAGTCTGCCGGGTTACAGGGGGATATGAAAAAGGTTTAAAGCGGTCAGATATAAAAGTATGACTGAAACGGCTATCAGTAACCGGGCCAGAATATATTTATGGATTGAAATATTTTTATTTGTACATACGCTCCGGGTCTGCATAAGTGTAGAAAATCCTCCAAAGGAGGTTGCCGCAATACAGCAGACGGCTTTTACCGGAAGAGGGTATGCGGATTCCGAGAGATAGCTGGAGCCGGTGGTTATCTCGCAAAGAGCCGTCAGAAAATATTTAAAAGAAAGACAAATCGGCAGTTTCTGATAAATAAAGGCGGATAAAATGGAGAAAATAATCAGGTAACCGCAGAGTTTTATCATGGTCTTAAAGGATTCCAGAATACAGCTGTCCAGTGTTTTCACGGAAAAAGTGTCTGTATGACCAGAGGGATCCAAATTCCTGCCGGACCGGAAGGGATCGGAGCTGACGTTATCGTGGTCTGCGGCGAAACCGGACAGAATACCATACAAAATAACCGGTATGTAGTATAAAAGAATAAAAAATATTTTATGTGGCAGAGGACCAAGAAGGGTGATCAATAGATAATTCTGAAGATAACCCGGACTGGTATTATTCGAAAAACAGATGATCCGGTTTGCTTCGTGTTCTGAGATCAGATGCTGTTCCAATAAATCATTGGTAACCTTGGCCCCCAGAGGATATCCGCAGAAGAATCCCATGAATACGGCATATCCGCCGTAAAGGCTGGTACGGAAGAGCAGATGCATGACGGGATACAGTAGCCTGCCGATGGTCTGGGCCACACCCAGTCGCATGATGATATTGGATATCAGTACAAAAGGGAAGATAGAGGGCATAAGAGCAGTCAGGCAGAGTTTTATGCCGGTATTTACTCCCAAAAGACAGATATCAGGGAACAATAACAGCAGGGAGAACAGGAACAGGATACTGCCAAGGGAAATCATATGTCTGGAATTTGGAATCATATAGGACACCGGCTGTATGTTGGTTATTTATATATATGATATCTTATTTTGAAAAATGTGCAGACAAGTGAATGGATTATGAATTGACCTGTTTTTAACTTTATGATATGATTGCCAGAGAATTATTATAGTAGAATAGGAGAGAACCCGTATGTGTGGATTTGCCGGATATATAACAACGGAAGGTGAGGGAGAACGCTACCAGCCGGATCTGATGGAAATGATGAATTCCATAAAGCACCGGGGCCCCGACGATGAAGGGCTGCATGTGGACGATATGGCGGGACTTGGATTCCGCAGGCTGAGCATTATCGGTATTACCAACGGAAAACAGCCGATGTATAATGAGGACGGAACCATTGTGGTGACGTTTAACGGTGAAATATATAATTATCAGGAGATCAAAGAGGATCTGACCGGGAAGGGACATATTTTTAAAACCGATGCGGATACGGAAGTTCTGGTACACGGATACGAAGAATACGGAACGGGACTGCTGGAAAAACTGCGGGGTATGTATGCTTTTGCGGTTTGGAACCGTGAAAAGAAGGAAATGCTGATTGCCAGGGATATCTTTGGGATCAAGCCGATGTTCTATACCCGGACAGAGCATGATTTTGTTTTCGGTTCCGAGATCAAGGCGATCCTGAAATTTCCGAATGTGAAGAAGGAGTTGAACGAACTGGCATTGGAAAGCTATTTATCGTTCCAGTATTCCGTTCTGGATGAAACCTTTTATAAGGGCATATTCCGTCTTCCTCCGGCCCATTATCTACTTTGGAAAGACGGAGCAATAGAGATTCAGAGATATTATGAGCCGGAATTTAATGCCGATACATCCATTACTTTTGAGGAAGCAGTGGAACAGGTAAATCAGGTGATGGAAAATTCCATTGCCGCCCATAAGATCAGTGATACCGAAGTGGGAGGATTTTTATCCGGCGGAGTGGATTCCAGTTATATTGTGGCCAGAAGTAATCTGGACAAGACCTTTAGCGTGGGATTTGATTATCCGAAATGTAATGAAATACCGCTGGCAAAAACCTTATCGGATTATGTGGGTGTGAAGAATAAGAGTAAACTGATCACCACCCGGGAATTTTTTGAGGAATTGCCGAAGATCATGAATCATGTAGACGAGCCTTTGTCGGACCCGTCCTGTATTGCGTTGTATTTTCTGTGCCGGCTTGCCAGTGAACAGGTCAAGGTGGTATTATCAGGAGAGGGTTCCGATGAATTATTCGGCGGTTATAATATTTATAAATCTCCGCTGGCGCTGAAACCGGTGATGAAGATTCCGAGACCGGTGAGACGCGGTCTGGCAAAAGTTTTGAATAAACTTCCGATGAATTTTAAGGGGAAGAATTATCTGATCCGTGCCGGACAGGATCTGGAAGAACGATATATCGGAAATGCCTATATCTATCATATCGATGAGGTTTATAAGCTGTTAAAGGCACCGAAAAAGGTGCATACACCCCAGAGCATAACAAGACCGATCTATGAAAGGGTCCGGGATAAGGATGATATTACAAAGATGCAGTATCTCGATATCAATACCTGGCTATGGGGTGATATCCTGAATAAGGCGGATACCATGAGTATGGCTCATTCTCTGGAGGTCAGGGTTCCGTTTCTGGATAAGGAAGTGGCTAAAGTGGCATTTCGTGTTCCGGTGGAGCACAGGGTAGACAATCATGAAACAAAACGCTATTTCAGAAAGGCGGCCAATGAATTTATGCCGGATATCACGGCGGAACGTAAAAAGTTAGGATTTCCGATTCCGGTGAGAAACTGGTTACGGGAAGATGTATATTACCGACTGGTGAAAGATACCCTGACATCAAAGGAATCCCAGCAGTTTTTCCATACGGATTATCTGGTGGATCTGCTGGATCGGCATTTTGCGGGAAAATGTGATAATTCCAGAAAGATATGGACGGTTTATGCATTTATTCTCTGGTATCAGAAACATTTCAGTGCAGCATAAGAGACATATTAATTATATGCGCCGCAGGACTGCGGCGGAACGGAGGAACAGGTGAGATTGACTACCGTCGCCAGCGGAAGCAGTGGGAATTGTGTGTATGTGGGTTCGGACAGAACCCATGTGCTCGTGGATGCCGGCATTAGTAAAAAAAGAACTGAAGAAGGATTACATTCCTGTGATATTGATTTAAAAGATATCAGTGCAATTATGATCACTCATGAGCATATTGACCATATTAACGGGCTGGGAGTGATCTCCAGAAAATATTCGATCCCAATCATGGCCACGCCGCTGACGGTACAGGCCATCCGGGAAAATAAAAAACTTGGAGAGATACCAGAGGGACTGTTTACGGAAATTGCCCCGGACGAACCATTCCTGGTGGGAGATATGGAAATCTGCCCGTTTCGCATTTCCCATGATGCTGCGGACCCAGTGGCATACAGAATAAACTGTAGCGGACAGTCGGTTGCGGTTGCCACCGATATGGGGACTTATGACGACTATACGGTGTCCAATCTGAAAGGACTGGATGCCATCGTGCTGGAGGCCAATCATGACGTAAATATGCTTTTGGCCGGTGATTACCCTTATTATCTGAAACAGAGGATTCTGGGAGATAAGGGGCATCTGTCCAATGAGTCATCGGGACGTCTGCTGGATGAAATACTGCATGATGATTTAAAATATATTGCCCTTGGCCATCTGAGCAAGGAAAATAATTTTGAAGAGCTGGCATATCAGACAGTTACTACCGAAATCACGCTGAGCGACAGTTGTTACAAGGCAAAAGATTTTAATATCATGGTAGCCAGACGGGATGTTTGTTCCGGTTTATTAACGATATAGGAAAGAAGAGGTTTTGAAATATGAAGAAATCTATCATAACCGTTGTTGGAAAGGATACGGTTGGAATTATAGCGAAGGTATGTACATATCTTGCAGAAAATCAGATTAATATTTTAGATATTTCCCAGACCATTGTTCAGGATTATTTTAATATGATGATGATTGTGGATATTAATAAGTCTGCAAAGGAATTCGGAGCGATCGCCGATGAACTGGATGCCATAGGAGCCGAAATCGGTGTTCAGGTAAAGATACAGCAGGAAGATATTTTTAATTCCATGCATCGGATTTAAAATGATTAAAGGAGTCCTTTGATATGATAAATATTTTTGAAGTGAATGAAACCAATAAGATGATCGAGCAGGAGAATCTGGATGTCAGAACCATTACACTGGGTATCAGCCTGCTGGACTGTATTGACAGCAATCTGGAACAATTAAATGAAAATATCTATAACAGGATAACAACAGTAGCGAAGGAACTGGTTTCTACCGGACAGCAGATAGAAAAGGAATTGGGGATTCCCATTGTAAATAAGAGGATTTCCGTGACCCCGGTTTCACTGGTTGGTGCCAGTGCCTGTCATTCGCCCCAGGACTTTGTGACGGTTGCAAAGACGCTGGACCGGGCGGCCCATGAGGTAGGTGTCAATTTTATCGGCGGCTATTCCGCACTGGTCAGCAAAGGCATGACGGCTTCGGAAGAGAACCTGATCCGCTCCATACCGGAGGCAATGGCCTGTACCGAACGGGTATGCAGTTCCGTAAATGTGGGTTCTACCAAGACTGGTATCAATATGGATGCGGTAAAGCTGATGGGAGAGATCATCCTGAAAACCGCTGAGAAAACCAAGGATTCGGATTCACTGGGCTGTGCAAAGCTGGTGGTGTTCTGCAACGCACCGGATGATAATCCTTTTATGGCAGGCGCATTTCACGGCGTTACAGAGGCGGATGCCATCATTAATGTGGGCGTCAGCGGTCCCGGTGTTGTCAGAACCGCTCTGACAAAAGCCAGAGGCGCCAATTTTGAAGTGCTTTGTGAAACCATTAAAAAGACGGCGTTTAAAGTGACCCGGGTAGGTCAGCTGGTGGCCCAGGAGGCTTCCAGACGCCTGGGTATTCCATTCGGAATTATCGATCTGTCTTTGGCACCTACACCGGCTGTGGGCGACAGCGTCGCAGATATTCTGGAGGAGATCGGTCTGGAACGGGTAGGTGCGCCAGGTACCACAGCGGCTCTGGCCTTATTGAATGATCAGGTGAAAAAGGGCGGTGTGATGGCATCTTCCTATGTCGGCGGATTAAGCGGAGCGTTTATTCCGGTCAGCGAAGATCAGGGAATGATAGATTCGGTACAGGCCGGGGCGCTTACCATTGAAAAACTGGAAGCCATGACCTGCGTCTGTTCCGTGGGTCTGGATATGATCGCCATTCCTGGTGATACCAGTGCTTCTGCCATTTCCGGAATTATTGCCGATGAATCTGCCATTGGAATGATCAATCAGAAGACAACGGCTGTCCGGGTGATACCGGTCATCGGAAAAAAGGTGGGAGAAGTAGTTGAGTTTGGCGGTTTGCTGGGATATGCGCCGGTCATGCCGGTGAATCCGTTCTCCTGCGAGGCATTTATCAACAGAGGGGGAAGAATTCCGGCACCGATCCATAGTTTTAAAAATTGAGAATACTGTCGCATAATCGATTTAATAAATCGTAAATGCGGCAGTATTTTTTAGCAGGTTTTTTATTTTAGTTTTTATTATAAGTAGTTCTTTGATTTATACATTGTATTCTTTCCTGCGTCGAAAACTATCGGAATTAATTGATTGACATTATTTTTTGCAACGTGTACAGTAGCAATAAAAAAATAGTACACAATGAGGAGGAGTATCCAAATGCCAGATATAAAAATGATATCCGGAAAAATGGAAGCAAAAAAAGTGAGGAAGCCCGGAATAAAACGAATTCTGTGACATCCCTTGTATCCATGCCCGGCATCCCGGGAGGAAAACGGAAGAAAAACCATCTATAAAGCTTACAATTGTAATAAAGATGGTAGTTTAGTAATTAATGATAAAGTGCAGTATGAAAAGGTTCAAATGAAAAAAATACTTTCATATGGAGAGTACTGGGAGAGTTTACCATCGGGGATGACAGCACGACTTGAGTGTTATTGTAATAGCGAAAATTTGACGGATTTATTGTTGTATAAAATAGTGGAGATGTAATTAGTTTAAAGCAGAAGTAAAAGGATTGAGATATCTCTGCACTCTCATTTAACCATCAATGATAAGTCCCATCTGATATTCATTCGGAATATACTGTTTATATTTTTCCATAGCCGCCATACGATAAATGGCATCTGCCCGCAAGGAAAGATTTAATATATGTTTCCCCAATTCGTCCAGTTGTGAAACGGAAGCGGAAAGCTTTGTAATTACAGGAGTCCGGGTCTTCTTAATGGATGTAAGGAGTCCGGCGCTTTTTTTATTAAATCCTAGAACACGGATATAGGGAAACTTATCCGCCGAATCTATCTGCTGGGCATCCTGCTGTTCAAACTGTAGAAGCAGTTGGAACAGTGTACGTCGGATATAAGCAGATGTAATACTTTTGGAGTTCAGTGTATTAACAAATGATGATATATCCACAAAAGAATCTAACTGCTTAAAGATCCGATTCATTATGGCATCAGACACATCAAAATATTGTTTCAACTCTGTGCGATGATTAAAATAAAGTTCACTCAGCCGATATCCTATGCTACCAGAGAAATCATTTTCCACAATGGGAAAAAACTGCCGGTATCTTCTGGATAATATTTCATGGGTATTTTGGGGTATGAAATCATAATATGTACTATCTGAGTTCAATATCATGTTTCGTATGGCAGTAGCGCCGGCAAATTTTCCGTATTCATTTTCACAGGTATCCATTGAATGATAACCCATATCTATTCTCTTCACCGGAACGGGACAGATAAAACTTTTTACTTTTTTTAGGGCGGCAAGATATTCAATGGCCAGAATATTATTTGGAGAACGTAGACATTGGGATAATTCCCGTTCGGATAGTGAGATATTCCATTCTGCATCCGGAACGGAACGGATAAATTCTATAAGAGCCAATTCCTTTGCATGACTGAATGCCTGTCCGGATTGAAGCTGTTTTTTTAAAATCCTTTGGTAAAGCGGAGGTTCATTCAGAGAGATATCCGATAAAGTTTTCAGCAGCGGCAGGGTATCGGTTTCGCATCCGAAGCACAGATAATCCACACAGCCTAAACTGTTTAATATAGAAATGGCACCATAGGCAAATATGGAGGCCTTTGCCATGGAATAGCAGAAGGGCAGTTCAATGACTAAGTCCGCACCATTTAATAATGCTGTTTTTGTTCGTGTAAATTTATCCAGAAAAGCAGGTCCGCCCCGCTGAACAAAATTTCCGCTCATAATAACAATAATGTGCTGGGCACCTGTTATTTTTTTTGCCTGTTCCAGCAGATATCTATGTCCGTTGTGAAACGGATTAAATTCTGCAATAATTGCTGCTGTTTTCATAAAATCCTCCATATTGAAATAATCAGGTTCATTATATCATTTTGTTAAAAAATTATCAATAAAATGTACTAAATTTAGTACGTTTCAAATATTTATTATACGCTTGTATACAATAGACAAACATTGTATAATTCTTTTAGTATATGAAATATGCACAAAACCATACGTTGAAAGGAGTCAGAAATTATGGGATTTATTGACAGTATAAAGGAAAGGGCGAAAAGTGATATTAAAACGATTGTACTTCCTGAGTCGATGGACAGAAGAACCTTTGAAGCGGCGGAAGTGGTATTAAAAGAAGGAATTGCAAATCTGATCATTCTGGGAACGGAAGAGGTAATTGCAGAGAACAGTAAAGGACTGGATATTTCCGGTGCACAGATCATCAATCCATATACCTATAAAAAAACGCTGGATTATATAGATGTTTTTTATGAACTGAGAAAAGCAAAAGGGGTAACGCCGCAGCAGGCGAAGGATACCCTGATGAATGATTACATGTATTATGCCTGTATGATGGTGAAGTTCGGAGATGCAGACGGCGTCGTATCCGGTGCATGTCATTCCACTGCTTCTACGCTGAAGCCTTCGTTGCAGATCATTAAATCCCGGCCTGGAACGAAACTGGTATCCGGATTTTTTGTAGTGGTGGTACCGGATTGCGATATGGGAGCGGACGGAACTTTTGTATTTGCAGATGCCGGTCTGAACCAGAATCCGAATGCGGAAGAACTGGCAGCCATTACGGAGTCTTCTGCCAAGTCCTTCCAAATGCTTGTGGGCGAAAAACCGATCTGCGCATTGCTCTCCCATTCTACCAAGGGAAGTGCCAAACATCCGGATGTAACAAAAGTAGTAGATGCCGTAGAAATACTTAAGAGAGATTATCCGCATATTACGGCAGACGGAGAATTGCAGTTAGATGCCGCCATTGTACCGGAAATAGCCAAATCCAAGGCTCCGGGCAGCAAGGTTGCAGGAAATGCCAATGTTCTGATCTTCCCGGATCTGGATGCGGGAAATATCGGGTATAAACTGGTACAGCGCCTGGGTAAAGCAGAGGCTTACGGACCACTGACACAGGGGATGGCAAAACCGATCAACGATTTATCCAGAGGATGTAGTTCCTCCGATATTGTAGGCGTTATCGCCATTACTGCGGTACAGGCCCAGAACAGGCATATAATGTAACATAAGTAAGAAAGAAGGAATATAAGGTTATGAATATTTTAGTAATAAATTGCGGCAGTTCTTCCCTGAAATTCCAGCTCATAGAGTCCGGATCAGAGGAAGTACTGGCAAAAGGATTGTGTGAAAGAATCGGCCTGGAGGGCGCCAGACTGGTTTATCAGCCCAAGGGAGGGGAAAAGGAGATAACAAATGCGGAAATGGATGATCATAAGACGGCTATAGAACTGGTATTATCTTCTCTTGTAAATCCTGAGACAGGAGTCATCCGTGATCTGGGCGATGTGGGGGCTGTCGGCCACAGGATCGTTCATGGCGGAGAAAAGTTTGCCGGTTCCGTAAAGATTACGGAAGAAGTGATTCAGGCCATTGAAGAATGCAATGACCTGGCGCCCCTGCATAATCCGGCAAATCTGATCGGTATCCGGGCATGCAGAGAGATCATGAAGGATGTACCGATGGTTGCGGTTTTTGATACTGCGTTCCATCAGACCATGCCGGCAAAAGCTTATTTATACGGACTCCCTTATGAATATTACACCGCATATAAAGTGAGACGGTATGGATTCCACGGAACTTCCCATCATTACGTTTCCCATAAAGCGGCAGAGCTTTTGGGCAGGTCATATGAAGAAACGAAGACTATTGTATGCCATCTGGGGAACGGAGCCAGTATCTGTGCGGTACAAAACGGTGTTTCCGTGGATACCAGTATGGGACTTACACCATTGGAGGGCCTGATCATGGGAACCCGTTCCGGAAGCATGGATCCGGCCATTATTGAATTTATCTGTAAAAAAGAAAACCTATCTGTGGATGAGGTAATGAATATTTTAAATAAAAAATCAGGTGTACAGGGAATTTCCGGTATTGGAAGTGATTTCCGGGATATCATTGAAGAAATGAACAAGGGAAATGATATGGCAAAGCTTACCATGGAAGTTTATTGTTATAATGTTGCAAAATATATCGGGGCGTATACGGCAGCTATGAACGGGGTGGATGTGATAGCGTTTACTGCAGGAGTCGGTGAGAATAATCCTTTGATACGAAAGAAGGTCTGTGAATATTTCGGATATCTGGGAATCGAAATCGATGATCTGCAAAATGAGAAACGGGGAGAGGATCTGGTGATTTCTGCTCCACAGTCGAAGGTGAAAGTTATGGTGATCGCCACGGACGAAGAATTAAAGATCGCCAGAGAAACACTGGCCAATATATAGGAACCGAATACTTGGGAATAAAATCTTATAAAAAAATATTGACAAAAAATGTGCCTATGGTTATAATAGTCAAGTGCGATTAGAAAAGAGGTATATTTATGCTGATTGACTTATCCGAACTTTTGTCCGTAAATGGTAAAAGTGAAGATGTTCAGATTGGAATCGAGATGGACAGATTTCGATCAAAGATGGCAGATTATTTTATATCACGGAAAGCACCGTTACAGATCCGTCTGACCAATACAGGCAGGAAAATGATCAGAATTGAAACAGTTATTGATATAACGTTATTGATTCCCTGTGACCGGTGTCTGGAAGACGTGAAGTATGATTTAAGCATCGAAGTGGATAAAGAAGTTAATATGGATGAATCCGATCAGGAGAGAATCCAATCCTTGGACGAACTTTCCTATATCAAAGATAATTCATTAGATGTTGAACGCTTTATTTATAATGAGATTTTGGTACATTTGCCTATGAAGGTTCTTTGCAGTGAGAATTGTAAAGGAATTTGTAATAGATGTGGGGCAAATCTTAATTCACAGACTTGTAACTGTGATACCACAGAATTAGACCCTAGAATGTCAAAAATTCGCGACATTTTCAACAATTTTAAGGAGGTGTAACAGGCCATGTCTATTTGTCCAAAGAATAAATCTTCTAAATCAAGAAGAGATAAACGTAGAGCAAACTGGAAAATGAGTGCTCCGAACTTGGTGAAGTGCAGCAAATGCGGAGAACTGATGATGCCGCACAGAGTTTGCAAAGCTTGCGGTTCTTATAACAAAAAAGAAATAATTGCTCAGGACTAATATTCTGTGCGTAGAGAAATCAAGAGTTTGATGATATATTGAATTCTTGGTTTTTTTATTTTTGAAAGAATTCATTTTATTTTCTTATTGTATTATTTTTAGTATTGTGATAAAATTAACAAAGATAGTCCGAACATGTGAATTTATTTAATATAAGCCATTTCGCAGGACGGGCACGAATAATTAATTTATTAAATTCAATGGAGGTATCACATTTATGTCAAAAAAAGTAGTTTTAGCAGGCGCATGCCGTACAGCCATCGGTACAATGGGTGGTTCTTTAAGTACAACACCGGCCGCCGATTTAGGTGCGATTGTTATTAAAGAGGCGTTAAACAGAGCAGGTGTTGCACCTGAAAAAGTAGACCAGGTATATATGGGTTGTGTTATTCAGGCAGGTTTAGGCCAGAATGTGGCACGTCAGTCTTCTATTAAGGCAGGATTACCGATTGAGGTACCAGCTGTTACGATCAACGTAGTATGTGGTTCCGGTCTGAACTGCGTAAATATGGCGGCACAGATGATCATGGCCGGAGAAGCGGATATCGTTGTTGCCGGTGGTATGGAGAACATGTCAATGGCTCCGTATGCATTAAAACAGGCCCGTTTCGGTTACAGAATGAACAACAACACACTGGTTGATACAATGGTAAATGATGCGTTATGGGATGCTTTCAATGATTATCATATGATTCAGACAGCAGATAATATCTGTGAAGATGAGAGATGGAATCTGACCAGGGAAGAACTGGACGAGTTTGCCGTTGCCAGTCAGACAAAAGCAGCGAAAGCGCAGGAAACAGGAAGATTTGATGATGAGATCGTGCCTGTTGAGATTAAAAAGAAAAAAGAAACCGTAATATTTAATAAAGATGAAGGTCCGCGTCCGGGAACATCCATTGAAGGTCTTGCAAAACTCCGTGCCATTAATCCGGGCGGAAAAGTTACCGCAGGTAACGCTTCCGGAATCAATGACGGTGCAGCAGCCATCGTTGTTATGAGCGAGGAAAAGGCAAAAGAGCTTGGCGTTACACCGATGGCAACATGGGTAGCGGGAGCACTTGGTGGTGTAGATCCTTCTATTATGGGTATCGGACCGGTTGCATCTACAAAGAAAGTCCTTGAAAGAACAGGTATGAGCATTGATGATTTTGATCTGATCGAGGCAAATGAAGCATTTGCAGCACAGTCCATTGCAGTGGGACGTGACCTTGGATTTGATTTATCCAAATTAAACGTTAACGGTGGTGCGATCGCACTGGGACATCCGGTCGGAGCATCCGGCTGCCGTATACTTGTTACATTACTCCACGAGATGCAGAAGAGAGATGCGAAAAAAGGTCTTGCCACATTATGTATCGGCGGCGGAATGGGCTGCTCAACCATAGTTTCCCGTGACTGATGTTTAGAATAATGATAGGGAATTGTTGCACACAATTCCCTGCATTTGATTATAACGAATAAGGAAAGGAATTATCACAATGGAATTTATTAATTATGAAGCGGAAGGAATGGTAGGAGTGATCACCATTAACCGTCCGAAGGCATTGAACGCATTAAACAGCCAGGTGCTGGAAGAACTGGACCAGACGCTTAATGCTGTGGATTTAGAAAGTGTAAGGGTTTTGATTCTTACAGGCGCAGGTGAAAAATCATTTGTTGCAGGCGCAGACATCGGTGAGATGAGCACGCTTACCAAAGCAGAAGGCGAAGCCTTCGGTAAAAAGGGAAATGATGTATTCAGAAAACTGGAAACATTCCCGATTCCGGTAATTGCAGCAGTCAACGGTTTTGCTCTCGGCGGCGGATGTGAGATTTCCATGAGCTGTGATATCAGAATTTGTTCTGAAAACGCAGTATTCGGACAGCCGGAAGTTGGTCTTGGAATCACACCGGGATTCGGCGGAACACAGAGACTGGCCAGAATCGTTGGTGTGGGAATGGCAAAACAGATGATCTATTCCGCAAGAAACATCAAAGCAGACGAGGCGTTCAGAATCGGACTTGTCAATGCCGTATATCCGCTGGAAGAACTTATGCCGGCAGCGCAGAAGCTGGCAGCAGCCATTGCGAAGAACGCTCCGATCGCAGTACGCAACTGTAAAAAAGCTATCAACGACGGATTACAGGTAAATATGGACGAGGCAATCGTGATCGAAGAAAAATTATTTGGAGATTGTTTTGAAAGCTATGACCAGAAGGAAGGAATGACTGCATTTCTGGAAAAGAGAAAGGTAGAGGCGTTCCTGAATAAATAGAAATTTACGAGTTGTGACCGCAAGGTCTGCAATCGTCTATTAATAAAAAGAATAAGAAAGAGAATGTAGGAGGTTCAACATGAAAGTAGGTATTATTGGTGCTGGTACAATGGGTTCCGGTATTGCTCAGGCTTTTGCACAGACAGAAGGTTATGAGGTTTGCTTATGCGATATCAATGAAGAATTTGCAGCGAACGGAAAGAACAGAATTGCCAAGGGATTTGAAAAGAGAATTGCCAAAGGTAAAATGGAACAGGCAGCAGCCGATGCTATATTAGCTAAAATTACAACCGGTGTTAAAACGATCTGTACCGATTGCGATCTGGTTGTGGAAGCAGCCCTTGAAAATATGGAAATCAAGAAACAGACATTTAAGGAGTTACAGGAAATCTGCAAACCGGATTGTATCTTTGCAACAAATACATCTTCTTTATCTATTACAGAGATTGGACAGGGACTTGACAGACCGGTTATTGGTATGCATTTCTTTAATCCGGCGCCGGTTATGAAACTGGTGGAAGTTATTCAGGGAGAAAATACTCCGGACGAAATCAAGGATAAGATCGTGGCTATTTCTGAAGAAATCGGAAAGACTCCGGTAGAAGTAAAGGAAGCTGCCGGATTTGTTGTTAACAGAATCTTGATTCCGATGATCAATGAAGCAATCGGTATCTATGCGGATGGTGTGGCTTCCGTGGAAGGTATTGATACCGCTATGCAGTTAGGTGCAAATCATCCGATGGGACCTCTGGCTTTAGGCGATCTGGTAGGTCTGGATATCGTTCTTGCCATCATGGAAGTATTACAGTCAGAAACAGGGGATACCAAGTATCGTCCGCATCCGCTTCTTAAGAAGATGGTTCGTGCAGGCAAGTTGGGCAGAAAGACAGGCGTAGGATTCTACGATTATTCAAAATAACAGGAATACAAAATTTAGTTTAGGAGGAACAAAATCGTGGATTTTTCTTTAAGTAAAAAACATGAAATGGCAAGAAATCTTTTTAAAGAATTTGCCGAGACAGAGGTAAAGCCATTTGCACAGGAAACTGACGAAACAGAACATTTTCCGGCAGAAATCGTTGCTAAAATGCAGAAATACGGCTTTATGGGTATCCCGATCGAAAAACAGTACGGCGGACAGGGATGCGATCCTTTAACATATACTATGTGTGTGGAAGAACTTTCAAAGGTTTGCGGTACAACAGGCGTTATCGTATCCGCACACACATCACTCTGCGCTGATCCGATTCAGACCTATGGAACGGAAGAACAGAAGCAGAAATACTTAGTTCCGCTTGCAAAAGGTGAAAAATTAGGAGCGTTTGGTCTGACGGAGCCGGGAGCCGGTACCGATGCACAGGGTGTTCAGACCAAGGCTGTATTAGACGGTGATGAATGGGTATTAAACGGTTCCAAATGCTTTATTACCAACGGTAAAGAAGCAGATATTTATATTATCATCGCTTATACTGATATCGTGGAAGACAAGAGAGGAAGAAAACAGAAGAAGTTTTCGGCATTTATAGTAGAAAAAGGAACTCCTGGATTTACTTTTGGAACAAAGGAAAAGAAAATGGGTATCCGTGGTTCCGCAACCTATGAACTGATCTTCCAGGACTGCAGAATTCCGGCAGAAAATTTATTAGGTGCAAGAGGAAAGGGATTCCCGATCGCAATGCATACGCTGGATGGCGGACGTATCGGAATCGCCGCACAGGCACTTGGTATTGCAGAAGGTGCGTTAGAGCGTACGATCGAATATACAAAGGAAAGAAAACAGTTTGGACGTTCCATTGCGGCACAGCAGAATACACAGTTCCAGCTGGCCGATATGGCAACCAAGGTAGAAGCTGCGAAGATGCTGGTATATAAAGCGGCCATGAAAAAGGCTCAGTATCAGGAAGACCACAAGACTTCATATTCCGTAGAAGCAGCTATGGCAAAACTTTATGCCGCAGAGGTTGCTATGGAAGTGACCACAAAAGCAGTTCAGTTACACGGCGGATACGGTTATATCAGGGAATATGATGTAGAGCGTATGATGCGTGATGCAAAGATTACAGAGATTTATGAAGGAACGAGCGAAGTTCAGAGAATGGTTATCTCAGGAAGTCTCTTAAAATAAGCAAACAAAAATTTTGAAAAATTAAGGAGTGAAAATACCGTGAAAATCGTTGTATGTATTAAACAGGTTCCAGATACCAAAGGCGGAGTAAAGTTTAATCCGGACGGTACACTGGACAGAGCTGCAATGTTAACAATCATGAATCCTGATGATAAAGCCGGATTGGAAGCAGCCCTCAGATTAAAAGAGCAGTATGGCGCAGAAGTAACCGTAGTTACCATGGGTCTTCCAAAGGCAGAAGAGGTACTTCGTGAAGCCATGGCCATGGGTGCGGACAAGGGTATTCTTGTAACGGACAGAGTATTGGGCGGTGCCGATACCTGGGCAACATCTACCACAATTGCAGGAGCGATCAGAAATCTTGAATATGACCTGATCATTACCGGCCGTCAGGCAATTGACGGAGATACCGCACAGGTTGGCCCTCAGATTTCAGAGCATCTTGGAATTCCTGTTATTTCTTATGCACAGGATATCAAGGTTGAAGGAGAATATGTAATCGTTAACCGTCAGTTTGAAGACAGACATCATATGTTAAAGGTTCAGATGCCTTGTCTGATCACTGCTCTTTCAGAGTTAAACGTTCCTCGTTATATGACACCGGGCGGAATTTTTGATGCATATGATGCGGAGATAACAGTTTGGGGAAGAAAAGACCTTAAAGATGTAGATGATTCGGATTTAGGTCTTGCAGGTTCACCTACAAAGATCGCAAAGGCTTCGGATAAAGTTAGAAAAGGTGCAGGTGAAAAAGTTGCGCTTGAGACAGATGAAGCGGTTGACTATATTATGAACAAACTGTTAGAGAAACATGTAATATAATTTGGAAGGAAGAGTGGTGACAGGAATGAATTTAGAGGAATATAAAGGCGTATTTGTCTTTGCCCAGCAGGTTGACAATGAAATCAGCAGCATTGCGTTAGAACTGCTTGGCAAGGCGAAAGAGCTGGCAGGTAAATTAGATACACAGGTTACGGCAGTACTGGTTGGTTACGAAGTAAAAAATCTGGTTGATAAATTAGCAGAATATGGTGCGGACAGAGTTATCGTTGTGGATGATCCGGAATTGAAAGATTACAGAACCGAGCCGTATGCACATGCACTTTCTTCTGTGATTAATGAGTATAAACCGGATATCATGCTGGTAGGAGCTACTGCCATCGGAAGGGATCTGGCGCCAAGAGTATCCGCAAGGGTAAAGACCGGTCTGACTGCCGACTGTACCGTGCTTGAGATTGGAGATTTCCCGATCAATGCAGTACCGGGAAAAGAAAATGAACAGAAACATAATCAGTTATTAATGACACGTCCTGCATTCGGCGGAAATACCATTGCTACCATTGCATGCCCGAATAACCGTCCTCAGATGGCTACCGTTCGTGCCGGCGTTATGCAGAAGATCGAGCCGGTTTCCGGTGCTAAAGCAGAGGTGATCGATTACAATCCGGGATTTGTTCCGAATGAAAAATACGTTGAGATCATGGAAATCGTAAAAGAAGTTTCTGATGTTGTTGATATCATGGATGCCAAGATTCTTGTATCCGGCGGCAGAGGCGTGGGAAGCGCTGAAAACTTTAAGTTACTGGAAGATCTGGCGGAAGCTCTTGGCGGTACCGTAAGCTGTTCCCGTGCCGTTGTGGATAACGGCTGGAAACCGAAGGAATTACAGGTTGGACAGACTGGTAAGACCGTTCGTCCGCAGGTATATTTTGCAATCGGTATTTCAGGTGCGATTCAGCATACTGCAGGTATGGAAGAAGCAGATATTATCATTGCCATCAACAAGGATGAGACAGCACCGATCTTTGATGTGGCCGATTATGGCATTGTCGGTGATTTAAATAAGATACTTCCGATTTTGACAGAGAAGATTAAAGCTGCAGCAGCAGAAGCATAATCGGATCTTTAATCTGAAGTAAGATATCATAAACCGCTGGTTTTAAGGGAATACATTCCGTGAACGGAAGATTCCATTAAACCGGCGGTTTTATACTATGATCTGCCGGATGATCAGATGTTTTACGGTCGTTTGCAAGGATAAAGTTAAGGAGTTGTGTATGAATCAGGAAGACAGAAAAAAACAGAAATTATGTCAGGTTTGCCGCTGTTTTTTTAAAGATATATCTTTGTTTTGGAAATCCGTAATGGCCATAATATTTGTGATTACTTTGGTATTGGGTATTGCCATTGGCTCTGTTACATTTGCAGACTGGTACCGGGCGGGGATGTTCCGGGGGATTCAATATATAATGGCGCATATATCTGCCCTTGTACCGGTTTCGGTGGGAGAGATTATGATATATACCGGGATGATCATGCTCATATTATTGTTGATGGTTATGATCATCGGATGTTTTCCGAATCCCGTATGCAAACGGATTCGGAAATATTGTATCCGTATTGCAGTCTGTGTATTGTTATATGTATATGCTTCGGAAACTTTTAATTGTTTTATTCTCTATCGGGCAGAGACTTTGGAGAAGCGGTTTATCCGTCAGGGTGCAGACTATGAAAAGATAACGCCGGATTCTTTAATCAATCTGCATCAGAAGATCGTAAAAAAAGTGAATGAATTATCAGGGGAATTCCAACGGGACAGCGCCGGCTTGATCCTTCTGGCGGAATCTGCTGACAAAGATTATCAAAAGGAATGTAAAGAATCGCTTCGAAATCTTTCCGGGGAATTTCCGCTGTTAAAGGGTTATTATCCTGATGTCAAGCTGGTTCGCTCTTCCTCATTTATGACACAGCAATACCTGTTAGGAATTTATTTTCCGTTTTCCATGGAGGCGAATTATAATCAGCTGGCATATATCACCAATCTGCCGGCAACGTTTTGCCATGAACTTTCTCATATGAAAGGATACATATTAGAAGATGAAGCTAATTTTCTGGCATATCTTGCCTGTATCCGCTCGGAAGATGCGTTTATGCAGTACAGCGGTTATTTAAGTGTTTTAGGGTATATCGAACGGGATCTGCTTCCTTATCTGACAGAGGAAGAAAAGACGGAGATGGTCTGGGTAAATAAACAGGTGGTAATGGATGATATTTTTGTAAAAAAGGAAGTATTTGAGGAAATAGAAAAGAATGCTTTTTTTTCCACGGATTTTATTTCAGAAACCACCGATATATTTCTGGATACAAATTTAAAACTCAATGGCGTCAGTGAGGGTGTTGCCAGCTATTCCCAGGTGGTAAAGCTGATCTTGTTATATGAACAGCTGGATTAAATTATTATTTCGGCAGGTTGATAAGGATTGGTTTCCGCATGTTGCGGTACCGCATATACTGTAATAACACTGTATGGATTGTGGTCAGGTATAATGCCTGAAGCGTTGGGAGTAAATTGTGAATCGAGTTCGTAATTTGTTAAATATAGACACACTGCATGATCAGGGTATTACGGGAAAAAGTGTGGGCATTGCCGTTCTGGATACCGGAGTTTATACCCATACGGATCTGGCCGGTAATATAGTCTGTTTTCAGGATATGATAAATGACAGGGCGGCATTGTATGATGATAACGGGCATGGTACCCATGTGGCAGGCATTGCTGTTTCAAAAGGCACGGCATCCAAAGGAAAATATAAGGGAATTGCACCGGATGCACATATAGTTATGATCAAATGTCTCAATTACATGGGAAACGGTAAAACACCCATTGCCATCCGGG
>CAJTPF010000005.1:121370-123804 GCA_910578175.1 uncultured Lachnospiraceae bacterium
GAATTTATAAAAAAGAACCGGGATAAATATAATATAAAAATAATTAACATATCCGTGGGATCGGATTATGAAAAAAATGATAAAGAGAATGAAGCGTTGATCGAAGCCGTGGAAGATATGTGGAAACAGGGATTTGTGGTAGTTGCGGCGGCAGGCAATAACGGACCGGTGGGAGGGACCATAACCATACCGGGTTGTGCCAAAAGTATCATAACCGTTGGAGCGGCAGATGACGATCAGGAAGTAAAGATCCGGGGGCAGAGAAGTATGATAAATTATTCCGGACGGGGGCCGACGGATATCTGTATCGTAAAGCCGGAAATCGTAGCGCCCGGTACGGGAATTATGAGCTGTAGTAATGGAAAAATACCATATTCTTCCCAGAGTGGGACATCTATGGCTACACCGATTGTATCCGGAAGCATTGCGCTCTTGCTGGAAAAATATCCGTCTCTGACCAACAAAGAGATTAAGAGACGGATATTTGAAACAGCAGTAGATTTAGGATATGATAAAAATCATCAGGGATGGGGAATGATCCATCCGGAGGGATTAATATCCGAAACTGTCATTAATGAGCAGGACTTTAATGCGTCCCTTTTTATATGATTTTCTGGTAAGAACGATGTTACAGCACATACAGTCATCAGTCAGACATTCTGAACATCTTCCCAAATCTTTACATGGAGTATTGCGGTTCAGCCGGACAGCATTTGGCGGGGCCGCAATATTTTTTACTTTATCAATGGCAGAATCCAGGGTGTTAATGAGTTTATTCACTCCAACCACAACGATGACGGTTTGCGGGCCATGGATGAGACAGGCCGTCCGGTTTCCGGTCCCGTCGATGTTGACCAGAATTCCGTCGTAAGTAATGGCATTTGAACTCATAAAATAATAATCACTTAATGTGTGATTGGCGTACATCTGCCGGGCTTCCTGCGGTGTATGGGCATCTGCCCGGTCATATACGGTATAAGGACCACTTTTTAATACGTTCAGGATACCGGTTTCTTTCAGGGTTTCAGAGCCTCCAAAAGCTACGGAAGAATCCGGGGGCACCAGGTTTTGAACATAATCGGCGGCCGGTCCGGCTGAATCAAAATAATATCCTTCCATACCACGGGATTCCAGTTTCTTAATAATGTTTAAAATTAGTATTTTTTGTGACTGTTGTTTTACTGTTAAATCCATATAACTACCTCTTTTCAATTGAAAATTTTGTCGAATTGAACGATTAATCGACATTATTTTACATTTTAACACATTGATTCATAAAATAAAGCAGTTTAATAAAAAATTAATATTGAAAATTTGTAAGTTTATGTATATTATATATGAGAATGTGTCATATAAGGTATATGAAATACTATTTACGAAGAATACATTAAAAATATTTATTTTATGAAATATTTAGTTCTAAAAAGTAAGTTTGCTACATATACTGATAAAGATAAAATTATTTTAAGAAACCTAGATGGGTTAAGAAGGGAGAAATACAATGGTAGATAAGGTTATTGAAAACAACCGTGTAAGTATTATAGGAGAGATCGTTTCGGATTTTCGATTCAGTCATGAAGTGTTTGGCGAGGGATTTTACATCATTGATGTATCTGTTAACCGGTTAAGCGATATGACGGATATCATTCCGCTTATGGTTTCCGAACGTCTGGTAGATGTAAAACAGAGTTATATCGGACAGCTGGTGGAGGCTACGGGGCAGTTCCGTTCCTACAATAAACATGATGGTATAAGAAACAAGCTTGTATTATCTATATTTGTCAGAGACTGGCAGCTGATAGAAGAAAATCAGGAATCAGGTAAAACAAATCAGATATTTCTGGATGGTTTCATATGTAAATCACCTATATATAGAAAAACCCCTCTTGGCAGAGAGATATCAGATTTATTAATAGCTGTGAACAGGCCGTATGGAAAATCAGATTATATTCCATGTATTGCATGGGGAAGAAATGCAAGATTTGCCTCATCCTTTGAAGTCGGAAAACGGATTCAGGTATGGGGTCGGGTACAGAGCCGTGATTACGTAAAAAAAATAAATGAAACGGATACGGAAAAACATACTGCATATGAAGTGTCTGTCAGCAAGCTGGAATATGTAAATGACGAAGAAAGAGAAGAAGATAAATAAGATTGGATTGCATTATTTGGTAATATCTGCTATCATATAGGCGTAATTCAATATTATGAAATTTGAGGTGTATGATAAATCATGAACAAAGGATGCGTACAGGTTTTTTGCGGAAAGGGAGACGGAAAATCTTCTGCCGCCATTGGAAAAGGTCTGTTTGCTGCAATAGATGGTAAGCAGGTTATAGTTGTTCAGTTTATGAAGGAGAGGAACGAGAACGAGGCTAAATTTTTCCAAAGACTGGAACCTGAGATTAAATTATTCCGGTTTGAAAAATCAGAA
>CAJTPF010000005.1:123827-141024 GCA_910578175.1 uncultured Lachnospiraceae bacterium
TGACTTATCGGAAAGTGAAAAACATGATGAAGTTACAAATATCAGAAATGGTTTGAATTATGCAAAAAAGGTATTGACTATCGGAGAATGTGATATATTAATCCTGGATGAGGTATTGGGTCTGGTGGATGAAGGGATCATTGAATGGAATGAATTATTACCGATTCTTGATGTCCGTTCGGAGGAAACATCGGTATTTCTTACCGGAAGAGTTCTGCCGGAAGAGCTGATACCCTATGTAGATTCCGTATCAAAGATAGAAAGTGCGATTGATTGAAAAAGCATTGACAATAAAATATCTTAGTGTTATTATATGACAATAAGCGACAGATTAGACGTTTATAAATTTGCAGTAGAGGTTGCGTATCAAATCAGTATTCCGGAGGATGTGTCAGGCACAGATGAGACCGGAAGAAAGGGTGTTACGCCGAAAGAGCATATATCCTGTGTATACGTTCTTGGGCATATGGTTAATAGCCATATGACTGTCATCTTTATATGAAGATGGTGAGCTACAATGCGTTTGGATATTATGGCGTTGATTGGGCTAACCATTTTGGTTAGCCCTTTTTAAGTTTGACAGGCAGACGGCGGATGGATGTGGAACCGTGCCGGAGCCAAAACAGGAAGATAGAATTGGAGGATTATTATGTCGATATTTACAGGTGCCGGAGTTGCAATTGTCACACCGATGGATCAGGATGGAAGCGTTAATTTTGATAAACTTGGTGAATTGATCGAACAGCAGATAGCGGGAAAAACAGATGCCATTATAATTTGCGGAACAACCGGAGAATCTTCTACCCTTACCCATGAGGAACATCTGGAGTGTATTAAATATGCGGTTGAGAAAACCGCAAAACGGATACCGGTCATTGCAGGAACCGGTTCTAACTGTACGGATACGGCAATCTATCTGTCCACAGAGGCAGAAAAATACGGTGCAGACGGTGTATTGCTGGTGACACCGTATTATAATAAAGCAACCCAGAATGGTTTGGCCGAACATTTTATCAGGATAGCTTCTGCCATAGAGATACCTGCCATATTGTACAATGTACCGGGCAGAACCGGCTGTAACATTCTTCCGGAAACGGTGGTACGTATTGCTAAAGAGGCGAAAAACGTTGTGGCAGTAAAGGAAGCCAGCGGTAATATTTCTCAGGTTGCAAAACTGGCGGCCTTAATACAGGAAGAGAACCTGGAATTTGATATTTATTCCGGAAATGATGACCAGATCGTTCCGGTACTGGCCCTTGGCGGAAAAGGCGTTATTTCCGTATTATCCAATATTGCGCCTGAAAATACCCATAACATTGTGCAGACATATCTGGATGGCGATGTAAAGACCAGTTTGAATCTGCAGCTTCAGGCGCTTTCCCTGATCGATGCATTATTCTGTGAAGTAAATCCGATTCCTGTAAAAGCTGCATTAAATCTGATGGGAATGAATGTGGGAGGTCTGCGAAGACCTTTGACCACCATGGAGGAGGCAGGCCAGGCAAAACTGAAAAAAGCCATGGAGGAATACGGAATACTGTAAGATTACGAAATTGTAGAACGGAAAGAGGAATATACGATGATAAAAATTATAATGCATGGATGTAATGGTAAAATGGGGCAGGTGATTTCGGATCTTGTGAAACAGGATGCCAGTGCAGAGATTGTTGCCGGAATTGATATTGCTGATAACCGGCCGAACAGTTATCCGGTATATACGGATATTGATCAATGCGATGTGGAAGCGGACGTTGTGATAGACTTTTCATCGGCTGTGGCAGTCGATCCTCTGATGGAATATTGCGAAAAAAGGAATCTGCCGGTTGTAATATGTTCTACCGGCCTGTCGGAAGAACAGATTACCAATATTCATAAGCTGAGTAAGAAGCTTGCAGTTCTGAAATCTGCAAATATGTCCTTTGGCGTAAATACTGTAATGAAAGTATTAAAAAATGTCACAAAACTTCTGGCAGATGCAGGATATGATATTGAAATCGTAGAAAAACATCACAATCAGAAAGTAGATGCCCCAAGCGGTACGGCAATTGCACTGGCAGATGTTATGAATGAAGAATTAAATAACGAATACGAATATCGTTATGATAGAAGTGATGTTAGGGAAAAAAGAAAGAAAAAGGAAATCGGGATTTCTGCAGTGCGTGGCGGTACCATAGTGGGAGACCACGATATTATATTTGCCGGAACCGATGAAGTAATAGAAATCAGCCATCGTGCATATTCCAAGGCGGTTTTTGCCAAAGGAGCGATAGAGGCCGCCAAGTTCCTTGCAGGAAAACCGGCGGGATTGTATGATATGAGCGATGTCATAAACGTATAAAATTTTCCAGTGTTTTCCGTTATAAAGCATACAGAATTGCACATATTATTAATGTTTAAAGAAATCGTTTAATAGTATGGAGGTAAATATGAATAATTCTTATGTAAGCAGAAAATCTGTTAAAGTCCGTAAGAACGGAAAACGGAAAGTTTTATTAATTGCCATGCTTGTGGCATTGTTCGCTGCTGTTACAACTGCCTGCGGAACAGATGATGACAAAGACAATAATAAAGACAATAACAAAAAGACTGAAGCCACATCTGATAACAAAGGGAATGACAATGATAACAACAAGGATAATAATGACAAGAATACGGATAATACCAACGGTTCCAATGACGGAAGAAGCATTGACAGAAACGGGGACGGTGTATTAGACGATATCGGCAATGATATCCGGGACGGCGTGGATGACATTGGCGATGATATCCGCAGAGGCGTAGATGATTTAGACGATAAGAATAATAATAGATAGAAAAAGTGCAGCAGTTATTTAACTGCTGCCTTTTTTATGAACATATCATATACCGGATTTTCTGTCTGTATCAGTTGTCAGCGGATTTTTTTTAAGAAGAAAGATACCCGCTGGTATCAACAATAGACTGATCCACTGGG
This sequence comes from uncultured Lachnospiraceae bacterium, assembly GCA_910578175.1. Lineage (GTDB taxonomy): Bacteria > Bacillota > Clostridia > Lachnospirales > Lachnospiraceae > Bovifimicola. The sequence goes on from CAJTPF010000005.1 coordinate 126,781, forward strand.
AGGTAGAGATACCCAGTAATATACCACGTTCCACGTCTCCTCTTAAAAATTCCAGGGAAAAGCGGAGGAGCGAATAGCAGATCAGATAAATTCCCAGCAGGGAACCGTCTTTCCGTGGTTTTTTTGCATATAAGAATAAAATAATGAATAATATAAGATTAATCAGAGCTTCCAGAAGTTGTACCGGAAACCGGGAAACAGAGCCAAGTCCATTTACATAATCATTGTGCGGGTACATAACGGCTAAAGGACCGTTATATTCAATACCGTAACAGCAGCCGCCTAAAAAACAGCCAATACGTCCGAATCCGTGAACCAGAGGAATGACAGGTGCAATGACATTTGTAAAACGCAGAAAATCATATTCCATACGTCTGCAGAAAAACAGATACATCAGCAAAGCTCCTATCAGACCGCCATAGAACACATATCCGCCAAAGAGATAGGAAACGGTTTCGGGAATATGGGTCTTAACATAATCAAAATGGCTGGTCAGATTCGGAATCACCGTGATCATATATAAAATTTTTGCGCCTGCGATCAGTCCTGCACTTGCAAGGATGGTCGACAGTACGATATCAATTTTCTGAACCTGATAACGGTGGGCGGAATAAGCGGCAAATAGAATTCCGATGATCAGCCCGGTCAAAACCATGGTTCCGTAGGAAGGAATGGTGAGGGGACCTAAATGAATGATTGGATACATAAAATTCCTCATTTCTATATGGTTTATTTTTGACGTTCATATTCTCATTTATAACGCACAGACAAAGCAATTTTATCATAGAATAATAAAAAATGCAAAAGGATGTGTAGCTATGGCATACACAGTTATTATAGACGCCGGACACGGAGGTTCGGATTATGGTGCAACTTATGAGGGAAGAAGGGAGAAAGACGATAATTTAAATCTGGCGCTGGCTGTCGGAAGGATTCTGGAAGACAATTGCGTGAATGTGGAATATACCAGAACCACTGATGTTTATAATACGCCATATGAAAAGGCAGTGATGGGTAATAATTCCGGTGCGGATTTTTTTGTTTCTATTCATAGAAATGCGGTTCCAACACCGAATACTGCCAGCGGTATCGAAACGCTGGTATATGATGATAACGGAATTAAAGCCAGAATGGCACGGAATATTAATTCAGAATTATCAAAATTAGGATTTATCAACAGAGGCGTGATTGAACGGCCGAATCTTGTGGTGCTGAAACGTACCAGAATTCCTGCAGTCCTGGTGGAAGCCGGATTTATTGACAATGAAAGAGACAATGCGATGTTCGATGAAAAATTCGAAGAAATTGCCCAGGCGATTGCTGACGGAATTTTGGAAACCATTGGGGTTCAGTGTGAACAGAATCCGAAATTATACCGGGTACAGGTTGGTGCCTTCCGGAGAAGAGAAAATGCGGATGCCTTGTTAAATGAGCTGAAAGCAAAAGGATATCCGGCTTTTATCGTAATGGAGGACGGACTTTACAGAGTACAGAGCGGGGCATTTGCAGTGCTGGATAATGCGGTAAAGATGGAAGAACGGCTGAGGCGGGATGGTTATAATACTTTTATTACCACATAAAATGAGGGTTTTCAATGTTGCAGTTCGGTTGGGAGACCGGGCTGCAACTATTTTTAAATGTGATTGTTCTGGCAGAATGATCCTCATGATTTTGATAAATTATCGTCTAAGACTTGACATTTATTTCGCAATGTATGATAATAAATGAGATATTTGCAGGGGAACAGACCGTTTTTACGGAATGTTGAGAAGGTAAAACCTGACCCTTTGAACCTGTCGGTTAATACTGTCGTAGGGAGCAATCATTTAATATTGTCGGATCAGGAATAAAGATATTAGGTGAGGCTGTCATTGGCAGCCTTTTTTCAATATACGGACCGGCATTGGCAGGGGTTTACCGGTCCTGGTGAAAAAAAACGGAGGAAAAATAAAATGGTAAAAGAGAATATAAAGCAGCTGCTAGAGGATATAAGAAAACATATACCTTTAGTACATAATATAACAAATTATGTAACGGTAAACGATTGTGCCAATGCAGTTCTGGCAGTGGGAGCTTCTCCGATCATGGCGGATGATATTTTAGAAGCAGCGGATATTACGTCGATCTCGCAATCATTGGTGATCAATATAGGAACACTGAATCAGAGAACCGTGGAATCTATGCTGGCGTCGGGAAGAAAAGCCAATGAACTGGGAATTCCGGTTGTATTTGATCCGGTAGGGGCGGGTGCTTCCGGGTTTAGGAATGAAACGGTGAAACGGATACTTTCTAACGTAAAAATCGCCATATTACGGGGAAATCTCTCGGAAATGTCATATATAGCAGGCCTTCAGGCAAATACCAGGGGAGTGGACTCGGCAGAAGAGGATCGCAAACATGACGGGAGTTCTGTTGCCAAGAGAGTAGCTGAAATCTATGATTGTGTAGCAGCGGTCACGGGAGCCGTTGACGTGGTGTCGGACGGAACAAGGGTAACAAGGATCTCCAACGGCCATAAGATGCTGTCCAAAGTAACGGGGACAGGCTGTATGACAACCGCATTGACAGGTTCCTATGCAGGTGCCGCTTATATAAACGGAAGCAAAGACTATTATTCGGCAGCTATCGGCGGAATCATGACAATGGGCATAGCCGGGGAAATGGCATATGAAACAGCGGGACATATGGGAACCGGAAGCTTTCATGTAAACATCATTGATGCTATCAGTATTTTTTCCAATGAAATAATAGACGAGAGGGCTGAATTAAATGAAGAATAAGATAGATTATACGCTATATCTCTGTACGGACCGGGATTTAATGAGTACCGGAACCATTGAAGAATCCGTGGAACAGGCAGTAAAAGGCGGATGTACCGTGGTACAGCTTCGGGAGAAACACTGCAGTTCCAAAGAGTTTTATGAACTGGCAGTACGGGTAAAGGAAATAACGGACAGATATCATGTCCCGCTGATCATAAATGACCGTGTGGATATTGCTCTGGCGGCAGACGCCGCCGGTGTCCATATCGGACAGTCGGATCTGCCGGCTTCCGTGGTTCGGGATATCATAGGCAATGATAAAATTCTAGGTGTATCGGCGTCGAGATTGGAAGAGGCAGTAAAAGCCGTCGAAGACGGGGCAGATTATCTGGGGGTTGGAGCAATGTTTGCCACAAATACCAAAGCGGATGCCAGACCGGTTACCATGGAAGGACTGAAAGAGATACGGGCTGCAGTGGACATACCCATCGTTGTCATTGGAGGCATTAATATGAATACACTGGCGCAGTTTAAAGGTACAGGAATTGACGGACTGGCAGTAGTATCTGCCATCATAGCAGAAAAAGATATTGAAGCAGCGGCAAGAAATATGTATCAGGCATTCCTGGCATGAATATAATTGAGAGAATGAAAAGATTTAAAATATGAGGTAAATATGGAACAAACGAAATACAAAGCAGCGATTTTTGATTTAGACGGAACACTGATGGATTCCATGGGAGTCTGGAGACAGATTGATGTAGAATTTTTAGGAAAACGGGGGCTTTCCGTACCGCCGGATTATCTGGATGCCATTACTCCCATGGGATTTGAGGCGGCGGCAGACTATACGATCGAACGGTTTGGTTTTCCGGAAACCAGAGAGGAAATTCTGCGGGAATGGTATGATATGGCGATATACTCCTATGCCAACACGGTTCCTTTGAAGAAAGGCGCCATGGAATATCTTCAGATGCTGAAAGAGCAGGATATTAAAATGGCAGTAGCAACGGCATCAGATAAACAACTGGTTATACCGGCACTGACAAATAACGGTGTACTTGATATGTTTGACAATATAACGACAGTCCGGGAAGTATCCCGGGGAAAAGGATTTCCGGATGTATATGATAAAGCGGCGGAACGAATGGGGATTCATCCGGAAGAATGTATTGTATTTGAAGATATACTGGCCGGAATTCAGGGGGCCCGTATGGGAGGATACCGTGCGGTAGCCATATATGATGAACATTCCGTGGAGCCTGCGGAAATAATAAAAGAAAATGCAGATGCTTATATCATGGATTTCAGGGGATGTTCTTTTCCTCTATAGCGGACTTGACAATACATATTCCGTTGAACGTGGACCGGACGGAACCGGACATTTATTTGTTATCTGCAAATAAATACTTCCGGATCGTCTGACCAGAGTTCGACGGAAGCTATAATCTTTGATTTTGGTTTTGGATTTGGCAGCAGCTACGATAAATTTTACAGAGAAAGGATTTTAATAAAATGAGAGACTATCATACACAGATGGAGGCGGCAAAAAAAGGAATCATTACTTCTGAGATGGAGACCGTTGCGGCAAAAGAAAAGATGAGCGTGGAGAAATTAAGGGAACTGTTGGCGCTGGGACAGGTTGCCATACCGGCAAATGTCAATCATACTTCCCTTTCGCCGGAAGGCATTGGAAAAGGTTTGAAAACAAAGATTAATGTCAATCTTGGAATATCCGGGGATAAAAAGGATTATGAGATGGAAATGGAAAAAGTCAGAATGGCAGTTGATTTTGGCTGTGAAGCTATTATGGATTTGAGCAATTACGGAAAAACCAATACATTTCGGGAAGAACTGATAAAAGTTTCACCGGCAATGATCGGTACCGTTCCCATGTATGATGCCATCGGATATCTGGAAAAGGATTTGCTGGAGATTACGGCGCAGGATTTTCTGAAAGTAGTGGAAGCCCATGCCAGAGAAGGAGTGGATTTTCAGACGATTCATGCGGGTATCAATAAACGGGCTGTAGAGGCATTTAAACGGGAAGGCAGACTGATGAACATTGTGTCAAGAGGTGGTTCCCTGCTGTTTGCATGGATGGAGATGACAGGAAATGAGAATCCTTTTTATGAATATTATGATGATGTATTGGAAATATTTAGAAAATATGATGTAACCATTAGTCTGGGGGATGCATTGCGGCCGGGATGTATTCGGGACAGCACCGATGCCGGACAGATTGCCGAACTTATTGAACTGGGAAATCTGACCAAACGGGCATGGGAAAAAGATGTACAGGTTATGGTTGAAGGACCGGGCCATATGGCAATGAATGAAATTGCAGCCAATATGGCGATTCAGAAGCGAATCTGCCATGAAGCGCCGTTTTATGTTCTGGGACCGCTGGTAACGGATATCGCACCGGGATACGATCATATTACATCGGCTATCGGGGGTGCCATAGCGGCTGCCAACGGTGCGGATTTTCTGTGTTATGTAACTCCGGCCGAACATTTGAGACTGCCGGATGTGGATGATGTGCGGGAAGGAATCGTTGCATCAAAGATAGCAGCCCATGCCGCTGATATAGCCAAAGGGATTCCGGGGGCCAGAGAGATTGATGATAAAATGAGCGCCGCCAGACATAGACTGGACTGGGACGAAATGTTCCGGTATGCTATTGACGGGGAAAAGGCAAAAAGATATTATGACAGTGTACCGTTGGAAGAACGGCATACCTGTTCCATGTGTGGTAAAATGTGTGCTGTTCGGACGACAAATAAAATACTGGCTGGTGAAAAGGTTGAATTTTGTTCCGGAAAATAGCAGCTGCCTGATATGCCAGTAAATTAAGAAAGGAAAGGCATCAAATGAATAAGGTTTTAAAAGAAATCTCGAAGGGAATGAATCTGGAAGATAATCTTCCGGTATATGGGAAATATCTGGCGGACTTATATAACAGAAGTGCGGCTGTTGAATTAGCCATGGATTATTATACTTATTATGAAATGCTGGAAGACAGAGGGAAAAAAGATAAGAATCTGCAGCGTTATGCAGAAGTTATCTCAGGAATCATCGGGAATGTACTTACACAAAAACAGACCGGAGACGGACGGAACAGAGCCGTTACCGAAATCGACGGGATTCGGAATGAAATTTACCGGAAGGTGGACGGGCTGGCCGCTTATGCGGATATTTTTTCCAGATATGAATATGTATCTAACAGATGTGAATACTTATTTAAAGATACAAATTTAGGTGATGATTATTCCGACGAAGAATTTACCAGAGAAATTATGCAATATATTTTTTCGGATGAAGATAATACGGTCATTAACGGCAAGATCAGTGAGATCATAGCGGAAATTCCGTTAAGGATGACGAAATCCAAGTTTTTCCAGCTTTTAAGCGAAGGACTGACCGTTTATAACCAGACAGACAGGCAGACGGTGGACGATTTTGTTTATGTGCTGAAATCTTCTTCCATGCTGATATTACCGGAACAGACTGAAGATTTTCAGGATTTACATGAAATTTATATGTATGCAAAAAATATGAATTATGATACAATTACAGAATCACAGTTCCGCGACCTGGAGCAGAAATTAAAATATGCGGCAGATCATATAGAGGAAGAAACCGGTTTATATATGATGCTGCAGGGTATTGTAAATAAAATTTATGCAATGCTGAACTGTATGCCCTATGTTTCTTATGAACAGGAGAATGTTGCCTGTAGTATCCGGATCTTACAGGCTGTGAATGAAGCTTTTAACAATGGGGAATACAAAACACTTTCCGATGATATTACTGAATCTTTTGGGGCTTTGGAAGGCGTACCGGAACGCCTTTATTCTAAAATTTCATCGGTGGAATACGGTCTGGATACCGTGAGAGAACAGTATATGGACAAGATATCCGGTACAAATGAGGAGAAATTTTTCCGGGAACTATATATTACCCGATATCTGCTGTCAGACAGCCTGTTTATCGATTTGGCTGCGGTCCGGGAAGGCTTTGAACAGGTAAAAGGCAAATCGGAGTCCGTTGATATCAGGCTTTATGTGGAACAAAAACGGGATGAATTGATCGGAGAGCTGACCCGGTTTTTCCACGAGAACCGGAAAATTGTCAACCGTTCGGTTATGGCACTGATTTTGTCACGGTTGCCGGTATTTTTTAATAATATTACGGAAATTCAGGACTATGTCTTTCATTCGGTTTCCAATTGCACCAATAAGGCAGAAAAAGCAGCAGTGGTTGAAATCATAAAATGTATCATAAATGAGATTTGAGGTTGTTTGAATGAAATGGTATAATAATCTTTATGTAGGCTGCCGGGCCGGCCGACGCAGGCATAAAATCATAAAAAGGGCAGTTCGGAACAAACCGCAGCTTGGTGTTTATTTTATAACCCTTCCTGTCAACGAGAATAATTCCCTGGAAATATATCCGTCCTATGTCTTATTGCAAAAACATTATAAAAAGAGGGATCTGTTTGTGGTGGGTATCGGAGAAGGCAGAGATGAAGCTTTGGAACTCATGGAGCAGATTATTATGGACTGTTATCATAAGACCGGGCAGTTTCTTGTCAGAAAGATGATTGAAAAAGAATAACGTGAAGTAAGGAAGAGAGAGCATGCTACATATTGTGCTGATAATTTTAAAAATATTAGGAATCATTCTTCTTGCACTGCTCAGTCTGGTGTTAATTCTGGTTCTGTGCGTATTGTTTGTGCCTGTCCGGTATTCCGCCAGAATCGATTATCACGGAAAACTTATGGTGGATGCCAGAGTTTCTTTTTTATTACGAATGCTCAGCTTCCGTTTTCAGAAAAACATGCGGACGACCATGACATTCCGAATATTCGGCATCAATACCCACTGGCTGGGCGATGAAAGCGACGGGCGGAGTCTGAAGGGCCGGAAAAGGCGGATGAAGCAGATGGAACAAGAAACGGAGATGTTTGAACAGATGTCAGAGGAAATACATCATAAACATCATGGAAAATATCCGGAAGCAGAAGAACCGTTTGAAGCGCTGCAGAAGCTGGAGGAACAAAGAGATGCAGTAGTGGGTCGGAAGGAAGAACCGCAGAAGAAGGAACTGAATCCGAAACGGAAACAATCACAAAAAACAGGTCAGGACTCAGAAGCATTTGAAAATAAATCAGCCCATACAGAGAGAATATCCACGATTGACAGAATCAAAAATTTTTTTTCTTCCATACGATTAAAAATTAAATATATTTTTAGACGTTTTTGTGATACAATAAAGAATATATACGGAAAATTGAAGCAGCTGAAAGAGTTTCTGCAGGATGAAACTACCCGGCAGGCATTCAGGGATGTGAAAACGGAAGCCATCCGGCTTTTAAAGCATATCCGGCCGCGTAAGATCAAAGGATATCTGCATTTTGGTTTTGACAGTCCGTGTAATACAGGAAAGCTATACGGATTTATCTGTATGTTTTATACGGTGTTACCGAAGCACTTTTTATTACAGGCTGATTTTGAACAGAAAGTGCTGGAAGGGGATTTGTTAATCAAAGGCAGAATTCAGATTTATTATTTGTTAATAATAGCATTAAGACTATATCGAAATGATAATCTGAAACAGGTTATGGAAAAAAGGAGGACATATGGCAGAGAATAAAAATGCATTTGACAGTACAGTAGAATCATTGTTTAAAGGAATGGAAAATTTCATTACAACAAAAACCGTTGTAGGCGACGCCATCAATATTGACGGAACCATTATTTTACCGCTGGTGGATGTATCTTTCGGCGTTGGAGCCGGAGCAGCATATAATGACCAGAAGAATAACGGCGGCGGAGGAATGGGAGGCAAGATGTCACCAAGTGCCGTACTGGTGATCAAAGACGGAGTTCCAAAGCTGGTAAATATTAAAGAGCAGGACGGACTGACCAAGATTCTTGATATGGTACCGGATTTTATTGAGAGATTTACCAATAAAGATGCGGATACGGAAGAGGATACGGTTGAAGTTGACGATATTGTGATCAAAACGGAAAATAAATAATAATGTTAAATCCGCATTTACTGGCATATGATATACAAATACCTTAAAAGGATTTGTAATATGCGTAGGATCTGCGGATTTATATTATTCTGGATAGCAGTAGGAATGGCCATCGGATTATATCTTGGCTTTTGTTTCTGGTCTGTGTTCATTATATTTTTATGTATTATCATAGGTTATAATCTGTTTTGCAATTAAAAGAGAATCGCCAAAGAATACGGGATGAAAGGGAATTAACATGTATATATCAGATTTATTTAAAAAAGACAGGACGATCTTTTCTTTTGAGGTGTTTCCGCCCAAAAAGACAAGCTCTATTGAGACAATTTATGAAACGCTGGAAGGACTGAGCGATCTAAAACCGGATTTTATTTCCGTTACTTATGGAGCCGGCGGGAATCGTTCGGATTCCAAAACCTGCCAGATTGCTTCGGATATTCAGGAAAAATACGGGATTTTATCGGCAGCGCATCTGACCTGTGTGTATAATACAAAGGAAGATATTGATTTTATATTAAAAGAACTAAAAACCCACGGAATCCATAATATTCTGGCGCTCCGGGGCGACATCAATCCGGAGTTTCCGGTAAAAAAGGATTTTAAGTATGCCAGTGAACTGGTGTCCTATATTAAATCCCATGGTGATTTTCATGTTTCCGGCGCCTGTTATCCGGAGGGTCACGGGGAAGCGGAGTCTCTGATCGACGATATTAAAAATTTAAGGAAAAAAGTAGAAGCGGGAGCGGAGCATCTGATGTCCCAGTTGTTTTTTGACAATTCCCATTTTTATGATTTTCTGGAAAAGGCCAGAATTGCCGGAATTGAAGTCCCGATTGAAGCCGGGATCATGCCGGTGGTAAATAAAAGTCAGATTGAGCGTATGGTATCCATGTGCGGCGCCAGTCTTCCGGTAAAATTCAGCAAGATGATGCAGAAATATGAACATCAGCCGGAGGCGCTGCGGGATGCCGGAATCGCCTATGCCATAGACCAGATCGTAGATTTGATTTCCAATGGTGTAGACGGAATTCATTTATATACAATGAATAATCCTTATGTGGCGGGAAAAATAAATGATGCGGTAAGGAGTCTGTTGTGATCATGTCATTGGATGAAGAGATTATAATAAAAGAAATAGATAAAGGGGAAGCCGCCAGATATCTGGGTTATCGGGATACCCTGCCGGATCTGAATATGACAAAGCTGATTCTTCAGGCGGAAATTGATCTATTGAAGGTCATTAAACCGAGATATTGTTATAAAGTGTTTGATCTGTGCAGAGAAAATGACAGTCTTTTTCTGGCAGGAACCCGGCTGGAACTGAAAGGTGATTCTATCCGGAAACATCTGAGCGATTGTGAGAAGGCGGCGGCTTTATGCGTTACGCTGTCGGATGGTGTGGATAAACTGCTGAGACAGAACGAAGTGGAGAATATGGTAAACGCCCTGATCATAGATGCCCTGGCAAATGCTGCCGTTGAACAGGTATGCGATGAGGCGGAAAAGATCATATTCCGGGAGATGGAGGGATATTCCCATACCTGGAGATTTGGTGTGGGATATGGGGATTTTCCGCTTTCTACCCAGAAAGAGCTTTTGGAAATCATGAATGCCGGGAAACGAATCGGTCTTTGTGCGACGGAATCCTGTATTCTGGTCCCGAGAAAATCCGTAACCTGTCTGATCGGAATCCGTCAGGGGATATTGGAAGAGCGGAAAAAAACATGTAAAAATTGTCATTTGCTGGGAGATTGTGAATATAGGAGAAGAGGAACCACCTGTTATTAAGTTACGGAATTCGGACCGAGAAGGAGTGAATTATGGATTTTAAGACATTGTTGTGTAAAGAGTTTGTTATTTTTGACGGCGGGATGGGAACCATGCTGCAGGAGAGAGGGATGCCAATGGGAGCTGTTCCGGAACTGCTGAGCATTCAAAAACCGGAATGGATTCTGGATATTCACCGGTCTTATATCCGGGCAGGCGCAGATGTTATATATGCCAATACGTTTGGAGCCAATGCATATAAATTAAAAAACTGCGGATATAGCGTGGCGGAGGTGATCGGTGCATCCATAGGATTAGCAAAACAGGCCTGCGAAGGAACGGATACGCTGGTTGCCCTGGATATCGGTCCGATCGGTCAGTTATTGGAGCCCACCGGGACTCTTTCCTTTGAAGAGGCTTATGAAATCTATAAAGAGCAGATTACGGCAGGCCGGGAAGCGGATCTGATCGTATTTGAAACCCAGACCGATTTATATGAATTGAAAGCAGCGGTTCTGGCAGCAAAAGAGAATTCAAAACTTCCGATCGTCTGTACCATGACATTTGAAAAAAATCTGCGTACATTTACCGGCTGCGGAATTTCCAATATGGCAATGACTTTGGAAGGACTGGGGGTAACGGCTCTTGGAGTCAACTGTTCCCTGGGACCGAAAGAACTCTATCCGATTGTAAAAGAGATGGCAGAATGGACGGGCCTTCCGCTGGTGGTGAAACCGAATGCCGGTCTGCCGGATCCTTTGACCAATAAGTATGATGTTACAGCCCGGGAGTTTGCCCTGCAATTACAGGATTTTCCGGCGCTTGGCGTTAAAATATTCGGCGGCTGCTGCGGAACCACGCCGGAATATATTGAAGAACTGGCAGGTATGCTGAAAGATCAGCATTTTATTTCCCATGCAAAGACATCCAGGGCGGCGGTCTGTTCCGCCGTGGATACGGTTATCATTTCCCAGCCCCGTATCATCGGAGAACGGATCAATCCTACCGGAAAAAAGAGATTTAAAGAGGCGCTGCTGAATCAGGATATGGATTATATTCTGAACCAGGCTATCGATCAGGTAAAGGCAGGGGCAGAGATACTGGACGTCAATGTGGGACTGCCGGATATCGATGAAACGTCCATGATGATAAAGGCGGTAAAGGCAATTCAGAGTATCGTGGAAGTTCCACTGCAGCTGGATTCCACGATTCCTGAGGTGCTGGAGGCCGGTCTGCGGGTATATAACGGAAAACCCATTGTCAATTCCGTCAACGGAGAAGAACAGTCTCTGGCATCCGTTCTTCCTCTGGTAAAAAAATATGGTGCAGCTGTAGTGGGGCTTACGCTGGATGAAAACGGAATACCGAAAAGCAGTGAAGAAAGGTTTGAAATTGCCAAAAAGATTCTGAAACGGGCAACTGAACTGGGAATTCCCAAAGAAGACATTTATATCGACTGTCTGACACTGACGGCTTCCGCAGAACAGGAGGGTGTTGCCGAAACATTACAGGCTGTCCGAAGGGTAAAAGAAGAACTGGGGTTAAAAACGGTATTGGGAGTATCAAATATTTCTTTTGGCCTTCCGGGCAGGGAACTGATCAATCATACTTTTTTAACCATGGCGATGCAGAATGGTCTGGACCTGCCGATCATGAATCCGAATGTGGCAAGCATGACCGGCAGCGTACGGGCATTTCGGCTGTTGATGGGGTATGATAAGAATTCGCTGGAATATATTGAAGCATATAATACCCAGTTACAGTATATGCTGCCTGTATCCGGAACGAAAGCCGTTACTCCCATGGCGGAGAAAAGCGGGCCAGCGGCATTCGGACAGTCTTTTGTGGGTAGCAGCCAGAATTCATTGGAATATGCTATTGAAAACGGTTTGAAAAATGACGGAGCCAGAATTACAACGGAACTGTTAGAGACGAAAAATCCAATGGAGATCATAAATGATCATCTCATTCCTGCGCTTGACAAAGCAGGAAGTCAGTTTGAAACCGGGAAGATCTTTCTTCCCCAGCTGATCATGGCAGCGGATGTGGCACAGGCGGCATTTGCGGTCATCAAAGAGTATCTGGGTAAACATTCCGGAGAGTCGGTGAGCAGGGGGAAGATCGTTCTCGCCACCGTAAAAGGTGATATTCATGATATCGGAAAGAATATTGTAAAGGTGTTGTTGGAAAACTATGGATATACGGTGATAGACCTGGGAAAAGATGTGGATTATCAGAAGGTTGTGGATGCTGCTCTCGAGCATAAAGTGAAACTGGTGGGTCTGTCGGCACTGATGACGACTACACTGGTTTCCATGGAAAAGACCATCAGTCTTTTACGTGAAAATCATGTGGATTGTAAAGTTATGGTGGGAGGCGCCGTATTGACCCCGTCGTATGCGGAAAAAATCGGAGCGGATTTTTATGCCAGAGATGCAAAAGAATCAGTAGATATTGCAAAGCGGGTTCTGGGTTAAATGAAGATATGGATAGGCGAGGTGCGAAAATATGGCAGGAAATAAAAAGTTAAATTCCGGGAAGAAAGCGGAGGAGAAAGAGAAAGGCATCCGTCTGAATAAATACTTAAGTGATGCAGGAGTCTGTTCCAGAAGGGAAGCGGACCGCATGATTGAAGCCGGCAGGGTACGGATCGACGATCATAGGGCGTCCGTGGGAGAACGGGTAATAGAAGGCTCAATGGTTTATGCCGACGGAAAACAGGTAAAACAGCAGGATTCCCTGATCCTGCTGGCGCTGAATAAACCGGCTGGAATTGAATGTACCTGTGACAGAACCAACCCGGATAATATTATTGATTTTATAAATTATCCCAAACGGCTGATCTATGTGGGACGGCTGGATAAGAATTCTTCCGGTCTCATTCTGATGACCAATGACGGAGAACTGGCAAACCGTATTGCAAAGTCCAGCGAGGGTCATGAAAAAGAATATGTGGTCCGGGTCAGCAAGCGGATAACAAGTGATTTTCTGGAAAAAATGGCAGCCGGGGTTCCGATACTGGATACGGTGACCAGACCGTGTGAATTGAATCGGATTGATGATTATACATTTGGGATTGTTTTGACCCAGGGGCTGAACCGGCAGATACGTCGGATGTGCGAGGCATTAAATTACAAAGTAACGGAGTTAAAAAGAGTCCGGGTTATGAATATACGCTTAAACCGGCTGAAAGAAGGGACATATCGAAGAATCTCGGAATCAGAGATCATGGATTTAATGGAATTACTATAAAATAATGTTGAGGTATCAGTCAGATGAGCAGAATGCAGGAATTGGTGGATATCCTGAATCAGGCATCCAGAGTATATTATCAGGATGGAAATGAGATTATCAGCAATTACGAATATGACAGATTATATGACGAACTGGTGCAGTTGGAACGGGAAACCGGAATTCGGATGTCAAACAGTCCCACTGTTACGGTAGGATATGAAGTATTAAGCGAACTGCCCAGGGAGCGGCACGAACAGCCAATGCTGTCTTTGGATAAAACAAAAGAAATCAGCGGTCTGGTGGATTTTATTCAGGATAAGAAAGGTATTTTATCCTGGAAGCTGGACGGTCTCACGCTGGTGCTGCGCTATGAGGGTGGCAAACTGGTCAAGGCCATTACCCGCGGCGACGGCCTCAAGGGTGAGGATGTCACC
>CAJTPF010000006.1:0-9160 GCA_910578175.1 uncultured Lachnospiraceae bacterium
TGCAGAAATTATGATATAATCTACTTTAATTATTGAAATGAAAATAATTACCGGTGTTTTTATTTCATTTCAATAGAAATACAAAAAGAAAGGATGAAAGCAATGTTTAAAGGAAAAAGCAAACAAAGCGGAAAGAAAAAAATTGCATTTCTGTTATCTGCCACGACATTGTTATCAACTGTCTTTGTCGGTTGGCAGAGATTCGATAATCCTGATGTTTATGCAGGTCCGGCAGATGAAGAAAAGACCTATTATTTTGCCGAAGGTTTTGGAACAGGAGTAGATTTTTCAGAGGATAACTGGAAGATCAATACTGCATTCCGAAGCGGCACACCGGAGTCTATTACCAGTAATCCGGTGAAATATGCAGCGATTGTTGAAAACGAACATTCGGGAAACAACGAAAAAATCATAAGACTGATCAACGGCGTCCGCGGGGCTGATCTGGGCAGAACAGATACCGATTACCGCGTAGGCACGGCGCTTGTGAAGGACAGGGTATCTTTAAAAGAAAGCAGTGAATTTTCTACAAAATTTACCATATCCATGCCGGATGCGTGCGTAAATATGGCACAGACAGGCGGAGCACAGTTTGCAAGAGAAGTCGGGGGCGACGGTATAGCGTTTATCATCACACCTACCGATAGTATAAACGGACAGGCCGGTGCAGGCATGGGTTATTACGGAGTACCCGACAGTCTTGTCATAGAAATGGATTCTTATTTTAACGGTGCATATTGTACCTTTGAGTCGTCAGGTACTGCATATGTTAACTGGGCATATGATAATCAGATTTATGCAAATACCGGTTTAGGTTATTTACAGGCCGTTGCCGATGATACAAGAAATAAAGGTCTTGAATATGACTGGGCAAGTGCCGGTGCAAATTATTGGACATATTTAAAAAACCAGGGATATGAACAGCTGCCGGCAAGTCAGGACAGAAGGTTCGATCATGTGGGTGTCATGCTGGACGGCGTTACCAGAGATCATATCGGAATCTCTTATCTAAACGGACTCCAGCCAGATTTAGTGCAGGGTGGAAATTATGTTAATATTAACGATCCGTCAGCCAGCACTCCGAGCAGTTCCAAGGATTGTACCACACGTTTTGCCGATGCGGGTAATATTGATGTGACCGGTGAAGAAGTGGATAACAGATTGTTTACATTCTGGATCGAATATGACGGAGAGAACTTATATGTCAGATATGCAAACGGAAACTTTTCAGAAGCAGTAAGACCGGCGGATGCACAGATCAAACTGGAAGGTATGTCCCAGCTTGCGCATAAGTTTGCAAATGATGATGTCCAGATCGGATTTACATCATCCATCGGTTCTTCCAAAGCAAATCATACGGTACATAGCGTAGCGTTTGCCAATAAATATTTTGAAAACGGAATTCAGACAGAATATACAGAGAAGTATTATGTTGAGAATCCGGATGCCACAAAAGATTTTATTACGGTAAATTCAAAGAAGTATGTTCTGACCGACAGTGTGGTTGTGGAAAATGTTGATATAGCTTCTGAGGCAGAAATCAGGGATAAATCTTCAGAAACAAAGTATCAGCCATATATTAAAAAAGATTATTCTGACAATCCGTTATATCCGGATTCTACTACAGCCGTGAAAGGCGATGGTACAACGGTACTGTATCAGTTCTATGACCTGCCGTCCTATAAAGTAGAATATTATCTGGAACAGGATGCTGGTACAGCAGGAGCCGTACAGGTAGGCGACAAATATTATGTAAAAGAAGAAGCGCTCATAAAAACTGCAGCAGGCGGAAGCAGTGTTGCCAGCAATGAGAATGCCAACAAAAAAGCAGGCGTAACGGTTGACGGTACGGTAGCAGAAGATACTTATAAGAGTTATACGGATTATGAATTTAATCCTGAAGCAACCCGGACAGCAGGACATTCCGAAGGTACGGTAGCAAAAGACAATTCTCTGGTAATTCAGTTATATTATGATAAGAAGACACCAGAGAGAACGGAGTATAAGGAGCAGTACTGGGTGGAAGATCCGGAAGCAGACCATGATTTTGTTGAAATTGAAGTGAACGGAGAAGTTAAGAAGTTTGTTTTGAAAGAAACAAATGATGTTACCGATGTAAATATCGGTATTGGTGTAACCGTTACGGATAAGTCAGAAGACTATGAAAATTATGAACTGGTTGAAGTTGAGATTCCGGGCTATCCGTCTTTCGTAGACCAGATCAATCCGGACGGAACCACCATCGTTCATCAGATTTATGTATTGAAGCCAACCTATCAGATCGAATACTGGGTGGAAGTTCCGGAGGCAACAAATGATTCGATCGAAGCAGACGGAAAGTATTATGTGATCAAGTCTGAAGAGACGATGAATAAATATGCCTCAGCCGGAACCGGAATCCTCTCATCTGAAAATGCAAAGGGTGCAGGTGTAAAAGCGGATGATGTGGATGTAGAAGATACGTTTAAGCAGTTTGCCGGTTATGTATTCAACCAGACGGCCACCGACGCTCATGGAAAAAACAGTGGTGATGTTGCTCCGGACAGCAGTCTTGTGATCCGGCTGTTATATGATTTGGAAGAGAAGCCGGTAGAACCGACCACACCGGAAGAAATAACCACACCAGAGGAGACGACCACACCAGAAGAAATAACTACTACGGAAAAACCGTCTACCCCGGAAGTTACCACACCGGAACCGACTACAAAAAAAGAACCAGAACCGACAAAGACCGGAGACAGTATGAACATGACCTTTGTAATGCTTCTGTTGCTTTCAGGCTGCACGGTATTTGTAGTTATCATAAGTAAAAGAAAACATAATGATTAATGATTGATAAGTTTTAGATTATGGACACTGCATTGTTGGATCTGCCAACGGATATGCAGTGTCCTGTTTTGTGTCAAAAATAATTGTTTGCATAATTAGAGGGACAACTTGAATATATATAGAAAAGCGGGGGATTTCAGTTTGAAAGCTTTGGCTGTTATTTGTCAATTCATGATCCGCCTGCAATAATTCTGCACGAATACTTACAATGTATTCGGATAAATGCAGTCTCAAAGTTTACAACCCCGGAAAAATATGATAAAATATTTCATTAGTAGGGTCAATATGACTTTTTTAAACAAAATTCTAAGGAGGATATATTAATGTCTAGAGCAAAACAGTCAATGGACGGTAACACGGCAGCCGCACATGTAGCGTATGCGTTTACAGATGTTGCCGCTATTTATCCGATCACACCATCCAGTCCGATGGCGGATTTTGTTGACCAATGGTCGGCAGCAGGTCAGGAAAACATTTTTGGTAATCAGGTAAAAGTAGTGGAAATGCAGTCGGAAGCAGGTGCTGCGGGAACTGTTCACGGTTCTCTTGCGACAGGTGCCATCACTACAACATTTACAGCTTCCCAGGGTCTTTTACTGATGATCCCGAATATGTATAAGATCGCAGGCGAGCAGCTTCCATGTGTATTCCATGTGTCTGCCCGTACCGTTGCCACACAGTCGTTGAATATCTTTGGCGATCACAGCGATGTATACGCCTGCAGACAGACCGGTTTCGCAATGCTGGCAGAGACAAACCCACAGGAGGTTATGGACTTAAGCCCGGTTGCACATCTGGCAGCCATTGAAGGAAAAGTTCCATTTATCAACTTCTTTGACGGTTTCCGTACTTCCCATGAGATTCAGAAGATTGAAAAGTGGGATTATGCTGACTTAAAAGAAATGTGCAATATGGATTCTGTAAAAGAGTTCCGTTCACATGCATTAAATCCGGAACATCCGGCAATGCGCGGCTCTCATGAAAACGGAGATGTATTCTTCCAGCACAGAGAGGCTTGTAATGCAACATATGATGCATTACCGGCAGTTGTTAAGAAATACATGGGTAAGATTAATGAAAAACTTGGTACAAACTATGACTTATTTAACTATTACGGAGCGCCGGATGCGGACCGTGTGATCATAGCTATGGGGTCCATTTGTGATGTTGCGGAAGAAGTCATCGATTACTTAACTGCAGCAGGAGAAAAAGTAGGTCTTGTAAAGGTTCGTCTCTATCGTCCATGGGTATCTGATGCGCTTGTAGACGTGATTCCTAAGACTGCTAAGAAGATCGCTGTTCTCGACCGTACAAAAGAGCCTGGTTCTCTTGGCGAGCCGCTTTACCTGGATGTTATCACAACACTCCATGAAGCAGGAATGAATGATATCGTTGTGACCGGAGGACGTTATGGTCTGGGTTCCAAGGATACGCCGCCTTCTTCCGTATTTGCGGTATACAAGGAACTGGAAAAGGATGCGCCGAAGGCACGTTTCACTATCGGTATCGTGGATGATGTTACCAACTTAAGTTTACCGGAAGTAAAACCGGCTCCGATCACTTCTGCAAAGGGTACCGTAGAATGTAAATTCTGGGGACTTGGCGGTGACGGTACTGTTGGTGCAAACAAGAACTCCACAAAGATCATCGGTGACCATACGGATAAATATATTCAGGCATATTTCCAGTATGATTCCAAGAAGACCGGAGGTATTACGATCTCCCACTTGAGATTTGGTGATAACCCGATCAAGAGTCCTTATTACATCAATCAGGCAGATTTTGTGGCATGTCATAATCCGTCCTATGTAACAAACGGTTACAAAATGGTTCAGGATGTAAAACCGGGCGGCGTATTTATGATCAACTGCCAGTGGTCCGATGAAGAACTGGATAAGCATATGCCAGCAGTATCCAAGAAGTATATTGCAGATAACAATATCCAGTTATATACCATCAATGCCATTGATAAGGCGATTGAAATCGGTATGGGCAAACGTACCAATACGATTCTTCAGTCTGCATTTTTCAAGCTGGCAAACGTAATGCCGATCGAAGAAGCAGTGGATTATATGAAAGCAGCAGCTAAGAAGTCTTACAGCAAGAAGGGCGACGCAGTTGTTGAAATGAACTATAAGGCAATCGATGCAGGTCTTGATGCGATACATAAAGTAGAAGTTCCGGCTTCCTGGGCAAATCCGGAAGCAGATGCGCCGGCAAAGGAACTTTCCGGCCGTGAAGCTACCGTTAAGATGGTAAAAGAACTTCTTCAGCCGATTTCTTTAATGGATGGCGACAGCCTTCCGGTATCTGCGTTTAAGGATATTGCAGACGGTCAGTTCGAGACAGGCGCTTCCGCATATGAAAAGCGCGGAACCGCAGTTATGGTTCCTGAATGGGATCCGGAACTCTGTAAACAGTGTAATCAGTGTGCGTTTGTATGTTCTCATGCAACCATTCGTCCGTTTATGCTGGATGAAGATGAGATCAAGGCGGCTCCTTCTAATATTAAGCTGGCTGACAGCAAACTGGCAGGCGGAAAGTACAAGTTTACAATGAGCGTATCTCCGTTAGACTGTATGGGATGCGGCGAGTGTATCACGGTATGTCCGGCAGAAGGTGCGATCAAGATGGTTCCTCAGGATACACAGGCAGACGAGCAGCCGGTATTCGATTACCTGGTTGCAAACGTGGGCAAAAAGCCGGGTATGCCTGCAGACAATACTCCGCTTGGATCCCAGTTCAACCAGCCGTTGCTTGAGTTCTCCGGAAGCTGTGCAGGCTGTGCGGAAACATCATATGCAAGACTGGTAACACAGTTATATGGCGAGCAGATGTATATTTCCAATGCAACCGGTTGTTCTTCGATCTGGGGCGGCCCTGCAGCAACATCACCATATACGGTAAATAAAGATTCGTTAAAAGGACCGGCATGGTCAAATTCATTATTTGAAGATAATGCAGAGCACGGATTCGGTATGTTCATCGGACAGAAGACTCTTCGCGAACAGGCAATTGCCACGATTCAGGAAATCGTTGCTTCCGACAAGGCTTCTGCTGAATTAAAGGCTGCGTTTGACGCGTTTATGGAAACCAAGGAAGATACAAAGGCAAATACACCTGCAACAGAGGCTTTGGTGGCTGAATTAGAGAAAGCTGCAGCTGCAGGCTGTGAAAAATCCAAAGAAGTTCTGGAGAAGAAGCAGTATCTTGCTAAGAAGTCCATCTGGATCTTCGGCGGAGACGGCTGGGCTTATGATATCGGATTCGGCGGTCTTGATCATGTACTTGCATCCGGTGAGAATGTAAACGTTATGGTATTTGATACAGAGATGTACTCTAATACAGGCGGTCAGGCTTCTAAGGCTTCCAATATCGGTGAAGTTTGTCAGTTTGCTGCTGCCGGTAAGGAAATCGGTAAGAAGAGTCTTGCTGAAATTGCAATGAGCTATGGTTATGTTTATGTAGCGCAGATCGCTCTGGGTGCAAATCCGGCGCAGGCTGTGAAGGCTATCACGGAAGCTGAGAAGTACAACGGACCTTCCCTGATCATCGGCTATGCTCCATGTGAACTTCATGGTATTGCCAAGGGTGGAATGAACCACTGCCAGGATGAAATGAAGAAGGCTGTTAAGGCCGGATACTGGAATCTGTTCTCATTCAACCCACAGTTAAAGGCAGAAGGAAAGAATCCGTTTACACTGACTTCTAAGGAAGGCGATGGAAGCTATCAGGAATTCCTGAACAACGAGGCTCGTTATACACGTCTGATCAAGCCGTTCCCTGAAAGAGCAGAAAGACTCTTCAGCGAATCGGAGAAGGCTGCAAAAGAGCGTTATGAGCATTTGATGAGACTGGTAGAGCTTTATAAATAATATTGGTTTTATTATTTGGATGGCTGATTAAATAAAGAATGTCAGAAAACCCTTGGAAATATGTATTTCCAAGGGTTTTTATTATGAAATTGTGAAATTATCTCAAAAAAATTGACATAGTAATTAAAAATGGATATATTATATAGAAAGGAGGTGTCTGATAATGTTAGTACAGTTTATGTTAAAGAATGTTTTATCTTTTAAAGAAGAAACAATATTAGATATGACAGCAATTAATGCATATAAAGAACACGAATGTAATTTGATAAATAATGGAACAAAAGAAAAGTTTCTAAGGGTTGCGGCAATCTATGGAGCTAATGCAAGCGGAAAATCGAATTTAAACATAGCAATGCGGTTGTTTCAATTGATTATTACAGAATCATTTAATAATGCAGATAAAGATGGAAGGGTGGCAATTGAAAAATATTATCATCCTTTTCGATTTGATAATAATGAGGAAAATTCGGAATTTCAGATTATAGAAATTTTAGGAGAATATGAATATAAATATGGATTTGAGTATAATTCGGAAAGTATTGTTAGTGAATGGATGTATCGTAAAAATATAAATACAAAAAGAAATACTGTGATTTTAGAAAGGATGGGAAACACTATTCAATTAGGTGCGACTGTTCGAAAAGAATGTGAAGTGTATCAGGAACAAATTCCTACAGAAACACTGGCATTATCATTTTTTAACAGATTAAATTTAAAAACAGACATTTTTAATGTAATGTATAGTGGGATAATGGATACGCTTGTGGCGGATGCAGATTTTTATGAGGAATCAAAAATAATTGAGACATTTCTACCGGAAGTTATTGATGAAGAAAAAGAAAAATTGATTAATTTTTTGGAAGCAATTGATACGGGAATTAAAGATATTCAGTACCTGAAAGATGGAGATGATTTTAAATTTCTGACTACGCATTTAGGGAAAGATGAAAAGAGATATAATATTAGTTTATATGATGAGTCAGCAGGAACAGTGAAAAGTATTATTATATATATGTATGCAAGAGTGGCTATTGTGATGAATGCCTCAATGTTTATTGATGAATTGAATGTAAAATTGCATCCGCTATTGTTAAAGTTTATAGTTGATTTATTTTATGAACAAAATACCACTGCGCAATTGATTTATACAACACATGATACAACATTGATGGATAAAAAGTTTTTTAGAAGAGACCAAATTTGGTTTGTTCAAAAAGATGAGTATGGATATTCAGAATTGTCAGCATTGTCAGATTTTAAAGTCAGATCAGATGCTTCCTTTGAAAAAGATTATCTGGCAGGTGTATATGGAGGGATTCCGTTTCTAAAGGAGTTTGATATGAAAGAGGGTGAATAGATGGGGGCAGATGATTTGTTTAAAAAACGAAGAGAGGCGAGAAAGCAAAGGCTGCATGAATACAAAACTCCAAAAGCAAATTCATTTCTAATAGTAACAGAAGGTAAATGTACAGAACCTTTATACTTTAAAGGAATGCAAAAGCTGATTAAAACAAAAATTGGCGGTATGATTGAAGTTATTGAGGCTCCGCATATTGATATTCATGGGGAGGGCTGTTCGACCGGTAAATTAATTGAAATTACGGAACGTATTGTGAAAGAGGCAAAGATTATTTATCAGAATGTATGGGTAGTATTTGATAAAGATGAATTTAATGACTTTGATCAGGCTATTAAAGATGGAATAGCTAAAGGGTATAAAATTGCCTGGAGTAATCAGTCTTTTGAATATTGGCTATATTTACATTTTAATTATAGTGATTCAGCTCTTCATAGAGAGGACTGGAATATAAAGCTGGATGAAATTTTTAAAGAGTATAATTTAGGAAATGGTATGTATCAAAAGAATTATGAAGATATATACAATATGGTAAATATTTATGATGGGGTTAATACTGCGATAAAAAATGCTAAACGAAGGATGGCGGATTTTGAAAAAGAGGGAGGAAAACCATCAGAGTATAATCCGGGTACAACGGTGTATAAATTAGTGGAAAAATTAAAGTATTATTTAAGTGAATAAATATGCATTTTGAAAAAAGAGTACCGCATAAGCGACGGTTTCGCCAATGCGGTATTCTTTTTTATTATCTTTTTTTCGTATTCGCTAATTGGTCCAGTTCTTTTAATATTCTGTGTATATGATGTAGCTGTTCGGGAGTAAAAGTTTCCAGCAGCATAATGATATCTGTTACTTCTGAAATACATTCAATGGACGGATAGACAGTATAGTCAAATTCATTAAAAAGTTCAGAAAATGTAATGCCCAGTGCAGAGGCAATATTTTCTAAAATCGAGAGGGTGGGGTTTCTCTGTCCCCGTTCGATCTGTCCAATGTAATTGGTGGTTATGTCGGCGGCTTCTGCCAGTTCTTCCTGGCTGATGCCTTTTTCGGTACGGATGTATTTGATCCGTTTTCCGATGATTTCGTTTAATTT
>CAJTPF010000006.1:9176-56007 GCA_910578175.1 uncultured Lachnospiraceae bacterium
TGTTCACCTCTGATAAAATTGTATGATAGGGGGGAAAAACAAACAAGATAACTATAATATATAAAAAGACAAATACGATAACTATAGTATTGACATTTTGTAAAAAAATAACTATAATAGTAAAAAATTATAAGAAAATGGAGGAAGGATATGGGAAACGTGATGTTAAAAAAAGATATTGGGCAAAAATGGGGAATGTGCAGGAGAATGAAAAAGGCAGTGGCTTTATTTTTATTTGTTATTTTGATAGTTGCGAATATTGACAAAGAAATGATTTTGGGATTTGCGGTGGATTCTGACGGATTTTTTGATTCTTATACGATTGTTGGAAATCCAAGACTTTTTGGAATTGATGATGATTCAGATGATGAACATGGTTGGAATCCGTTATCACAGGATCAGAGGTTTACAGATGCAGGAAATGGTTATTATATGGCAAAATTCACATGTATTTTTGCGGGTGAATATGAGTTTAAGATAATTGGAGATGGTGATTTTCTTGGTTGGAATGCTCAATTATGCTTTGGTAATCCGGATACTGCGTGGTCTGATAATCAATCAACGTTGAAAGTAAAACTGGAAGCCGACGAATATACGGTTGTAATGAATCCTTCTCAGGGGCTGGTTGTTTGTGTACAAAATGGAAAGGTAGCTGATTTTAGCGTCCGATATAAATCAAGAGACGAAGATTCGGTTAATTTTGTTGAACCTTCCGTAGAAGCTGTTAGAGCAGATGGATATGATCCGCAGGATTTTGATGCAAATTTAGCAGAATTTAAGATAAAGGCGTTGGAAATAGCCAATACAGAATCTGTTGTGAATATTGGGGATAGGTTTGTCGTTGAAGGATTGGAGTATGAAGTTATTGGAAGTGAGGAAGTAGCAGTAAGCAGGTTAGAGGACCAAACTATAACAGATTTGGTTATTCCGGAAAAAGTTACTTATGCTGAAAAGGGATTTGAGGTAACGCTTATAGGGAGTAATGCATTTGACAATTGCAGTAGTTTAACAAGTATAATGATACCTGACAGCGTGAATATGGGCTATTATCCATTTTGGGGTTGTAGTAATTTGGAAGAAATAAAGGTATCAGATAAAAATGAAAAATATATATCAGAAAAGGGAGTTCTGTTTGATAAAGATAAAACCACATTAATTAGATATCCGGCGAAAAAAAAAGGAGAATATAAAATACCAGAAGGAGTGACATGGATAGCACATGGAGCATTTGAAGGTTGTAGTAATTTAATTAATGTAATAATACCAGAAAGTGTGACCGGCATAGGAGATATGGCATTTTGTAACTGTATTAATTTAACAAGTATAATAATACCAGATAGCGTGACAAATATGTCATTGTATCTTGAACCTTATGAAATATTTTATGGTTGTAATAATTTAACCATCTACAGCACCGAAAACTCCTATGCCCATTCTTTTGCATTAGAATTTGATATACCATGGGCTCCATTAACAATCAATCCATCGGCAACTATTGAAATATTAGAAGGCAAAGATATGCAATACATCGGTACCGGAGATTACATCCTTCGTTTAGACAAAGAATCTGACAAGCTTATTGATGTATTAATGGATGGCATACCTGTTGACCTATCAAATTATACGGTCACAGAAGGTTCAACCATTATCACATTTTCTGAGAACTATTTAAGAACACTTCTGGAAGGAGAACATATAATCAAAGTGAATTTTACTGACGGTTATGCAGAAACTACGCTGACAATTTTATCATCAGATTTACCATCAAATAAGGAGTCAGCAATTTCTGAAAATAATAAGGAAGCAGCAGCAAAAACTGGTGATGAAATGTCTTCTGTTCTATTGGGAGTCTTGTTTACAAGTGTAGTAACAGCCGTAATTGTAAGTGTAAAGAAAAAAATATCAAATTAAACATCCTATGGCTCAAACAGATAAAGTAAAGACGAAGTTCTTTCAATCTTTATAACTACAGAACGATGATACAGTATGGTGAAATTATGTCTGCTAAAACATGATTCCATCATGCTGCTGTTTATATATAAAGAATTAATGCTGAAAAGTATAGGAAGGTTAGCATTTAATGAATGTGATAATCTTGTTATTTATAGTACGGATAAAGCGTATGCTCATGCATGTGCAATGAAAAATAAGATAACATGGAGTCCATCCATTGAGTTGTCTGAAACGGGTATTTCGTTGGAATATAATAACTGCACTTATGACGGTACATATAAAATGCCTTCCGTAATTGTGAAGGAGGGAAAAAATTTTTAGGAACCGTTACAAAAGAATTTATTATAGAAGCGAAACCCATCAGTGATGTTAAGGCAGAGCTGGCAGCCAGAGATTATCTTTATAGTGGGGAACTAGGAACGCCGAATGTTACTGTAAAGAATAATAAATCTATTGGAACAGCAACGGTTACCATTACTGGTAAAAGAAATTATATGGGAAGTAAGAAATTAACATTTACGATTTGTCTGCCCAAAATTGAATCCTTTCGACAGTCAATGGCATATTCTTCAACCGGTATAAAAATGACATGGCAGAGAATTCCTGATATAGAGGGATATGCAGTGCATCGTGGAACCGGCCAGAATGGAGATTATTGGCTGTTAAAGACAGTCACTGCAAATTCCTATACCGATTTAGGATTAGAAGCAGGGAGGACATATTATTTTAAGATAAAGGCATATAAGGTGAACGGAAACGGTGAGAGGGTGTATTCGGATTGGAGCAGTATAGAATCGGTTATAGTGAAATAGAGAAATTATGGAGGAGAAATTATATGAATACAATAAAAAGAATTGTTACGGTATTATTATTTGTAGTTATGATGATGGCAATGTCTGTTGTGGTTTTTGCGGATACGGAGGTTACATTTCATTTTAAAAATGTAAGAAACTGGGAAAATGTTGGCGGCTGGATTTATGAAGGAACGTCTTTTAACAAAAACGTTTCGCCAACGGATCGATCAGTGCTTAATGCTTCCGGGTTGGTATTATGGCCGGGGGCAAAGTGTGAAGATGAGGGAAACGGTTGGTTTAAAATTACAGCTAAGTTTACATCAATGGAATCCGGTGCAGTACTTATTTTTAATAACTGGGCTGCAGATAATGAAATTAATGATACTACAACACAGGAAAATCTAAATAAGCTGGCAGAGGCGGGAGTCCGGTTAGACGCAGAAGCAAGGGAACAGTCACCCAATATTTATATAGGTATTCCAAGAGATGATTGTGTTGCGTTTGACGCTGCAGAATACTGGATTTCGTGGGATGGTGTATCGACAGCCTTGATTGCAGAAGAGGGAAATGGTTTAGCAAAGACAGCTCCGGTTAATTATAGCGAAAAATGGAAATGTTTTTCGGTTGAAAACTTGAAATACAGAGTTACGGGAGATGGAGAAATAGAAGTGGTAGACATTGTTGGAACAGGGCTAAAAGAAATCAATATTCCGGAGATTATTTCATATGCGGGAAAAAAATGGAAAGTGACAGGTATAGGAAGCGGAGCATTTAGGAACTGCAACAGTTTAAAGAGTATAAATATACCAGATACAGTAACGGGTATCGGACATTGCGCATTTCAGGATTGCAGAAACCTGACAGATATAATAATACCGGAAACAGTGACAAGTATGGGTTGTAAAGCATTTGATAGATGCAGCAGTTTAAAAAGTATAAAAATACCAAAAGGTGTGGTATGTATAGAGAGTGAAGTATTTAATGGGTGCAGCAGTCTGAGTAATGTGACAATACCGGAACGTGTGACAAGTATATCGGGATATGCTTTCAATAAATGTAGCAGCCTTGGGAGTATAACAATACCGGAGAACGTAACAAAAATATCGTGGAATGCATTTAATGAATGTAGCAATCTGACAATCTATAGTACAGATAGAGCATATGCTCATACATATGCGATAGAGAAGAACATAAATTGGATTAGATTAAAACCTATAGCAATCAGCAGCATAAAAGGAAAATTGTCCGCAACCGTTTATACCTATAACGGAACAGCCAAAACCCCGTCCGTTACCATGACCGATAACGGTAAAACACTGAAAAAGAATAAGGATTATACGGTATCTTACAAAAATAATAATTCCATCGGCATTGCCACAGTTACCGTAACAGGAAAAGGAATTTATACCGGAACAAAAACCTTAATCTTTAAAATCAATCCGGCAAAGACCACATCTTTTAAGCAATCAGCAACCTATACCACCACAAGCATAAAGATGTCCTGGGCAAAGGCAGCAGGGGCCGCCGGATACGAAGTATACCGGTCAGACACTAAAAACGGAACCTATAAACTGTTAAAAACCGTAACTACAAATTCCTGCACCAATTCCGGTTTAAAAGCAGGAAGTAAATATTACTATAAAGTACGGGCTTATAAAACTGTTAATGGAAAAAAGATTTATGGATCATATTCTGATGTCAAAAGCATGATCACCAGGCCGTCTGCTCCGTCAAACGTATCTGCAGCTGCCGGAAACAGGAAGGCGAAGATAACCTGGGGAAAATCATCGGAATCCAGCGGGTATGAAGTGTATATGTCAACTTCTAAAAATGGAACCTATCAGAAGATAAAAACGGCAAATTCATCAGCCACAAGTTATACAAAGACCGGATTGAAGAAGGGGCAGAAGTATTATTTTAAGGTGAGGGCATATAAAACAACCGGGACAGGAACCAAGGTGTACTCCGGCTGGAGCAGTGTAAAATCAGTTACAGTAAATAAATAAAAAAAAGGAAAGGATTAAAATGAAACCACAGTTATCAAAAAAGAGAACGTTTTTTTATATTACGATACAAAGGATAACATTCTTATTAATTATAATGATAACAACCGGAATATTATTCCAAAGTATGGCAGAAGCGGCAGAGAAATCACTGCCAAATGGAGAAGAAAAAATTACAGTTGAAGCAACAGAACAATATGGTAAAGACAGTGCTGATAATCCCGTATATGCAGCAGGAAATCAGTCCCCATCCGGCCGGAAGTTTAAAACAATCAACAGTACAAAAATCAGGCTGGCAGCAACGGTTTATTTTTATAACGGAGCTCCCAGAACCCCGGCAGCAGTTTTGACAGATAATGGAAAAAAATTGAAAAAAGATACTGATTATACCGTGTCCTATAAAAATAATATAAATGCCGGGACGGCTAAAGTTATTATAAAAGGTAAAGGAAACTATACAGGTACAGTTACTAAAACATTTACCATAAAGCCAAAGACTCTCAATAATATAAAGATTAAATTGGCGGCAACAGCATATACCTATAATGGCGCTTCCAAAACCCCGGCCATCAAAGCAGTAAATAATGAAAATGAATTAAAAAAGGGTACGGATTATACGGTTTCTTACAAAAATAACCAGGCAATCGGAACCGCAACCGTTAAGGTGACCGGTAAGGGAAACTATACCGGAACAAAAAGTTTAACGTTTAAAATCAATCCGGCAAAAGTAACATTATTGAAACAATCGGCCGAATCATCCTCTTCAGTCATAGAAATGTCCTGGAAAAAGATATCCGGTGCAGCAGGATATGCAGTATACCGTGGAGTATCAAAAAACGGAACTTATAAGCTGATAAAAACGGTAACGTCAAATCATTGCAGTAACGCCGGGTTAAAGGCTGGAAGCAAATATTACTACAAAATACGTGCATATAAAACTGTAAACGGTAAGAAGGTGTATGGAGATTATTCCGACAGTATAAGAATGAATACCAAACCGGCAGCTCCGGCCAATCTGTCTCTGGATACGGAAGGTACAAAGGTAAAGATAAACTGGACAAGGTCTCAGGGAACCGGGGGATATGAAGTGTATATGTCAACCTGCAGGAATACGGGATATTCGATCATTCGGACAGTAAATCCTTCAGTATCAGGTATAGTAAAGGACGGACTGGAGAAAGGAAGGAAGTATTATTTCAGAGTTCGTTCTTACATAGTATTGGCAGATGGAATGACTATTTATTCCGGATATAGCACGGTTAAATCCACAACGATAGAAAAACCCATAGAGATAGAGTGGGAAACAGATGGGAAAACGGAAGAAGAGGGATTAACCGCAAAAGGGTTATTAAAATACTGTAAAGATGCAGTAAAAAATAATGTACAGTATGTGTATGGCTGTAAGATGGAAATTTTGACTCCATCGAAATATCAAATGCTGAGAAATATGTATGGTCCCAGTATGGTAATGAACATGGATAAAGCCAAGATCGGCAGGATGTGCTGCGACTGTTCCGGTCTGATCAGCAGCTATACGGGTATTCTTCGGAATACTGCCCATTATTATGATCTGGCAACGGAGCGTGCAACTATCAGTCAGTTAAAAGCGAATTGGCAGAAGTATGTGGGGTGGGGCATCTGGATGAGAGGACATATTGGGATTGTGTCCGATACGGAAGGATATTATTATGCCATGGATGGAAGCGCCAGAAATGCGGCTCATCTGCCGATCGAAATGTGGGACTGGAAATGTGTGATAAAAATCAGCGATATAAAATACGGTTCCGGAGGATTTTCGATCATTCAGAATCCGGTAAAATCGGATATTAATGTATATTATCGGGTATACGCCGATTCAAAATGGTATGGCGAGGTGAAAAACTGCAGTAATATTGCTTCTTCCGGAGGATTTGCCGGAGCCGAGGGAAAACCGGTGCATTGTATTATGGCAAGACTGAGCAGAGGAACGATAAAAAGCCGGGTACATATAACAGGCGGCGGCTGGTCGGACTGGTCGTATGGTTACGATTCCACGGATCCTTCCAATGGATATGCGGGGAAAGGGGATAAGGAAATTGATGGTGTACAGTTCTGCTTAGAGGGACTGGAGGGTTATGATGTATGTTACAGGGTGTCTACAACGGCGTCTACCGATTATCTTCCATGGGTGAAAAATACAGAGGATTATGCGGGGGTATATGGAAGGCAGATTGATAAGGTGCAGATATGTATAAGTAAAAAGTAATAAAAGCGATTATTAAAATGATAGCGTAATATGAATTTTGTCTCTGGAAAGGGACAATTTAAAATACTATTATTGAATAAAAAGAGGTTAGATTTATGAAGAAAAAAATTTTGGCAGTGATGCTGGCAGTGCTTCTTGTTTTGACAGGAGCGGTACCCGGCATGACTGCAAGGGCAGGGGATTCCGATGAAGATTATGATATTACAAAGCCGGTGATTAATTCCATTGAAATCGACAAGCAAGGGGAAACACTGACTGTAGGGGATACGGTAACTATTTATGTTGATGCTTATGATGCGGGGGTTGGAATTGATTATGTAGAAATATCTTTGACAAGTGCGAATGAAAGTGGTGGTAGTGGTGGTATTATAAGATTATATTGGAATGAAGATGTAATGAAATATGAGAGCGCTATTACTATAGATACTAATACTTCAGCAGGAAAATATTATATAGACGATGTTTGGGTAAAAGATATTAATGGCAATTATGATTCTATAACGCCAGATGAGGAATTATATTGGTATAATGTTGAAAACGATATAAAAGATGAAAAAGCACCTGTGGTGGAATCGGTTCGTCTGACAAAAAATGGGATTGATATAAGTCCGGATGATGTATTTGCTAAGGGAGATATTATACACATATCAATAAAAGCAAGTGATAATGTGAAATTATCCAATACAGCAAACATAACTTTTAAACTGAAAGATGAGCCGGTAGGTTTTAAATCTCGTAATGCTTATAAATTTATATGTTTATCCTATTTGGAAGATACTCAAAGTTATGAATGGAATTTTGAAATTGATAACTATCTATATCCTGGAACATGGGAATTGGTACATGTTGGTGTTGAGGATAGTTCCGGAAATAGAACAGCAATAGGAAGAACAGATATAGAGTTTATTATACAAAATGATAATTATGATACAGAACCGCCAATACTTCAGTCTTTTTCCATTGATAGGGCAGGTGAGGTGTTGCGTTCCGGAGATTCTGTAAAAGTAACAGCAGAAATAACAGATAACAGGGGGATAAATAATGCAAGAGTTAGTTTATGTCAAGTAATGACATTGGAGAACAGTGTGATTGATTTAACACGAATTGATGATACGAATACTTATGAAGGTATTTTTGAGATTATGGATAATACGTATCCTTGTGAATGGTATATACACAGTATAGAGATAAGTGATAGTAGTCTCAATGTGAGAGAGTACGTTGATCTTGATATGAATCAATATATATATGTAATTCAGGGAAAAGACACATTTGTACATCCGATTTGTTCTGTACAATTAGTATATGAAGAAAACGGTAAAAGCTTTACAAAAACTCTTGAAGTTCCGCGCAGAACCACAGCAGAAGAACTGGCTCAACACGTTACACCACAGAATTCAAAATTTATAGGATGGGATGTACCTGATTATGGTGTGTTGGACAATGGGTCAATTTATGCCCTATATGACGAAACTCTGGATGAATCCACCGCTGGCGATGAAACTGAATCCACAGAAGAATCCTCATCTATGAGTGAATCGAATACTTTAGAGGAAGAAACTTCAGAAGCAACTACACCAAACGAAACTGACAATACAGAGGAAATGATTAATAAGGGTGACATATTTACAATCGGGGAATTACAATACAGGGTTATAGAAAACGAAGAAGTAAGTGTTTATGGTACGCTGAATAAAAAGATAACAGATGTAAATATTCCGAAAATGGTTGTTTATGGTGGAAAAGAGTGGAAGGTAACCAATATAGGAAGTTCTGTATTAAAAAATTGTAATAATCTGATTCATATCACGATACCGGAAGGAATAACCAGTATTGAAGATTCTGCCTTTAAGAATTGTAAAAGTCTGACAGATATAGCGATACCGGAAGGAGTAACCAGTATAGGAAATTCTGCTTTTAAAAATTGTAAAAACCTGGCTGGTGTAACAATACCTGAAAGTGTTATAAGTATCGCAGATGATGCATTCACTAATACAGCAGCAGTCATTTACAGTACGGATAATGCTTATGCCCGCATATATGCGGCAGAACATAAAATTAAATGGAAGTCTTTAAAAGCTGAAGAGTCAACGAATACAGAAGAAACAGAATCCACAGAAGAAATCTCATCAGACGAATCCGGCAGTCTAGAAGAAACCACTCCAATCGAATCAGACAATATCGAAGAAGAAACAACTATAGAAATACCAACAGCATCTGCTGTTTTATCAGAGCAGCAGATTGTAGAAGCCGTTTCAAAAGTAACAGCAACAAAAGCCGGTTCCACCGTTAAAATCTCCATGGGAAGGGCGACCATAGTGCCAAAGGATATTTTAGAAGCAGCAAGAGGAAAAGACGTGAATATTGTTCTTGAAATGGAGGGTTATTCCTGGACAATCAACGGAACCACCGTGTTAAGCAAAAATCTGGAGGATATTAATCTGGAAGTAACCAGACATACCAATTATATTCCAAACAGAATCGTATCTGCCTTAGCAGGCAGTAATCCGGTGGAGCAGATTTCACTGACGCATAACGGTCATTTTGGTTTTACAGCGAATCTGACCCTGAATGTTGGCAATCAGTATGCCGGACAGGACGGAAATCTTTATTACTATGACAGCGACGGAAAAATGGTATTTATAAATGCAGGCACCATAGACAACAACGGAAATGTTTCATTAGCCTTCAGTCATGCTTCCGATTATGCGATTGTAATTAACAAAAAACAGGTATCGGTTACGGATGGAACGGATACATCGATATTACCTGAAACGGGTGATGCAGTTCCAATGAAATTGTTTGCTCTGCTGGCGGTATCTGTCGGAACGATCGTCTTTGTTAACATTATGGGAAAGAAGAATAAAATGAAACAATAATATATTTATGATTCCATAGAGAATAAAAAAATGTTATAGCCAGATTAAAATCTTAAGCAATATGTGGCTGCTGTATGAATGAAATCGTGCAGCAGCCACATGATTTTAAAACAATATATCTGTGCGCTTATAAAAGACATCTTAAATTTCCTTTAAATATTTTTTGGCGAAATGCTATTAATTTCTTACTGATATCATCCAGCCATCTATTTGTATTCAAAAATATCTTTGTTGCACCGTCGTCCATAGAAAGAGAATTGTCTTATTTTATTTTGCATTATATTCCCTATTTTTCCCCCTTGTATTGTTAAAATCCATATTTATCCTGTCGTTAATTTTTATACTATTATTATTCACAAAAACCAGTAATATTTCAATCAATGTATACATTCTGTAAACGCATTGTGATAGAAATATTAATGTGATATAATAAAAAAAGCAAATAAATCGGATAATTTCTGGTTGATATCAGCAGAAAAACAGACGGCTGAAAATCATGTTATAAGAAAAGTATGTGATACAAAAAAGGAGGCTGTGGCAGTGAATATAGCATACACGGAACAATACAAATCTATATTAACAAGATATGATAGGGTTTTCAGACCGGAACATCGACACACATATCGATCAGAGGAACATATTTGTCCGTTGAGCGAAGAACTTTTGATCCGTACCTATTATTATGAGGAAGAACTGGATGGATTTCATATCCATGCAAGTGAAAATTTTTTGCAGACTTATTCGGGACGAACACTTTATATCTGGAGAAATTTACATGATGATGCGGAATTCTCAAAACTGATTTCTCATTCCAATGGAAGACATTACCTGATTTTTCGCCGGGATTTGTATGGCTATAGTGTTTTGGAGATAGAAACGATGCAGGAATTTCATTATATTCCCCATCAGGCCTATCCGGCAGAGGGGGAGAAGTTCAGTGAAACATTTATCTGGACCGGGGTGGAATATGATGCCTGTACGAATCTGCTGGCAGTTGAGGGGTGTTACTGGGCGTGTCCGTCTTCTGTTGTTCTTCTGGATTTTACCAATCCGTTAGCAGAACATGGATGTGAAGAATGGGCGGATCTTCAGGAATTGATAGATGCAGATTATACTACGTATGA
The DNA here is from genome assembly GCA_910578175.1 of uncultured Lachnospiraceae bacterium. Taxonomy (GTDB): domain Bacteria; phylum Bacillota; class Clostridia; order Lachnospirales; family Lachnospiraceae; genus Bovifimicola. The sequence goes on from CAJTPF010000006.1 coordinate 20,175, forward strand.
AGACATTGAATTTTCTAAATGGGATGGAGCACAGGGGAAGCTGTATATTACAGCATACAACAATACAACGGATACGAAAGAAAATCTGCTTCTGAACATTTCGAAGCAGACACAGAACAAGGAGCACTTTATTACGGCTGGCGGGTGGAACATAGAAAAGGCAGAATCGTAAAAAGAAATCAACGAAAGAGAATATTACAATCCTATTATGATGTTATGAATATAGCTCAGGCAGGATATGAGCTTTCTTCCAATGAACGTCTGATTGCGGGAAATGCTGTGGATTATACCGGATCAAATGTAGAATATATTGAGAAATGAAATGTTTTTGTAAGTATTACAGGCAAAGATTTAAATAAGAATGATGTGGTATGGCTTACAAAGTATACCAATAGCAGCGCTGTTACGGTTTATACGCCTCAGCTTGTGATGTGGGAAGAATATAATGAAAGCACCAACCGGTTATTTACAAAAATGGTGACAATTGACAGCAACGGAAATTTAGCCTCGAATATAATTAAAAGTGAAATGCGTCTCTCTGACTGTAAGCACAAACGCCTGTACCAATTCCGGTTTAAAAGCGGGAAGCAAATATTACTACAAGGTACGGGCTTATAAAACGGTAAACGGAAAAACGGCGAATGCATCAACTTTTAGTTATACAAAGACAGGACTGACGAAAGGGCAGAAGTATTACTTTAAGGTAAAAGCATATAAAACAACCGGAACAAATGAAAAGGTTTATTCCGGCTGGAGCAATGTAAGAGCGGTAACAATAAATTAGATAAATTATATCTTAAAAATACATTCTATTTTTCTGATATGTATATAATAATAAAAAATATATTATTCTATGAAATGGAGAATGACGAATGTGTACAGCGCTGACATATAAAACCCATGACCATTATTTCGGACGGAATCTCGATATCGAAAGCTGTAATAATGAAAAAATGATCATTATTCCCCGGAATTTCAGACTGGTCTTTCGGCAGGAGAAAGACTTATATAACCATTATGCCATGATCGGAATCGGCATCATTCAGGACGGATATCCCCTTTATTATGACGGCACCAATGAAAAAGGACTGAGCATGGCGGGCTTGAATTTTCCGGAAACTGCAGAGTATAAGCCCATGGAAGAAGGAAGCAGCAATATAACACCCTATGAATTCATACCGTGGATTCTGGGACAGTGCGCCACGGTTTCCGAAGTAAGGGAAAAACTGAATCATATGAACCTGGTAAATATTAATTTTAGCGAGGAACTTTTATTATCACCGCTACACTGGATGATTTCCGACCGGGAAGAATCCATTACGGTGGAAGCGGTTAAAAACGGACTAAACGTATATGATAACCCGGTAGGAATACTCACCAATAATCCGGTTTTTGATGTCCAAATGTTTAACTTGAATAATTATATGCATATAACGACCACGGCTCCGGAAAACTCCTTTTCGGATATGCTGGACTTAAAGCCTTATAGCTGCGGAATGGGAGCGCTGGGACTTCCGGGAGATTATTCCTCGGCTTCCCGTTTCGTAAAAGCATCATTTTTAAAAATGAATTCCGTTTCCGGGGATTCGGAGTCCGAAAGTATCAGCCAGTTTTTCCGTATACTTGGGGCGGTGGCTTTCCCCAGGGGCTGCGTATGTCTGGGAGAAAAAAAGTACGAGATGACGGTCTACAGCTCCTGCTGCAATGTTGACAAAGGTATTTATTATTATATAACATATGAAAACAGCCGCATAACGGGAGTTGATATGTATAAAGAGGATTTATCGGGAACCCAGCTGATCATTTATCCGCTGATCTCCGAACAGCAGATTTGGATGCAGAATTGAGATCATTGCGGAAGAAAATAAACGGAATAAAACTGATGGAATATATGCCCGGAATATGCTACAATGGAAAAACAGTAAAAAATATAGAAAGCGACAGAATAACATGAGCAAACATTACAGATTGATAAATAAGGACGGACATGCAAAACGCGGGGAATTTACCACCGTACATGGTGTGATCCAGACCCCGGTATTTATGAATGTGGGAACGGCGGCTGCCATAAAAGGGGCGGTATCCACCACGGATCTGCAGCAGATAAAGACTCAGGTGGAGTTGTCTAATACCTATCATCTCCATGTGAGACCGGGAGATGATGTGGTTAAGAAAATGGGAGGGCTTCACCGTTTTATGGTCTGGGATAAACCAATTCTTACGGATTCCGGCGGGTTTCAGGTGTTTTCACTGGCAGGACTGCGGAAGATTAAAGAAGAGGGGGTTTATTTTAATTCCCATGTGGATGGCAGAAAGATTTTTATGGGACCGGAGCAGAGTATGCAGATACAGTCCAATCTAGCGTCTACCATTGCCATGGCGTTTGACGAATGTATACCAAATCCTTCCACCAGGGAATATGTCAGAAATTCTGTAGAGAGGACCACCAGATGGCTGGCGAGATGTAAGGCGGAGCTGGCCAGGCTTAACAGTCTGGGGGACACTATTAATAAACAACAGATGCTGTTTGGGATCAATCAGGGAGGAACCTATGATGACATCCGGGCAGAGCATGCGGAAATTATTTCCGAATTTAATCTGGACGGTTATGCCATCGGCGGTCTTGCAGTGGGAGAGTCCCATGAAGAAATGTACCGGATCATTGAGGCGGTAGTGCCTCATCTGCCGGAAGATAAGCCGACTTATCTGATGGGTGTGGGAACGCCGGCCAATATTTTAGAGGCAGTGGACCGGGGCGTGGACTTTTTTGACTGTGTGTATCCTACCAGAAACGGCCGCCACGGCCATTTATATACCAATCGCGGAAAGATTAATTTATTTAATGCAAGATACGAAACCGATGCCCGCCCCATTGAAGAGGGATGCGGCTGTCCGGTATGCCAAACTTACAGTCGGGCTTATATCAGGCATCTGCTAAAAGCAAAAGAAATGCTGGGCATGCGTTTATGCGTACTTCACAATCTCTATTTTTATAATACGATGATGGAGGAGATTCGGGGGGCTATTGAAGAAAACCGCTATCAGGAATATAAAAAGAATAAACTGGAAGGTTTACAGTGCGGGCAGGACTAGTTTTAAAAGTTTAGAGAATTTTTATTGAAATATTTTCCGTTTTATACTACAATAACCAAGGAAAAATATTTAGGAGGCACTGTGAATGAATGAATTTATATCATTTTTAGCGGAAGAGACCACAGCCGCATCCGGCAAATCAAGTCCAATGTCCGGAATTGCAATGATTTTAGTCTATGTTGTTATATTTGGCGGTTTTATTTACTTTTTTATGATACGGCCGCAGAAGAAACAGCAGAATCAGATCAATACCCTGCTGTCAGCATTGGAGACCGGGGACAGTATTCTGACCACAAGCGGATTTTATGGTGTTGTTATAGACATTAATGATGATGTTGTTATCGTAGAATTTGGAAATAATAAGAACTGCAGGATACCAATGCAGAAATCAGCTATCGTGGATGTAGAGAAAGCTGCAGACGGTTTTGAAAAATAAGGATTCCGTAATATAAACGGTATTCGAACAACTGAATAAAGTCTTCAGGATATGGTGGAATTCCATACCGGCGGTAAAGCCCGCGAGCTGTTCCGGATTTCGTATCCGGAAACGGCCGATTCGGTGAGATACAGATTCAATTCCGAAGCCGACAGTTACATACCGGAACCGATGATTTAAAATTTCCGGTAATCACAGTCTGGATGAAAGAAGCAGAGAATATATGACAGAGATCGTCCGGGAGCGCCGGACCGGTTTTGTGGTACAGAACTTTTCACAATTCCGGATTTCTGTTTCATATTGATATGAAATCCTGACGGCTTTTTGCGTTGGGATTTTTTTGTTTGGCCTGTGTTCATGCCAAAGCAGAAACAGGAGGCTGAAATGAGTATGGAAAGAAATGATGATATGGAAGAATTAAAAATCAGATATATGAGACGGGCTATAGAACTGGCGCTTTCCGCCAAAGGCCGTACGTCTCCCAATCCGATGGTGGGTTGTGTGGTAGTAAAACAGGGAAGGATCATCAGTGAAGCATGTCATGAAAAATATGGAGAATATCATGCCGAACGAAACGCCCTGCTCCGCTGCAAAGAGGATACTGCGGGAGCCGAGCTGTATGTGACGCTGGAGCCCTGCTGCCATTATGGAAAAACACCGCCCTGTACGGAGATCATTATTGAAAAAGGCATCCGCAGGGTTTATGTAGGAAGTCTGGACAGTAATCCGCTGGTGGCGGGAAAAGGGATCGAGATCCTGCGCCAGGCAGGAATTCAGGTAGAATACGGGATTCTGGAAGAGGAATGCCGGAACATGAATGAGATTTTTTATCACTATATTTCCCGGAATACACCGTTTACTGCTTTAAAATATGCCATGACACTGGATGGAAAGATAGCTGCCTGCACCGGTGATTCTAAATGGGTTACATCGGAAGCAGCCAGAAATCATGTACAGCAGCTTCGCAAAGAATATTCGGGTATCATGGTGGGAATCGGGACGGTGCTGGCAGATAACCCAATGTTAAACTGCAGGATCGAAGAAGGGGTGGACCCGGTGCGGATCATCTGTGATTCCGGTCTTAGGATTCCTTTGGATTCCGATATCGTGAAGACTGCGAAAGAGATCAAGACTATAGTAGCATATTCCGGAGCTGATATCATGGCATCCGGGAATATGACCGGCCGATCAGGCGTCGATACAGATAAATGCGAGAAGCAAAAGCGTTTGTCGGAACATGGAATCACGCTTTTGGATACCGGCAGGGAACCCCGGGTTAATCTGAAGGTTTTAATGCAGAAACTTGGAGAAATGAAAATTGACAGTGTGCTAATTGAAGGCGGAGGAACGGTCAATGCCTCTGCATTACGGGCAGGAATCGTCAACAAGATATATGCATATATTGCTCCGAAGATCATTATGGGAGAAAACGCCAGGTCTCCGGTAGAGGGAAAAGGGATTCAATTAATGAAAGATGCCCTTTGTTTAAAACGTATACAGTCGGAAATGATTGGAACGGATTTGCTGGTAACCGGATATATAGAAGAAAGATAAATGGAATGAGATAAAAGAGAAAGACAGAGAAAGGGGGTGGATATATGTTTACCGGATTGATAGAAGAAATCGGAACCGTAAATTCCGTTCAGACAGGAAATGTATCCGGGCGGATTTCCATAAATTCATCGGTAGTCATCAACGGAACGAAGATCGGTGACAGTATTGCAGTAAACGGAGTATGTCTGACGGTGACCGGTATCAGGGGAAATGTGTTTGAAGCGGACGTTATGGCGGAAACCTTCCGGCGCAGTTCTCTCGGAAGTCTGAACAGAAGGTCCCATGTAAATCTGGAACGGGCCATGTCGGCGGCGGGCAGGTTTGGCGGACATATCGTTTCCGGGCATATAGACGGAACCGGAGAGATATCGGAGATCCGGATCGAGGAAAATGCCATCTGGTATACCATACAGGCAGAGAAAGATATCTTACGGTATATCGTGGAAAAGGGTTCCATTGCCATTGACGGTATCAGCCTGACGGTGGCTTATGTGGATGATGTCTGTTTTCGGGTGTCCATTATCCCACACACCAGACAGGAAACTATTTTACAATATAAGGCAGTGGGAGACCGGGTGAATCTGGAGTGTGATGTGATAGGAAAATATGTAGAAAAACTTTTGAGACCGGAGCAGCCGCAGGCGGATTTCGCTTCCGGCGGAAGTGTTACTTTGGAATTTTTAAAAGATCATGGATTTTGAAAAATACAGTATATAACGGAGGTGTATTTTTATTATGAAAGATATCGGAACGATCGAACAGGCATTGGAAGATTTGAAAGCCGGTAAGGTGATTCTGGTGATTGATGACCCGGACAGGGAGAATGAAGGCGATTTAATCTGTGCGGCCGAATTTGCCACCACGGAAAATGTAAATCTGATGGCAAGCCAGGCAAAAGGATTGATCTGTATGCCCATGAGCAAAGAGTGGTGCGCGAAGCTGGGGCTGGAACAGATGGTAACTGTCAATACGGATAATCACGCCACTGCATTTACAGTATCTATTGACCATGTGGAGACCACAACGGGAATTTCGGCAGTGGAGCGTTCGCTGACAGCAATGAAGACCGTAGAAGAAGGAGCGGGACCGGCGGATTTTCGAAGACCGGGACATATGTTTCCTTTGGAAGCCAGAGAGGGCGGCGTGTTGAAACGCACCGGTCATACGGAGGCTACCGTAGATCTGGTAACGCTGGCAGGGTTAAAGCCGGTGGGATTGTGTTGTGAGATCATGCGGGAAGACGGTACCATGATGCGGACTACGGAATTGCTGCAGTTTGCAGAACGACTGGGCATTACGGTCATTACCATTGCCGACCTGGTGAAGTACAGACTGGAACGGGAGAGCCTGATAGAAAAGGAAGCCATGGCAAAACTGCCGACAAAATACGGAGAATTTCAGATTCACGGTTATGTCAATAAATTAAACGGCGAACATCATGTGGCACTGACCATGGGAGATGTTTCTGACGGCGGGCCGGTCTTGTGCCGGGTACATTCGGAATGTCTGACCGGAGACGTATTTGGTTCTGCCAGATGTGATTGTGGAGAGCAGCTGGATGAAGCTATGAAAATGATCGCTTCGGAAGGCAGGGGGATTCTGCTTTATATGCGCCAGGAAGGCAGGGGGATCGGTCTGATCAACAAGCTGAAGGCATATGAACTTCAGGAGCAGGGATATGATACGGTAGAGGCTAATGTGAAACTGGGATTTGCACCGGATTTGCGTGATTACGGAATCGGTGCACAGATATTATATGATCTGGGGGCCAGAAAACTACGGCTGCTGACCAATAATCCCCAGAAAATTTCCGGTCTGTCCGGTTACGGCATAACCATTGAAGAGCGGGTACCGATTCAGATCAGGGCACAGAAATATGACCTGTTTTATCTGAAGACAAAACAGGAAAAAATGGATCATATGACAGATTATTAATCCGGTATACCATAAAAACCATATAATGAAACCTATTAAAAACTGAATGAATGAAGAAAGGAAATGTGGACATATGAAAGTTTTAGAAGGAAATGTAGTTGGAACAGGAGCAAGAGTGGGTATTGTAGCGGCAAGATTTAATGAGTTTATCGTGTCAAAACTGGTAAGCGGTGCAGAGGATGCCCTGGTTCGTCACGGCGTGGAAGAGGATTGCATTACGCTGGCATGGGTACCGGGTGCATTTGAAATACCGATGATTGCTAAGAAAATGGCAAAAAGCGGACGGTACGATGCGGTCATCTGTCTGGGAGCGGTTATCAGAGGCGCTACCAGCCATTATGATTACGTATGTGCGGAAGTAAGCAAGGGGATCGCGGCTGTGGGACTTGAGACAGGGGTTCCGACAATCTTCGGTGTAGTGACTACGGATAATATCGAGCAGGCGATCGAACGGGCCGGTACGAAAGCAGGAAATAAGGGATATGATGCGGCATGTACCGCGATTGAAATGATAAACCTTGGAAAGCAGATCATGTAAACATACACGGGATTCAGAGACAAAAAGCGGAACCGATCCGGAAAATATAGTGGTTCCGTTTTTTTCTGTTTGTCCGCTTTCTTTTTATTGTATGATCTGAGGGATTTCACAGTCGTTGTATTCTTCGATTAATAATAAAGTCCTGATAAAATTTCTTGCCAAGTATCTGTTATTGATGATATAGTTTATATGAAAAAATTATCGATACATAGGAAAGGAAAGCAGAAATGAAATCGGACCATAATGAAAATCAAAAGAATTTGTTAGTCATCAGTTTAGTCATCAGTATAGTACTGCTTGGCAGTATTTCCGGCATATATATGTGGAACCATAATTCTTCCGATACAGACATTGATAAAAGGGATACGCAGTATCAGACCGAAGAATCTTCCGTAACTGAAAAGAATACAGAGACAACGGAAACCGGGGAAAATATGAAAACGACCCTTCCAGAAACCGTTTCCGAATCTGAAACCGTAAACATACCGGATTCAGAGACACTGACACAGACGGCGGCTGTTACGGAGCCGGAAACGACACCTGAGCCGTTCACATCAGCTTATATCAGTGACGGTAACCATGAGGGGAAGTTGATCGCAATCGATGCCGGACATCAGCAGCATGGAAATTTGGAAAAGGAGCCGGTGGGACCGGGAGCTTCCGAATGGAAGGCTAAAGTTGCTTCCGGCACGGCAGGGATCAGTTCCGGTCTTGCAGAATATGAACTGAATCTTATGGTGGCATTGAAATTAAAAACGGAACTGGAGAGAAGAAATTACAGGGTATTGATGATACGGGAGACACATGATGTCAATATCAGCAATGCAGAACGGGCGGAAATTGCTAACAGGGCCAATGCGGATGCGTTTATACGGATACATGCGGACGGTTCGGAACATCCGTCGGCAGAGGGGATGATGACGATTTGTCCGACACCGGGAAATCCCTATTGCAGTGAAATTTATGGAGCAAGCAAACAGTTGTCCGAATCGGTTCTGAATGGAATGGTGAACGTTACCGGTGCAAAAAGCAGGGGCGTATGGGAGACTGATACCATGAGCGGAATTAACTGGTGCCGGGTGCCTGTGACCATTGTTGAAATGGGATTTATGTCAAATCCCGAGGAGGACAGAAAGCTGGCTTCGGAAGATTATCAGAACCGGATCGTACAGGGAATCGCCAATGGTCTGGACGCCTGGTTTAATTAAAGGTTGACAAAATATTTTCGGGGGTATATGATAGGTAGGGCAATTTGAGACCGGGTTTCAAATTCGGACCCGGAATTAAAAAGAGAGTACAGGAAGGGCAGTATCACAGTCAGGACTGTGATATGCATGGGTATAAAAATGCATAAAAAAAAGAAGCGGCCGGAGCCAATGGGTATTGGAAGATTAGCGGCAATTATTCTGATGATCGGCATAATGATTTCTATCCCGGGCGCTATAACCGGCTGCGGGACTGTGAAACAGGAAGACGGAAAGCTGACGGTCGTTACCACTTTATTTCCACAATATGATTTTGTCAGACAGATTGCGGGAGATAAGGTTAATGTTAAACTGTTGCTGCAGCCGGGAATCGAAGCCCACAGCTATGACCCGTCTCCCTCGGATCTGGTTGCCGTTAATGAAAGCGATCTGTTTATCTATACCGGAAAATACATGGAGACTTGGGCGGCGGATATGATTTCATCCATGGAACGGGATGTAGAGGTTTTGGATTTATCGAAGGATATAACACTGGTGGAAGAACACGGAACGGAACAAGAGCCGGAACATTCTTCCGGGGAATCCGGAGAGCATGAGCATATCTATGATCCGCATATCTGGACAAGCCTGGATAACGCCTGTATCATGGTATCCAACATAGCCCGGGCTTTGTCGGAACTGGACCCGGAGAATGAAAGATATTATATGGAAAACAGTGAGCAGTATATCGGCAAATTGCGTCTGCTGGAATCACAGTTTCAGGAGATTGCGGCAAATGCGGATCATAAGACCATTTATTTCGGCGGGAAATTTGCCTTGTATTATTTTACCGAGGAATTGGGACTGGACTATATTTCAGCGTTTGATTCCTGTACATCAGAAACGGAACCAAGCGCCAGACTGGTGGCAAAGATCGTAGATGCGGTAAAAGAAGACCAGGCGCCTGTGGTATACTATGAGGAATTATCCAACCATAAGGCGGCAGATGCCATATGTGCGGAAACCGGGGCGGAAGCGTTGCTTTTGCATTCCTGCCATAATATCTCAAAGGCGGAATATCAGGCCGGTGTTACTTATCTGAGCCTGATGGAACAGAATCGGGACAACCTGATCGAAGGCTTATTTTCGGAAGAAAAACAGGAGCATTGGAGAAATTTATATCATGATTAGTGAAACTGGTCTTCAGATGGAAGCGGAACGGATAACAATTGCATACGAAAAAATGACGGTTGTGGAAAATGTCAGTATATCCATAGAATCCGGAGATTATGTCAGTATTGTGGGCGAAAACGGTTCGGGAAAAAGTTCGCTGCTAAAGGGGATTCTGGGTTTGGTTCCGCTGAAATCGGGAACCGTCCGTTTTTTAAACGGAATTTCAAAAAAAAATATCGGATATCTTCCCCAGCAGACGCTGGCACAAAAGGAGTTTCCTGCTTCCGTCCGTGAAGCGGTTTTGTCCGGCTGTCTGACACGGAGAGGATTCCATCCGTTTTACAGTCCGGCGGAAAAGCGTATGGCAAAACACAATATGGAAAAGCTGGGAATTATGGATTTACAAAAAAAGACATTCGGAAACCTGTCCGGCGGACAGAAACAGAGAGTGTTGTTAGCCAGGGCTTTGTGCGCTACGGATAAGATACTGTTTCTGGATGAGCCCATCGCAGGACTGGACCCGATTGTAACCGGTGAATTTTATGAAATCATTGAGAGGCTGAACAAAGAAGATCATCTGACCATCGTCATGGTATCCCACGATATCGAAAATGCACTGAAATATTCCAATAAAATCCTGCATATGAAGGATTTTGAATATTTTTACGGTACCAGGGAGGATTATGTGCAGAGTGAACTGGGAAAGGCTTTTTTGAATGGAGAGTATGATGAACAGACTGGCAGATGAAATTATAACAATGTTTCAATATGAATTTATGCAGAAAGCAATACTGGTAGGCGCTATCGTGGCATTGTGCGCTTCCCTGCTGGGGGTGATCCTTGTATTAAAACGCTATTCCATGATCGGCGACGGATTATCCCATGTGGGGTTTGGCGCATTGTCGCTGGCCGTTGCCCTGGATACGGCTCCCATGCCGGTAGCCATGCCTGTTGTGGTCATAGCGGCATTTTTTTTGTTAAGACTCAGTGAAAACGGAAAACTGAAAGGAGATTCTGCGATCGCACTGATATCCAGCAGTTCCATAGCGCTGGGAGTGATAATTAACGCTGCTTCCGGCGGTACCAATATGGATTTGAACAGTTATATGTTCGGAAGCGTACTGGCCATGACCGACAGCGATGTTTATCTGAGTCTGGCGCTTTCGGTTGTGGTTTTAGGTTTATTTGTTATCTTTTATAACAGGATTTTTGCCATTACCTTTGATGAAAGCTTTGCAAAAGCCACCGGAATACATACGGGATTTTACAATACCCTGCTGGCGGTTCTGACAGCAGTAACGATTGTGGTAGGGATGCGCATCATGGGTACCATGCTGATTTCCAGCCTGATCATTTTTCCGGCGTTATCCTCCATGCGGATCTTTAAAAATTTTAAAACAGTGATCATCAGTTCGGCAGTTGTATCGGTACTCTGCTTTGTTACGGGCCTGATTGCTTCATATATTTATTCCATGCCTACCGGAGCCTGTATAGTGGTTACCAATCTGATGGTTTTTATTTTGTTTGCCATGATCGGAAAAGTGGTTGAATAGTATACAGGGATGTTATAAAATAAAGATTGTTTGTATAGGAATGACGGGAAAGAAGAAAATATAACAGAACAGAGTCCTATGGATGAAGAAACAGATTTTTAAAGACAGGATTGGAGATGATGATTATATGTTATCAGGAAATGATACGAATAACAGAGAACGTCTGGTCAACCGGATTATGGCAGGCGGAGGAATTTTGATCGCAGGATTTACGATTTTTTATGTAATCACTTTTTATAGTTTATTTTCCGGCGGGAAGGAGGCAAATGCAGCCGAGACCACGGAATTAATGGAGACCCAGCCGGAGACTACCACGGAAGATGATCTGAATTATACTTTGTTCGAGTCCCCGTATTCGGATGAAAAGATTCCGGAGTCCATAAAATCACTGCTGGATCAGGCAGTTTTGGGAGAGACGATGGTTACCGGAATCATGTCCGTGGATAATAAGATTTCTTCCGTTTCCCGTTCGGCAATGGGAAAAAACATGACACAGTATCAGAAGGTAAAAAATGTTTATGATTATATGTTATATCATTTCCGGCTGAATGATTCCGGAAGTCTGAATGAAGAGGAAATAGATGCATTATGTGAAGGAATTCCTTTTAAGTCCAGATTTGATATGCAGACAGCGTACCGGGCGGAACGGCTGTTGCGGAATTTTTCGGGAACATCGGGAGACTATGGGGCTGCTTTTGCTCTGATCCTTCGAAAAATGGGACTGGAAGCCTATTATGTAGATGATGAAACGGAAAGTTCCGGTGAAACCAGGGAGCATGGTTATACCGCGATTCGGATCGACGGAGAATATTATATCTTTGATCTGTATGAAGAGAAGCAGCAAATGGAGAGCAATACGTCACAGGAGAAAGAAAATCCGGATTACACTTATTTTTGCGCCGGATTAAAGACGCTGGGAAACGATTATATACTGGCGGATGTGGAAGCGGCGGCAGCAAAATTTGAAAGCTTTGTCACTCTGCCAATGATGAATTTTGAAGCCATGATATCCAATAAATCCCATTCCGTTTATGGTAGTTTGGAATATCAGTCTTCTTCCCATTCAGACGGAAATTCGGATATGGCGGAAGGAGAACTGTATGTCTCGGCAGGAGATACCATTAATCTGGCAGGAACCGTTACTTCTACCGGCGCGGAAAATGTCTGGAAGCTGACTGCTAAGATTTTTGACGGTAACATGAATTATCTGGATGAACAGGAAATCTATCACCAGACCACTTCCTCCGCTTATAATGAGGTATCCTATACGGCGGATGAGGGAAGATATGTACAGTTGTATTATTCCGTAACGGATATCTATGGAAGAACCTGTGTGATCACTCATATTTTTAAAATATGGACGGCAGATGATTATACTACGAAACCAGAGACAGAACCGGTTACCGATGAACCGGAAACGGAACCCCTGACTGAGCCGGCTTCGGGGGAGATAACGGAACCGGTGGTCCCGCAGGAAACGGAACAGACAACGGAGCCTGAGACGGAGGAGCAGACAACGATTAGAGAACCGGAACCGGAAACTTCTTCCGGTGAGGAAGAAACCACAGAAAAACAGACAGAGTCCGTAACGGACGAAACAACGGACAGGGAAGAAACTGAGACGACATCCCGGGACGGTTCGGAGCCTGGAGAAGCAAAAACAACGGAGTCAGAAGAGTAGAAAGGATAAGATACGGAGATGATATTAAATGTAACGGATCTGAGTCATGGATTTGGCGACAGAGCCATATTTAACCATGTGTCCTTCCGGTTGTTAAAAGGAGAGCATATCGGTTTAGTCGGAGCCAACGGAGAAGGAAAATCCACGTTTATGAATATCGTGACCGGAAAATTAATGCCGGACGAAGGAACCGTGGAGTGGAATAAACATGTAAGAGTCGGCTATCTGGACCAGCATGCGGAACTGGAACAGGGAATGACCATTGGCAGCGTGCTAAAATCGGCATTTGCTTATCTGTTTGATATGGAACAGCGCATGAATGAAATCTGCGATAAGCTGGGAGAGGCCGGGGAATCGGAAATGGCGGAGATGATGGAAGAGCTGGGTACGATTCAGGATATTCTGACCAATCATGATTTCTACATTATCGATGCCAAAGTGGAAGAAGTGGCAAGGGCGCTGGGATTGCTGGAACTGTCGTTAGATCATGATGTCATGGATCTGAGCGGCGGACAGAGAACCAAGGTATTGCTTGGTAAACTTCTGCTGGAAAAACCGGATATCCTGTTGCTGGACGAACCTACCAACTATCTGGATGTTAATCATATTGAATGGCTGAAACGATATCTTCAGGAATATGAAAATGCTTTTATACTGATTTCCCATGACATTCCGTTTTTAAACAGTGTAGTCAACATAATATATCATATGGATAATCAGGAACTGAACCGTTATGTGGGAGATTACGATAAGTTTTTGGAAATATATGAAATGAAAAAAGCCCAGCTGGAGGCGGCATATAAACGGCAGCAGCAGGAGATAGATGATCTGAAAGACTTTGTGGCAAGAAATAAGGCAAGGGTTTCCACCAGAAATATGGCAATGTCCAGACAGAAGAAACTGGATAAGATGGACGTCATTGAACTGAAACGGGAAAAACCGAAGCCGGAATTTCATTTTATCAATGCCAGAGCCGCCGGAAAGGTTTTATTTGAAACGACGGATCTGGTGATCGGTTATGACCGGAAGGTTCCGTTATCCAAACCAATTAATCTGCGGATGGAGCGTGGAGAAAAGATTGCCCTGACAGGGACGAACGGAATCGGAAAGACCACGTTTTTAAGAAGTGTTCTGGGACTGATTCCGGCTCTGGAAGGAAAAGTAAATTTGGGGGATTACTTAAGCATCGGTTATTTTGAACAGGAAATACAGCCGGGAAACAACACCTGTATAGAAGAAATCTGGGAAGAGTTTCCTTCCATGTCCCAGTATGAAGTCCGTTCCGCACTGGCGAAATGCGGACTTACCACCAAACATATCGAAAGCATGGTCCGGGTCTTAAGCGGCGGTGAACAGGCAAAGGTGCGTCTGTGCAAGCTTTTGAACCGGGAGACCAATATTCTGCTGTTAGACGAGCCAACCAATCATCTGGATGTGGATGCCAAGGAGGAATTAAAACGGGCGTTACAGGAATATAAAGGAGCGGTACTTTTAGTCTGCCATGAACCGGAGTTTTATGACGGCCTGGCGGATAAGGTATGGAATCTGGAAGAATTTTCAAGGCTTACGGTATAAAAGGATGAAAACAGTGTTATGATGGAACGATGTAATCTCTGTCCCAGAAACTGTAATGCGGACAGAACAAATACGACCGGATACTGCAAAGCAGGTGCCGGAATCAGGGTGGCGAGAGCCGCCCTTCATTTTATGGAAGAGCCCTGCATCAGCGGAGGCACAGGCAGTGGAACGGTATTTTTCAGCGGCTGTAATCTGGGATGCGTTTATTGCCAGAATCATGCCATATCCCATGGAAATTTCGGAAAAGACATATCCGTGGAAAGACTGGCAGAGATTTTTCTGGAACTGCAGGAACAGGGGGCCGTGAATATCAATCTGGTGACCGCAGTTATGTTCGTTCCTTTGATTCTTCAGGCTCTTGACAGGGTGAAAACAGAACTTCGGATCCCCGTCGTTTATAACAGCAGCGGTTATGAATCGAAAGATACCCTTCGAATGATGGAAGGATATGTGGATATCTATCTTACGGATATAAAATATTTTGAGGAATCTTTGGCGGTCCGGTATTCCGCTGCACCCGGATATTTTTTCCATGCATTTGGGGCAGCAGAGGAGATGATACGGCAGAGGGGGAAACCGGAATTTTACGGCAACGCTTCGTTTGATGATGAAACTGCAGTATTGAGGTCCGGCGTTATCATACGGCATTTGGTGCTGCCGGGACTAAGAAAGGATTCCATTGCTTTGCTGCAGTATCTTTCCGGACATTTAAGCCGGGAGGATTATATACTGAGTCTGATGAGTCAGTTTACGCCTCATTACAGATGTCCGGAATTTAAGGAGATCAACCGCAGGGTGACCGGTTTTGAGTATGATTCGGTAGTAAATAAGGCGTTGGAACTGGGACTTGACCGGACTTATATCCAGGACAGAACCAGCGCGGGAGAGGAATATACGCCGTCTTTTTGTTTGGAGGGCTGTTAAATACTTGACAAATCGGATATAATATATTAGAACTGCATTATGCGGAATTAAAAAATGGAAAATTTAGTTTGGCCGGACCGGTAAAAAGTATGACTACATAGAAAGAACGGGATTTGGATGGCAGGATGCTTTTGGCGGCAGAGATGGCTGATAAGAGATGAGATAGGAAAGGTGGTTATGTCTATGGAACGAAAAAACGTCTGGACAACATATTCAGAGAAAGAGCTGGAGGAACTGGAGCAGTTAAATTCCCAGTATAAGGAATTTCTGGACAGGGGAAAAACAGAGCGGGAATGCGCGGCAGTCACCATTGAGATGGCAAAGGCAGCAGGATATAAGGATCTGGCAGATATCATTCAGAAAGATAAAAAATTAAAAGCAGGTGACAAAGTATATGCGGTCTGTATGAATAAAACCCTGGCTTTATTTATGATCGGTAAAAAGAACATGGAAAACGGAATGAATATTTTAGGCGCCCATATCGATTCACCGCGGCTGGATATTAAGCAGAATCCTTTGTTTGAAGACAGTGAGATTGCATATCTGGATACCCATTATTACGGCGGAATCAAGAAATATCAGTGGGTAACCATTCCACTTGCCATTCACGGTGTGGTAGCAAAGAAAAACGGAGAGACCGTGGATGTTGTGATCGGAGAAGACGAGAAAGACCCGGTGGTATTTATTTCCGATCTGCTGATACATCTGGCAGGAGGGCAGCTGGAGAAAAAAGGGGCCAAACTCATCGAAGGCGAAGACTTAAATATCATCGTTGGAAACCGTCCGCTGGAAGGCGAAGAGAAGAATGCGGTTACAGCCAATATTTTAAAACTTTTGAAAGATAAATATGATATAGAGGAAGAAGATTTCATATCGGCGGAGCTGGAAGTGGTACCGGCAGGGAAAGCCAGAGATGCCGGGCTGGATTCCAGTATGGTGCTGTCTTACGGTCATGACGACAGGGTATGTGCATTTACTTCCCTGGCGGCATTTTTAAGTTTTAAGAAGGTAGATACCACGGCGTGTCTGCTGCTGGCAGACAAAGAGGAAATCGGCAGTGTGGGCGCAACGGGTATGCAGTCTAAGTTTTTTGAAAACACCGTGGCGGAAGTGCTGGACCGGATGGGAGTCTATTCCGAACTGACGCTGAGAAGGACCCTGGCAAATTCCAGAATGTTATCTTCGGATGTAAGCGCCGCTTTTGACCCGACGTTTGCCGCTTCTTTTGAGAAGAAAAACGCCGCGTATTTTTCCAAAGGAATCGTACTGAATAAATTTACCGGAAGTCGTGGAAAATCCGGCTCTAACGATGCCAATGCGGAATACATTGCGGAACTGAGAAAGATTTTTGATGAACATAAAGTAAATTACCAGACTGCCGAACTGGGCAAAGTGGATGAAGGCGGCGGGGGTACCATTGCTTATATCCTTGCTTTGTATGGAATGAATGTAATAGACAGCGGCGTAGCGGTGCTGAATATGCATGCGCCGTATGAAGCGGTGAGTAAAGCGGATGTGTATGAGGCATTAAAGGGGTATCGGGCATTTTTAAAATAAGGATATGTTTTTTTATCTGGCTGATAATGAACAGCATAGAAGTATGACAATTACCATAACCGGAAGCGGTGATTTTTATTCCTGTTATGTAAAGGATGAAGGAACTCCGGTTGAATGGAACGGAATACAGGTACTTGGATATGAATATCCTGTGGAGACTGATACCGGAACATTAACACAGTTATCTCTGTATTTCAGGGTGAACGGAGCCGGATACAGTATGGAATGTTCCGGTATGGAATATGGGGAGGCAGGAAAAATACTGGATGAAATTATAGCAGGCGCTCTGTCAACGGATGGTTTTGATACTTCCAAAGGCATAAAGGTCAGAAATGAGTATAAGGATATTACCCTTGCAGAAGCAGGAAAACTGGCAGCCTTTCAGAATTATATGACAGATCTAATCAGGATTAATGATCTGGTGCTGGGGGATTACCAATGCAGCTATACAACGGGGTATGAAAATGATATTGCGGTATGGGAAAGCCTGCGGCTGGAATATAGGAACGGTGCATATGACTATATTGATGTAACATATGGAACAGGAGATTTTGCTGGCGAAACGCATGTAGTGAAAGTATCGGAGCTGACACCGGAGTGTATAGGGGAATATAAATATCCGTCGGATGTAGAGGGAAATCACTGGTATTCGTTCATGGTGGATGTTGGAACCGGCTATATCAGTATTTCGGCTAACTGCAGGGAGGAGGAACTGTGGGAGTTTCTTGAGAGCATAAAGAAATAAAGGGAAGCCGGGGTGGATCTAACCGTCAATAGCTGTTGGGGCTGTTGGCGGTTGTTTTTGATTAAAGCAGGAATGTTGAAAAAATTATTTAAGATATAAAAAAATAATGCTATAATTGGAATACATAAAAATAAATTCTTCGTTGCGGAAAGGAGTCTCACCCCATTGGATAAAATACTTGTGATAGAAGATGATGAGATTATTAAAAATGAGTTATGTATCCTTTTGCAATCCAACGGATACCAGACGGTAGAATCCCTGCCTTGTGACTTAGCCTTATTGGACATCAATCTTCCGGGAGACAGCGGCTACGAAATCTGCCGGAAACTGCGCCTGAAATCGGACGTACCGGTCATATTTTTAACGGCCAGGGACGGTGCGGAAGACGAACTGATCGGATTTGGAGTGGGAGCCGATGATTTTATCAGAAAACCCTATAATTCTTCCGTGCTGCTGGCCAGAATTTCCCGTCTGTTAAAAAGGAAAAATAATACGTTGAAGCAGGTCAGGGGACTGACCCTGAATCTGGAGGATATGAGCGTAACCTTTGGTGAAAATCATGCGGAGCTGACCAGGAATGAAACCCGGATCCTGGCATGCCTGATGGGCAGGGATTTGTGCTCAAAAGAAGAGATCATAGAGGATCTGTGGAGTAATAATATGTATGTGGATGAAAATACACTATATGTCAATATCAACCGTTTGAGAGGTAAACTGAGCCGGTTAGGAGCCGAAGATTTTATACGAACGGTGCGCGGCGTGGGGTACCGCCTATGAAAATCCGGGATTATCTGTATTCCAGGGCTGTTACCCTGTGTTTTCTGGGAATCGGACTGGTTTTTGCGACGCTGTTTATGCGGGCGGCAGGAATGGATATAAATCTGACAGTTGTGTCAGGATTTTTTTATGTCCTGCTGATCGTTCTCTGGCTGTGGGTACAGTTTTGTCTGGATAACAGACGGTTACGGAAACTGCGGAATTTGGCGGAAGGCATGGAAGAGAAGTATTTACTGGGGGAGGTATTAAAGCCGCCGGTAAATGCAGTGGAAAAAGAGTATTATCAGATTATGAAAATCGTATCCCGTTCTGCCATTGGGATTGCGGAGCAGGCCATTCGGGAAAAAGAAGAATATTGCGATTATGTGGAAAGCTGGATCCATGAAATCAAAACACCGCTGACAGCCTGTTCTCTGATCATATCCAATGACGGGGATATTAAAAAATTGAAGCGAAAGATAAAACAGGCGGATAACCTGACGGAAAGCATACTTTATTATGCCCGGCTTCGTACCGTCCAGAAAGATATATTGATTGACAGTTTCCGGGTGGCCCGGGTGATCAATGATGCTGTAAAAAGCCAGATGGAACTGCTGATCGCGGCAGGAATCAGTGTGGAAACCGATGGCGATTTTCCAGTTTGTTCGGATGCAAAGTCTTTGTTGTTTATGTTAAAACAATTACTGATCAATTGTGCAAAGTATTGTCCCGGCTGCCAAATCCGCATAACTGCGGACGATGGAAGAATTATGGTAGAAGATAACGGTATCGGGATTCCTTCCCATGAAATATCCAGGGTAACGGAACGGGGGTTTTCGGGTACCAACGGCAGAAATGCCGGAGGAAGCACGGGAATGGGCCTTTTTATTGTCAGAGAGCTCTGTAGCCGTCTGGATATGACGCTGGGGATCGAATCAAAACCGCAGGAATATACCCGTATTGTGCTGGAATTTAATGTTATGACCGGTACAAATCTTTAAACATGGTTTTAAGCATTAAAAAACCTTACAAAACTGTAAGGAAAACCATAGGGATGCGTTAGAACAAAAAACTCTGCTTCATGTTATATTAGTACCGAACAAATTATTATGAACTGGAGGATTAATATGAATCAGATTTTAGAAGTGAAAAATGTAACCAAATATTACGGAAACGGGAGTATAGTGACAAAAGCGCTGGACG
Source organism: uncultured Lachnospiraceae bacterium (assembly GCA_910578175.1). Lineage (GTDB taxonomy): Bacteria > Bacillota > Clostridia > Lachnospirales > Lachnospiraceae > Bovifimicola. Next base: position 40,085 of record CAJTPF010000006.1, read on the forward strand.
GTGTTTCATTTTCCGTAGAAGAGGAAGACTTTACGGCGATCATGGGAGCTTCCGGTTCCGGCAAAAGTACGCTGTTAAATGTCATTGCCACTATTGACAGGGTCAGCGCAGGGGATATTCTGGTGGAAGGAAGAAGCCTTACGGATATGAGGGAAGAACAGCTCTCCGGATTCCGCCGGGATAAACTGGGGTTTATATTTCAGGAATATAATCTTCTGGATACATTGACGATTGGGGAAAATATAACGCTTCCGCTGAATCTGAAAAAAGTGGATGCAAAAACCACCGCTACTGAATTAAACAGGGTGGCGGAAGCCCTGGGGGTAGCGGACCAGCTTGGGAAATTTCCATGTGAACTTTCCGGGGGACAGAGACAGAGAGCAGCCTGTGCCAGAGCGATCATAACCAACCCGGCACTGATATTGGCGGATGAGCCTACAGGAGCTTTGGATTCCGCAAATTCCGGGAATCTGATGAAGACATTTGTACAGATGAACCGCTCCCTTGGCTCTACCATACTGATGGTAACCCATGATGCCGTGGTAGGTTCTTATGCAGACAGGGTATTGTTTTTAAAAGATGGAAAAATATGGAGTGAGGTACTCCGGGGAGAACGAACCAGACAGGAAATGTATCAGGAAATATTGTCTGTGATGTCCGCATTAGGAGGTGATACCGGTGTTTGCTAGACTGGCATTTCGAAATGTAAAACGGCAGATTGGGAACTATCTGATCTATTTTTTGACGGTGATGCTTACGGTGGCTCTTATGTTTGCGGTAAACAACCTGATCTTCAGCAGTGAACTGAAACGGTTTTCAGATATGAATCAAAGTTTGAAAGACGGTCTGATCTTTATGTCTATGTTTATTGCTCTGATCGTATCCTTTGTTCTGGGATATGCAACGTCCTTTATGCTGAAACTCCGAAAACGGGAATTTGGAACTTATATGACCATGGGTATGACCAGAAATAACATACTTTCCATATTTGTTTTGGAAACCATGATCATGAGTGTGGCGGCCCTGCTCATGGGTATTATCCTGGGATTGTTTATCTACCAGGGAATCATGGCGGTATTTGCAAATCTTCTGGCAATAGAATTTGAATTTTCCGAATATTCTTCCGCAGGACTGTTTCTTACCGTTGTTCTGGTGTGTATCATGTTTTTATTGGCTTCGGTAACGTCAGCCGTCTATCTGAAGAGGGTCAGTATTTATAATCTGATACATGGTGAAAAAAAGGTTGAAAAAGGTATCAGATATCCTGCTTTGTGGCGGATGGTCTCCATACTTTCCCTGGCCGGTCTGCTCCTTTGCATATATTATTTTAATGACGGCCTTGATCTGGTTTTTTCAGATGTGGACCGATCGTCAAAAGAGATTTTTGGCAGTCTAGCCGGGGCCGCAGTCTGTCTGGTTTTGTTTCATATCGGTCTGGCAAGGAGCGCCGTTCATTTTTTAATGAAAAGTAAGCGGTTCTGCTGCCGCGGAACGAATACATTTACCGTCAGACAGCTATCCGGAAAGTTAAGTTCTAATTCCGTTATGATCGGAATACTGGCATTTCTGATCGGGTTTGCAGTGATTTTGGTGAATGTGACATTTGTTCAAAAAGAGTTGGAACGGATGGAATTGGATAAAAGATATCCGTTTGATATCAACGCTACAGTGAATCGGGAAAATAAACAGGCGATCAGTGTTTCAGACGGATACAGGATCATAGAAAAATACCGGAAGATCAACAACTGTATCGAATTTCAGACATATTACAGTGGAAGCGGTTATTTTTATGAATTTACGCCCTGGTCCGGAGATGGGTATGAAGGGATTACTGACGTTTATATGAAAGAAAGCGATTATAACAGCCTGATGGAGGCACTGGGAAGGGAGCGGATAAATTGCGGAGACGGATTTTATCTGCTGGCAAATTCTCCGCATATTTTACAATTTGACTTTTCAAAGGCAGTTATAGAGCAGGAAGGAAAGGAATATCGTTATCTTGGAATCATAGAGGATATCCCGTTCAACTATTGGGGATATTTTATTGTTCTGGTTCCGGACCGGCTGGTATCTTCTATGAATGTGGAAGCAGATTGTGCAGCTATGGATTTGGAAAAAGGCTCTTTTGATGTCCGGTCGATGAATGATGAATTATCGTATGTATACGACCCGGAGGGAAATGATGAATTTGCTTATAATAGAAGTGATTTTGATATTAAAGAATATACCCGGATATCCCGAAATGAGATCTCTGCGGTCTTAGTGGTGGGAGCAATCTATATGGCGGTGATCTTTGTGTTTCTGGCAATGGCGGTTCTGGCATTAAAGACGCTGGCGGGATTGTCGGAGGATAAGCGGAAATATGAAGTGTTGTTCCGGCTGGGAACCGGTGAACGGCAGCAGGAGAAAACATTGTTTTATCAGATTTTCAGTTTTTTCTTTTTACCGTTTGCGCTGCCGTTGCTCTTAAGTATACCTACATGCTGTTTTTGTACCAAGATCATGAAGATGGCCGGTCATGAAGAAAATTTAAAAGTAATATATATCAATACCGGAATGATAGCCTTGGTTCTTACAGTTGTTTACGTACTCTATTTTTTTGCGACGTATCTGATATCAAAAAGAAATACGGTTTATAGGATTTAGTTGTGAATGAATATCAAAACATAATACCACAAATTTAATTACAGGGAATTATAAATTGAAAGAAGCGGCACCTTATGCTATAATGCAGATACTATTCAGAATGGAAAAGTTTAGGAAGGTGGCACACAGATGGCTTTAATCAATCAGGATAATATAAGGAATTTTTGTATCATTGCCCATATTGACCACGGAAAGTCAACACTGGCAGACAGAATCATTGAGAAAACAGGATTGCTGACCAGCAGGGAAATGCAGGCCCAGGTTCTGGATAATATGGATCTGGAGCGCGAGCGGGGAATCACCATAAAAGCCCAGGCGGTAAGAACCGTATACCGGGCAGCGGACGGTCAGGAATATATTTTTAATCTGATAGATACACCCGGACATGTGGATTTTAATTATGAAGTTTCCAGAAGCCTGGCGGCCTGCGACGGCGCCATACTGGTGGTAGATGCCGCCCAGGGTGTGGAAGCCCAGACACTTGCCAATGTTTATATGGCTCTGGATCATGATCTGGATGTGGTTCCGGTCATTAATAAGATCGATCTGCCCAGTGCGGATCCCCAGCGTGTCATTGATGAGATCGAAGATGTCATCGGGATTGAGGCACAGGATGCTCCGCTGATATCGGCGAAAAACGGCATTAATATAGAAGAAGTTCTGGAACAGGCCGTAACTAAGATTCCGGCACCGAAAGGAGATTCATCTGCGCCGTTGAAGGCGCTGATCTTTGACAGCATATATGATTCCTATAAGGGAGTCATCGTATTCTGCCGGATCATGGAGGGCAGCGTCCGGGTAGGTACTCCGATAAAAATGATGGCAACCAATGCCCGGGCCAATGTCGTAGAGGTGGGTTATTTTGGTGCCGGCCAGTTTATTCCATGCGATGAATTAAGTGCGGGAATGGTTGGTTATATTACGGCAAGCATAAAAAATGTAAAGGATACCAGTGTAGGGGATACGATCACCAATGCAGAACAGCCTTGCGACGAGGCATTGCCGGGATACAAGAAAGTGAATTCCATGGTATACTGCGGTATGTATCCGGCGGATGGCGCAAAGTATCCGGATTTAAGGGATGCATTGGAAAAACTGCAGTTAAACGATGCGGCGCTGAATTTTGAAGCAGAGACATCCATTGCCCTGGGATTTGGGTTCCGATGCGGATTTTTGGGCCTGCTTCATCTGGAAATCATTCAGGAACGTCTGGAGCGGGAATATAATCTGGACATTGTAACGACGGCGCCTGGCGTTATCTATAAGGTATATAAAACAGACGGTACGATTGTGGAGTTAACCAATCCCTCCAATCTCCCGCCGGCCGCGGAAATCGATTATATGGAAGAACCGATTGTAAAGGCAGAAATTATGGTTACTACGGAATTTATCGGCCCGATCATGGAATTGTGCCAGGAACGCCGGGGTTCTTACAAAGGTATGGATTATATAGAAGGAACCCGTGCATTACTAAAATATGATCTGCCGTTGAATGAAATCATATATGATTTTTTTGATGCTTTAAAATCCCGCTCCAGAGGGTATGCCTCTTTTGATTATGAAATAAAAGGATACGAGCGGTCCGAACTGGTGAAATTAGATATCCTTATAAATAAAGAAGAAGTGGATGCATTATCTTTTATTGTACATGCCTCTACCGCGTATGAGCGCGGCAGAAAAATGTGTGAGAAGCTTAAAGAGGAAATACCGAGACAGCTGTTTGAGATACCGATTCAGGCAGCCATCGGCAGCAAAGTAATAGCCAGGGAAACGGTGAAAGCCATGCGGAAGGATGTATTGGCCAAGTGTTATGGCGGCGATATCACCCGTAAGAAGAAGCTGTTGGAAAAGCAGAAAGAGGGTAAAAAGCGTATGCGTCAGGTGGGAAATGTAGAAATCCCGCAGAAAGCGTTTATGAGCGTTCTGAAACTGGATGATAAGTAGGGAGGATCGGTATGGCGGCAGGCATATATGTGCATATCCCTTTTTGCAGAAAAAAGTGTCTCTATTGTGATTTTACTTCGGGTGTGGCAGATGAGCCGGGAATGCTGCAATACCATAAGGCGCTTTTATATGAAATTACACATACAGATATGGAAAAAGAAAGTGCGGACTCTTTATTTTTCGGAGGCGGAACTCCATCGATCTATCCGGTACCGCTGATGGAAGAGCTGATGTCCGCACTGAAGCCGTTTTTGCAGAGAGAAAATACGGAAGTCACAATAGAAGCAAATCCCGGAACCCTTACTTATGAAAATCTGCAAAAATACCGAAGGATGGGATTCGGACGTATAAGCATAGGATTACAGTCCGCAGTCGACCGGGAATTAAAAACCCTTGGTCGGATACATTCTTACGAAGTCTTTGAACAATCCTTTTTTCTGGCAAGAAAAGCCGGATTTACCAATATAAATGTGGATATTATTTCTGCGGTTCCCGGTCAGACCTTTGAATCATTTCAAACCACATTGCGGAGGGTAGAGGAATTAAATCCGGAGCATATTTCTGCATATAGTCTTATTGTGGAAGAAGGAACTCCGTTTTTTGAAAAATACGGAGAAGGAAAGCCATATGAAACCCTGCTTCCCGACGAAGAAACAGACCGGGCAATGTACCACTATACCGGTGCATTTTTAAGATCCAAAGGATACGACAGGTATGAGATATCCAATTATGCAAAATCCGGTTTTGAATGTAAACATAATATGAAATACTGGTCCATGGAGGAATATTACGGTTTTGGCCTGTCGGCGGCTTCCAAAACGGGAAACAAACGTTATGTCAACACATCGGATACGGAATGTTATTGCAATCTGCCTGAACATGGAAGACTGTCAGATATCAGGGCAGAAGAACATATACAGACCGGACAGGATGATATGGAAGAATTTATGTTTCTGGGACTGCGAAAAATGAACGGAATATCCTTCAAAGAATTTACGGATAGATTCGGAGTTTCATGCAGGCAGGTATATGGCAGTGTGATCCAACGGTTTGTCGCAGAAGGACTGCTAGAAGACACCGGGGAACGGCTGAGACTGACGGAACAGGGAATTGATGTCAGTAATGTGGTGTTTTCGGAATTTATCTTTGGATAGCATAAAAAAAATATAAAGTCCTTGTTACTTCATACCATATTTAGTATAATTGACTCAGTCAGTGATTATGAATTACTACCGCCTGTTGATTCAAAGGCAGAAAAGGAGGCTCCGGAATGGGAGACGTATATCATGAATACTTAATAAAGCAGAAAAAGACTGTTGTAGGAATAATGTTAAGGATTTTCAGCATTGCCCTGTGTATTGGAGGATTTTGTACTTTGTTTTTAATCGGTTCTCTGGGAGCATTGATAGAGTGTCTGTTGGTGTACCTGGCCATATGGATTTTTAAGAGAACAGATGTTGAGATTGAATACTGTTATCTGAGCGGGGAATGTCAGTTTGATAAGATATTCGGTCGCAGTAAAAGAAAAGGATGCGGCAAATTAGACATAGAGCAGATGGAGATCATGGCATTGGAAGGTTCACCGGAACTGGAATCTTTTGAGAGGGAGAATTACAGGGTCCGGGATTTTTCCACGCTGGTAAAAGGAGCCAGAAGATATGTGGCATTTGTCAGGAAAGATTCGGAACTGATCAAGGTGATCTTTGAACCGAATGACGATATCCTGGAATCCATGCAGATGGCGGCTCCGAGGAAAGTACTGATACCGAGGAAGATTTCGTCATAAATATAAAATGAGATATGATGTGATTATCAGGAATAAAAAAGTGTTTGACATCCCCATCTAATTTTGATAAAATTGATAAAATTTAGAGAAAGTGAGGACAAGAGAAAATGGGACAAATTGTTGGCGATGGAATAACATTTGATGACGTGTTATTGGTACCTGGTTATTCAGAAGTTACTCCGAATATGGTGGATTTATCAACATATCTAACTAAAAGTATTAAGCTTAACATTCCGATGATGAGTGCGGGCATGGACACAGTAACGGAACATAGAATGGCGATCGCGATGGCCAGACAGGGCGGTATCGGAATTATTCATAAGAATATGTCCATTGAAGCACAGGCAGAAGAAGTAGATAAAGTAAAACGTTCAGAAAACGGAGTGATCACAGATCCGTTTTATTTATCACCGGAACATACATTAGAGGATGCTAACAACCTGATGGCGAAATTCCGAATTTCAGGTGTTCCTATTACAACAGAAGATAAGAAACTGGTAGGTATCATTACAAACCGCGATTTGAAATTTGAAACGGATTTCAGTAAGAAGATCAAAGATTCCATGACATCAGAAGGTCTTGTAACGGCGAAGGAAGGAATCACTCTGGAGGAAGCCAAGGCAATTCTTGCAAAAGCCAGAAAAGAGAAGCTTCCGATCGTGGATGATAATTATGTGCTGAAAGGTCTTATAACCATAAAGGATATTGAAAAGCAGATCAAGTATCCGTTATCTGCAAAGGATTCCCAGGGCAGGCTGCTTTGCGGTGCGGCAGTGGGTATCACCAAGAATATTATGGATCGTGTGGATGCGCTGGTAAAAGTAAAGGTCGACGTGATCGTGATCGATTCAGCCCATGGACATTCCAAGAATATTATTGATACGGTAAAGATGGTAAAACAGACATATCCGGATTTACAGGTGATAGCAGGAAATATTGCCACAGGAGATGCCGCAAAGGCATTGATCGAGGCGGGTGTGGATGCCGTGAAAGTCGGGATCGGTCCGGGCTCCATATGTACTACCCGTGTGGTTGCAGGTATTGGAGTTCCGCAGATCACTGCTATCATGGATTGCTATGAAGTGGCAAAAGAGTACGGCATACCGGTAATTGCAGATGGAGGCATTAAGTTTTCCGGCGATATGACAAAAGCAATCGCGGCAGGCGCAAATGTTTGTATGATGGGAAGTATCTTTGCCGGATGTGATGAAAGTCCGGGAACATTTGAATTATATCAGGGACGGAAATATAAGGTATATCGCGGGATGGGTTCCATTGCGGCAATGGAAAACGGAAGTAAAGACAGATATTTTCAGGCCGATGCCAAGAAACTGGTTCCGGAAGGCGTGGAAGGACGCGTAGCTTACAAGGGAACCGTGGAAGACACCGTATTCCAGCTTGTAGGCGGTATCCGTTCCGGTATGGGATATTGCGGTGCAAAGGATATTGAAACACTGAAAAAAGAAGGTAAATTTGTTAAGATTTCTTCGGCTTCGCTGAAAGAGAGTCATCCTCATGATATTCATATTACAAAAGAAGCTCCGAACTATAGTATAGATGTATAAAATGTTCTCTTTTAGGAGAAGAATTAACAAAAATTAAATAAAATATCAGTTCATATTGTTGTATGGACTGATATTTTTTTGTATAATGGAAAAAATAGAAAGCATAAAATAATCAGGTAGGAGAAGATGAATATGATCAGCAAAATCAGGTATGGAAATCCGGTTCCGACGGGAGCGGTAGTGAACGGAACAGCAGATGAAAACGGGAAAGGTCAGCTTCGGTATTTTGAGAAGACGGAACAGGGCTTCCGATACCGGATGGAGAAGAAAGATGCGGTATATGGTCTCGGTGAGGCAAACCGGGGCATAAATAAACGGGGATATCAGTATATAAGTTATTGTACTGATGATCCGAATCATACGGAAGAGAAACTTTCTCTGTATGGAGCCCATAATTTTATTGTTATAGACGGAGCGTGTACGTTTGGAGTTTTTATTGACAATCCGGGCAGGGTTACTTTTGATATCGGATATGAAAGGACGGATGAACTTAACATTATACCGGAATATGAAGATCTGGATTTTTATATAATAGAAGGGGAAGGAATCAAAGATATCGTCAGACAGTTCAGGATACTGATCGGACAATCATATATACCGCCGAGATGGGCGTTTGGATACCAGCAATGCCGATGGAGCTATATGGATGCGGATGCCGTACGGGAAGTGGTGGATGGATATGAAAACTGTGGAATTCCGTTAACTGCGGTTTATTTGGACATTGATTATATGGAATCCTATAAAGATTTTACGATCAGTGATGAGAGATTTCCGGATTTCGGAAATTTTGTAAAAGAGATGAAGGCGAAAAATATTCATCTGGTTCCCATCATTGATGCCGGTGTTAAGATTGAAGACGGATATGACGTCTATGAAGAAGGTACGGCAAAAGGTTATTTTGTAAAAGACCGGGAGGGAAAGGATTATGTGACCGCGGTATGGCCGGGACTGACCCATTTTCCGGATTTCCTGAATACGGAAGCCAGACGCTGGTTCGGATTAAAGTATCAGGCACTGACCGATAAGGGAATAGACGGATTTTGGAACGATATGAACGAGCCGGCGATTTTTTATACGGAAAGAGGCATTGATGAGGTCAGGGAATTTTTAAAAGCGGAGGCCGGAACAGGAGATATTTCCACGGATCAACTGATGGAGTTAAAATGGAAATTAAACGAACTGGCCAATAATGATACTGATTATAAAGCGATGTATCACAATATGGACGGCCAGACCGTAAATCATGACCGGGTCCACAATCTGTATGGATATAACATGACAAAAGCGGCAGCGGAAGGACTGGCAGAACTGCGGCCCGGAGAGCGGACACTGCTGTTTTCACGTTCCTCTTATATCGGTATGCATCGTTATGGCGGAATCTGGATGGGAGATAATCAGGCATGGTGGTCCCACATCCTGTTAAATTTAAAGATGCTTCCATCCTTAAATATGTGCGGTTTTCTGTATACCGGTGCGGATATCGGTGGATTCGGAAGCAATACCACCAGAGAACTGCTGCTCCGCTGGCTGGCGCTTGGAGTGTTTACACCGCTGATGCGGAATCATGCGGCGTTAGGAACCAGACTGCAGGAGTGTTTCCGGTTTGAACATACCGAAGATTTTAAGTCTGTGATCAGCTGCAGATATCGTCTGCTGCCGTATCTGTATAGCGAGTATTTAAAATCCGTGTATGAAAATGAGATGATGTTCCGCCCGCTGGCATTTGATTACAGAGAAGACGAAATTGCAGTAAATGTGGAAGATCAGCTTATGCTGGGAAATGAGGTTATGATAGCTCCGGTATATACCCAGAATGCTACCGGAAGATATGTATATCTGCCGGAAAATATGACCATGATCATTATGCATGAAAACGGTGAAGAGGAAAAAGAGCTGGAAAAAGGTATTCATTTTGTCGAAATGCCGTTAAACAGGGTTGTATTTTTTGTAAAAGCGGATGCTAAAATTCCGGTTGTGGGTACGGATTACGGCAGGAGCATATGTAACGGTACAATGGAAGATATCGCCGTTTCCCGGATCTCATGGCTGGGAAAACAGGATAAGGGATACCGGATGTATATGGATACCGGACATTCCGATAATAAAAAGGATGATGTTCTGATCACGGAATTTTAAAGGATGGTAATATAATGTCAAATGATCTGACGAGAAATGATATAAAAAAAATAGAAGAAGAGATTGAATACAGAAAGACAGTGGTACGGAAAGAGGCTATAGAAGCTGTCAAAGAAGCAAGGGCGCACGGAGATTTAAGTGAAAACTTTGAATACTATGCAGCAAAAAAAGATAAGAACAGGAACGAAAGCAGGATCCGGTATCTGGAACGGATGATCAAAACGGCCCATATCATTGAAGATACATCGGCGGAAGATGAAATCGGACTGTATAGTAAAGTGACATTATATTTTGAAGAAGAGGAAGAAACGGAGGAATATAAAATCGTAACTTCCATTCGGGGGGATTCACTGAAAAACCTCATAAGTATAGAGTCACCGCTGGGAAAAGCTTTGCTGGGCCATAAGGCCGGAGACCGGGTATATATTCCGCTGAATGCCGCCGGCGGATACTATGTTGTGATCCGGGCAATGGAAAAAACTGTAGATGATGGTACGGATGCCATACGCAGTTATTAGGGGAGGCGGTAATTAAAGATATGCGTAAGTGCGGATGCAGCACAGATGGGAGAAGATATGAAAATAGAACATAAAGAGTGCATTGAGAAACTGATCAGGGAACTGGCAATGGAACGGAAGAATACAAAAAAGTGTTTTTTTAAACACTACAGTTCCTTTGAATTATATGAAAATGAAATTTCATCACTGATTAAAAAATATCTGGCGGAATCTGATTTTCTGTTTTTTGAGTTTACAGGAACTATTCTCCAGGATGCGTATTGTCCCTTTTTAAACCTGATTCGTGACTTATACTATAAACATTATGCGGATATGGACGTAAAGCAGTTTTTAAAGGAGTGCGGTGTCTATTCGTTGCAGAGAGTTTTATTTGAGAATTATATTAAACATGGAATATGCAGACGGGAAGAGGATATCATTCCAAGGGAAGTCGGTTATGAGCATGTAAGATTTATCCAGTCCGTGTGCAATATTCTGGAATATATGACACAAAGCCATAAACTCGTATTGATATTAAATAAACTGCATCTGGCACAGATGTCTACTATTTTGCTGCTGCAGGAACTGGTATGGCATAGGAACCTAAATAATATGGTTTTGGTAGGCACATATAATGAGTCTTTTAACGTAAGCACGTATATGCTCAGAGACTGGCTGAAGTTTAAAGAAAAGCTGGATGAGAGCGATTATATTATTAAATGTGATGATGAAGAATCCGGCATGGATGATGATATTACTGAAGGGTTTGAACCGGATATTTTGGAAATCAATACATATATAAAAAAAATAAATGATATGATATATACGCTGGCATTCCGTCAGGCGGATTACTATCTGGAGATCATTTACCATGCCATTGAAATCAATAAAATGGATGTGGGAAAGAAGACCAGGATCCGGATTTTACTGATGTATGCCGCAGTGGCTGTATATAACAGACAGAGTAAACATGCTTATGTATTGTGCAAGAAAGTACAGGATTCGGATTATTTATATCAGGATATTGATTCCCAGTATAATTATTATTGTGTTCTTGCGCTTGTCCTTCTGTATTCCGGCCAGCGGAAGCAGGCGTTATCCGCAGTGGAAAATGCCAGGGCCATGGCCAGAAGCATGGATGGGAACGATAAACTGGTTCAGGTCGATATGCTGGATATCCTGGTTTTGTTAAACGGCTGTCAGGATACTTTTGTATGGGATGTTTCCATGGAAATTCCAAAGGCGGTCTTAAACGTTGCAGAACAGAATAATCAGAAGAATCATCTGGCATATGCATATCTGTTTGGATTTATTGATATGGAAACCATGAACTTTGACGATTCCGACTATTTTATGAAAGGAATTCAGATTGCAAAAGAGATTGATAATATTGAACTTCAGCTGCTTGCGTGGCAGAAAAATGCGGTGGTGGCATCTGCTTCCGGCCGGTTTGAAGATATTATCCGGTATTATAATAAATGCATGGAGATTATCGAAGGCCTGGAACGGCCCTGGGATGAGATCCAGATTTATAACGGAGTCGGTTACAGTTGTATCTTAAATGAAAAATATGATATGGCTAATGATTATTTTAAAAAGGCCCTTGGGATTTCATTAGAGATGGAAAACTCCATGATGATCATAGAAGCGATCTATAATATGGCGGTAAACGGTATTGCCATGGGAGATTATGAAGCCGTGGCTCATTATATAGTTACGGAATTGAAAGCAATGGAAATCCTGCGGATAGAGAGAATCCGGACCTGCAATAAATCAAAACTGTATGGAATGTTAATATTTGCATATATTAAACTTGAAATGCTGTATGATGCAAAATTGTATTTTGATAAAATGAAGACTACACTGATACCGTTTCTGGAAGATGAAAGTATGAACTGTGACGGATGGGAAGATGATATTTTCCTGTTCCATCTGGTACGGGGAATGCTCTATAAAGCAGAGGGTCATTACAGGGAGGCCAATGACTCATATGTCCGGGGAAGATTTATCTGGAATAAGGCAAGAAGCAAACAGGAATATGTATATACCAGATTTATTGAAGAAGAAGCTAAAATTTTTGAGATATTCGGAGAAGAGGAAAAACGGATAAATGTTTTGGAAAACGGGATTGCTTTCTGCAAAAAAAATAAACTGCTGAATAATGCGGAACGGTTGCAGCGGCTGTTGGAACAGAAAACTTTGAAGCAGGAAGTATATAACAGTGCATTGACAGAATCAGATCTGCAGCTTGTATTGAAATCAATTTCCGTATCCGGATTGAAGCAGGAACTAAAAAACAAGAATAAAATGCTGGATTTTTTTGAATCTTGGGTAGAAGTTCTGAATCAGACCTGTGAATCCGTGGAGGAGCTGATCTATGATTCCCTGAATATGTTTCAGAATAATTTTAACATTGATAATCTGATCTATATTGATGTGGTAAATGAGAATCCGGTCATCCGGTTTAAGGATAAAAATATGGATTTTAATCCGGTTCAGGCCCGCTTTTTATTGGATTATATGAAAGGGAACCGGAAAAAGATCATTGTCTCCAGGTTTGAAAAATCATTTTCCATTCATGAGGAACTGATTTCTATTTTTGCCAAGAACAGTATTGCTTCCATGATCGTGATCCCTTTTCTGAAAAATGATACGATAAGCGGCATTTTTGTTACAATAAGCGGGAGATATGTGAATTTTACCGAAAATGTAAATGTATTTTCAGAGGAAGATGCCAATGCTTTTCGGACTGCGTTCCGGGAACTGCTGGAAGCCGTTAACAGGGAAGAGATCAAGAAACAGTTAAAGTGCAGTTCCATAACGGATACACTGACCGGCCTGAATAACCGGCAGGGACTGAAACAATATTTTGAGGAACAGTTTAATATACAGGAGGAATTCAGGATCCGGCCGGAAGAGAAGCAGTTTACCATTCTATATATGGATCTGGATAATTTTAAATATTGTAATGATTATTTTGGGCATGAAGCAGGAGATGCGGTCATTGTTGCATTCTCACGGCTGTTGGAAAGTTCCGCCGGAAAAGAAGACTGTGTCGTGCGGTATGGCGGAGACGAATTTCTTATTATACTGAATGACCGGCCGGAAGATTATGGTGTTCACATCGCCCAGAAGATTTTGGAAAGCGTTGATGATAGCCGGGGATTTCAGTCAACGATAGAAGCCGTCCATGAAAAGAAAACCGATATACCGAAAACTCATCAGATCAGTTGTTCCATTGGCATTGCAACCGGTGCGACGGGTTCCTTTTCAGGAATATCAAAAATATTGAAACATGCAGACGATGCTTTATATCACGTAAAAAAGACGACGAAGCATGATTATTTTGTATGGAGGAAAATGGATTGAAAGAAGCAGATGGATTAAAAGTTGACCTGGAGGACAATATCAGACGTTCGGTTTCTCCGTATCATACAGTGGAAAATGTAGGAACACTTTACCGGAAAGAAGGGTTTAGGGAATTAAAACAGGGAGAGCCTTTTCCGCTTCAGCCCGGCGGCAGATATTTTGTGTCTGTGTATGGTTCTACGCTGGCGGCGTTTGTGATCCGGACACCGGATGGAAACGGGGAGAAGCCGAATCTGAGGATCGCCTGTTCCCATACGGATGTACCTGCTTTCAAACTGAAACCGGACTGCGGGATCTTTACGGATACCGGAGGAGAACGGGGATATTTAAAATTAAATACCGAAGTGTATGGCGGTCCCATTCTGAATACCTGGCTGGACCGGCCTCTTTCCGTAGCAGGAAGGGTAGCGGTCAGGGGAAGAAATTGTTTTTCGCCGGTAATGATATCCGTAGATTTTAAGGAACCGGTGCTTACGATACCAAACCTGGCGATTCATATGAATCGCCAGGTAAATAAAGGGATCGAACTGAACCGACAGAAAGATATGCTTCCTCTGGCGGCAGTCCGGAATCAGATCAGACAGGGGATGCCCGGGGAGCTGTTTCAGGAAAAACTGCTGGAGGCGGTAAACCGTCAGGCAGCTGCCGGCAGGGACAATGAAAAAGCGTTTGGAAAAGAACGCTTTGAACGGGAAGATATACTGGATTATGAGCTGTTTTTATATCAATGGGAATCCGGCTGCCGGATCGGTCTGGATTCTTCCATGTATTCTTCTCCCCGTCTGGATAACATGACATCCGTATATGGAATTACGGCAGGCCTGTTAAATGCCTCTGCTGATACCGCAAAGGAGAGCGGAAATGCCGGACTGCAGCAGTGCGGCATTGACATTGCACTGTATTTTGACAATGAGGAAATCGGCAGCCGTACCAAACAGGGAGCCGGCTCCAACGTGTTGCTCCTGCTGTTGGAAAAGATATACGCAGCTTTGGGAAAAAGCAGGGAAGAAATGATAAATGATATCTTTAACGGATTTATGTTATCCGTAGATGTGGCCCATGCTGCCCATCCAAATGCTCTGGAAAAATCGGATATTACCAACCGGGTAATTCTGAATTCCGGCATTGTTATCAAGGAATCCGCCAATCAGACATATGCAGGAGATGCGGCCGCCGTGTCCATGATTAAGCAGATGTGTCAGGAACAGGATATTCCGTATCAGGTATTTGTGAACCGTTCCGATATGGCAGGCGGTCAGACACTGGGTTCCATTTTATCTTCTTCGGTTCCCGTAAGAACCATAGATATCGGGGTTCCGGTGCTTGCCATGCATTCCGCCAGAGAACTGATGGGTATGGAGGATCAAAAAAATTTAGAAAAACTTTTGACAGTATTCTACTCTTAGAGTATTATAGTAGTATTAGCTTTTGAATGAAAGGATTTACAAAGATGGAAAACGAGATGATTTCAAAGAACTTTATTGAGCAGATCATAGATAAAGATTTAGCGGACGGACACTATGACCATGTACAGACGAGATTTCCGCCGGAACCCAACGGATATCTTCACATTGGCCATGCAAAGTCTATTTTGCTGAATTACGGACTGGCAAAAAAATATAACGGCAGATTTAATATGAGATTTGACGATACAAATCCTACAAAGGAAAAAACGGAATTTGTAGAGTCCATACTGGCAGATATCAAATGGCTGGGGGCGGACTGGGAAGACCGTTTGTTTTTTGCATCCAATTATTTCCAGCAGATGTATGAAGCAGCAGTGAAGCTGATAAAAAAAGGAAAAGCGTATGTCTGTGACCTGACGGCTGACGAAATCAGGGAGTACAGGGGCACGCTGCAGGAGCCGGGAAAGAACAGTCCTTACAGGGACAGGACCGTAGAGGAAAATCTGGAATTATTTGAGAATATGAAAAACGGGAAGTATCAGGATGGGGAGAAAGTGTTGCGGGCCAAAATAGA
>CAJTPF010000006.1:56018-86789 GCA_910578175.1 uncultured Lachnospiraceae bacterium
CATCAACATGAGAGACCCGGTCATTTACCGGGTAGCCCATATCACTCATCATAATACAGGCGATACATGGTGTATATATCCGATGTATGATTTTGCGCATCCGATTGAAGATGCCATTGAAGGTATTACACATTCTGTCTGTACACTGGAGTTTGAAGATCACAGGCCTCTGTATGACTGGGTGGTAAGAGAACTGGAATATCCCTGTCCGCCGAAACAGATCGAGTTTGCAAAGCTTTATCTGACAAATGTAGTCACCGGCAAACGTTATATCAAGAAGCTGGTGGAAGATGGTATAGTAGATGGATGGGATGATCCGCGTCTGGTGACCATAGCTGCATTGAGAAGAAGAGGGTTTACACCGGAATCCATTCAGATGTTTATTGATCTGGTAGGCGTATCCAAGAGCAACAGTTCCGTGGATTATGCCATGCTGGAATATTGCATCCGTGAAGATCTGAAAGAAAAGGCTCCGCGGGTGATGGCAGTTCTGGATCCGATCAGGCTGGTCATTGACAACTATCCGGAGGATAAAGTAGAATATTTTGATGTAGTAAATAATCCGGAAGATGAATCTCTGGGAAGCAGAAAAGTTCCGTTCTGCAGGGAATTATATATCGAGCGGGAAGATTTTATGGAAATTCCGCCGAAAAAATATTTTAGATTATATCCGGGCAATGAAGTCAGACTGATGAATGCATATTTTGTAAAGTGCGAAAGTTTTGTAAAAGATGAGAACGGAAATATCACAGAGATACACTGTACATATGATGAAAAAACCAGGAGCGGAAGCGGGTTTGACGGAAGAAAAGTAAAAGGTACCATTCACTGGGTAAGCGCAAGGCACGGCATACCTGCCGTTGTACGGTTATATGAGAATATCGTGGATGAAGAAAAAGGAAAACTGAATGAGGACGGAACACTGAATCTGAATCCAAATTCTTTAAAAGTATTAGAGGGCTGCTATCTGGAAGAAAGTATGGCAGATGTAAAGAAAATGGATAAATTTCAGTTTGTCAGACAGGGATATTTTTGTGTGGATGCCAAAGATACTACAGAAGAAAAACTTGTATTTAACAGGATCGTATCTTTGAAAAGCTCATTTAAACTGCCTAAGCAATAAGCTGCGGGTTGGTTTTTAATATAATTAAAAGGAATAAAAGAAAGCAGGTGCTCATATGGGTTTATTTTCAGGATTAGACAAATTGGGTCTTGGAAACATGTCAAATATGGATGTATTTGAAACAGAGGAAAAGGAAAAAAAGGAAACAGAGGAAAAAACGGTGCATACGCTTACCGAAGAGGAGGTTTTATATGATAAATCGTATAAATGCCCGGTATGCGAGCATGACTTTAAAAGCAAATCAATCCGGACCGGTAAGGTAAAGCTGCTTTCAGTAGATTCTGACCTTCGTCCGAGGTATCAGACTACGGATTGCATCAAGTATGACTGCGTGGTTTGTGAAAAGTGCGGCTATGCGGCTTTGACCAGATACTTCACGACTATTACATCTGCCCAGGCAAAACTGATCAGTCAGAATATTACGCCTTCGTTTAAAGGAATCGATTCCAAAGCGGCTACATATTCTTATGAAGAAGCCGTTTTAAGATATCAGCTTGCATTGGCTAATGCTGTTGTAAAAAAAGCAAAGGTCAGTGAACGGGCATATATCTGTCTGAAACTGGCATGGCTGGTTAGAGGAATGTCAGAAAATCTTTTGGAATCTGACAGCGATTATACGGAAAAAAAGGAAGAGCTGGAGAAGCAGGAGCAACAGTTTATTTCAAATGCTTATGAAGGATTTAAAAATTCCATCAGCAAGGAAATGTTTCCGATCTGCGGTATGGATGAATATACATTTATTTATGTTACGGCGGATCTTGCAAGAAGATGTAAGGATTATCAGACGTCTTTGCGGTTCGTGTCTGAGATCATCACTTCCCGTACGGCTAACAGCAAGGTAAAAGACAGAGCCAGGGAATTAAAAGAGCTTATTAAACAGGAGACACAGTCAGGAGTTTAGAGTTGTTTGAGTTAGCCGTTAATTTAAAACTAAACCAAAAGACTCCGTTATATGAGCAGATTTATGAATTTATAAAAGAAGAGATAAAAAACGGAAGGATCGGGTGTAAGTCAAAACTGCCGTCAACGAGAGCGCTGGCAAATCATTTGCAGGTAAGCAGAAGTACGGTAGATTTGGCTTACACCCAGCTTGTATCGGAAGGATATATAGAGTCCAGTCCGAAGCGTGGATATTTTGTATCCGATATTTCCCTGTTATATCAGTCCCGAACCAATGAGATTTTGGAAGAGGCAAAGGAAGAATCCACGGATTCCCGCTGCGCAGTGGATTTTTCCCCCTGGGGCATTGAACTGGATTCTTTTCCGTTTAATACTTGGAGAAAGATTTCAAAAAATCTGCTCAGTGCGGATAATAAAGAGCTTTTTTCTGCCGGACACCCCAAGGGGGATATTGAACTGCGAAAGTCTCTCTGCGAATATCTTTATGAGGCAAGAGGCGTGCACTGCAGTCCGGAGCGTATCATAATCGGAGCGGGAAATGAACATCTCCTCATGTTGCTGAACCATATGATGGGAGACAAGCCGAAGGTAGCCATGGAGAATCCTACCTATATACAGGCATACCGGCTGTTTGTACAGAATGGCAACACGGTTATTCCTGTTCAGATGGACAGACATGGTATGAAGACAAAGGAGCTGAATGAATCCGGGGCCTCTCTGGCTTATGTTATGCCGTCTCATCAGTTTCCCATGGGAATCGTCATGCCTATCAAACGGAGGTTGGAATTGCTGGACTGGGCATATCAGAAGCCTTCCCGGTTTATTATTGAAGATGACTATGACAGTGAATTCCGGTATCGGGGAAAACCTATTCCGGCGCTCCAGAGTGTGGACGCAAATGAAAAAGTAATTTATCTGGGTACGTTTTCCAAGTCGATCGCCCCGGCAATCCGAATGAGTTATATGGTGTTGCCAAAACCGTTGCTGCAATTATATGAGAAACATTCGTTTTATTCCCAGACGGTTTCCAGAATTGACCAGATGGTAGTAAATGAATTTTTGCAGGGAGGTTACTTTGAACGGCATCTGAACCGGATGCGTTCCATATATAAATCCAAACATGATGCATTGCTCAATGATCTGAGGACCTGGGGGGATTCCGTGACAATATTCGGTGAAAATTCCGGCCTTCATGTGCTGATGACGGCAGACAACGGCATGACGGAGGAAAAATTGATCAATGTGGCAGGAAAAGCAGGTGTGAGGATATCCGGAATATCGGATTATTTTATCAACCGTCTGGAAAACTATTTTAAACCCACGGTTTTGTTAGGTTTTGCAAATCTGTCGGAGAAGGAGATAGGAACCGGACTGGCATTATTAAAAAAGGCATGGAGGATATAGGCTGATGAAAGAGCAATTATACACGATACCGGTAAACGATGCATTTGCGGTGGATTGCGAGTGTCCCATCTGCATAATGCATCAGGAACTGGAAAAGAATGCGGTAGAATTTACCATGGGACCCAGTTATATGGAAGATGATATCCGTGAAGTTACGGATCGGACCGGATTTTGTACCGAGCATATCCGTCAGATACTGGGAATGGAAAACAAACTGGGCATTTCTCTGGTGCTTCATTCCCATATGATAAAAACCAATAAGGATATTGCAGCTCTGGCACAGGCGGCTACCGGAAAGAGCGGACTGTTTAAGAAAAAAGATATTTCATCCCTGACCGGTTATCTGGAAGAACTGAATCATTCCTGTTTTGTGTGTAGTCGTATTGAAGACACATTTCAGAGATACATACGGACCATTCATTATCTGTGGGAAAAAGAAGAGGGGTTCCGGAAAAAATATGCTTCTTCCAAAGGTTTCTGTACCCTGCATTATCAGGCACTGATCACACAGGCCGCCAATAATTTAAGCGGTCAGTCACTGGACGGTTATCTGGCCGAAACCAACCGGATCTATCTGGAAAACATGGAACGGGTGACATCGGAGCTGGAGTGGTTCATTGATAAATTTGATTACCGGCATAAAGACGAACCCTGGGGAAATTCCAAAGATGCATTGCCGAGAGCGGTTGTTAAGACCAATACCGTGGAAGGAAACCGGACGGATTTTAAGAAAAAATAAAAAACAGTTGATAGAAATATCAACTGTTTTTCGTTTAAAAAATAATCTTTGCCGATACCGCCGGCAGAATAAACGGAAGCCGGATGATTATGAAGTTTTATCGGTGTCTGCCGAGGCTGATGCGGATAGATTCCCGTCTGTTCCGGAGGAATCATCGGACTGAATAGTCACTTCTACATTGACCGGACGCTCATCTGCTTTGGCGCTCTCTTCCGGATCACGGGGGATGGAAACATATTCTCTGTCTGAATCTTTCGTATCCTCTTCGTCTGCGATATCATCAAAATCATCATCATCATCGAAATCGAAAGAATCATCGTCAAAATCATCACCGGATGCCTTATACTTGTTATATAATGCCATGCCTCCTGCAACGGCTGAACCGATAAGTGCGGTGCAGAGCAATACCTTACCTAATTTTTTTGCCATAGTAAAATACTCCTTTCAAGTCATAATTAAGTGCAATGAAAAATTTTCCATTTTCTGCGGTATCTATATTGTAATACGAAACCCTTTAAAAATAAAGTATATTTGTATAAATTTTTTTAAAATTTTATATTGTGCCTAAATTTTTTGTGTCGTTTCAGAAATTTATTATATGCAGTTCTTTGGTATTTTATGCATAGGATAAGAAAATTGTGAGAGAATATAAAACGGCAGGATTCCCGCATGGAAACTGCCTGTTTTCAGGCTTATGGATTCATGGTATAATGGGAAAACAAAACGCTGATAGAAGTAATCTTCATTCTGCTGCAGTGCAGGCTGGGCATAATGGAAAATGGTATAACTTTTTATATGCCGTAATACACTAATAAAGCACAAAGGAGATTTATGCATGAAGAGAAAGATTATATTTTTTGATATAGACGGCACCATTTATTCATATAAAACAGGAATTCCCCGGGATACTGCGGAGGCGTTTTCACTGCTGAAGCAGGCGGGACATATTCCGGTCATCTGTACCGGAAGAACCAAAGCAATGATTTTTGAAGAAATGTTCCGGCTCAATGCCAATGCGTTGATCGCAGGGGCGGGAACTTATCTGGAGGTTGACGGGACCGTTATATATCAGTATGAAATGGAACCGGAAGAAGCGGAAGAAATCATTGCCTGTATGGAGGCTTGCCATATTATGCCCATAGCCGAGGGAATCCGTCATTTATATTATCCATTGGCGGATATGAAAGCGGAGTATCAGAAGGTATTCCGAATCTATCAGCAGAAGATTCCGGATAAAATAAAGGATATACAGGGGGAAGGAAGGATTTCAGTTTCAAAGATCAGCGGAAGGCTGTCAAAGGACAGCAGGTTGGACTGCTTAATGGAAAAATATCAGGACAGATTTAATTTTGTGATCCATGGCGGAGTGCTGGCAGAGATGATACCAAAAGGATATTCCAAAGCGGTAGGAATCCGCAGACTGATGGAGTATTTCAATGAAAGAAACGGAGATTCCGTTTCTATGGACGATACTTATGCATATGGTGACAGTATGAATGATTTTGAAATGCTGAATTATGTCCGGTACGGGGTGGCCATGGGAAACAGTGATTTTGATTTTAAACATAAGATTAAGTATGTGACGGAGGAATTCGATCAGGGAGGAATCATCCTGTCTTTGAGACGGTTCGGGCTTTTATAGGATTTTATCTGTTTATAAAAAATTTACAAAATTTTGAAAAAACGGGAAAAATTGAGAAAACTAAAGAAAAAAACAGATAATTTAAGAAAATTAATCAGTTTATTAAAATAATTCCTCTTGCATTATTAAAGCAAAGGAATTATTATATAGAACATGAATTAGCACTCGATGATGAAGAGTGCTAATAAGCAGAAATAGGAGCCTTTTGGCGGAATGGAGGATTTGAACATGAAATTAGTACCATTAAATGACAGAGTTGTTTTAAAACAGTTAGTGGCCGAAGAAACCACAAAATCAGGAATCGTATTACCGGGCCAGGCAAAGGAAAAACCACAGCAGGCAGAAGTAATAGCAGTTGGACCGGGCGGAATGGTTGACGGCAAAGAGATAAAGATGGAAGTAAAGAGCGGAGATAAGGTGATTTACTCCAAATATTCCGGTACTGAAGTAGAAATCGAAGACGAAACATATATCATAGTAAAACAAAGCGACATTCTTGCAGTTGTTGAATAAATAGGAGGTAGATTGAAATGGCAAAGGAAATTAAGTATGGAGCAGAGGCCAGAAAGGCTTTAGAAGCAGGTGTTAATAAATTAGCGGAAACCGTAAAGGTTACTTTGGGACCAAAGGGAAGAAACGTAGTTCTTGATAAATCCTATGGCGCTCCGTTGATCACAAACGACGGTGTAACGATCGCAAAAGAAATCGAACTGGAAGATGCATTTGAAAACATGGGTGCACAGCTTGTAAAAGAAGTTGCCACCAAGACAAATGACGTTGCCGGCGACGGAACAACAACCGCTACCGTACTGGCACAGGCTATGATCAATGAAGGAATGAAGAATCTGGCAGCCGGTGCAAACCCGATCATCCTCAGAAAAGGAATGAAGAAGGCAACCGAAGAAGCCGTTTCGGCAATCGCAAAGATGAGCAGCAAGATTACAGGCAAAGACCAGATCGCAAAGGTTGCCGCAATTTCTGCCGGAGATGAAGCCGTAGGAACCATGGTTGCGGATGCGATGGAAAAGGTATCCAATGACGGTGTTATTACCATTGAAGAATCAAAGACCATGTTGACAGAACTGGATCTGGTAGAAGGTATGCAGTTTGACAGGGGATATATTTCCGCTTATATGGCAACGGATATGGATAAGATGGAGGCTGTACTGGATAATCCGTATATCCTGATCACAGATAAGAAGATTTCCAACATTCAGGATATTTTACCGGTATTGGAACAGATCGTACAGTCCGGTGCAAAGCTTCTGATCATTGCTGAAGACGTGGAAGGAGAAGCCCTTACCACATTGATCGTTAATAAATTAAGAGGTACCTTTAACGTAGTGGCTGTGAAGGCTCCGGGTTACGGCGACAGACGGAAGGAAATGCTGAAAGATATCGCTGTCTTAACCGGCGGTCAGGTAATTTCAGAAGAACTGGGACTGGATTTAAAAGAAACTACCATGGATATGCTTGGAAGAGCCAAATCAGTTAAGGTCCAGAAAGAAAACACAGTGATCGTTGACGGCGAAGGAAATAAGGATGATATCGCAGCAAGAATTTCACAGATCCGTACACAGATTGAAGAAACAACTTCTGACTTTGATAAAGAAAAATTACAGGAAAGACTTGCAAAACTTGCAGGTGGTGTTGCAGTTATCCGTGTGGGTGCAGCTACGGAAACAGAGATGAAAGAAGGAAAGCTTCGTATGGAAGATGCACTGGCAGCTACCAGAGCAGCCGTAGAAGAAGGTATCATCGCAGGAGGCGGTTCCGCATATATCCATGCATCCAAGGAAGTGGCAAAACTTGCCGCAACTCTGGAAGGTGACGAAAAGACTGGTGCCAATATTATCTTAAAAGCGCTGGAAGCTCCGTTATTTGGAATCGCAATGAACGCAGGACTGGAAGGTTCCGTTATCGTTAATAAAGTAAGGGAATCAGAAGTCGGTACCGGGTTTGATGCCTTAAATGAAAAATATGTAGAAATGGTGGAAGCAGGCATTCTGGATCCGGCGAAGGTTACAAGAAGCGCACTGCAGAATGCAACCAGCGTGGCATCAACACTTCTGACAACGGAATCCGTTGTTGCAAGTATCAAAGAAGATACTCCGGCAATGCCGGGAGGCGCAGGAATGGGCGGAATGATGTAACAGTTGCCTGTGAAGGTGTGTAGAGTTAAAAAATGATATAAACGATATGAGGCAGGCATAGCCGGAGGTTAGGTATTCCGGTTATGCCTGCTTTTTATAGTGGCCGGGCAGGACGCTGGTGCGGAAGGTTTCTGACTCAGAAAGCTTTCCGCATCAGCTGTTTTTTACTGAATTTAAGAAAGCAGTCATGATTTTAATTGACAAACATCCCTAATCAAGTTATGATATCAGTGTATCTGTCAGATATTCACACCCATGACCCAAACATGGGATTTTTTTACGGGTATGTTTATCAGAGGGACACGGAATAATTCAATGAAAGATTGTTTATGCTAGAGGATATAAGCAGAAAGGAGCGCTATGGACACAGGTTCGGGAAGCGGAAGTAAGCCGCGGGGGATGTTTCGCTGACGGTATAGATTTAAAATGCAAAATCATTTGAATCTTAAATGTATGCCGTCAGCAAAAGGTCGTCCGCGATATTGCTTCCATACCATTTTATTAGTAAGAAATTCATATAAAAAGAAAGGTATGGTACTTTGATGTGGAAGAAAGAATCACGGATTTAGATGAAAAGATTTTAGAGCTGCTGGAGGAAAAAAGATACCCGGATATTAAATCGATTCTCTGTAAAATGAATTCGGCAGATATAGCGGCATTGTTTGAAGATCTGAATATGGTCAGGATTCCATTGCTGTTTCGTCTGTTACCCAAAGTACTGGCGGCGGAAACCTTTGTGGAAATGGAACCCGGTGCACAGGCAATGCTGATCCACGGGTTTAGTGATAATGAATTAAAAGAAGTTCTGGATGAATTATATCTGGATGATGCGGTTGATATTGTAGAAGAAATGCCGGCAAATGTGGTAAAAAGGATCCTGTCCAATACGGATCCGGATACCCGGAAGATGATTAATGAGATTCTTAAATACCCGGATGACAGCGCCGGAAGCATTATGACCATCGAATATGTCAGTCTGCGGCCGTCCATGAGCGTGGAGGAGGCCATTAAACGAATCCGGCGGACCGGTGTGGACAAGGAAACGATTTATACCTGTTATGTCACGGATGCTAACCGGGTCCTGCTGGGAACGGTTTCGATCAAAGACCTGCTGCTGTCGGAAGAAACGGAATTGATCAAAGATATCATGAATATCAACGGTATATCGGTCCATACCATGGAGGACCAGGAGCAGGTTGCCAATAAATTTAATAAATATGATCTTTTGGCGATTCCGGTGGTGGATGATGAAAACCGGCTGGTGGGTATTGTAACCTTTGATGATGCCATTGATGTCATGCAGGACGAGGCTACCGAGGATATTAAAAAGATGGCTGCCATCATTCCATCGGACAAAGCGTATTTCAGGACCACGGTATTTGAGACCTGGAAAGCCAGAATTCCGTGGCTGCTGTTATTAATGATATCCGCCACATTTACCGGAATGATCATCACGTCTTTTGAAGATGCTCTGGCGGTACAGGCGGTACTGACCGCGTTTATCCCGATGCTTATGGATACCGGGGGAAATTCCGGCGGGCAGGCATCGGTTACCATTATTCGTGCGTTGTCTCTGGGAGAAGTGGAATTTTCGGATATTTTCCGGGTGATCTGGAAAGAATTCCGGGTCGCAGTGGCCTGCGGTCTTACATTGTCAGTCTGTAATTTTGTGAAATTACTGATCGTTGACCGGGTTTCCATATCTGTGGCGCTTGTGATCTGTCTGACATTGATCGCTACGGTGATCATCGCCAAGTTTATAGGCTGTACCCTGCCAATCCTTGCCAAGAAAATCGGTTTCGATCCGGCGGTGATGGCCAGTCCATTTATTACCACCATCGTAGATGCCATTTCTTTGTTAATTTATTTCAGAATTGCTACCATTGTTTTAAAAATTTAAAGTAGTCCGTGCCAGAAGCACAGGAAATGGAAGGCGGGTGAATCAATGAATGAAAATGATAATTCCTACACAGCGTTAAAGGAAATCTTAAATAATCTGGGAAGCGGTATTTTCGTGATCGATAAGTCAACAAGGGAAATTTTGTTTCACAATGAGATTATAGCGAAAATGGCAGGACGGGATATGGTGGGATGCCATTGCTATGATTTTCACTATAACGGCATGGCGGAACAGTGTAAATACTGTATACCTTTAAAACATAAGAATTATTTTGCCGAAACTTTTGATGAAAAGATGGAGCGCTGGTATGAGGTTAAGTATAACGATATTACATGGGTGGATGGAAGAGAGGTATCACTCTGTAATGTGACGGATATCACCGATAAGAAAAAATACCAGCAACGGATTGAATTTCAGGCAAATAATGATTTTCTGACCGGTCTGTTTAACCGTATGCGGTGTGAAGAGGATTTACAGATATGTATCATGGAAGCGCTGAGTTCCAAAACAAAAGGGGCGATCCTGTTTATTGATCTGGATGATTTTAAGCATATCAATGACGGATTGGGACACCAGTACGGAGATGTCCTCCTTAAAATGATTTCCGTGGGCTTACAGCAGATAAAAGGTATTGAAAAAAGGTGTTACAGGGTAGGAGGCGATGAATTTATCATCATCATAGAGCCGGCGGTATATTCCCAAATGGAAGAGATCCTATCAGAGATACAGAAATTATTTTCAAAACCATGGTATCTGGGAGGTGCGGATTATTACTGTACCATGAGTATGGGTATCGTAACATTTGTGGATAACGGCAGCGATGTAAATGATTTGATAAAAAAGGCGGATATCGCCATGTATGAGGCGAAAAAGAGCGGAAAAAACAAGTCGGTCCGGTATAATAAAGGAGGGGATAAAAATTCTTATATTCAATTAGACATTGAGAAAAATATGCGTTCAGCAGTGGCTTCCCATTGCAGTGAGTTTGAAATTTACATCCAGCCCATTGTAGATGTGGCAACGGAGTGCTGTGCAGGCGGGGAGGCGCTGATTCGTTGGAATAGCAGGAAATTGGGATTTTTGTCGCCAGGAGATTTTATTCCGCTGGCGGAACATATGGGACTGATCACGCCGATAGGTGAATATGTTTTAAAACAGTCCTGTATGCTGAATAAAAAATGGAGTGATCAGGGAATTGATATACATATCAATGTAAATCTATCAATTGTACAGCTTCTTTCCAATAATATTGTGGACAATATAGCGGACATCATATCCAGAACCGGAGTAAGACCGGAAAATCTGGTACTGGAAGTTACAGAGAGCCTGGCCATCAATGATATGAGCCGGATGAAAAATATAATAAAAGAGATTAAAGCCCTGGGGGTGAATATTGCGCTGGATGATTTCGGCACCGGTTATTCTTCTTTAAATTATATTAAGCAGATGGATCTGGATATCATTAAAGTGGACCGGACATTTATCCGGGATATTGCTGAAGATGATTATGCAAAAGCCTTTATCAAGCTGATCGCGGAACTATCGACGCAGCTGGATGTGCAGGTTTGTGTGGAAGGAGTGGAAGATGAAAAACAGCTGGCGGTGTTGAAAGAACTTAACATTGATATGATACAGGGATTCTATTTTGGAAAACCAATGAAAGTACAGGAGTTTGAGAGAAAATATCTTAGTTTATAAAACGGATATGGAATGAAAGGATCATAGGAGATGAATATAATAATAATTGTTTTTGGAGTTTTGGCTGCTTTTTGTATGGGATATTATGTGTTTGCCGCATCTTATGCGGGATTCGGTTCCGCTTTTCTGTTTTTCTGGTTATTAGCGGCAATCGGATTTGCAGGAATCATGGTGGTTGCGATCCTGCATAAGAAAAAACAAATTCTGGATATTATACCGAAAGCAGTAAAGATAATTGTTGTTACCCTGTTTCTGGCAGGTATGTTGTTTTTTACCGTTATGGAGGGTATGATCATCAGCGGTATGAGGAAAACGGCAGATGATGGTGTTGAATATCTGATCGTTTTAGGAGCACAGGTGAAAGGAACAAAGGTGACAAAATCCCTGGCAAAGCGATTGGATGCCGCAGGGGATTATCTGATGAAGCATCCGGATGCAAAGGCAGTGTGTACCGGGGGACAGGGACCGGGAGAAGATATACCGGAAGCCCAGGCCATGAAGCAGTATCTGCTTCAGGCCGGGATTGAAGAAAACCGGATCCTTCTGGAGGACAAGTCCGTGAATACTTATGAGAATCTAAAGTTTGCTTTGGAGGTTATCGGAGATGAGGAGGCAGAGATTGCGGTGGTCACTAATAATTTTCACGTATACCGGGCCATGTATCTGGCGGAACATGTGGGATTTAAAAATGTACAGGGAATTGCAGGGAAATCGGACCGGCGACTGCTGTTAAACTATATGGTGAGAGAAGGTCTTGCGCTGGCAAAGGAACTGGTACTCCGGTAATCAGAAAATTTTTAAGTCTGCTTGACAAATTATCATAAGATGTTATACTTAATATCAGGTTAATAACAGAATGCGTGGATGAGACGAGTAAGCAGTACGGAAGGTTCAGAGAGAGATATGATCTGCTGGGAATATCTTACCGGAGTATTGCCGAAGACTACCTCGGAGCGGCCCTGATCCGGCCCGTTGATTACGTTATAATCATAATGAGCAGGTACCTGATTTAGGTACAATGCAGGGTGGAACCGCGGAATCTTCGTCCCTTGCGTCAGTCGCTGGCTGATGCAGGGGATTTTCTTTTGGAAATATTAACCGGAATACTATTTACGGATGATTAGAATGGATTACTTTGTATGGAGGTTTCTTATGGCATTACAGTTTATACCCATAGTCACGGATGAGCAGATCCACACGCTGGCGTTTATGGCAGATACCGTATGGCATGAATGGTTTCACAGTATTTTATCTGTGGAACAGATTGACTATATGGTGAAAAAATTTCAGTCTTTTGCACCCATGAAAAAGCAGATAGAGCAGGACGGATATGAGTATTATTTCTTAAACGCAGGTGGAATGAACGTGGGTTACATTGGTATACATGCGGAATCCGAAACCGGAACGCTGTTTTTAAGCAAGATATATATTCTGAAATCCTTTCGGAGAAAAGGATATGCCAGTGAGACGTTTGAGTTTCTGGAAGGTCTTTGCCGGGGGATGGGATTAACATCCATTTGGCTGACGGTAAATAAACATAACGATAATGCCATCGGGGTATATACAAAGAAAGGATTTCAGATCATACGTTCGGAAGTGACGGATATCGGTTCCGGATTCGTGATGGATGATCATGTTATGGAAAAAGTTATATAAAAAGCGATAGAAAGGACTAATAATTATGAAGATTACATTAAAAGACGGTTCCGTAAAGGAATATGCAGAGGCAATGTCCGTGATCGATATTGCCAAGGATATCAGCGAGGGACTGGCAAGAATGGCATGTGCCGGGGAAGTAGACGGGAAAGTTGTGGATTTAAGGGAAGTTCTGGACAGGGATTGTGAGTTAAGTATCTTAACCTTTAATGATGAGAAAGGAAAGGCGGCATACCGTCATACGACCTCCCATGTTCTGGCAGAGGCGGTTAAGAGATTATATCCGGAGGCAAAACTTGCCATCGGTCCGTCCATTGATACCGGATATTATTATGATTTCGAGCATGAACCATTTTCCAGGGAGGATTTGGATAAGATTGAGGCGGAAATGAAGAAGATCATTAAAGAAAACGCGAAACTGGAAAAGTTTACCCTTCCGAGGGCAGAAGCCATCCGGTTTATGGAGGAGCGGGAGGAACCGTATAAAGTGGAACTGATCCGGGATTTACCGGAGGATGCGGTGATTTCGTTTTATAAACAGGGAGAGTTTACGGATCTGTGTGCGGGGCCCCATCTGATGACGACCGGGGGGATCAAGGCTTTTAAACTGATCTCTTCTTCCGGAGCGTACTGGAGAGGGGATTCCAATAAGAAGATGCTGACCAGAATTTACGGAACGGCATTTAACAAAAAAGCGGATTTGGAGGAATATCTGGTATATCTGGAGGAGATTAAAAAACGTGATCATAATAAACTGGGACGTGAGATGGAATTATTTACAACCGTGGATGTGATCGGTCAGGGACTTCCTCTGCTGATGCCAAACGGCGTGATAATGATTCAGGAACTGCAGAGATGGATTGAAGATGAGGAGACCAGACGGGGATATGTAAGGACAAAAACTCCGCTGATGGCAAAATCAGACCTGTACAGGATATCCGGTCACTGGGATCATTATAAAGAAGGAATGTTTGTATTGGGCGATGAGGAGAAGGATAAAGAAGTATTTGCTTTAAGGCCTATGACCTGTCCGTTCCAGTATTACGTCTATAAGGCCAGCCAGAAGAGTTACCGGGATCTTCCGCTGCGTTACGGCGAAACTTCTACGCTGTTCCGGAACGAGGATTCCGGCGAAATGCACGGACTTACCAGAGTACGGCAGTTTACCATATCCGAAGGACATCTGATCGTAAGACCAGACCAGATGGACGAAGAGTTTAAAGGATGTCTGGATCTGGCACGGTATTGTTTACAGACTCTTGGAGTGGAAGAGGACGTTACTTACCGCCTGTCGAAATGGGACCCGGAGGATCAGGAGAAATATATCGGTTCTGCCGAGGTATGGGAAGAGACCCAGGACAGAATCAGGAATGTTTTAAACGAACTGGGAATAAAATTTACGGAGGAAAAAGGAGAAGCCGCCTTCTACGGACCGAAAGTGGATATTCAGGCAAAGAATGTATACGGTAAGGAAGATACCATGATCACCATCCAGTGGGATGCGTTGCTGGCAGAACAGTTTGATATGTATTATATTGACCAGAACGGTGATAAAGTGAGACCGTATATCATCCACAGAACTTCCATGGGCTGTTATGAAAGAACACTGGCATGGCTGATTGAAAAATATGCCGGATTATTTCCGACCTGGCTGTGTCCGGAACAGGTAAGGGTGCTGCCGATTTCCGAAAAATATCAGGAATATGCGGAACAGGTGGAAAAAGAACTGAAGGCAAACGGAATCCGGTGTAAGATTGACGACCGTTCGGAAAAGATCGGTTTTAAGATCCGTGAGACCAGACTGGCAAGGGTGCCATATATGCTTGTGGTAGGACAGAAAGAGCAGGAAGAAAATAAGGTTTCGGTAAGAAGCCGTTATCTTGGAGACGAGGGACAGAAAAATCTGTCGGAATTCATTGACGATATCTGCAGGGAGATCAGGACAAAAGAAATCCGGAAGATTGAGGCCGAAGAAAAATAATAACAGATATGTATGTGAGTAAAAAGATCAAAATAACAGCAGGTATTATAATATTTATCTTGATTGTTGTAAACGGAGCATTGATTATCAAACTATCACCGGAGGATAGCAATATGGACATTCCCGTTATGGAAGATGATACTGGCGAAAAATTACAGATAGAGACAGTTCCGGGTATCCGGATAACCTGTGGGGAAGGGTTTTATTATGAGCCTTTGTCCGAAGAGATAAAGCTGAAAATTTCCGGAAAGTCTTTTCGGGAAAATGATCTGATAGATTACAGTGATTTAAGGCTGGTGACGGTACGGTATATCGGATTTGATGATTTGGAACATGAAGGTGAACTGATCGTAAATGTCCAGGTGGCGGATGATGTGGCGGCTATTTTTAAAGATCTGTATGATGCGCGTTATCCCATTGAAAAAATCCGGCTGATTGATGAGTATGATGCGGATGACGAGGCATCTATGGCAGACAATAACACGTCGGCATTTTGTTTCCGACAGATTGACGGACAGGAGACCATATCCGACCATAGTTACGGAATAGCCGTTGATATCAATCCGTTCTATAATCCATATGTCCGTTCCGGTTTTGGCGATCGGAATGTGCTTCCGGTAAATGCCGGAGCATATGCCGACAGAACCGCAGATTTTCCGTATAAAATAGTGGCCGGTGATGTATGTTATAATGCATTTGTCAGCCGGGGATGGAAGTGGGGCGGAGAATGGGATTTTCCAAAAGATTATCAACATTTTTATAAAGAAATATACTGAATTTTTTATTCATGCATATCCTTATATCCTTTGGAACATAATATTTTTGTAACTATAAACAGGATTGACCAGGAGGTAAGGAATTATGCCAATATTAAATTGTACGGTAGGAAATTGTCATTATAATAAGGATAATCTGTGCTGCTTGGACAGTATTAAGGTGGAAGGCGAAAATGCAAAAGTATCAAACGATACTGCATGCGGAAGTTTTAAGGAGCGTTCCAAGGATATTTATACCAGTGCCGTTGAGACCTGCGGATGTCCCACCAGCACATCGGATATTGACTGTAAGGCAGTGCATTGTAATTACAATGACGACTGTAAGTGCAGAGCCGGCCAGATTCAGGTAGCCGGACCGAACTCCCATGAATGCTGCGATACGGAGTGTTCTACATTTACGGATAAATAATGATCTCATAAAAAGAAATGCGATAAGGACCGTATGGTTTCTCTGTCGCATTTCTTTTTTTACAGACAGTCTGTTTTGCTCTGACAGACCGGATTATTTACTGTTTTTTTGACCGGCTCTGTTTTTTATGGGTTTTACCGGATAGCCATTTCCCTGGATATCGGTGGTAATATCATTTGGATTCCAGTTATTGTTTTGAATGGAACGATTTGTGGCGCCGGCCTCATAGGCGCCCTTGGGAATGGTATTTATGGGATTGTCTTTTTCTGCTTTTTTCATGGATCTGCCTCCTTTTTATACTTTAGTATGCTCCGTCAGAAGGAATCTTATGAAGCGATATATCGAAATGAAAAAGATATTGACAATGCAAATAAATAATGGTAAAATATCAGAGTTGAAAATAAATGAAGCAGAGTATCCACTCTCACCGTGGCACGCTGGAGTGACCAATGGTTAATATTTCAGGATCGTACGGCAGTCTGCAGGATTGCCCTTTGAAAGTGGATAGTCTGACTATCCACTTTTTTTATGGAGGTGCACTACTATTAGCGAATTAAATATTAACGAACAGATCAGAGACAAAGAAATTCGTTTGATTGGAGAAGATGGTGAACAACTGGGTATCATGTCTGCCAAAGATGCCATGAAGCTGGCAAGGGAAGCAGGACTTGATCTGGTAAAGATTGCTCCGACAGCAAAGCCGCCGGTCTGCAAGATCATCGATTATGGCAAGTACAAGTATGAATTGGCCAGAAAAGAAAAGGAAGCTAAAAAGAAACAGAAAGTAATCGATGTGAAAGAAGTACGTTTGTCACCAAATATCGAAGAAAACGATATGAAAACAAAAGCTAATATGGCTAGGAAGTTCCTGGAAAAAGGTGATAAGGTTAAGGTTACACTTCGCTTTAGAGGAAGAGAGATGGCTCACATGGGTAGTAGCAAGCATGTACTGGATGATTTTGCCGAATTGCTTTCCGATATAGCAGTGATCGACAAACCTGCCAAGTTAGAAGGCAGAAGTATGCAGATGTTTTTAACTGAAAAACGATAATCGTTTATTATTGTTTATTAGATGTTAAAAAATAGATGAATTTAAGGAGGACGTAATAATGCCAAAAATGAAGACAAGCAGAGCAGCTGCGAAACGTTTCAAAAAAACAGGTACCGGAAAATTAAAGAGAATGAAGGCTTATAAGAGCCACATTCTTACAAAGAAGACAGCTAAGAGAAAGAGAAATCTCAGAAAAGCTACGATTACTGATGCGACGAACGTTAAGAATATTAAGAAGATTTTACCTTATTTATAGGATGAAATAATATAGGAGGATAACGGAAATGGCTAGAATAAAAGGCGGAATGAACGCTAAAAAGAGACATAACAGAGTATTAAAGCTTGCTAAAGGCTACAGAGGAGCCAGGTCAAAGCAGTACAGAGTAGCAAAACAGTCGGTTATGAGAGCTTTAACAACTGCTTATGCAGGCAGAAAGCAGAGAAAGAGACAGTTCAGACAGTTATGGATCGCAAGGATCAATGCTGCGGCAAGAATGAACGGCTTATCTTACAGCAGATTTATGTATGGATTAAAGGTTGCAGGCGTTGATCTGAACAGAAAGATCCTGTCTGATATGGCGATCAATGATGCAGAAGGATTTGCTAAGCTGGCGGAACTTGCAAAATCTAAAATTGCATAATAGTTGGATCTGACAATTTCATAGAGAATATAGGATAAGAGAATCGCTGACTGGGAAACTGGTTGGCGTTTTTTTTGTGGGTAGGAGAGGCAACACAATATAAAACGATCACACAGGCAACATCTTCCTGTGATAAATCACTTCCTTTTCGTGCATTAAAAAGATTGTTTCCTAAACTTATAATTTTTACCTCCTACGTTTTGATTTTATAAACTATAAATGATATATATGTAAAAATCTACCTGTTAAAAATTGCATTTCGCCCATTTTCTTAACATTAAAAAGTAATGGTATGAAAGTGATCAGGCCCTTCTTTTGACAGACGAGCCTTGCGGAAACCTGGATTCTAAAAATGGACAGATGATTATGGATTTATTCCGGAACTGGTTACCTTTCGTATGGGGCCGATATCAGTTTAAACAATATTAAGTATGGTAAAGTAGAAGAAGTATTTATGAGATGATAAAAAAATAAATTTACCCATAAAAAAGGAGGAGGAGTAATATATAGATACATTACTCCCATTGAAATTATGAAAAAGATTAAAATATGAAAAAGTTTTTTGTTTTTGAATGATTATATATTAAAAGGGAAATGTGTATAAATCATGAACAATATGATAAAATTTGGTGAATATATACAAAGAAATAAAGATATAACTCAAAAAAATCATAGTATTGTTAAAAAAGATAATGTATGATATAATCGATGTATGCCAAAAAACGTATGGTCGTGTACGAAATACAGATTAGAAAGGATGCGTATACATATGCAGATTACAGAATTTATTGATTTGGAAACATTACAGAATATACAGGAAGATTTAACAGCCTTATCAGGTATGGATATATTGATTTATGATGCCGGTATGAATGAAGTCACGAATTGCAAGGATTATGATTCTTCGATCATTGAAGAGGCTGAGAAAGTGGAAGTGTTTGCGGGTGCTGAAGTGATTGCTAATGTTGTGATCGTTTCACTGGAAGGGACGGACCCGGAAAGCATTCAGAGAGTGAAAAGATTTGTAGATTATCTGCTGGTTACAAAGGTAAAAGAATTATATACAGAGGAAGATGAGGAAGCTAAGAATGATGAATATGTAACAAAAGCGTCCAACCTTCTGACTGAACTGAATGATAAATCAAAGGCATTGGATAAGATAGAATCCAAACAGAGGATACTTGCTTTAAATGCTACGATTGAAGCTGCCAGAGCAGGTGAACTGGGCAAAGGTTTTGCTGTAGTTGCAGACGAAGTGGGAAAACTGGCACGGAATTCTGGCGAAATCAACCAGTCCATTAAAGCTTCCCTTGTGGAATTGACAGATTGCATCAATGTTCTGGTAAGTATTAAGTAATCGAAAGTTCTGTAATATAAATAGATATGCGGTGTTTTGATATTGTTCTGCAGCAGGAACCGAAAAGTCTGAAGGGTTTATATGTTCAGAGTCATCCGGTCTCCGGCGGCAGAACGATTTTATTTTGTCGGGTGCATTTTTTGGAAAAACAGGTACTCCGGAAGAAAATGTTCCAAAAAATAAAAAAACTGTTGACATTTAAAAAAAGTGAGGTATAATATCATTTGTATTTAATATTCCTCGATAGCTCAGTCGGTAGAGCGCTCGGCTGTTAACCGAGTTGTCGTAGGTTCGAGTCCTACTCGGGGAGTTAAAGTGAATAGCTTGATACAAGACCTGTAGACGTGATGTTTACAGGTTTTTGCGTATTTCACTTCTCTTCTGAAAAACCGGGCACGAAATATACTGCAAAGATTAGCGCAACCGTAGTGATTAATACCAGTTTTAATGCTGGATGATGCCGGAAATAAAAATGGGTAGACTTATTTTGCATTTTAAATAATTGATAGTAACTGATAAATGAAACGGAAGCGCGTTGCAATTCCTATTCGTGATGTGCCTATCTGACAATGATTTGTGTCTGATGAAAGGGTATTGTAAGTCAATTTGAACGCCTAGGGGAAATTTATTTACGGATTTTGGGTTATATGTTATACTTTAATAAATGAGAGTTAGTATTTTGCTTAAAAATATATCAGCAAGGTGTATTATATAATTAAATGTTTGATCATGTAATGAATCTTAAAGGTAGGTGTGTATTATGGATATAGCAAAACAAATCATTGATCAAAGAATAAATAAGATATTAGAGGATAATCAGGAAATTTTTACTGCTAACGATAATGAGAGAAATCGTTCCAAAGCATTTTTGGTATTAGGGGTTGCTGCATATTTAGACATTGATTTGACGGAGGCAGTACAGTATTTGACTGATGGCGGAAGCGATGGGGGATTTGACGCAGCATATATTGTGGAGGCACAGGATTCACAATTAAATGTAGTATTGTTCCAATCAAAGTATTCAAGAAAACTGGATAAAGACAGTAATTTTCCGGCTAATGCAGTTGAAAAAGCTGTGAATACTATAAAATGTGTGTTTGATCCTTCTACGCATATTGAATTAAATGTACAGAGTAGAAAAAAAGTAGAAGAGATTCGATCTTTTATATTAGATGGTGCAATTCCATATGTGACATTTGTGATGCTTAATAATGGTCTGGCCTGGAATCAAGAAGGTCAGAATCATATTAATAATGCTTTTGCAGGTCAGTGCCAAGTTCGTTTTGAACATTTTTCCCATAGTGATATTATGCGGTATATTAATAGGGAACAAGTAATTAATACACAAATTTCTTTGAGTGGAAAGGCTATTCAGGAAAATTTTAATTATAAAAGAGTACTCCTTGGACGTGTTTCCGTAATGGAAGTATACAAACTGATGGAAGAATTTGGGGATAGTCTGTTGGAAAAAAATATCCGTCGCTATTTAGGAAAAAATGTAGTTAATGATGGAATCACAGAAACTCTATTGGATACAGATAAACGTCAGAATTTTTTCTTTTTCAATAACGGGGCAACAATGATTTGTAAAAAATTTAGTTTTAATGCGTTGCAGGAACAGAATTGGATTGTTAAAACGGATGATTTACAAATCATAAACGGTGGTCAAACATGTAAAACGATACATCAGACTGTAAAAGAAAATTCCAATCTGGATTTTTCACAGACATATTTGTTAGTACGTCTTTATGAAGTTGAAGACACTGAAAATCCGGGTATCATTCAGGATATTATTTATGCGACAAATAGCCAGAATCCGGTGGACTTTAGAGATTTAAAATCAAATGATGAATGTCAACGGATTTTGGAAATCGGCGCACATGATTTGGGATATGTCTATAAACGAAAGAGGGATAATGCCTTAAATATAAATGTTATACCATCGACAGTCGCAGCTGAGGCTGTTTTCGCAGTATGGAGGGAATGCCCGCATTTGGCAAAATATAGACGTAATGAATTTTTTGATAAATACTACTCATTGATTTTTGATAACTTGAATGCTGCTCAGATGGTGATTGCGGTACTTATATTTCGTTATTGTGATAATAATAGAAAGAAAGAGAGTGAACTGGACGGAATTAAGGAGCATCGATTGTATAGTCAATATTTTATGGCATATATGATAGGTAAGCAAATTTTAAAAGGGTCGGGTATTACATTACAAGAAATCACCCATATTAATTTTTATGAAATAAAGAATTATTTTGATCAAAACAAGGAATTGATGTACAGTAGGGCAGAACAGGCAATGGTGGATATCCTAAAAGACTACTTTAACAATGAAAGTCTGTCGGAGATAGATGGACGAACGATGGCGGCAGCATTTAGGCGATTTGATATCATAGAACGTTATCTAAAAAACAAAATATGGTGGGAAGCAAATATGGAATGAGAAATCCGATTTTGTTTATAGTTAGTTGCCAAAGAGATTTTACGGTATGTAACCGTATC
The DNA here is from genome assembly GCA_910578175.1 of uncultured Lachnospiraceae bacterium. Lineage (GTDB taxonomy): Bacteria > Bacillota > Clostridia > Lachnospirales > Lachnospiraceae > Bovifimicola. The sequence continues at coordinate 77,960 of CAJTPF010000006.1, forward strand.
AATGGTAGAGCACTCGGCTGTTAACCGAGTTGTCGTAGGTTCGAGTCCTACTCGGGGAGTCAGACAGAAGTGCAGGATACCTTTTCATGATCGGATATAGGTTATGGAAAGGTATCCTGTTTTTGTGATGGTGGATGGAAAGACTTATAAAATATCTGAAACAAAAAATATGTCACTTCAACCAAATGAAGTGACATATCATATATGCACTCGATGGGACTTGAACCCACACCCGGGAACCCGGACATGAACCTGAATCATGCGCGTATGCCAATTCCGCCACAAGTGCTTGCTAACAGCAAGTAGTATTGTATATCAAAAATCCGCATTTGTCAAATGTTTTTTGAGAAAATATTCTATTTTTTCATTTGTTTTGGTATTTTCCACAAATTTTATAAAAAAATTCCGTTAATTGAAATTTGTTTGTTTATTTTGTATATAAATTATAGTATAATAGCACTGGTGGCTTTGAAAGAAGATGAGCCAATAAAGGAGGAGAATATGGAAGAACCGATATTTATGAACGATAAGAATCAAAAAAAGAAAAAAGGTCTGATGTGGAGACTGATACTGATAGCTGTAGTTCCAACACTTCTGGCAGGAGTCATGGCGATAGTTTTCGGAATGGTGTCACTGAACGATTCGTTGGAAGAACAGATATATGCAGAGTTAAAGACCGTTACATATACTGTAAGCGGAATGCTGGATGAAGTTGACGACGGGGCGTATAACGAAAAATCAGGCGTTATATCCAAGGGAAAATTTCAATTGACCGATAATGTTGATTTTTTGGATAAGATTAAAGAAGCAAATGATCTGGAAGTAACTATTCTTTACGGAGATACCAGAATACTAACGACAATTTTAGACGATAACGGTGAAAGAGTAGTAGGAACAAAAGCTCCGGAGGCTGTTGCTGATAAAGTGATCGATAATGAACAGGATTATAAGGGCAGCGTAACACTGTTGGGGGATAAATATCTGGCATATTATACGCCGCTGCGTGACAAAGACGGCAGTATTGCCGGTATGATTTTTGCCGGTAAGCATTTAAACAGTGTGCAGAAGGCAATTTGGACAAACACGATTAAGACCGGTCTGGGTGTGGGAATCTTACTGATCCTGGTTATTGTGGTGATTATTCAGTTTGTATTAAAGATCAAGAGAAGGATCGGATACGTAAATCTTTATCTGGAGGAGATTGCCAAAGGAAATCTGACTGCGGAACTGAACGAGAAGGTTTTAAAAGATCAGACTGAAATCGGTTCCATGGCAGATACCGCCGTGGTACTGAACCGTGAATTAAAGCATATTCTCGGCAATATGATCGCAGCTTTTGAAAATATGAAGGAAACTTCCCATAAACTGGAATCCATGGCGGATATAACAAACAGATCTACGGATGAAGTGACCAAGGCAGTGGAAGAGATTGCTACCGGAGCCATGTCACAGGCTGAAGAAACCCAGCAGGCAACGGATAATGTGATCGATATGGGAAATCAGATAGAAAATATAGCCATGAAGTTAAAGACATTAACCGATAACTCTGCGGAAATGAATAAAAACGATGAAGAGGCGGGCAGTATCATAAAAGAACTGAATGGTTCCAATGCGAAAACCATGGAGGCCATTGACCGGATCGCAAAACAGACCGGCATAACCAATGAATGTGTACAACAGATCAGCCAGACTATGGAAATCATTACCAATATAGCGGAACAGACCAATCTTCTGGCGCTGAATGCCAGCATAGAGGCGGCGAGAGCCGGTGAAAACGGAAAAGGTTTTGCGGTTGTTGCCAGTGAAATACAGAAACTGGCGGAACAGTCCAATGATGCGGCGGGAGAAATTCAGGGAATCATCGGGGAATTACTGATGGATTCTGAAAAAACGGTTCAGATCATGCAGGATGTTAATGTGCTTGTCGGTGAGCAGTCCCGGAAACTAAAGCAGACAAAGAGTAAATTTGAAGATGTCAGCAAAGGTATCCGGAGTTCCATGAATGATATTAAAGATATTGAGAAAAAAGCAGTCGTTTTAAATCATGCCCGGGGAGAGATCATCGAAACCATTCAGTCCCTTTCCGCCATATCAGAAGAAAACGCGGCGGCTTCCCAGGAAACAACGGCGGCTACGGAAGAATTAAAGGCTACGATCGAGGGACTTGCAACAGATGCAGAAACATTAAAGGGACTGGCAGTAAAACTGGAAAAGGAAGTCAGCATCTTTAAATTATAATACATAGTTACAGGGAAATAGATACCGTTGCAAACGTTCAGTAACAGTTTCCGGCAGAAGGCTGAATACCCGGATGCCGGAAATTGTTTTAATAAAATATCTGAGTAGTATAAATCGTAAAATAATTATTGACAATTTTCGTTAATGATGATATTATAATTATCGCGTTTGAAAAACATCTGCGGAAATGCTGGAATTGGCAGACAGGCTAGACTAAGGATCTAGTGTTGGAAACGACGTGAGGGTTCAAGTCCCTTCTTCCGCACTGAATAGTATGAAAGTACCTATCGATTTATCACCGGATAAATTGATAGGTATTTTTATGTGATTTGACATTTTAAAAATCAATGAAATATGTTATAATTCCTTTTAATATGTATATTGATACAGCGAACAAAAAAAGAATGGGAGGTATCATCATGTCAACACCACATAATCAGGCCGGAGCGGGAGAAATTGCAAAAACAGTATTAATGCCGGTGACCCGTTAAGAGCCAGATATATTGCAGAAACGTTTCTCACAAATGTTAAACAATTCAATACGGTAAGAAACATGTTTGGTTATACCGGAGAGTATATGGGAGCAAGAGTATCGGTTATGGGCTCAGGAATGGGCATGCCTTCCATTGGTATTTATTCATATGAATTATACAGCCGCTATGGGGTGGAGAATATAATCCGGATCGGTTCGGCAGGCTCTTATTGTAAGGAAGCGGGATTGTTTGATGTGGTTCTGGCTTCTTCGGCATACTCAGAGTCCAGTTATGCGAAAGTGCAGAATGGTTATGATAAGGATATGACCTATCCTGCTGAAGGACTGAATCAAAAAATCAGGGAGTCGGCAAAAAGACTGGGAAAAGAACTTCTTGAGGGCTGTGTCCATTCTTCGGATGTATTTTACAGGGAAGACAGGTCTCCTTATTACCGTAAACTAAATGAAGAAAAAGGTTGCCTCTGTGTGGAAATGGAGAGCTTTGCACTGTTTCACAATGCGGCAGTTCTTGGGAAAAACAGCGCCTGTCTTCTGACGATCTCGGATTCTTTTGTTTCGTCACAGGAAACATCGGCAGAACAGCGGGAGAAATCCTTTACGGATATGATGGAAATTGCGCTGAATACCATAAATTTACATGAAAGTTTGCAATAAAATAAAGGAAATCCGCAAAAAATACAGAATAAGATTTATAAGAGACTTTTGTCTTGGGAATGATACTTATTCATTTGCGGAAAAAATGTTTTAATGTACTTCAGGAACCGGAGGGTTAAAATTGACGATACGGGAAGAACTGGAAAATAATGAATTCAGAAGTTTAAGTGAATATGCAGCCTTTAGCAGGAATTCCAAAGGCAGGGACAGGGAAGAATCAGCCTGTGATATCAGGACCTGCTATCAGAGGGATCGGGACCGGATCATTCATTGCAAGGCATTTCGCAGGCTGAAACATAAGACCCAGGTATTTCTGGCTCCGGCAGGAGACCATTACAGAACCAGACTGACGCATACCCTGGAAGTATCCCAGATCGCACGGACCATCGCCAAAGCCCTGCGTCTGAATGAAGAACTGACGGAAGCCATTGCATTGGGTCATGATCTGGGACATACTCCTTTTGGACATGCCGGGGAAGCTGCATTAAATAAGGTTTGCCAGGAAGGTTTTTCGCACTTTGAACAAAGTATCCGGGTAGTGGAACTGTTGGAAAAAAAGGGACAGGGATTAAATCTGACCTGGGAAGTAAGGGACGGTATAATCAATCACAGGACTTCCGGAAATCCGGCCACGCTGGAGGGAAAAATCGTCAGACTGTCGGATAAGATAGCATATATCAATCATGATATCGATGATGCCATCCGGGGAAAAATACTGCGGGAAGAGGATATCCCGGATACATATACGAATGTATTAGGTCATTCCAAGCAGGAACGGCTGAATACGATGATATATGATATAGTGAATCATTCCAGATATCAGCCGGACATCCTGATGTCGGAAGAAATCAGTCAGGCAATGAAGGATCTCCGACAGTTTATGTTTGAGAGGGTGTATTCCAATCCGCTTGCAAAAGGTGAAGAATACAAGGCAAAGCGGATGCTGGCTTCCCTGTATGGTCATTATCTGGAAAATCTTTCGGAAATGCCGGGGGAATACAGAATGTTAATTGAAAAGAAAAACCAGAAGGCAGAGCGGGTAGTTTGTGATTATATTGCCGGAATGAGCGACCAGTACTCGGTACGGAAATTTGAAGAACTTTTTGTTCCGTCTTTTTGGAAAATGTAATTTAGATTGTGATTAAAACAGGTAAAAACATGTATTATTCAGATGATTTGATTGAAGAAATCCGTTCCAGAAATGATATCACAGATGTGATATCGGGGTATGTAAAGCTAAAAAGACAGGGTGCGACCTATTTCGGATTGTGCCCTTTTCATAATGAAAAATCCCCATCGTTTTCCGTGACTCCGGGAAAACAGATGTATTACTGTTTCGGCTGCGGTGAAGGAGGAAATGTATATTCCTTTATAATGAAATATGAAAATTATACATTTCTGGAAGCGGTGAAAATGCTGGCCGACAGAGCGGGGGTACAGCTTCCGGAAACCGAATATACAGAAGAAGAAAAACGGAAAGCAGATTTAAAGACAGCATTGCTGGAGATCAATAAACAGGCGGCGCTATATTTTCACCATCTGCTGAAAAATGAAAAGGGAAAGATCGGTCTGGACTATTTCAGGTCCAGAGGTCTGGACAATGAGACCATTGTTCGATTCGGGCTGGGGTATGCCAATAAAACCAGCGATGATCTCTATCGTTATTTTAAACGGCAGAATTATTCGGATGAGCTATTGAAGGAAACCGGATTATTTGCATTTTCGGAAAAAGGGACCTATGATAAATTTTGGAACCGGGTGATGTTTCCGATCCTGGACATTAATAACCGGGTCATTGGTTTTGGCGGCCGGGTGATGGGTGAAGGAGAACCGAAATATCTGAATTCACCGGAGACCAGAATATTTGAGAAAAGCAGAAATCTTTATGGAATGAATTTTGCAAGGATTTCCAGGAAACACTATATCCTTATATGCGAAGGTTATATGGATGTCATCGCGTTACACAGGGCCGGGTTTACCAATGCGGTTGCGGCACTGGGAACCGCATTTACCCAGCAGCATGCCATGCTGATCAAGCGGTATGTAAAAGAAGCGGTATTAACTTTTGACAGCGACGGCGCCGGGCAGAAAGCGGCTTTAAGGGCAATTCCGATTTTAAAGTCAGTGGGGATCGCAGTGAAGGTACTGGATATGAAACCATATAAGGATCCTGATGAATTTATAAGGAATTTTGGAGCAGAAGAATATCAGAAGCGGATCGATGATGCCGAAAACAGTTTTTTGTTTGAGATTCTTATGCTGCAAAAAGAGTACGATATGGAGGATCCCCATGGGAAGGCGGAATTTTATAACAAAGTTGCGGTAAAATTATTGGAATTTCCCAATGAACTGGAGCGGAACGTCTATATTGAAGCGGTAAGCAGACAATTTCTGATTCCGCAGGACAGTCTTACGAAAATGGTGCTCCGCCTGGCGCTCACGTATACCGGAACCGGGAAAAAAACGATCGTTCCGGAAGAGGCGTTTAGTGAAAAGGACCGGAGAAGCGGCAGAAAAAATCAGGAGGACGGTACCAGACAGGCACAGAAGATTCTGCTTACATGGCTGGTTGAGGATCCGTCGGTCTATGAAAAAATTAAGGACGTCATCACGGAAGAGGATTTTATAGAACAGCCTTATAACAGGGTTGCCGGTATGCTGTTTGGACAGTTGAGGGAAGGCGCAGTGAATCCCGCAAAAATACTGAATGATTTTACGGAGGAGGAGGAACACAGGCAGGCAGCCGAATTGTTCAATACTTCTTTACTGGGTGAAATGAGTGTACAGGAGAAGGAACGGGCAATAACGGATGCCGTTAAAAAAGTAAAAAATAATAGTCTGGACTATGTATCGAAGACAGCTGCAGATTTTAACACTCTTCAAAATATAATTCAGGAAAAGAAAAAATTACAAAAAATACATATATCCTTGTAAATCGGATATGTATTGGAAAGATGGGGCAACAAAAATGGAAGAAAATATGACAAAGTTTAATGAAAAGATGGCGACCTTACTGGAGTTGGCGGCAAAAAATAACAATACCCTGAAGTATGACGAGATTTTGTCGGAGTTTCCGGAAGCTTCCATGGATGGGGAATTATTTGATAAAATTTTAGAAGAGCTGGAAAAAACCAGGGTTGAGATTCTTGCAGCCATAGATAATGAACAGGAGCCGGTACTGCTTGAAGTGGACGAAATCGATGAGGCGGACCTGGAAGAGGAATTGTCCAATATGGATATATCGAAACTGGATTTATCGATTCCGGATGGTATCGGTCTGGATGATCCGGTACGTATGTATTTAAAGGAAATCGGAAAAGTGCCGCTACTGAATGCGGAAGAAGAGATTGAACTGGCAAAGCAGATGGAACTTGGCAATGATAATGCGAAAAAAAGGCTTGCTGAGGCAAATTTAAGACTGGTTGTCAGCATTGCAAAGCGCTATGTGGGCCGGGGGATGCTGTTTCTGGACCTGATACAGGAAGGTAATCTGGGACTGATCAAAGCGGTAGATAAATTTGATTATAAAAAGGGATATAAATTCAGTACGTATGCTACATGGTGGATTCGGCAGGCCATTACCAGGGCAATCGCAGACCAGGCCCGGACGATCCGTATTCCGGTCCATATGGTGGAGACCATCAACAAACTGATGAGAGTATCGAGACAACTGGTACAGGAACTGGGCAGAGAACCGTTGCCGGAAGAGATAGCGCAGCGGCTGGAAATGCCGGTAGACCGTGTCAGGGAGATTTTAAAGATAGCCCAGGAACCGGTGTCGCTGGAAACACCCATAGGAGAGGAAGAAGACAGTCATCTGGGGGATTTTATTCAGGATGACAATGTGCCGGTGCCGGCAGAGGCAGCTACCTATACCATGTTGAAAGAGCAGATTGTGGAGGTACTGACTACTTTGACCGAAAGAGAACAGAAAGTGCTGAGGCTCCGCTTTGGTCTGGATGACGGGCGTCCCAGAACCCTGGAAGAGGTGGGAAAAGAGTTTAATGTTACCCGGGAGAGAATCAGACAGATCGAAGCCAAAGCATTAAGAAAACTCAGACATCCCAGCAGAAGCCGGAAGCTTCGGGATTATCTGGAATAGGAGATGAAATTATGAAGTTATCATACAGATTAAGACAGGTAGCAGAAATGATAACTCCATGTGAAGTAGTGGCAGATGTGGGGACAGACCATGGATATGTGCCGATTTATCTGATACAGCACGGAATCTGCAAAAAAGCCATCGCCATGGATATCAATGCAGGACCGTTGAGACGTGCAAAGGATAATATCTGCAGAGAGCATCTGACAGATTTGATCGAGACCAGACGATCGGACGGTCTGCAGGCATTGCGGGAGGATGAGGCAGATGCCGTGGTAATGTCGGGAATCGGGGGAGAATTGATGATTCGGATACTGGAGGACGGAAAACAGCTCCTTCGTACGGTATCGGAACTGGTGCTTTCGCCTCACTCCGAACTGGCGCTGGTAAGGAAATATCTGACTGAGAATGATTTTTATATTTCAGATGAAACCATGCTGATAGATGAAGATAAATTTTATACCATTCTGAAAGTTTCCTGTGAGAAAGATTTTTGTGAAATAAATTTTCATGAAAATATCTCTCATGGGAAAGAAGAATCTTATACAGAATTGGAATTAAATTATGGAAGGATACTGCTTCGAAAAAAGGATAAAGTTCTTTTTGAATATTTAAAAAGAGAAAAGAATAAATATAATCAGATTGCACAAAGACTACAGGAGAATGCAGCAGAACATGGGAAAATCCGTCTGGAAGAAATCAGGAAGCAGATAAAGCTGACAGAACAGGCATTAAATGACATCGTATGACAGAAGGAAAGGATTGGATGAAAATGGGAGATATGTGCAAGATAAAAGTAGGTGAAATTACAAAAGAGTATGAAGAGGGAACCAGTTTTTTTGAGATTGCCAAAGAGTATCAGTCAGAATATGACAGTGACATTGTATTGGTATTAAAAAACGGGAAATTATGTGAGCTGTTTAAAAAAGTGACAAATGACTGTGAAATACAGTTTCTTACTACCAAAACAGCGCCGGGAATCGAAGCATATAAAAGAAGCGCAACACTGATCATGCTGAAAGCATTTTATGATGTGGCAGGCAGAAAGAACATAGAAAAGATCAGCGTACAGTATTCCCTGAGTAAAGGTTATTATTGCACGGTCAGGGGCAGCGTATCGCTGGATAAGGAACTGCTGGACAGGGTAAAAGCCAAAATGTATGAAATAGTGGGAGAGAACCTTCCGATCAATAAACGTTCCATCAGCACCACTTCGGCGATTCATCTGTTTCGCAGACATAAAATGTTTGATAAAGAAAAACTGTTTAAATACCGCAGGGCATCCAAAGTTAATATCTATAGTTTAAAAGGATTTGAGGACTATTTTTACGGATATATGGTAC
>CAJTPF010000006.1:86806-95080 GCA_910578175.1 uncultured Lachnospiraceae bacterium
TATGTCGGGATATATCAAACATTTCGATCTTTTTCTATATGACGAGGGGTTTGTACTGCAGCTTCCGGTAAAGGAAAATCCCAATGTAGTTCCTGACTTTCAGCCCCAGAATAAATTATTTCAGGTGCTAAAGGAATCGGAACACTGGGGGAAGATGTTGGAAGTAGATACGGTAGGAGCCCTGAACGAACAGATTTCCAAAGGAAATATCAAGGATATCATTTTAGTGGCGGAGGCGCTGCAGGAGAAAAAAATAGCGGAACAGCCTTTAAAGAAATTTATTATGATTGCCGGCCCGTCTTCTTCCGGAAAGACCAGTTTTTCCCACCGGCTCAGTATCCAGCTTCGGGCCAACGGTCTGAAACCCCGGACTATCGGGGTGGATGATTATTTTGTTGACCGGGAGTTTACACCCAGGGATGAAAAGGGGGATTATGATTTTGAGAGGCTGGAAGCTATTGATGTGGAACAGTTTAATAAGGATATGATTTCTTTATCCAACGGTGAAAAAGTCCTTATGCCCACATATAATTTTATAACCGGAAAGCGTGAATATAAAGGAAGGGTTATGGAACTGGGACTGGATGATATTCTTGTGATTGAGGGAATTCACGGTATCAATGACAGATTATCCTATGCATTGCCGCAGGAAAGCAAATTTAAAATATATATCAGTGCGCTTACACAGTTAAATGTGGATGAACATAACAGAATACCTACAACCGACGGCAGACTGATCCGCAGGATGGTAAGGGATGCACGGACCAGAGGGATTTCTGCGGTAGAAACCATTAATCGCTGGCAGTCGGTAAGAAACGGGGAAGAAAGTTATATTTTTCCGTTTCAGGAAGCCGCCGATGTTATGTTTAATTCAGCTCTGATCTATGAATTATCAGTCTTAAAACAGTATGCGGAACCTCTGCTCTTTGGAATTCCCAGGGAAGCGCCGGAATATGTGGAAGCAAACCGTCTGCTAAAGTTTCTTGATTATTTTCTGGGCGTAGGTACCGAAGATATACCAAATAATTCACTGGTAAGGGAATTTGTAGGCGGAAGTTGTTTTAATGTTTAGATTTTTTTATGATTTTGTAATATTTTTGTATGGTGTAAAAATGAGGCATAAATCGTATTTACAAAACATAGAAATAATGTTAAAGTAGACATGGTTGAGTAAGATAAATAATCGCAGCTGCTATAGTCGAAAGAACGCAGGTGAGGAAAGTCCGGGCTTCACAGGGCAGGATGCCGGATAACGTCCGGTGGAGGCGACTCCAAGGCAAGTGCAACAGAAATAAACCGCCGGAGATTAAGCGGGAGATAATATGCTTGAGAAGTATAAGCTTCGCTTAAACTCCTGGTAAGGGTGGAAAGGCAGTTTAAGAGACTACCGCCGGTATGGTAACATACCGGGCATATGTAAACCCCATCCGAAGCAAAACCGAACAGAAAGCAATGAAGCGGCCCGCTTGGCTTTCGGGTAGGTTGCTTGATTTTATTGGCAACAATGAAACTAGACAGATGATTATTGAAAACATAACCCGGCTTATCATTTTGCTCAACCAGACTAAGGATATAAGGTGATAGAAATGAAGAATAAGATAAAGATATTAATTGCGTCGGTTATAATTGCAGTTGTTGTAATTATAATAGGAGTATTTGTTGGGACGACGGAATTAAAAGAGTCGGAGGATAGAGAACAGGATACAACAGAAGACATCAGTTCCGGTGAGACTACAGACACCGAAACAGAATCAGGAACAGAGACAACTGCGGATGATGTGACTTCAGATTCGGAATCAGCTACAAACAGTGAAACGACAACACAGGAAACGGAAACCCAGACGGAAATACAGACTACCCCCAACAGCGGTTTTGTGGATCAGAATCCGATCGGCAGTACGATCGATCCGAACAAACCAATGGTGGCCCTTACGTTTGATGACGGTCCAGCCGGATCGAAGACGGGAAGACTGTTGGATGCACTGGAACAGTACGGGGCCCATGCTACGTTTTTCATTGTCGGAAACAGGATTCCGGGAGATGAAGAAAATATAAAAAGGGCGGCGGCTCTGGGTTGCGAAGTGGGCAATCATTCCAATTCCCATGCAAAACTGACAAGTCTGGATGATGCCTCCGTGGCTGGTGAGATTCATCCGGTGGCAGAAACCATAAAATCCCTTACCGGTCAAAGTACGGTGATCTGCAGGCCACCGTATGGCGCTGTTGATGATAGGGTCCAGGCGGCTATCGATGCACCTGTTATATTGTGGTCTATTGATACCAGGGACTGGGAAACCAGAAATGCTGCTCAGACGGTTGCGAATATCCAGCAGAATGTCCAGGATGGAGATATCATTCTGATGCACGATATTCATGCCGAGAGCGTAGATGCGGCAGTGCAGATCATTCCATGGCTGCAGCAGCAGGGTTATCAGCTGGTAACCGTCAGTGAGCTGGCCTATTATAAGCGTGGCGGTTTGTCTAAGAATGAGAGGTATGGTTCGATTCGATAGTTTATATCTTAAAAAAACTGCAGTACAACGGTTTCATGGTTGTACTGCAGTTTTTTATAATCCGGCCGTATATTTTTCTTCACAATATTTACATCTGTAAATTTCTTTTTCTTTGTCGGAGAGGACGAATATCTGGTCAAGTTCCTGCTCGATAGAAGTGATACATCTTGGATTTTTACATACGATCACATTTCTAATAGTATTTGGCAACGTTAGTTTTTCTTTTTCACAGATCTTTCCATTCTGAATAATATTGACGGTGATATCATGGTCGATAAAACCAAGGATATCCAGATCCACCAGATCAATGGACCCTTCAATTTTAATGATATCTTTCCGACCCATCTTTTCACTGCGTGCATTTTTTATGATCGCTACCTGACAGTCCAGTTTATCAAGACCGAGATATTTATAAATGGACATTGCCTTTCCGGCTTTTATATGGTCAAGAACAATTCCTTCATTAAGAGAACCAACATTTAACATGAATGACACCTTACCTTTCCAATATGATTAATCCACAATCCGGTTCCGGTCAGTCTGCGGATATATCCAGCAGGGTTAAGATCAACGCCATCCGGACATATACGCCATACTGGACCTGTTTAAAATAGGCGGCGCGGTCATCGTCGTCCACTTCCACCGAAATTTCATTTACGCGGGGGAGCGGGTGCAGGACGAGCATATCTTTGTTCGCATAGGCCATTTTTTCGGAATTTAAGATATAACTGTCCTTTAAACGGATATATTCTTCTTCATTAAAGAAACGTTCCCGCTGAACCCGGGTCATATATAAGATTTCCAGACTGCCGAGTACATCTTCCAAATGTTCCACTTCCTGATATTCCACACCGTTGGCATCCAGTACATCCTGTCGGATATAATCGGGAATCCGCAGTTCTTTCGGTGAAATCAGTACAAATTTAATACCCGGATACCGGACCAGTGCGTTGATCAGGGAATGAACTGTCCGTCCGAATTTCAGATCTCCGCACAAGCCGATCACCAGATGATCCAGTCTGCCTTTTAATGATTTTATCGTCATAAGGTCGGTAAGTGTCTGGGTCGGATGCTGATGGCCGCCATCTCCGGCGTTGATCACCGGAATGGAGGACCTGGAAGCTGCCACTAAAGGCGCGCCTTCTTTTGGATGTCTCATGGCGCATATATCAGCATAACAGGAAATGATCCGGATGGTATCCGATACGCTTTCACCTTTGGAAGCGGAGCTGGAATCGGCAGAAGAAAAACCTAATACGTTACCGCCGAGATTCAGCATTGCAGCTTCGAAACTAAGACGGGTACGGGTACTAGGTTCATAAAAAAGAGTTGCTAATTTTTTTCCTTTGCAGATATCTTTATATTTCTCAGGATTATGTTCAATATCTGTTGCCAGGTTTAATAATGTATCAAGTTCTTCAACAGAAAAATCCAACGGACTAAGTAAATGACGCATATTTCCTCCAATCTGCCACGTGGGTGTGGTACAAGCTTTGTTTATTATATTAATATATGTTTGGGCGAAATGCAATAAAAATATATGTTAAGTTTGGGAATAGTAAACAATTAAGAATTTACAAAGACATATGCCTGTGTTATCATATAATATATCTCAAATAACAAATTAAAAAGTGATTATAAAGAGGGGTGAATGAAGTACGAAAACACAAAGAATCTGCTTTGCCGGAAGCAGCTATAAAGACTTTGTTTTTTACATGGCGCTTTTATTAAATAATCTGGAACACCGTGTTCTGATTAACGATAAATCTTCCAGGCAGGATTTTATGACAATGTTTTCAGATTATGATCTGAAGGAACGGTTACTTACATATCGAAACATTGATTTTTATTTTGGCGAATGCAGAGGCGAAGATTATGATTTTATCCTGGATTATATAGGGGATTTAAACTGTCTGAAACAGGCTGGCGCCTATCGGTATATCATTATAAATTCTTCTATGGGCCGGCAGGAGATATTAGACAATCTGAAACAGGCAGTTTGTCTGAAGAAAGAAACATTGCTGGTAATAAGGGATACTACCGGAGGCGGAAAAGACAGAAAATATTTAAAACAGCACTATATGAAATACATGAGTATCGTATCATGTCTGTATGAAATTCCGTTGGATTATTCCGATAAAGATTATCAGACAGAAATGGATTATGCAGGCTTTGTACAGTTTAGATATCTTTCTCAGAAATATTGTAAAACACTGATAAAGATTGCCGGAATCCTGACGGGAAAACCGGAACAAACGGTAGAGAAGGCGTTAAAATATGCAAAGGAGGGGAAAGTATTTGATAATAGGGTTCTGGAGTGAGCGGGCCGGCATCGGAAGTACCACATCCAATATGATCATTACAGGAGTCATGGCATCGAAGGGAACAGACCGGGAGGTCATTCTTGTTCAGGGAAAATATGATACTTTAAAATTAGATTATGCATTTTCACCCAATATTCGGAATGATATATTAAAAGAAGATTTTGGTTATTATAATCATCCCGGGATTGATGATGTATTGGAAAAACACATGAATGATCTGTATACCCAGAAAGATTTTGATGAAAATCTGATCAGTGTAAATCAATCAAATCTTTTATATATGCCAGGAAGTATCAGAAATAATCCGGATCTGTTCCGACAGAAGTTTCAATGTGTCTCACAGCGGTTTCTGGAGGCGTTAAAAGGGCTTGATAAATTGATTTTTATTGAACTGGACAGCGGAATGGAAGGTCTGGGCCAGCATATGCTGAATCTTTTGGATTTGATCGTCATTAATATCGGACAGGGGAGAACATCATTATATGATTTAAAGAAGCAGCCGGAATTTACGGAGAAATCATTGTTTCTGATGGGAAGATATGACAGCAACTCCAAATATAATGTAAAAAATCTGATACGCAGATATCATATAGATCAAGAGTCTGTTGCAGTGATTCCGTATAGTGTTAAGTATCAGGATTCAGTCAATGAGGGGAAAACCATGGAATTTGTGGATAGAAATTATCAGTGTTTAAAACATGAGGAAGATTTCAGCTTTTTTAAAGAAGCTGAAAAAGCTTCAAAAATGATTCTTAAGAGGGTGAATGCTATTGGAACGTAAAGATTTCCTTCAGGAACTGGTGGCGAAGATCGGCGAAGAATTAAATGGAATTTTAAGGGCGAACTTATATGAGCTTTCTTTAAAAAAAGAAGAATTATTAAGGCTTAGAAATAAGAAAAGGGAACTGAGAAGGGCATTAAAAAATTGTGGTATTGGTGATTTACAAGCAAAAATCCATGTTAAAATCCTGATAAAAGACATCTTGACAGAAAAACTGGATATGACAGAAGAAAAAATAAATGACATAATACCATTTATAGATGAAAATAAATTAACTGTTAAAGATAAATTTGATATTTTACTCTATGTGTATAAAAAAGAGTATGATACAAATGCTTTTTTAAAGTTACTGGAAGAACATAAACTGCTGGAATTATCCGGCGGTTTGGCAGACGAGGGAAGATATGAAATAAATGAAGATGATATTGAAGATATATTTAATCATGTTTCCGTTTTGTTAAACTATGAAGACAAACTGGAAATCTTGTCTCAAAAAATATATGAGGCATATAGAGGACTTGGGGTTGTAGATGAATTGAGAGATATGAAACTGGATGGAATATCGGGGGGAGTATCCGGCAGAGAAGGAGATTATCACAGTATTTGGGCATTTGTAAAAGGAAAAACCATTCATTTGGGATTTCTGGATTTTCAGTCTGAATCGGAACTGGAGCGAATCTGTATGAATATTTATCGTTATAATCATCCCGGCCAGTTATCCATGAATAAAGGTTATATTGTAAATGAAATGAAAGATCATTCCAGAGTAGTAGTGGCAAGGCCCCCCTTTTGTGAAAGCTTTGTGTTTTTTGTCCGTAAATTTGATACGATCGAGCATAAGACACCGGAAGAACTGATTACGGACCAAAACAGGGAAATTCCTGTCAGTTTTTTAAAATGGATCGTAAAAGGATGTCAGATCACGGCAGTTACCGGTGCACAGGGCTGCGGAAAAACAACGCTTTTGATGGCTCTGATTGGATACATTCATCCGTCTTATACATTAAGAATTCAGGAACTATCCTTTGAGTTACATCTGCGTGATATATACGAAGACAGGAATATTGTTACATTTCAGGAAACCGATCATATCAGCGGACAGGAGGGCCTTGACCTGCAGAAAAAAACAGATGGTGTCGTAAATATTCTGGGGGAAGTTGCTACGGCGCCGGTTGCTTCCTGGCTGATCCAAATGTCTTTGACGGCCTCTTTGTTTACAATGTTTACCCATCATGCCAAAACGACAGAAGGTCTTGTAAAGTATATGAGAAACTGTCTTCTGACAGACGGGGCTTTCCAAAACGAGGACATTGCAGAGGAACAGGTTGTGGATACCATACGGTTTGACGTTCATCTGGAAAAAGATCTGGATGGGCACCGGTATATAGAAAGAATCTCGGAGATCATTCCGAGAGATGATAATACAGGAGGAAAAGCCTATGATGTAAATATCCTGATGGAATATAGAGACGGAGCGTATGTGAAATGCGGGGATTTCTCGATGAGTGTCAGGAGAGAGATAGAAAAGCATTTAACAGCGGCCGAAAGGGAGGAGTTTTATGAGATATTTCCTGTTTAAGTTCTGTTCCGAAAACAGGATTACAAAGAATATGACCAAACGTATTGAAAACAGGCTGAAAATTATATATCCCATGGATACTCAGACGCTGATCCGGAAAACAGAGCGGGAACTTATAAAATTAATATTGACAGTGTGTTTTTTTATGATGGTCATAGTATTGATGGGAAGGCTTTCATTTTATTTTTGCATTTCCGGAGCGGTATTGCTGTATGTTCAGGGATTGAACAGTATTTATTCTGCTTATGATTGTCTGGAAATAAAACTGTTAAAGCAGTTCGAAAAGTTTATTCAGGATATCCGGTTTCAGTTCCGGTTTGACGGTATGCTGGAAGAAGCTTTACAGGAAGCCGTACAAAATTCAGGGTATGAAATGTCTCTTCAGGGAATGAAAATGATAGAAAGTCTGAATGCATGGAAAAATGATGAATACAATGAATCCTATGAGGAACTGGCTCCCAATCATTTCTTTTTGACTTTCTATGCATTATGTGAGACTGTGATATGTTATGGAGATAAGATGATCAATGGCCAATCACTGTTTTTGACCAATATCGGTTATTTAAAAGAAGATATAAATATTGAAATATTAAAAAGAGAAAAAAACAGGGCTTTGTTTATGGGGCTTTTTGGAGTCACGATCGTACCGGTCTTTTCCATAAAATTAATTGAACAGTGGGGAGTACATAATATGCCCGAACTGAAAGGATTTTATTTTGAAATAGCGGGAGCCATAACCATGGTGCTTATAACGGCTGCAACCCTGATAATCTATCATGTGATCATGAAATTAAAATATCCCATTGACTTTGACCGGCATAAAAGCCAGTGGGTAGTAGAGTTTCTGGAGATTGAATGGATCAACAGGTTACTGATGAGACGTATTTCTAAAAATTATCATTATTACTATAACAGGGAGCAGATGTTGAAATCTATCGTCTATCCTTATAATGTAAAAGAACTTATGGGAAAACAGATGATGAATGGAGGGATAACATTTATTATTATGCTGGCCTTGCTGGCCGGGACAGGTTTATTTCAAATACCGATCATGGGCGTTACATACGGCGGTTGTCT
>CAJTPF010000006.1:95090-122978 GCA_910578175.1 uncultured Lachnospiraceae bacterium
GGTGGGAATGATTTTGGCAGTCTCCGCTTCATTGTTGGCATACCATTATGAGACCATAAATATTATGATGAGAAAAAAGATGCTGGAGATCAACCGGGAGGAAGAGGTGGTCAGATTTCAATCTATCATATTAATTTTAATGTATATGGACCGGGTTACCGTGGAATTGATCGTCGAATGGATGGAAGCGTTTGCGGTTGTATTTAAAAATAATCTGGAAATGATTGCTGATAGTATGGCGTATGATGGAATTCAGGCGTTTTATAAAGCAAAAGAAACCATAAGTTTTCTGCCTTATGAACGATTACTGGATTGTTTTATCGCCAGTGACCGTGTAGGTATCGGTGAGGCTTTTTCAGATGTATTATCGGAACGAATTTATTATATCGAAAAACATAAACAGGAAAATGAAGTGATCTTAAACAATAAAGCAGTAGTTGCCAAAACGATTGCATTTATTCCGTTATGCCTGGTGATAATCGCAGAGCTGATCGCACCGTTTGTCTATTATGGATTAAAACAATTATCAGCTTTTAAAATTTAAATTGTTGATACAGACATAAAACAGATACTTTAACAAAACAGTATAGTGAAAGGATGGAAAGAATATGGAAAATAGTTTAAAGGGGTTAATACTGGCAGCAGGGACCATCATTACCTGTGTGGTCATATCATTGGGATTTTATATATCAAAAGAAGCACAGGCTACGGCATCAGCGGGAACCAGCCGGATAGGAAAAATTAACAGTGAATTTTCGGAAAGTGATAAAAGTATATATGATGGAAGCAAAGTATCCGGCAATGAGGTAATCAATGCCATAAAAAAAGTCAGCGGACAGGAAGTTGGTATATGCGTCGTGACAAAGACAAACAGTACATATTACGGATATAGTTTTGATGAAAACAGCGGAGAGTTGAAAACACCAAATAAAAATACTTATAACATAGCACAATCGGCGTCCTCTGCTTCTTATATTAATCCATATGCGATTTTCGAAGGAACTGTTATCAGAAATGAAAATGGTGCGATCACCGGAATTAAGTTTCAGCAGAAATAGGATGAAATATGGAACATGCATTTAAAATCGTATATATGGGAATGGGAGTCTTTATGTTTCTGGCAGCATTGGAAATACTGATTTCGTTAAACGGAGTTTTGGAAGAACATAGCAGAAAGATTTATTTCAATGAGAGAAATCCGGAGGTGGTTCAGATTGAGTGATGTATTTTCAAAGGTAACGGCAATCTTGCTCAGTTCGGTTCTGATGTTTATTGTACCAGTATGGGTCATGACAGAAGAAAATAACCGGGCGATACAGACGTTTGTTTATACGGAAATTATAGATTTGACCGACCGGATCAGGAATACCGGCTGTCTTACGGGCAGTATGTATCTGAACTTTCTGAATTCCTTAGAGGATACCGGAAGTGTATATGATATAGAAATACAGCATTTTCTGACCGAAGACGATATTACAGTGGTAAATTCCACCTGCCATATTCTGGAAACGCTTAAGGATGACGGCGTATACCGGTTCCGGTCAGGGGATGTCATAAAATTGAAGGTAAAAAAGCAGGATGGTACATTGGTGGGGTTTTACGGAGGAAAGATAAAAGATGAAAACTACTGATTTTTCTATAATTTTTTGTATTGTATTTATAGCATTTTATCTGTCATATAACATTGGGAACCGGGTATCAGAATCGGTGATCTTTACAGCAACAGAATTAAATAAAGTTATGGATGAGATCGTAGTAGATGCCATGGAAGAAGGATCCGGGGGAGTAGATGGAAATCTATTCCCCCGGATAGATAAAGATAAGATGATTCGGGAGTTTATGAGGGAAACTTCTTTGCTGCTGGAAGAAACGGAGATCAGACAGTATATACCATCGTTTGTCAAAAAAATTATTTATGTGGAAAAAAACGGGTATTATGTCTATTCAGAGGGTAGATGGAGCAGTAAAATATTGTTTGAGACAGAAGAACATGAAGAAAAAGTAAAAGTTATTGTAAGGAGTCTGTCAAGAGCTGTGAATATGGGAACAGAAACAGAGAAATATAGAATAAATATACCGGCAGAAAGCGGGGAAGCATACAGCCAGACAATATCAGAGTATTCGTTTCTGGTGTTATGTGAAGACGTAGCTTTACAGATGAACGGAAACGGATACAGCCGATATTTTTTGTCCGGTGCAGCATTAAAACAGAAGGAAAACGCCGGTTATTTTGAATTGATCAATAATTCTACATAGTTTATTCTCATTTTATCCATGG
This sequence comes from uncultured Lachnospiraceae bacterium, assembly GCA_910578175.1. Lineage (GTDB taxonomy): Bacteria > Bacillota > Clostridia > Lachnospirales > Lachnospiraceae > Bovifimicola. The sequence continues at coordinate 97,369 of CAJTPF010000006.1, forward strand.
AAGTAACCTTAAAGGATAGAGAATCGATTGTTATTTTATCGCCTACGGTCGGCAGGCGGTCAAGTTTTTCTATTATAAGACCGCCAATGGAATCATAGTCATCAGAAGAAAGATTAACGCCAAGGTAATCATTTAAATCGTCGATTTTCATCTGACCTTCTAAAATATATATATTTTCCGATATTTTTTTGATCGGTTCATCTTCGTCTAAATCATATTCGTCATGGATTTCGCCGACAATTTCTTCCAACAGGTCTTCCAGTGTGATAAGTCCGGCAGTGACACCGTATTCGTCCAGTACGATCACTATATTAACGGATGTTTTTTTCATTTCGATCATCAGCTCTGATAATTTCTTTGATTCATATGTATAGAAAGCGGAGCGCAGATATTTTCTCACATCAAAGATTTCTTCCGGGTTATATAAAAGCAGGTCTTTCATATTAATGATGCCGATGACATTATCCGTACTGTCCTGGTAGATTGGAATTCTGGTATATTTTTCGGAGCGGAAGATTTTGATCAGTTCTTCATATGTGCTGTTAATATCAGCCATAGTCATATCTATTTTAGGTACCATAACATCAGATGCGATTGCATCACCGAAATCAAACACATTATTGATCATCTGCCGTTCTTCTTTTTCTATAATTCCTTCTTCATGACTGACATCTACAATGGTTCGCAGTTCCGTTTCTGTAATGGAGGCCATTTTTTTTGTAGGGTCAATACCTAACATCCGCATAAAGAAATATGCCAGTTTGTTAATAATGAAAATAGCCGGTGTCAGTAAGAACATTAAGGAATAGATAACTTTGGCGTATGCTAAGGATAATTTCAGAGCGTTCAGTGTTGCCAGAGATTTTGGTGTGATCTCGCCGAAGATCAATACTACGATCGTCAGCAGTCCGGTGGCAAAACTGACAGCATACTGTCCAAATAAATTTTGTGCCAGAATAGTGGCCAGAGCAGAGGCGATAATGTTTACCAGATTGTTGCCGATCAGAATTGCACTCAGCATTTTTCCCTGATTATTTATGATTTTGTCTACGATAACTGCTTTTTTATTACCATCTTCTATCATGGAACGAATGGTAATCTTGCTGACGGTTGTTAAAGCTGTTTCAGCAGATGAAAAAAATGCAGATAAGATAATCAGTATTAATAATATGATTAGCATTGTTAAAGATGATGTGCTCAAATGTATTTACCTCAATTCTGTTTATTTATAATAATAATGAAAGATTTTACCTTAAAAATCTTTAAGTGTAAAGGGGTTCCGGAAAAAACTATGGAAAAAATTAAAAAATGAACAGAAAATTTACATATTTCCGAATCAGACAAATATATTTTAATAATAGAATAAATTAGTAACGGAGAGAAGGATATGGTTAAGAATAATGTATTCAGAGTTGTTAAAACACTTGTTTGTACTTACATAACAACATTGATTATGTTACTTATCATGACATTATTATTTTATAAACTACAGATTAATAATAACAAAATCATGATAGGGGTTTACATTACATATGTATTGTCTAATTTTATCGGAGGATTTATATTCGGGAAAATTGCCGGACGAAAAAAATATTTATTTGGAATGATGGTAGGAGCCGTTTATTTTATTATATTGATGCTGATTTCCGTAATAGTGATGAAAAAGCCGGATATCATTACCACCGATTCCCTGTATGCACTTTTGGCATGTGCAGGCGGAGGGATGTTAGGCGGAATGGTCAGTTAGAAAAAAAACTTTGAAATATTCATATTATGTGTTATAATAATGCAAGCTAATGAATTAAAGGAGGATATTTCATGAAACACGTAAAGACATTGAGTACAAAGACATTAAAAGATACCATGAAAAAAGGCGGATGCGGAGAATGTCAGACATCCTGCCAGTCAGCATGCAAGACATCATGTACAGTTGGAAATCAGAGCTGCGAGAACAAATAAAAAATACGAAATTCAGTATAAGAAGATAATTCTCATAACAGAGCCGGTGCAGGGCATTTGCAGGAAAATACAGGCACTGACTCTGTTATCGTGCGTTAGAAAGGTATGGTAGCAAAGTGATTCACCAATATAAGAATAATGGTTATAATATTGTTCTTGATGTAAACAGCGGTTCCGTGCATGTGGTTGATGACGTGGTCTATGATGTAATTCCGCTTCTTGAAGAATATACCAGAGAACAGATTACAGAAAGGCTGAGAACGGAATCAGGATACTCTGAAGACCTGATTGCAGAAGCCATCGAGGAAGTATCACAGTTAAAAGAACAGGAATTACTGTATACAGAGGATATATATCAAAATTATATAGCTGATTTTAAGAAAAGAAAAACAGTCGTAAAGGCATTGTGCCTTCATATTGCCCATGATTGTAATCTGGCATGTAAATATTGTTTCGCGGAAGAAGGAGAATATCATGGCAGAAAAGCGCTTATGAGTTTTGAAGCAGGGAAAAAGGCGCTGGATTTTCTGATCAGAAATTCAGGAAACAGACGTAATCTGGAAGTTGATTTTTTTGGCGGAGAACCCCTTATGAACTGGGAAGTAGTGAAAGATTTAGTGGGATACGGCCGTTCCCAGGAAGAGAAATATAATAAAAAATTCAGGTTTACGCTGACTACCAATGGTGTGTTACTGAATGATGAAATCATGGAATTTGTCAATCGGGAAATGTCAAATGTGGTGCTGAGTCTTGACGGCCGGAAAGAAGTAAATGATAAAATGCGTCCGTTTCGTAACGGTGCAGGCAGTTATGATTTAATCGTCCCGAAATTTCAAAAACTGGCGGACAGCAGGAATCAGACAAACTATTATGTCAGGGGAACATTTACACATGATAATCTTGACTTTTCCCGGGATGTGATACATTTTGCCGATCTGGGATTTCAGCAGATGTCCATAGAACCGGTAGTAGGAGACGACAATGAACCATATGCCATCCGGGAAGAAGATCTGCCCAAAATAATGGAAGAATATGATGTTCTGGCCAAAGAATTTATAAAACGTAAAAAAGAGGGAAGAGGATTTAACTTCTTTCATTTTATGATAGATTTGGAACAGGGACCGTGTGTGGCCAAGCGCTTGTCCGGTTGCGGTTCGGGAACGGAATATCTTGCAGTTACTCCATGGGGAGATTTGTATCCATGCCATCAGTTTGTCGGCAGGGAAGAATTTCTCTTAGGCAATGTGGATGAAGGGATTACCAGAACCGATATCTGTGATGAATTTAAAATGTGTAATGTATATGCAAAAGAAAAATGCAGAAGCTGCTTTGCAAAATATTATTGTAGTGGTGGGTGTGCCGCCAACTCTTATCAGTTTCATGGTTCCATAACCGATGCTTATGATATCGGCTGTGAAATGGAAAGAAAAAGAGTTGAGTGTGCGATTATGATAAAAGCGGCTTTGGCGGAAGATTCAGAACAGTCAGGTTAGTGCAGTTTCATTATCAAATGAAATCGCCTGTGAATAAAATAAAAGAAAGGATTATGTGCGAATCTCCTTCAGTAAGAAGTGCAGAAAAGCATGGAGAAGAAAATGAAGCTAAAGAAGAGTAACAGTATTGTTCTATTCATTCTTGCATTGCTCTGTATTGTATTTGTGGGTTATGTGGCAGGATTTGGTATAGGCAGTAAAAAAACAGGTTCAGCAGAAAATATTATATTAGGATTGGATCTAAAGGGTGGAGTAAGTATAACTTATGAAATTCAGGATGAAGATTTTACAAAAGAACAGGTGAATGATACCGTATATAAATTACAGCTCCGTGTTGCTAATTTCAGTACGGAATCAGAGGTATATAAAGAAGGTGACAACAGAATTACCGTTGATATACCGGGACAGTATGATTCGGAATCCGTAATTTCGGAATTAGGTAAACCGGGCTCCCTGATGTTTGTTACGGAAGCAGATGCGGATTTTACCGGAGACGACACTTATCCGTTGTATGTTACGGAAAGCGGAAGCCGGTATAAAGTGTGGCTGACCGGCTCTGATGTTGCAGATGCCCAGGGCAGGGCCCAGATTTCCAACAGCACCGGTGCATCGGAATATGTAGTGGCGCTTGAGATGACCGAAGCCGGTACAAAGAAGTTTGCAGATGCTACAACGACCAATCTTGGAAAGACGATCTCCATTTTATATGATGACAAGATCATCAGTTCTCCTACCGTAGAAAGCGCTATTACAACAGGTGAAGCCGTTATCAATAAAATCGGTTCATTGGAGGAAGCCAATTCTCTTGCTTCCACGATCCGTATCGGTTCCCTCAGTCTGGAGCTGGAGGAGATCAGTTCGAAAGTTGTCAGTGCAAAACTGGGAAATGATGCCATTGAGACAAGCCTTTTAGCCGGTTTGATCGGATTGGCTGTGGTAATCTTATTTATGATGATCGTATACCGGATTCCGGGCCTTGTGTCAGGTATTGCGCTTGCGTTATACACGATATTGGAATTACTGGTACTAAACGGATTTGATTTAACACTGACCCTGCCGGGTATTGCAGGTATTATACTTTCCATTGGTATGGCAGTGGATGCCAATGTAATCATTTATGCCCGTATCAAAGAAGAACTGGCGCAGGGGAAGACAACGGAATCCGCCATTAAAGTAGGATTTAAGAAAGCAACTTCAGCGATCGTGGACGGTAATATTACAACGTTCATAGCCGCTTTGGTCTTGATGTGGAAAGGTACGGGACCGGTACAGGGATTTGCGACCACGCTTGCTATTGGTATCGTATTATCCATGATTACGGCAATGGTGGTATCCAGGGTTCTGGTATTTTTATTCTATAATATGGGATTCAAAGATAAGAAGTTTTATGGCGTTCAGAAAGAAAGAAAAACGATTGATTTTCTCAGTAAGAAAGCAATATGGTTCAGTATATCCGTTATCTGTATTCTGGCGGGGGCTGCCGGTGTTGTATATCATTCCATAAACGAAGACGGTGCTTTCAATTACAGTATAGAATTTAAGGGCGGTACGGCAACTACTCTGGAGTTTCCGGAGGATATCTCCATAGATGAATTCAATGATAAAATAAAACCGGAACTGGCTGATATCATTGGCAGCAATGATATACAGGGACAGAAGGAAACAGGTTCCAATAAATATACAATTAAAACTCCGGTCATAAAGGAAGCGGAAACCAGAGAAGCATTTAAGAAAAAACTGATCGATGATTTTGGCGCAATGGAAGATAGTTTTGAGGAAACCAATATCAGTTCCAGTGTAAGCAAGGAAATGCAGTCGGATGCCATTATAGCGGTTACGCTGGCAACGCTCTGCATGCTGATATATATATGGTTCCGGTTTAAAAATCTTAAGTTTGCGGGAAGTGCGGTGATCGCGCTGATCCATGACGTATTGATCGTGCTTGGTTTCTATGCATTGTCCAGAACCACGGTTGGTACCACATTTATTGCCTGTATGCTTACGATCGTAGGTTACTCCATTAACGCCACCATCGTTATTTTCGACAGAATCAGGGAAAATCTTGCAGAGAAGGTAAATTCCAAGAAAGTTGATTTAAAGGAAATAGTGAATGCAAGTATTACGCAGACACTTACAAGAAGTATCTATACGTCCTTTACAACGTTTGTAATGGTATTTGTACTGTTTATTCTTGGTGTTTCATCCATCCGTGAATTTGCATTGCCGATCATGGTCGGTATTCTTGCAGGCGGTTATTCTTCCGTATTCATAACAGGATCTCTCTGGTATGTAATGTCAAAGAAGAAATATCGATAAAGAGAAATAATAAATAGAGCCATCGCAACAAAGGTCATGGTATTCCGTGTCATGGCCGGAGCGGTGGCTTTTCTGTATTTATTGCAGCCGGAGCGGAAAGAAAGGATTAATATATGGAGATACAGGAAATATGGAGAGTACAGGGAAAAAAAGCGGATTTTGAAGAACTGGGTAAAATGTTTGGTATTTTGCCGGTAACGGCAAGGATCATTCGAAACAGAAATCATAGAACCATGGAAGAGTATAACGGGTATCTCAGAGGAACCATAGAGAGCATGAAATCCCCGTTTCTGCTTAAAGATATGCAAAAGGCTGTAAGGATGATATACAATGCCGTTGAATCGCAAAAACGGATCCGGGTCATCGGGGACTATGATATTGACGGAGTCTGCTCCGGATACATATTAACGGATCTGCTGAAAACCATAGGCGCCGATGCAGATTTTGATGTGCCGGAACGGGTAAAGGACGGATATGGGTTAAATGAGAGACTGATCAAACAGTCCTTTGATGATGGCATACAAATGATCATTACCTGTGATAACGGTATTGCCGCCGGAATACCTGTTGAGTATGCAAAAAGTCTTGGAATGCAGGTGATCATAACCGATCATCATGAAGTGCCTTTTATAGATGAGGGAGATAAAAGAAATTTCATACTTCCCGGGGCAGATGCCGTAGTGAATCCCAAACAGGAAGATTGTACGTATCCCTTCAAAGATTTATGCGGAGCAGGGGTAGCGCTGAAGCTGGTGACCGCATTGCTGGATTATATAAAGGAGAAGGACGGCGGCAGGCAGGAATCATGGGATGAGAAATTAAAGAAATATTATGTATTTGCGGCAATAGCCACTGTTGGAGATATCGTAGATTTAACAGGAGAAAACAGGATACTGGTGCAGTATGGACTGGAAAATATTAAAAAAACGGATAATTACGGACTGCAGGCATTGATCGCGGTGAATCATCTGGAGGAAAAGGAAATAACATCTTATCATATCGGGTTTATTCTGGGTCCATGCATCAATGCCGGGGGACGTCTGGAGACTGCCAGGCTGGCTTTTCGCCTGTTCATGGCTGAAAATGCTGCTATTGCGGCGGAACTGGCGGCGGAATTAAAAGATATCAACGAATTGCGGAAAAATATGACTATTGAATTTACAGAGAAAGCCATTAAACAAATCGAAGCTTCCGAAGAGATGCAGAAAGACAGGGTATTAGTGTTGTATCTGGACCGGTGTCATGAGTCGCTGGCAGGAATCATTGCCGGAAGACTTCGGGAGAAGTATAACAAACCGGCATTCGTGATCACGGATTCTGCGGACGGCGCCAAAGGTTCCGGCCGTTCCATTGAGGGTTATCATATGTTTGACAATCTGGTCATGACCAATGCTTCTGCAAACTGTTTCAGTAAATTCGGAGGACACAGTATGGCTGCCGGCCTGTCACTGCCAAAAGAAAATATAGAACTTTTCCGCCGGACGATCAATGAAAACTGCAACCTTACAGAAGAAATGATGGCAAGAAAAATATGGATCGATGTTGCACTGCCCTTTGAATATATTTCCCAACGTCTCATTGATGAATTGAAGCTGCTGGAACCCTTTGGAAAAGGAAATGAAAAACCGGTATTTGCAGACAGGATTGTTGTCATAAACCGGCTGCAGGTCCGGGGAAAAAATAGAAATGTGATCATAATGAATATTACCAATGCAAACGACACGCAAATAGAAGCTGTACTGTTTGAAACCGAAGAGGAATTTCGTCAAGGGCTTCGGAAAAAATATCCGGAGTCACGGATCGATGCATTGTTTCATGGTTATAATAGTGATATTCAGCTTTCTGTTATCTATTATCCGGAAATTAATGAATATAACGGACTAAAAAATATTAGAGTTGTGATTAAAAGATACCTATGTTAAAATAAACGTATATATATTAAAGGAGCACATAAAAAAATGAAAAAAATTGATGAGTATGTAAGAAGTATTGATAATTTTCCGCAGGAAGGCATCATATTCCGGGATGTTACCTCGGTATTGCAGGATGCAGACGGGTTGCATCTGGCGATTGATCTAATGCAGAACAGTATTCAGGATCTGGATTTTGATGTGATCGTCGGTCCGGAATCCAGAGGATTTATTTTCGGAGTGCCGATCGCTTATAATTTACATAAGCCTTTTGTGCCGGTCCGCAAGAAGGGAAAACTGCCCTGTGACACCATAGAGCGGGAATACCAGCTGGAATATGGAACGGCCATAATTGAAATGCACAGGGATGCTATTTTACCGGGACAAAAGGTTGTGATCGTTGATGATCTGATCGCAACGGGCGGTACCACGGAGGCGATCATTCAGTTAATTGAGGAAGTAGGCGGAGAAGTTGTGGGAATTTGCTTTTTAATGGAACTGGAAGGATTAAAAGGAAGGGAAAAGTTAAAAGGATACCGGGTAGAGTCGGTGATCCGATATGAGGGAAATTAACAGGAATAAAGAATAACTGCTGACTGCAGGACCGTCAGCAGTTATAGAATGTGTTCCAACAAATCCGGAGAAATTTTCATATTTCCATATCCCACGCCTAAATCCAGCGTAGGTTTTGCAGTTCCGTGAAAATCCGTTCCGCCGGAAATAAATAAATCATATTTTTTTGCCAGTTGCTTCATCCTGGCTTCATCGTCCCATTTATTGGCGGAGTAGATCGCTTCGATGCCCTCTAAACCTGCGGATTTTAACAGGGATACCAGTTGTTCCAATTCTCCCATGCCCAGTTTATAAAGCAGGGGATGGGCCAGAACCGGTTTTCCTTCTGCTTTTAAGATAATCTCAACAGCATCGGTAACGGATACTTTGGTTCTGGGAACATAACATGAACATCCCGGATTCAGGTACTTTTGAAAAGCAATGTCTTTATCTTTTACATATCCGCCTTCTACCATAAGAATCGCATAGTGCGCTCTGGTGATCACTGCATTACCGAAGCGTTTTTTTATTCCTTCCGGAGTAATATTGAATCCGTTAAGATTCAACAGTTCGATCATTTTCTGATTTCTTTCCAGTCTTGTTTTTTGGAATTTTTCCAGTTGCGCCAGAAAATCAGGATTGGTATGGTTGATATTCAGTCCTAAGATATGGATATCTTTACCTTGATATTCTGCAGATAATTCGATGCCGGGAATCACCCGGAGAATGTCCTGTCCGGCCGCCGTATTGATACGTCCGGCTTCCCTCAGGGCTTCGTCTGTTCCGGCTGTGGTATCATGATCCGTCAGTGCAAAAGCGCATAAATCTTTAACGATTGCATAATTAACAAGTTCGGATGGCGTTAAGGAGCCATCCGAAGCTGTGGAATGTACATGTAAATCTATATATTTCATTAATCATCACTGTCCTGTTCATCCATGGAATATACCTGACGTTTTCTTGCCAGTTCATCATTGGCAAGATACTCGTCATAAGTTGTGATCTTATCGATAAGACTTCCGTTCACGATTTCCATGATCCGGTTGGCTGTGGTCTGCACAAACTGATGGTCATGGGAAGCGAATAAAACGACGCCCGGGAATTTGATCAGTCCGTTATTCAGCGCGGTGATGGATTCCATATCCAGATGATTGGTCGGTTCATCCAATACTAAAATATTTGCACCGCTGATCATCATTTTGGATAACAGACATCTTACTTTTTCACCACCGGATAAAACTTTTACTTTCTTTACGCCGTCGTCGCCCGCAAATAACATTCGTCCCAGAAAGCCCCGGACGTAAGTGGCATCTTTTATTTCCGAATATCCGGTTAGCCAGTCTACGATAGAATAATCGTTATCAAATTCCTTTGTACTGTCCTTTGGAAAATAAGCCTGGGAAGTAGTAACACCCCATTTATAAGAGCCTTCATCCGGCTCGATTTCTCCTGTAAGTATACGGAATAAAGTGGTTTTTGCGATTTCATTGGAACCGACAAAAGCAATTTTATCCTCCCGTCCTACAATAAAGGAGATATCATCCAGAACTTTCACTCCGTCAATGGTTTTGGATAAATGTTCTACGGTCAGCACTTCATTACCGATTTCACGGTTCGGACGAAAATCGATATAAGGATATTTTCTGCTGGAAGGACGGATATCATCCAGTTCAATTTTTTCCAATGCGCGTTTTCGGGAGGTTGCCTGTTTGGATTTGGAAGCATTGGCGCTGAACCTCTGAATAAATTCCTGCAGCTCTTTGATCTGCTCTTCCTTTTTCTTATTGGCTTCTTTTCTCTGTTTCATGATGAGCTGGCTGGATTCATACCAGAAATCATAATTTCCGGCATAAAGCTGAATTTTTCCGTAGTCAATATCTGCAATATGCGTACAGACTTTGTTCAGGAAATACCGGTCATGGGAAACGACAATAACGGTGTTTTCAAAGTTGATCAGAAATTCTTCCAGCCAGGCAATGGCATCCAGGTCCAGATGGTTGGTCGGCTCATCCAGAAGAAGAATATCAGGATTGCCAAATAACGCCTGTGCCAGCAATACCTTTACTTTCTGGCTGCCGGTCAGTTCTTTTAAATATTTATAATGAAATTCGGTTTCAATGCCCAGACCGTTTAACAGGGAAGCGGCATCCGATTCCGCTTCCCAGCCGTTCAGGTTTGCGAATTCTTCTTCCAGTTTTCCGGCTAAGATACCGTCTTCTTCCGAAAAATCTTCTTTGGCATATATTTTTTCTTTTTCTTTCATGATCTCATAAAGTCTGGCATTGCCCATAATGACCGTGTCCAGAACCGTAAATTCATCATATTTGAAATGATCCTGCTGTAAAAATGAGAGACGCTGTCCCGGAGTAATGATGATATCTCCGTTTGTGGAATCTATCTGGCCGGAAAGAATCTTTAAAAACGTGGATTTACCTGCGCCGTTCGCACCGATCAGACCGTAACAGTTGCCTTCTGTAAATTTTATATTAACTTCCTCGAATAATGCTTTTTTACCGATTCTCAGAGTAATATTATTTGCACTTATCATATTGCTATACCTTCCTTTTTATTTATCATTCATATAAGAACTAAACGCTTTCCTTTCCTATTTTACAGTAAAATAAGCATTTTGCAAGCTATTTTTACCTGAGTTTTGAAATGTTCTTGTGATTTGGAGGTGGATAGGCTATAATTGGTATAAATACATGTTGGAAGGATAGTAAGGTTTGGTGCGGAAAATGGCAGAAAATACTGTTAAAAATAAAGAACTGAATTATAAGATCGAGATAGGGAATCCCATGCAGCTGGGAGCTGTAAAGACGGACGGGGGGATTAATTTTGCATTGATCGTTACGGAGAATGTTAAAAGCTGTTCCCTGATCTTATATGAAAAAGGTACGAGAAAAATTGCCACAGAGATTGTTTTTACTGAAGAGATGCGGTTTGGAAATATATTTGCGATGCTGGTCAGGGGAATCTCGCCCCAGACCTTTGAATATAATTACAGGATAGATAATAAGATAATCACAGACCCGTATGCGGTGCTGATTCATGGAGCTACTGAATTCGGGGAAACAGATTTAAATAAGAAGACTTCCGGATTTTATTATGATAAATTTGACTGGAGCGGAGACAGGAGACTGAATTATGAATTTTCGGATTCTCTGATTTACAGACTGCATGTCCGGGGATTTACCATGGGACGGTATTCCGGTTCCAGAAAAAAGGGAACTTTTATGGGAATCCTGGACAAGATTGATTATCTGAAGGAACTGGGCGTAACCATGGTGGAGCTTATGCCTGCCTATGAGTTTAACGAAGTCATTGAGGATACGGTCAGCCGTTATGAGCCAAGAGTTCATCTGAGTAATGAAGAAATGATGAAGGCCAGGAAGGTAGATTTCTGGGGCTACCGGGATGCGGATTATTTCATGCCGAAGGCAGCATATTCTTCCAGAAAAGATTCTGCCGGAGCTATTAAGGAATTTAAGACCATGGTCCGGGAACTGCATCGGAACGGCATTGAGGTCTGTATGGAATTTTATTTCGGAAGGGAAGTGACCCCTTCCTATATGATGGATTGTTTCAGACACTGGGTATTCAATTATCACATTGATGCCATTCACTGCGGTATGGATCATGATGTCCGGGGGGCCATCAGCGCCGACCCGTATCTTTCCAGGACCAAGATTATCAGTTATGGTTTTGACAGTGATAATCATTCCGGATTTAAACATTTAGGAGAATATAATCAGGTATTTATGAATACTGCCAGGAAATTCTTAAAAGGCGACGAAGGACAGGTTAATGATATGGCATTCCGGTTCCGCTATAACAAGGATTATGCGGCAGCCATAAACTATATGGCCAGCAACGACTCACTTACCATGATGGATATGGTATCCTATGACAGGAAGCATAATGAAGAAAACGGAGAGTACAATAAAGATGGCAGCGAGACCGATTATAGCTGGAATTGCGGATTTGAAGGAGAGACGAAGCGGAAGAGCGTAATGGAACTGAGAAAGCGGCAGCTTAAAAATGCAATGGCAATGCTGTTTTTGAGTCAGGGCACGCCGCTGATCTATGCCGGAGATGAATTCGGAAATTCCTGCGGCGGAAATAATAATCCATACTGTCAGGACAATGAAGTATCCTGGCTGGACTGGAGGCTGGTAAAGAAGAATGCCTGGCTGCTGGAATATACAAAAGGTCTGATTCGATACAGAAGAGAGCATAATATTTTACATATGGATAAGCAGCTTCAGGTGAAAGATTACCGCTCCCTTGGTATGCCGGATATTTCATATCATTCCGAACGTACCTGGAGTCTGGACACGGATATATTTGCAAGATGTTTCGGTATCATGCTTAACGGCAGCTACTGCCAGCTGGCAGGCAAAAAACCGGAAGAGAATCTTTACATTGCGTTTAATATGCATTGGGAGAGCCGGAAACTGGGGGTACCCACTGCGGGACGCAATAAAAAATGGAAGCTGGATATTACGACGGCTGAGGATATACAGGACCTGTCGGGGGGAGAACCGGATAATCACAGATATCTGACAGTGCCGCCACGATCTGTGGTTGTGCTGTCAAGTGTGACGGATCCGGAAGCAGAAGAGCGGGAACGTTTAATGGCAGAGCAGTTTAAGAGACAGGCTGGGGAAGAAGCGGTCAGATCCGACCGGAAGAAGATCCGTAAAAAAGATAAGGAAAGAAGATAATTTGATATGAAAAAATGTACCGGTATCCGGAATCAAATCCGGGTGTTTGATACGTTTAAACTTAAAGTGCTGGCGGCCATTTCCATGTTCACAGACCATACGGGAGCTGTTTTGTTGCCGGATTGTATCTGGATGAGAATCATCGGAAGACTGGCATTTCCCATTTATTGTTTTCTTCTGGTGCAGGGATTCCGAAATACTTCCAATGTAAACAGATATATCAGACGGCTGGCCTTATTTGCGGTAATTTCTGAAATTCCGTTTAATCTGGCATTTCACAGGACCGTTATTGCAGGGGAATCCCGGAATATATTTTTTACATTGCTGCTGGGATTATTACTGATGAAACTTATTACCCTGTTGCGGATCTTCTGTAAGACCATTTCCCCTGTCATGAACGGAGCGTTGGAAGGGACGGCTGTTCTCTCCATTGCATTGGCGGCGGAAGTGCTGCGGTCCGATTACGGTTTTTATGGAATACTGTTGATATATTGTTTTTTTCTGCTGGAACATAATTTTTTTATGAATCTGCTGTTTCAGGTGCTGATCAATATCCGGATGATTGGATCGATTCAGGGATATGCAGTAGCTGCCATGCTGCCGGTCTACCTGTACAACGGCAACATGGGCTGTAAAAAATTCAAATACTTTTTTTACTGGTACTATCCGGTTCATCTGCTGCTGCTCTGGTTTATAGCAGACAGTCTGAATTAATCAAACGTAACCCCAAAAGATACACGGCTTAAAAATGAATAAAATTCTTCCTGACCTGCTGCATCGCATTCCGATGTGTAGTAGGTCTGACTTTTGCAGGGGAGGAATTCGATGGAGCATTTATTGGTTTCATCAATGGATACAGTTAAAACGGTAGTCCGTGAATAGTAGTTACTGAAAAGAAAATTTCCGAGACCATATACGATAGGTACATCTTTATAGTATTCCACACCCTGCATTACATGGGCATGGCTTCCGACTACCAGGTCCGCACCGGCATCGATATAATCTTTGGCCAGGATACGCTGGTAGTCTGCGGCGACTTCCTGCCGCTCGATTCCCCAGTGGGCATATACAATGACCACATCACATCTCTCTTTTGCCTTTCGGATTTCCTCACACAGAGCAGCAGAATCATAGGTGGTAAAAACTCCGGCTCTGGCTTCATATCCTTCTCCGGCATTTCGTGCATACCATTCTCCGCTGGGAACAACTCTGGATGCGGCAAGAAAACCGATGGTTTTTCCGCGGACCTCTTTCGTAATCAGCTGTCTGGCACGGTTTAGATCTCGGCCGGCGCCGATATAGTCAATTCCGATCTCTTCTAAAACAGTGAAGGTATCTGCCAAAGCATCTGGTCCGTAATCCAGGATATGGTTGTTAGACAGGGAAACGATATCCACACCCAGTTCCGGAAAAATACGGGAGTAAGAAGTGGGAACACAGTAGGTATATTCTTTTCCGGCCTCCGGAGTCCCCCGGTTACTGAACGGAAATTCCTGATTCACAAATGTGATATCCGCTGTTGCAAGTTTTTCTGCAACCACGGGAGAGACAAATCCCGTAATGCCTCCGTCACAATATCTCTGATAAAGACGGTCCGACAGCAGGATATCTCCGGTCATGGCAATGGTAACGGGTGTATACGGCTCCGGAGGTGAAGTAACCGGTTCCGTGGTGCTTTCTGTTTCCGAATCTGTGATCGGTACGTCGGAAGAATCTGTCACTGGACTGACAGGAGCAGAGGTATTTTCATTCACGGATATGGTATCTGTTTCCGGTTTCGAAGTATCATTTACATACAGAATGCCCAGAATTGCAAGAATAAGGATGAGGAAACCTGAAATTAATAAAATTTGTTTTTTGAAATGGTTCATAGGTGATTCTCCTTTTGGTAAATTGTGTGTATGTTTGCGAATTGGCCAGACGGACGCTGCCAGCGGATATTCGGCATCCTGCATCATTGTTGACGGTAGCGTCCGCCTGAGAATACCTGCCGCAGATCACTTAGAACTTCCCTCCGTCTGTAGCGGAACATTCTGTCCGCCCTCCCCGGGCATAACTGCGTCCCTTTAGCCAAATTCCCAATCCGTGCCTCCCACTTTTTTTCGAAATAACATCTCCCTACATTATAAAAGATACGGATTCTATTTGCAATATGCAGAAAATTAAGGTAAAATGATATCCGTGAATGTAAATTTTATGTAAATATTAGAAATAGATCATTATTTTTATACGAGGTGCTTGCATATGTCACATAATAACCAGAAAAAAATAGCCATTATCAATGATTTTTCAGGTTTTGGCCGTTGTTCCATTGTGGTTTCCCTGCCTATCATTTCGGCTCTGAAGGTTCAGTGCTGTGCGGTTCCCACGTCCATTTTTTCCAATCATACCGGTTTTCCGGAGTTTTTCTTTGATGATTATACAGATAAGATGGAACAGTATATAGTAAATTGGAAGAAGCTGGGTTTAGAATTTGAAGGAATTACCACGGGATTTCTGGGTTCCAAAGAACAGATTGATATAGTAAAGAGATTTATAGAGAATTTCCGGACGGAACAGACGGTCGTGATCATAGATCCGGTCATGGGAGATCATGGGAAACCTTATGCCACCTATACAACCGCCATGTGTGCAGAAATGAGACAACTGGTATCTTATGCGGATATACTGACGCCCAATCTGACGGAGGCATGCATACTGACGGATACCGAATACCGTCCCGAGACATTCAAACCCGGGGATATCCGTAAGATTGCGGGAAAGCTCAGGGAACAGGGGCCGGAAAAGGTTGTCATCACCGGAATCATACAGGGAGAATATATAGCAAACTATGTGTATGAAGACGGAAGAACGGATAAATTTTTAAAAACCCATAAAGTCGGGACCGAGCGTTCTGGAACAGGGGACATATTTTCTTCCATCATAGCAGCAGATGCCGTAAATGGGGTGGATTTTGAAGCTTCGGTGCGGAAAGCTTCTAATTTTATTAAAAAATGTATATTAAAATCCATGGAGTTGGAAATTCCCCAGACAGACGGCGTCTGTTTTGAGGAATTTCTGACATCATTAAAATGAAATTTTTTGAAAGGCGGGAATCCGGATGAGTGAAAGAAAAAAAGCCCAGACGATAATATATGAAGTGCATGATAATTTATATGTCAATCTTACGAACCGATGTCCGTGCAATTGTACCTTTTGTCTGAGACAGACCAGAGATCATATGGGAGGATCGCAATCCCTGTGGCTGGAGCATGAACCGTCCTTAGAGGAATTGAGAAAAGCGTTTCAGAAGTCTGATATGTCAAAGTATGGAGAAGTGGTATTTTGCGGTTTTGGCGAACCTACGGAACGGCTGCAGGTACTTTTGGCTGCAGCGGCATTTGTAAAGAGGGAATACGGAAAGAAGATCCGGGTAAATACCAACGGTTTATCTGATCTGGTGAACGGAACAGACACGGCACCAATGTTTCAGGGAATCGTGGATACCGTATCCATCAGCCTGAATACACCGAAAGCGGATCGTTATCTGGAACTGACCAGGAGCAGGTTTGGATTGTGTTCTTTTGAGGCAGTGCTGACATTTGCAGAGAATGTTAAAAAATATGTAGATACAGTGATCCTGACTACTGTGGATACAACATTGACCAGGGAAGAAGAAGAGGCATGCAGAATGCTCTGCAGTAAGCTGGGAGTTACATACCGGATCCGCCCATGGGAATCATAAGAAATATGTTTGAGAAGGAATGGAAAAAGAGATGAAGATAATATTAGGCTCCAAGTCACCGAGAAGACAGGAATTATTGCAACAGATCGGTGTTTCTTTTGAATGTGTGGTCAGTGGGAAAGAAGAAATCATAACCGATACCGACCCGGAAACGGTGGTAAGAGATTTATCGGCAGGAAAAGCAGAAGATGTGTGTGCCAGAATCCGTGAACGGTATTCCGGTGAAGAAACATTGATCATCGGTGCCGATACTATTGTGGCATATAATAATCGGATATTGGGGAAACCAGCCGGTAAAGAGGAAGCATTTGAAACACTGAAAATGCTTCAGGGTAAAAAACACCAGGTCTATACCGGTGTGTCCCTGATCTATCTCCCGGACGGAGGGGATGCCGAAACCGGTTTCGGATTTACGGAATGTACGGATGTATACATGAAAGAGATGACGGATCAGGCGATCCGGGATTATATAGATACGGGAGAACCGATGGATAAAGCGGGAGCCTATGCGATTCAGGGACTTTTTGCGGTGAATATTGAAAAAATAAGCGGAGATTATAACAATGTAGTGGGTCTTCCGGTTGCAAGGATTTATTCCGAGGCCAGAGAACGTTTGGGAATCGATATCGTAACCGGGAAACGAATCATGAAAGCCTGTATCTTTGATCTGGACGGAACAATCATGGATACGCTGACTTCCATTGCAGTTACGGCCAATCAGGTTTTAAAAGAGCTGGGATTGAAACCTCATCCGGAGGAAAATTATAAAACCTATGCTGGTGACGGACAGATCGAACTGATAAAACGTGCGTTGGAGGCTGCGGGAGATACCGGACGGAAAATGTTTGACCAAGCCATGGCTAGATATATAGAATTATTTAAAACAGGATGTACGTATGAGGTAAGACCATATCCGGAAATCAGGGAATTATTAGAGGAACTGAAGAAGAATAACATTAAAATAGCGGTATTTTCCAATAAAGAACATGACAATGTCTGTTCCATTCTCAGGGAACTGTTTGGAGAAGGGTATTTCGATTTTATTCTGGGCCAGAGGCCGGATCATGAAAAGAAGCCAAATTCCGGGGGAATCGATATAATTTTAAGAGCAATGGATGTGGATTCGAACCAATGCCTGTATATCGGGGATACTTCTACGGATATGAAGACGGGAACCGGAGCTTCTTTATTTACCGTCGGCGTAACCTGGGGCTTTCGGGAGGAAAAAGAACTGAGGGACAGCGGAGCCCATACCATCATTCATCATCCGCTGGAATTGTTGCAATATATTTAAATGTTAACGGAGGATTCAGGCATTAGTCTGAGCAGATCGAAGAAAGGAACATATGACATGAGGATTGGTAAAAAAATGAAATCGGTTATGGTTGCGGTTTTTGCTCTTTTACTGGCAGGATGCAGTTGTGCCGGAAAAAATGTATATTTTTCAACAGGCTTATCTAAAAACGAGGTTTTTAAAATTAACGGAAGTCCCTGCAAACTGCCGGAATCCATGTTGTTTCTTACATCGGAGAAAAATCTGTATGAGAATTCTTATGGCAGTGAAATCTGGACAAAAGATATTGCAGGAATGACGTTTGAAGAGTATGTTAAGAATAATGTTAAAAGTGAACTGGCGGAAATGAAAACAATGACCCTGTTAGCCAGGGAAAAAAAGATAAAACTGACGGAAGAAGAGGAGCAGAAGATCCGACAGATTGCGGAAACGTATTATAACGGCCTGTCGCCGGAGGAAATGGAATATATGAATATTAATCAGGATACGGTGGAGGATGTATATCAGCAGTATTATCTGGCAAAGAAGGTATATACTGAACTTACCAAAGAGGTAAATCCGGAAATCAGTGATGCAGAAGCAAAAATTATCAAGGTGCAGGGAATTTATGCCAGGACATATGTTATCGATCATGAGGGCCAGAGGATTGAATATACGGCTGAAGAAAAAAGCCGGGCGAGATCCGATATGGAAGATCTGCTTCAGGAAATTAATAATGGAGGGGATTTTACTACCATAGCTTCCAATCATACGGATGCCGGTCAGGTGGAATATCAGTTTGGAAAAGGAGAAATGATCGCCGAATTTGAAGCCGCCGCCTTCGGCATGACGACCGGCCAGGTCAGCGGAATCATTGATACGCCGGACGGATATTATATTATCAAATGTCTCAGCGATTATATGGAGGCGGAAACCCAGGTACATAAGCAACAGATGATACAGGATGCGAAAGATAAAGCATTCCTGGATATCTATGATCCGTTTATCGCTGATCTGACCTCCGAATTTAATGACGAATTATGGAGTTCCATAAAGTTTAGTGATATGAAAGATATAAAAGTGTCCAATTTTTATGAATTAATGGAATAGGAATAAATATGAAAGAGATTCAGATATTACAGGAAATGAAAGACATGCTCCTCAGTCAGGTGGATTTTAAGAATGGCGTGATCAAAGATTCTGCGGAACAGATGGTTCAGAACGGACTTGTTCTGGATGTAAGGTGGAAGGGAAATGTGCATTTACGATTTTATAACCATGGCGTCCATTTCCGATATCTTGTTGTCAGAAATGAGGAAGCGGTTTCCCCTGCTTATTTTGCCGGCAGGCAGGATGAACGATTTTTTAAATTCATCCAAAAACTTGTGAATGAGATTGAGAATGGAAATTTTCATAAGAAAAAAACAATGAGCGAAGAGATAATGGAAACAGTCTGCAGGAGGAATCTTACAAGCTGTATGAATGATACAAAATGGAAAGAGTTTCTGTTTGCGATGACAGAAGAAATCTCGGTTGCAGTTCCTTATGATTATAAGACTCTTTTTGAAGACAGCCGGGAAAAGCTTCTTTTTGGTACGTCATATGATATTGAAAGTTTTAACTGGCATGATTTTAAATCTCTGGAATGGGTAAAGTTAAAGCCGAAGTTTCAGGAACACATATATCAGGGCAGAATGATAAAAGATCAGATTATAAATCATGATGTTGAAGATGAATTTTTAGCGCTTATGAAAAAATATCATATTCCTTATGAATATGACAAGAATGGAGAAGTATATGTGATATATGGATATCGGTAAGAGGCAGGATTTGAATTCTTATATATAATTTCAGAAAGAGATCCTGTCAATAAAAACAGATCCCAAGACTGCGATCTGATCCATTTATCATAGAAGTCATTAAAATTGGGAGGACCGCCGATCGATCGGCGGTCCTCCCGGCAGATACAGAATAGAAACAAAGTAGATCTTATTCTTCTTCCGTTTCCGCAATCCTGTTTTCATTCAGTCTCTTTTTCTTCATAAAATCCGCGGCTGCGATGGCAATAAAGATTACAACACAGGAAAAGGAAATAGCCATACCAAGTTTAAATCCAACCGGTGAATACTTAAATACTATTTTATGTTCCCCGGCGGTCAAATCTACAGCCAGCAGTGCATTTTCAAAGGCATGGGTTTCTGTCAGTTTTCCGTCCACATAAACCTTCCATCCTTTGTCATATGGTATGGAAGTGTACATGGTGCCGTTTTCGGCGGCGGTAATGGTACCTTTCAGTTTCGTATCTGAAAAAGAAGTTAGTTCCAGACCATGTTCATTTAACGTATGGAAGGTATCTAAAAATACATCATTGTCATAACTATAAGCGTAAAACTGGATGGAACTTACATCATCATCATCCGACTCAATCATTACACGGCTTCCTGGTTCGAAGATGCCCAGATCCAGAATATGCTTATGCTTCATGGAAGAGAACGTCTTATTTGTAACAGTTCCGTCTGCAGCTGTTGTTGTCACCTTGATTTTTTCCACGGAAGTCATAACATAAACAAAGAGATTGGTTTTTTCGG
Source organism: uncultured Lachnospiraceae bacterium (assembly GCA_910578175.1). GTDB lineage: Bacteria > Bacillota > Clostridia > Lachnospirales > Lachnospiraceae > Bovifimicola. The sequence continues at coordinate 117,911 of CAJTPF010000006.1, forward strand.
AGAAACTCACCTGATTGGAAGTGTCCACCATTTGCCTTGTAAATAATAAATCCGTTTTATCCGTAACATTGATACAAAATGAGTTTTGGACTTCAAAAGGATTGGACTGTGTCAGATCCCAGTTGTCTTCCAGTGTGGACGGAATCATAAATCCCAGGGGAAGAGTGTACAGGTTTTTATATAAGAAATTTCCGTCAGCTCCAGTAAAATGTTTTGTGGTATCCGTATCGTCTCTCAAAGTATTACTGATCACATACTTGATTGAGAATAATGATTCTGTCAATGGCGTATGTCCATAGTAGGCATAGGCATTTGTGGATTTTTCAAAGCCAAGGGCGCCGTAATAGTCGCTGAGTCCTGCGTTGGCCGTACTGGAAAAAGTAGAAGCGCCGTAATAGCCGTTCCAAGCGGCATCATTTTTCGTGCGTCGGTCGTATTTTTCGGTACGGTAGAACAGGGAATCATCATTCTCTTTTGCAAACTGAAGTATCTCCTCGATAGGCGGATTATCCTTTAAATAGTAAGTACGGTTTGAGGTGCTTAATGCGGTTTCTTCGGTATTGATAAAGCTTTCAGCAATGATGACCACAAACAACAGATACGTAACAAAGCTTTGCTTATAATTATTATTTTTCAGCATTGCGATCACAATGGTATAAAACAGCAGGAAGACCACACTGACATAGATGATCATAAAACTGTAGTCTTCGCCTACCATCAGTTTTTCAAAACTCAGGAACAGTGCCAGTGCGCCTCCAAAAGCATATAATAACTGTTTCGTGGTGATTTCCCTGATATAGTGCAGAGCTTCGTAACTCATGGTCAATATCAGAAAAATATAAATGAAAGACTCCCGGCAGGGCAGACTGTTCGGAAAATGAAATCCGTGCCAGATATAATTTGGAACATTGGTATTAAAACTAACAAGAAAAATTCCAATCAGAGAAACTTTTGCAATCTTTTCCTTAAATTTAATTTTCGGATTGACGATATAAAGCGGAACCAGCAAAAATATAATGATACTGCAATATAAATTCGGATCATGGGCAGAGAAGATTGCCGGGTCTACATTGATCAGCGAGCGGGACAGCATATCGTAGACCGAAAAATAATTCGCTATTTTATCCGGAAAATTAAAATCACCGGAAGCGGTGGCACTTAAGGCGCTGTAGGCCGGAAGTACGGTAATGGCGGCAAAACCTCCCGCTAACAGGGAATAAACCGCAAAGTTTTTGATTTTCCGTATATAGTAGTTCATGTTCTTTGTACTGTCGTCAGAATAAATCAGGGCAAGAAAATACAGAACGCAGTAGATACAGATCATGATTGCAATATAGTAATTGGAAAGTATGGCTATGCCCAAAGAAATACAGTACATATAACATTTGTCTTTTTTTACCAGACGTTCCAGACCCAGCAGAATCACCGGCAGCAGAACGAGGCAGTCCAGCCACATCAGGTTCCAGCTGAAAGCGGCAAAGTAAGAAGATAATGCATAAAAGATACCAAGGGCCGCAATATATGTCTTTTTGGTATCAAAATGTCTGCGGATATAAAAGGTGAAAGTCAAACTGCACAGGGCGGTTTTAACTATAATAAATATATTCATTATTTCTATTATATGTTTTCTGGAAACCAGACCGATCAGCCAGTTGACCGGACTGGCAAGATAATAGGAATAAAGAGCGCTGAAATTCACACCCAGACCGATATCCCACGAATAGGTGAAGCTGCCCCCGCCGGTTATCTTATCATATAATTCCATGTGGAAAGGAGCATACTGGTGATAACAGTCGCTTCTCAGATACATATTGTCTCCAAACGGATAAATTTCACGCATTTTGTATATTACCAGCAGAATACATACAGGAATCACAAACGAAAGTATGTAACAGAGATTATCTTTGCAGTATCCCAAAAAACCGGTAGGTTCTGCTGCTTTTTTGTCTTTAAATACAAATAATTTGCTGATCACATAATTAATGATCACCACAAAGACGGCAGAGATGATCTTGGAAACTATTACGGGCATACCCATCAGCATTACGGTGGCATAGATAAATACAAGACTGAATAACAGTGAAAATACTCTTCCGCCTACAAAGGAAAGAATTTCATCAATGACGATATTCCATTGAAATGATCTACTGTCAAATACAAATAATTTGTTTGTCACATAGGCAAAGATTACGGCAACAATCCAGGCGATCACATTTGCCAGCAGATAATTTACCGAAAATGACAGACAGACCAGATAGGTGATGAAATCCACAAGGGTTGTAAGAATACCGAATACCAGATAAGATACGGTTTCCTTATTCAATACTTTAGACTTTAAATGATTCATGTTTTTTATTGGTTCCTTTCATATTAATATTGGTTTGTTTCATTATATATATAGGCCTGTCCTTGGATTCCATATAAATATGACCGATGTACTCTCCAAGGATTCCCACGGAAAATTCGATGATACCGCCCAGAAACAGTACGGCAGATAAGGTAGTCACATAACCCGGAACATCAATTCCGAATATCAGTGTCTGAATGACTGTAACGGCAATATAGATAAAAGCAATGATGGAAATAAAAAATCCCATTCCGGTCACCATCCGAAGCGGAGCCACTGAAAAAGCAGTAATCCCGTCCACTGCATATTTAAATAATCCCCAGAAACTCCATTTTGTGGTTCCTATGGCACGTTCGATATTCTCATAGGGGATCCATTTGGTCTGAAATCCCACCCATTCAAAAATTCCTTTGGAAAAACGCTGAACCTCAGACAGTTCCAGAATAGAATCTACCATCTGTCTCGACATGATCCGGAAATCGACAGCTCCCTGTATCAGTTCAATATCCGTCATGCGGTTGCTGAGCTTATAAAAGGTTCTGGAAAACAGGCTTCGGATTCTGGATTCTCCCTTTCGATTGGTACGTCTGGCAGCGACACAGTCAAATCCTTCTTTTATTCCCTGAATCATCCCGGGAATCAGGGAAGGCGGATGCTGAAGGTCCGCGTCCATGATTATGACATAATCTCCGGAAGAATACTTCAGTCCTGCATACATACCGGCTTCTTTTCCAAAATTTCTCGAAAAAGATACAAATTTCACATTTTCATGTCCTGTGGCCAGGTCTTTGATGATATTCAGTGTGGTATCTTTACTTCCGTCATCTATAAAAATATAAGAAAAAGAATAATCCTTTATCTGGTTCAGAATCTTTGAAGTTTCTTCATAAAATACATTCAGTCCCTCCGCTTCATTATAGCATGGGACAACGATATCTATTGTATGCGTGATGATCATCTCCTTTGTTGCGGCATTATGGTACCAACAGATAGTATTGTGAAAATGGCACAAAAACATACCTTATATCATACTAGAAAATGTATAAAATTGCAAGTTAAAGGAGACTTTTGAGTTGCATATTTTTTGTAAGAAAAATCAGCAGGGATTAAAAAGAGGATCAAATAAAAAAATATAATCAGTTATTTACTATTTCCCTCTAAAAGAAGGGATTTATGATATTATGATAAAAATTAATTTTATGTCAAAAATTGCAATAATTTGAAAGGTCAGGTGGGGCAATGGTTACAAAACTAAAATCTAAAACATATATGTCTGTGGTTATAGGCATATTACTGGCAATCATACTGATGATTCCCATAACAGTATGGGCCGGAGAGACAGGCGTTACATCAGAGAATGATTCTTCCCTGTTCATAAAGGAAGGAGGTTTACCGGAAGCTGCTTCGGAGGAGATTATCGGGATAGCGGAGCGGAGGCCGGGAGAAACTAAGGTTTATGGACCGTTCAGGGCAGCGGGGCTCTCTTTTGAGGATTATCTGGTCAGTCAGTTTCAGCAGAAAACAGTATTTATAGATGTGGAAGATTATAAGATAAAAAAAGAAGACATATATGAAGCTTTTGCGGCGATTCTTAACCGTCATCCGGAATTGTTTTATGTGAGTACATATTTAACTTGGTATTATAGTCTTTCTACCGGATATGTGACAGAGATTAAAGTAGAATATTTTGATTATGATGAAGACGCCATAAACAATGAGACGGATAAAGTCCTGAACTTAATTGATGACGGCATGAGCGATCTGGAAAAGATAATCTTTATCCATGATTATCTTTGTATTGATGTAGAGTATGCATATGAAGATTATCTAAACGGAACCGTACAGCCGGATGCCCATTCGTTAAAGGGAGCGTTATTGGACAAGTCTGCGGTTTGCGACGGATATGCCAGCGCATTCCAGTATTATATGCTGCTGCTGGATATTCCGTGTAATACCATAATCAGTAGGGACCATGCATGGAATCAGGTCTGTGTAAACGGTAAATGGTATTTTGTGGATGTGACATGGGATGATCCGGTCTGGGATTATTATGGAAGCGTAAGTCATCAGTATTTGTTAAAAAGCAAAGAGGCATTTTCAAAACATGACTGGAGTACGGTATCCGGCCATGAAGAATGTAATGATACTGCATTTGATACCGCATTTTGGAATAATTCTTCCACACAGCTCATCCTGCGGAACGGAGAATGGTATTTTGTAGGTTATGATGGAATCTTGTATAGACATGATTTTAAAAAACAGCCGGTTACAGAGGCAGGCAGCGCAGTTACAAGTCTGAATGCCAAGTGGCCGGTATTCGGCAGCAGTACTGCTTTCTATGGAGGACATCATGTTAAGATTTCTTCATTGGATGACGTATTATATTACTCACAGCCATCAGGCATTTATAAATGTAACTTTGACGGTTCGAATAAAAAACTGGAAAAAAATGTTGATACATCCAAAGGCTATGTGTATGGAATGAAGATCGCTGACGGAAAATTATTCTATCAGACGGCAAAAGAGCCGTATACGAAAGAACGGGAAAATTATATTGATATCAGAAAATTAAAAATAAAATTATCGGGTACCTCCTATGCCTATACCGGCACGGCCCGGAAGCCAAAGGTTACGGTAGACGGACTGGTGAACGGAACGGATTATACGGTGGCATATAAAAACAATACGAATGTGGGAACTGCTACGGTGGTGGTGACCGGA
>CAJTPF010000006.1:123107-131342 GCA_910578175.1 uncultured Lachnospiraceae bacterium
CGGTGGAAAACTTACATATACATCCGCAGATTTATCAGTAGTTTCGGTGTCCTCTGACGGAACGGTTACGATAAAAGGAACAGGAAGTACCAGCATTACCATTAGAGGAGCGGAAACTTCCAATTATAAAGCTGCAGTTAAGACCATACCGGTGGTTGTGGAACGGAAAAAACTCAGCGGATCCATAAAGCTTTTTTCTGGCAGTTATGTGTATAACGGAAAAGCAAAGCAGCCGAAAGTCACTCTTGGAAATCTGGTACTTAACCGGGATTTCAAGGTCGCATACAGTAATAATGTAAATATCGGGACTGCAAAAATAACGGTAACCGGAACCGGTCGTTATAAAGGAACCCTGACCAGAACGTTTAAAATCGTTCCGGCCCAGCCGAAGATTTCAGCCGTAAGATCTGATGCGGCCGGAAAAATTCAGGTCAAATGGGAAAAACAGAGCTGCGGCGGTTATGAGATCGCTTATTCCAGACAGAATAATTTCAGTTCGGTAACAAAACGGGCGACGGTAACCGGCAGTACCAGCATCAGTAAGACAGTGACCGGTTTTACATCCGGCAAGACTTACTATGTTAAAATGCGGGCATATAAAACAGTAAACGGACAGAAATATTACAGTGCATACAGCCAGAAATTCAGTGTTACAGTTAAGTAAGGAAAATCAAAATAAAAGATGCAGAGTCAGTGTGATTGGCTCTGCATCTTTTATTTTAAATATCTGTTAAAGGATTTTTCTCATTAAGATATGCGGATACTGTTCGTCCATATAAGTTTCACCAACAGCGGTGAATCCGCATTTTTCATAAAATCCCCGGGCTCTGCACTGGGCAGATAACTGAATGGTTTTTGCTCCGTATTCTTCTGCCATCCTGGTTAATTTCCAGACGATAGCAGAACCCAGCTGCATACCCCGGTATTCTTTGACCAGAGCAATTCTGCCGATGGCATAGACCGGCGGCGGGGCAGCAGGGGAAGCGGCTGCAGGGGAATCGCTTAATATTTCATAAATCCTGCCGCAGCCAACGGGAGTATCACCGTCATAGGCCAGAAGGTGGGTGGCGTATTCGTCGATATCGTCAAATTCGTGCAAAAACCCCTGTTCCGTGATAAATACATCCGTACGGATCCTTTTTTCATCTTCACTCAGATGGTCTAAAACAGCATAATTCATAGGTATCAGCTCGATTCTTTTTAACCGTTCTTTTCGGTTTCAGCCATTTTCATTGCACGGACTTTCAGCGGAAGTCCGAATAAGTTGATAAATCCGTCTGCATCATGATGGTCGTATAATTCGCCAGTGGTAAAGCTTGCCAGGGATTCGCTGTATAATGAATAAGGAGAAGAGGTTCCGGCCTTTATGATGTTACCTTTATAAAGTTTAAACTTCACTTCGCCGGTAACATATTCCTGCGTAGATTCAATAAACGCCTGAACGGCTTCACGAAGCGGTGTAAACCATTTTCCTTCGTAAACGATCTGGGAGAATAAATTACCCATATCTTTTTTTACTTTTGTGGTATCACGGTCCAGAACCAGTTCTTCCAGCTGCTGATGAGCTTCCATCAGAATGGTTCCACCCGGTGTCTCGTATACGCCGCGGGATTTCATACCTACCACGCGGTTTTCGACTATATCTACGATACCGATTCCATGCTTTCCGCCCAGTTCGTTGAGCTTGCGGATGATATCGGATACTTTCATTTTTTCACCGTTTACACTGACCGGTATGCCTTTTTCAAAGTTCATGGTAACGTATTCGCCTTCTTCCGGTGCTTTTTCCGGAGATACGCCGAGGACCAGAAGATGGTCATAATTTGGTTCACTGGCAGGATCTTCCAGTTCCAGACCTTCATGGCTGATGTGCCATAAGTTGCGGTCACGGCTGTAGCTGGAATCTGCGGAAAACGGAAGGTCAATGCCGTGCTGCCGGCAGTATTCAATCTCATCTTCCCTGGATTGCATGGTCCATACATCGGTCATTCTCCAAGGTGCGATGATCTTTAAATCAGGAGCCAGTGCCTTGATACCCAGTTCAAAACGAATCTGGTCGTTTCCTTTTCCGGTAGCGCCGTGGCAGATTGCGGAAGCGCCTTCTTTACGGGCGATTTCTACCAGACGTTTGGCAATACCCGGACGGGCCATGGAAGTGCCCAGCAGATATTTGTTTTCATATATGGCATTTGCCTGTACGCAGGGAACGATATAGTCGTCACAGAACTCGTCTACAATATCTTCTATGTATAATTTCGTAGCACCGGAAAGCTTTGCACGCTCTTCCAGACCATCCAATTCATTTCCCTGCCCGCAGTCGATGCAGCAGCAGATAACATCATAATCAAAATTTTCCTTTAACCATGGAATAATGGCAGTTGTGTCAAGTCCGCCGGAATAAGCCAGTATAACTTTTTCTTTCATTCTTGTAATCCTCCTGAAAATATAATAATTAGTAAAATATGATCGAGTGCAGAATCAAATTTATAATCATTCATTAAAAATGAATAATTATTCAAAAAACAGCACTGATTTCGCTGTTAACAATATACATCATTCCAAATAAAAAATCAATCGGAAAATCACAAAAATTATGCTTGCATATTATGCATTGAAAATGTATAATTATAAACATTCATTGCGAAACCTGTGACTGTGGATTCAATATGTCACATTCGCCTGACTTATATATAAAGGAAAGAAGGTATGCTTATGAAACGGATCGAAGGCGGCATATGTGCTGCAAAAGGCTTTAAGGCCACAGGTCTGGAAGTTGGGATAAAGGAAAACCATCCGGGAAAGAAGGATATGGCGATGATCTTTGCAGAAGTTCCATGCAGGGCAGCCGGTACTTTTACCACCAATCTTGTGCAGGCAGCTCCGGTTCAATGGGATAAAAGGATTGTGAGAGAATCGGAATTTGTGCAGGCAGTGGTGGTTAACAGCGGAATTGCCAATGCGTGTACCGGAACACAGGGACTGGCTTACTGTAAGGAGATAGCGGAGCAGACAGGGGAAGCTGCAGGCATTTCAGCGGATATGGTACTTACCGCTTCTACCGGTGTGATCGGACAACAGCTTCCAATGGATAAGATAAAAATGGGAATCGACAGAATGATGCCGGCTCTGGGAAATACTGCTGCGGATGCGGCACTGGCGGCTGAAGCCATTATGACAACGGATACGGTTTCCAAACAGACCGCCCTTCAGGTTGAAATCGGAGGGAAAACGGTTACCGTGGGAGGAATGTGCAAGGGTTCCGGGATGATTCATATTAATATGTGCACTATGCTGGGATTTATTACCACGGATGTTAATATTTCAAAAGAGCTTTTACAGGCAGCGTTGAGTGAGACCATTCCGGATACATTTAATATGGTATCCGTGGACGGAGATACATCCACCAATGATACGGTCTTGCTGCTGGCCAGCGGACTGGCGGAAAATGATGCGATTTGTGAGAAGAATGAGGATTATGATAAATTTAAACAGGCGCTGACAGAGGTCAGCACCATACTTTCGAAGAAAATAGCCGGAGACGGAGAAGGAGCTACGGCATTGTTCGAAGTAAAGGCGGTCCATGCGGCAACAAAGGAAGATGCGGTGATACTGAGTAAATCCGTTGTAACGTCCAGCCTGACGAAAGCCGCCATTTACGGACACGATGCAAACTGGGGAAGGATCCTCTGTGCAATGGGATATTCCGGTGTAAGTTTTGATCCGGAACGGGTGGATATTTATTTTGAAAGTAAGGCAGGAAAGATTCAGATCGTAGAAAACGGTGTTGCCACGGATTACAGTGAGGAAGAGGCCACAAGGATACTGTCGGAACCGGAAGTGACGGCTGTTCTGGATGTGAAGGCAGGCGATGCATCGGCAACCGCATGGGGATGCGACCTGACCTATGATTATGTAAAGATTAATGCGGATTACCGCTCATAGAATTGGAGGACTGAACAGCGATGGGAAATGATATGCAGCAATATCTGGATAAAGCCGGCGTGTTAATTGAAGCATTGCCTTATATACAGAGATTTAACCGGAAGATCATCGTGGTAAAATACGGCGGAAGCGCCATGGTAGATGAAGAACTGAAACGGAATGTGATAAAAGACGTAACCCTTCTGAAACTGGTAGGTTTTAAACCGATCATTGTACACGGAGGCGGTAAGGAAATCAGCAAATGGGTAAATAAATCGGGGATGGAGGCGAAGTTTGTCAACGGACTCCGGGTTACGGACGAGGCGACCATGGAAATAGCGGAAATGGTATTGGGCAGAGTCGGTAAATCCCTGGTTACCATGGTGGAAGAACTGGGAGTGAAAGCGGTCAGTATCAGCGGCAAGGACGGAAGACTGCTGGAATGTGATAAAAAACTTTCAGATGGAGAAGATATCGGTTTTGTGGGTGATGTTAAGGTTGTAAATCCAAAAATCTTATATGATCTGCTGGAGAAGGATTATCTTCCGATCGTATGTCCTATCGGACTGGATGATGATTTTAATACATATAATATTAACGCAGATGATGCCGCATGTGCCATTGCCAGAGCCGTCAATGCGGAAAAACTGGCGTTTTTAACGGATATCGAAGGCGTATATAAGGATCCGGAGGATAAATCTACATTGATTTCGGAACTGACCATCCAAGAAGCCGGTGAACTGATCGGAAGCGGAAACATTGGCGGAGGCATGTTGCCGAAATTGAATAACTGTATCGATGCCATAGAAAACGGAGTATCAAGAGTGCATATTCTGGACGGAAGAATACCACACTGTCTGCTGCTGGAGATATTTACGAATAAAGGAATCGGTACCGCAATCCTGGCGGAACACGAGCAGCGGTATTATAACGAAGAGGAGAATTAACTATGACGACCAGAGAATATATCCGGGAGGCGGACGAAAACCTCCTTCATACATACAACCGGTATTCCATTGTGCTGGAAAAAGGAGAGGGCGTTTATCTGTATGATACCGACGGAAACCGGTATCTGGATTTTGCAGCAGGGATCGCGGTATTTGCTTTCGGGTATAATAATAAAAGTTATAATGAGGCATTAAAAGAGCAGATTGACAAAATCATCCATACATCAAACCTGTATTATAACATTCCTGCGGCGGATGCTGCAAAAAAACTTACCAGGCTGTCCGGGTTGGACCGGGTATTTTTTACCAACAGCGGAACAGAAGCCATTGAAGGAGCCATTAAGACCGCAAGAAAGTATGCGTATGATAAGGACGGTCATACAGACCATGAGATCATTGCCATGGAACATTCCTTTCACGGCAGAAGCATGGGGGCGTTATCGGTAACCGGTAATGCAAAATACCGGGAAGCATTTCAGCCTTTGATCGGCGGGGTGAAATTTGCGGAGTTTAATGATCTGGAGAGTGTAAAATCCCTGGTAACAGATAAAACCTGTGCCATAATACTGGAACCGGTTCAGGGAGAAGGAGGAATATATCCGGCATCCCCTGAGTTTATTACGGGAGTCAGAAAAATCTGTGATGAAAAAGATATTTTATTGATCTTTGATGAGATACAGTGCGGAATGGGCCGGACCGGAACCATGTTTGCCCATGAGGCATACGGAGTGAAACCGGATATTCTGACACTGGCAAAGGCACTGGGCTGCGGAATACCGGTGGGCGCGTTTCTGACGACGGAAAAAGCTGCGGCGCTGGTACCAGGCGACCATGGAACCACTTATGGCGGCAATCCTCTGGCAGCGGCAGCGGTCAACCGTGTACTGGAACTGTTTGAAACCACGGATATACTGGATCATGTGCATCAGGTATCCGGATATCTGGAGCAGCAGCTGGATATGCTGGCAGCAGAGGTTGATTGTGTGAAATCCCACAGGGGAAAAGGTCTGATGCAGGGAATCATTCTGAACCGGCCGGCCGGTGATGTGGTCACGAAAGCAATGGAAAGAGGCTTGCTGGTTATTACTGCAGGAAGCAATGTGCTGCGTCTGGTGCCGCCGCTGATCATTACAAAACAGCATGTGGATGAAATGATAGAAAAGCTGAAAGCGGCTTTATCCGATTAAATGCAAATCATTGTTTGAAAATATGTATAAAAAATCTCCGCCTTCACATACTAGATTTATTAAAAAATACAGTATGCGGAGGTTTTTTTATGGGATTTATAATTGCACTTATATCCGGCGCATTGATGAGTGTACAGGGGGTATTCAATACCGGTGTTTCAAAAAATACCAGTATGTGGGTAATGAGCAGTTTTGTACAGATAACTGCATTTATTGCCTGTATGGTGGCCTGGTTTGTGACCGGAAGGGAAAGTTTTGCGGGTCTGTGGAAAGTATCTCCGAAATATATGCTGCTTGGCGGTATCATCGGAGCATTTATAACGTATACGGTGGTAAAAAGCATGGATTATCTGGGACCGGCAAAGTCCATTATGGTTATAGTGGTCTCTCAGGTTACGGTTGCCTATCTGATCGAATTATTCGGTATGTTCGGCGTGGAAAAAGTGGAGTTTGAATTTAAGAAACTGGTGGGAGTGATCCTTGCCGTAGGAGGAATCTTATTATTTAAGTCCTAGCTGATATCAAAACGTGAAAAAAAAGTAAAAATAAATTATGAATAATTATTGAAATAGTCTATTGTAAAGTCACCTGATATTAGGTACAATAAGAAAAGGTATTTTGGAATCTCATAGGACAGGGGGAGATTCTATGACTTATAAAAATAAATTTGTGCTTGTCGTTTTGATGAGTATGTATGTGCTTTGTTCCTGTTCCGAAACGGATGCGGATGTCATTTATCCGGAAGAACATAAGGAGCCGGGAACCGTGACCTCCGGTTGGCAGGAGGCAGCGGCGGAGCAGGTATCGGAGACGGAAGGCGAGGTATTTGTGCAGATCTGCGGTGCAGTCCGGACGCCCGGAGTTTACAAAGTCAGCAGTACGTTGAGGGTATTTCAGGCGATTGAAGCAGCGGGAGGAGTAACGGAGCAGGCGGATATCAATTCCGTGAATCTGGCCCGGCCCGTCACCGATGAAATGTATATCTATATACCGGCTGCAGGGGAAGTACAGGAGAACAGGAGACCGGAGGACGGAACGGAAACGTTTTCGACAGCCGGGAATAAGATAAATATAAATACTGCCACCAGGGAAGAACTTATGACATTAAAAGGAATCGGAGAAGCGAAAGCGGATGCGATCATTATGTACAGGGAAGAGACAGGCGGTTTTACGGAAATTTCCCAGATAATGAATATAAGCGGAATCAAAGAGGCAGCATTTAATAAAATAAAAGATAGCATATCAGTAGAATAAAAAGAAAGGATATCCATACCGGGCAGTTTGTATGGTACATAGGAAAGAGACATGGGGAACAGGATTTTGGTTGTTGACGATGAAAAATTGATTGTAAAAGGTATTAAATTCAGCCTGGAACAGGAAGGTATGTCCGTAGACTGCGCATATGACGGTGAAGAGGCCATCCGTCTGGCAAAGGAAAACCAGTACGATATGATGCTTCTGGATGTGATGCTTCCGGTTTTTGACGGTTTTGAAGTTCTGAGACAGATCCGGGAATTCAGCGCCCTGCCGATCATCATGCTGACTGCAAAAGGGGATGACATGGATAAAATACTGGGTCTGGAATATGGAGCCGACGATTATATCACAAAACCCTTTAATATTCTTGAAGTCAAGGCAAGAATCAAGGCGATCATGAGACGGAGCCAGAAACCTGCGGATACGGTACCAAGCAATAAAGTCATAGTAAAGGGTGAAATGCGTATCGATGCAGAGGGCAGAAGCGTTAAGATCAATGATAATGAGATTAATCTGACGGCAAAAGAGTTTGACCTGCTGGAACTGTTGGTAACACATCCGAATAAAGTATACAGCCGGGAAAAATTATTAAGTATTGTATGGGGATATGAGTATCCTGGCGATGTGAGGACTGTAGACGTGCATATCCGGAGACTTCGGGAAAAGGTGGAAAGTAATCCCAGCGAACCAAAGTATGTGTATACCAAATGGGGTGTGGGCTACTATTTTAAGGAGTAATGAATGATGCGCGGATTTAAGTTCAGACCGAAAGTATTAAAAAGTTTTCGTTTCCGGATATTTATGATTTTAATTGTGGTAAGCGTTGTTCCGATGTTCTTATTAGGCATCCTGTTACAGGAACCTGTCAAACAGTCTTTTATACAGACCAAGATGGACAGGCTGTTAAGCCAGTGTAATATCAT
>CAJTPF010000007.1:0-92320 GCA_910578175.1 uncultured Lachnospiraceae bacterium
TATGTATATAAAAAACTGCTAAATCCATATCCGATATAAAAACAAAAAAGGCTGCAGGAATGTAACTCCTGCAGCCATACTGTCATTCTCATGATCCAACATTTTCTACGGATATCACGATCCGGTAAGCAGAGAAATCGCTTTCTGCAGCTGGTTATCTTCCTCCTCAGACAGATCCCAACAGCTTTTCACACCTTCTGGCAGTTCTACAACCACATCCGGCTTAATTCCTTCTTTATGGATATTCTGGCCGTTTGGCAGATAATACTTGGCAGTCGTCAGCTTCAGCGCCGTTCCGTCTTCCAGGCTGAAGATGCTTTGAACGATTCCTTTTCCAAAAGAAGTAACGCCTACGACCGTTCCCCGCTCATAACTCTGAATCGCACCGGTAAACAATTCCGATGCGCTGGCACTGTTTTGATTGATCAGTACCGTCATTGGCATATCCGGTATCAATCCGTCGGTTTTGGAATAAGAATCTTTTCTTTCGCCGCTCTTATATTCCATATACATCAGGAGTTTATCTTTCGGAAGAAACATATCCATAATATCCTCTACCACATCCAGTCTTCCTCCCGGATTATCCCTTAAATCCACCACGATAGAAGTCATTCCCTGGGAAAGCAGGTCTTTAATGGCATTTTGAACCTGTTTCGTAGTCACTCCGTCAAACTCGCTGATATATAAGTAACCAACGCCGTTATCCAGCATTTTGTATTCAACCGTATCCATCTCAACTTCACGGCGTTCAATGGACAAATCAATCTTTTCTCCGTCTCTCAGAACCGTAACATTGACTTTTGTATTTTTTCTTCCTTTGATTTCTGCTACTACAGAGGATAAATCCTGTCCGGTCACTTCTTTATTTTCAACGGCATATAAGATATCGCCGTCTTTCATTCCCGCTTCTTTAGCAGGGGATGTTTTAAATACTTTGACTATGGTTATGATACCGGTGTCCAGATTTTGAGTCACACTGACACCAATACCGTAATACGAACCGCTGGTAGAAGTCATAAGTTCTGCATATTCTTCCGATGTATAGTAAACCGAATACGGATCTTTTAAAGAAGTTATCATGCCTTTCATCATACCGGTCAGCACATCTTCTCTATCCGGGTCTTCAATATAATAAGCATCAATGTATTGCTGAATCAATTTCAATTTATCCACGGAACCTTTTCCGTAAATATCTTCGATCTGTGATTCATTTTCACCGGTACTTCCAAAACCGAAGCCAAGATTTTTTATCATATTTGAGATTGCAAACAAAAGAAATACTGATACTGCGATTACCAGTGTACTGATAATTCCTGTCCGCAATCCGCGGTAATACTCTTTTTTCTCCTCCATTGATCCGTCCTTCTTTCCAACAATTATCGGTTTTTAATTTTAATAATTCAGATATAAACGGGGATCTACATAGGAACCATTCTTTCTGACGCTTAAATGCAGATGAGGTCCCGTTGATCTGCCGGTGGAACCTACAAGGGCGATCACATCTCCCTTGGAAACCCTGTCTCCTTCTGAAACCAGCAATGCAGAGGCATGCATATATACAGTATATAATCCGTCGCCGTGATCTATGCCTACCCAGTTGCCGGCTGTGGTACTGTAATATGCCCATGCCACCTCTCCGTCATATACCGCATGAATTTCCGTTCCCGTAGGCGCACCGATATCCACACCGTTATGATAAGACAATGCCGCACCTGTTATCGGGTCCGTTCGATATCCATATTGTGAAGTTATCCGGTAGTTTCCCGGCAACGGCCACATAAAAGCACCACCGTCATAATTTGGTATCTGTGTCTGTTGTTTTTTCAGTTCTGCTTCCCGGCGTCTCCGTTCCTCTTCTTCTTTTCGTTTCCGCTCAATTTCTTCCAGTTCTGCTACCAGCTGTTTCTGAGCCTCAATTTCCTCCTGCTGGGCATCAATATCTATCTGGGCTGCATCAATCTGATTCTCAGTATTGAGCAATTGCTGGCGCTTGTCTGCAACCAGGGCTTCCACTGATTTTTTCTCGTTTTCTGCCTGTGCCGTCATCTCCGCAAGATTCTGCTTTTCTGACTCCAGCATGGTTTTTGTATTTTCTATCTGAGTCTTTGTCTCTTTCATCTTATCCAGCATATTTCTGTCATAATCCGTTATTTCCTTCATATATTCTGCCCGGTTCAGAAAATCTGCCATACTGTCAGAACCCAGTAACATGTCAAGATAATATGTATTTCCATTCTCAAACATAAACTGTATTCTTTTTTTCATTGCTTCATACTGCTGATTGATATCTGTCTCCTGCTGTGCCAGATTCTGATTGATCACATCAATCTCCGCCTGCTTGGCCGTCATCTGTCCGTTCAGTTCATTCAGATGATCCGTTACAGCCGTAAGCTGTTCGTCCAAAGCCTGTATATATGCTTTTGTGTCTGAACGCAAAGACTCCAGATCATCCAGCATACTCTGATAATCTTTTAAATCTTCTTCCATTGCTTTCTGTTTTTTCTTTTCGTCCTCTATACTTGTAGCCCAAAGCGGCTGGGCTGCCAGTATTCCCACCATTGCCGCAATCAGAAAACATACTGCAAAATACTTTTTGTTTTTCAAATAAATCATCCTCCATTTTATTGTTTTGTTGACCGCTACACTTTTAAATGTTTCCGAATCGTTATCATACTGCCGATAAATCCAATGCCTGCCCCGATAGCCAATGCCATCGGAATCATAAAAGCAAATATGTCACCGGAACTTACAAATGATATTCTACTGGTAAAAGATGTAAATTGTGTGACCAGATACGACATAACCTTATTATAAATCACCATCAGCACCATGATCGGTATGATCGCACCAACCACTCCGATAATGATACCTTCCACGATAAACGGAAACCGCACAAAGAAATCGGTAGCCCCGATCAATTTCATGATCCGGATTTCCTCTTTTCGAACGGTAATACCGATCATAACCGTATTACTGATCAGGAAAATACCTACTGCCAGCAAAATTATAATGATAGCAAGAGAAATATATCCCACGATCTTGGCAAAATCCGACAACGTATTGGCAGTAATATCCGAGGCCCTGACACTCCTGACCCCTTCCATCGCCTCAATATTGGTCTTTAATGCCGACTGCATGGACAGGTCGTTGAGATACACTTCATAGTAAGCGCAGTTTGCCAGCGGGTTATCATCTTTAAATCCTTCCGCCAGTTCAATATTATCTCCAAAATAATCTACTTTGTAATTCTCCCATGCCTCCTCTGCCGATGTAAATTCCAACCGTGATACTTCAATCCGCTTACTGATCTTATTTCCGATTTCCCTGATCTTATCTTCAGCTATGCCTTCATCAAAGAAAACCGTGATACAAACGGATTCTTCCGCTGCAGTGATCATATGTCTTACATTTATTATAATGGAATAAAACAGTCCCATCAGAAAGATACATGCCGCTATGGTTCCCACCGAAGCCAACGAAAACAGCTTATTTCTTTTTATATTCTTTATTCCCTGACCGGAACTATATCCTATCGTACTAATCTTCATACAAATATCCACCTTTTTTCTCATCACTCAGGACAACGCCCTTATGCATGGTAATAACTCTTTTATTCATTGCATCTACGATTTCCCTGTTATGAGTGACTACCACAACCGTGGTACCGCGTTTGTTTATCTCCTCCAGAAGTTTCATGATCTCCCAGGAATTCTTCGGATCCAGATTACCGGTAGGTTCATCCGCCAGCAGGATCGAAGGATTATTTACCAATGCCCTGGCCAGTGCGACTCTCTGCTGTTCTCCACCGGATAATTCTTTCGGATATGAGCGGTACTTTTCCGACAGTCCCACCAGTGCAAGCATGGCAGGCACCCGTCTGCGTATCACTCTGATAGGAGTTTCCACAACACGTTGTGCAAATGCAATATTTTCATAGACATTCCTGTCCCGGAGCAGCCGGAAATCCTGAAAAACAACACCGATATCCCTTCTGTGATCGGCGATCTTTCTTCTTCTCATGTTATTTAAAAACCTGCCGTTTACATATATCTTCCCACTGGTAGGCTCTAATTCCTTCATTAAGAGTTTAATCAAAGTTGATTTACCGGAACCGCTGTTACCCACTATAAACACAAATTCGCCGTTTTCAATCTTCAGACTGATACCCTTGATAGCAGGAGCCCCTGTGGAATATGATTTGCTGACATTTTCTAATTCTATCATGTTCCATAGCATGTATATGTCATCGATATACATTTTCCTTTCCTTATTCTTTTTCAGACTCTATATGCCATGGCTCTATGTGCAACACACCATGGCATATATAATCATACACGAATTATTCCTAATAATCCATACTTTCCATATATTTCATATATTTTACTACCATCAGCGCTATTTTAAACGTAATGGCATCATCAAATATTCTAAGATCCAGATTGGTTGACTTCTGTAACTTATCCAGCCGATAGACCAGCGTGTTCCTGTGAATATAAAGCTGTCTGGAGGTTTCCGAAACATTCAGACTGTTTTCAAAAAATTTATTTATCGTGGACAAAGTCTCTTCGTCAAATTCATCCGGCGACTTACCGTCAAAAATCTCTTTTATGAACATTTTGCACAACGGCATGGGAAGCTGATAGATCAGTCTTCCAATACCCAGGCTGTTATATGCCACAACATTTTTATCACTGTAGAATATCTTGCCCACATCCAAAGCAAGCTTTGCTTCCTTAAAGGACTTTGACACTTCTTTTATGTCGCTGACGATCGTTCCGTATGCTACGTTCACTTTAGCCATGGCTTCAGAATTAGACATATCCAGCAGGGTTCTGGCAATCTTGTCCATATCGTCATATCCCTGGGTATCACCGACTTCCTTCACCAGAATGATGTTCTTTTCGTCTACTGCCGTTATGAAGTCCTTAGACTTTGCCGAAAAAAGCCCCCGGATGGTCTCAAGGGCATTGGTATCCTTTTCATTCTTCGTTTCAATAATAAAGACCACTCTTCTGACATCCGTATCTATATGAAGCTTCTTTGCCCTGGAATATATATCCACCAACAGCATGTTATCCAGCAGCAGATTCTTTATAAAATTATCTTTATCATACCGCTCTTTATAGGCAACCAAAAGGCTCTGTATCTGAAAAGCCGCCATCTTTCCTACCATATACACGTCATCATTGCCGCCTTTAGCCAGCAATATATACTCCAGCTGGTTATCCTCGCTGACCTTAAAAAACTGGAATTCTGATACCAGCTGGCTGTCAGCCGGAGATTCCACGAACGCCACAACCGCACTCTCATACTCGTCTGCACCGGTAAATGTGGTAGCCAGTACCTTCCCCTCCGTATCCATTACACACATATCTATTCTGGTTATACTTTTCAGTCCTTCTATCGTATTAAGAAGTATTTGATTCGATATCATTCGGTTCACTCCCATTGTCATTTTTTCAGTTAATAGTATATTAAACTATTTCACAGAAAAATAAAAGAGGAAATGCATATTTTTTATGCATTTCCTCAAAAAAATCACATTATAATCGACAAATCCGTATCATATTAAATAATTAGTTTGTAATAACCTGCTGTGTTTCCTTATCAAAAATATGAAGCTTGGAAGTATCGATAGCCATCTTAATGGTATCACCCGGTCTTGCAGTTGTACGAGGGTTCACTCTTGCAGTGCAGCTGAACTGCTCAATATCAAAGTATAAGAATACTTCTGCACCAAGCATCTCGTATAAACGGATCGTAACTTCAATCGCGCTGTCCTGTGATGATTCAATAAATATCTGCTGATCATGGAAATCTTCCGGTCTTACACCCATAACAACCGTCTTATCAATGTAATCGCCTTCGATCAGGAACTTCGCCTTATTCTCAGGAACTTTGATAGAATGGGCACCGAATACCAGTAATACGTCTGAACCGGACTGTGTAACCTGTGCATCGATGAAGTTCATCTGCGGAGAACCCATGAAACCTGCAACAAAGAGGTTCTGCGGACAATCATACAATGCCTTAGGAGTATCTACCTGCTGAACGATACCGTCCTTCATAACTACGATTCTGGTACCAAGGGTCATAGCCTCTGTCTGGTCATGTGTAACATAGATGATAGTGGTTTCCAGTCTCTGATGTAACTTGGAAATCTCGATTCTCATCTGTACTCTCAGCTTGGCATCCAGATTCGATAAAGGCTCATCCATAAGGAAAACCTTAGGATTACGAACAATGGCACGTCCCATGGCAACACGCTGTCTCTGACCACCGGATAAAGCCTTCGGCTTACGGTCAAGCAAATGCTCAATGTCCAGGATCCTGGCAGCTTCATGAACTAATTTGTCTATCTGGTCTTTCGGAGTCTTTCTTAACTTAAGGCCGAACGCCATATTATCATATACCGTCATATGCGGATACAATGCATAGTTCTGGAAAACCATGGCAATATCCCTGTCCTTTGGCTCCACGTCATTTACAAGTCTGTCTCCAATATATAATTCTCCACCTGAAATATCCTCAAGACCTGCAATCATACGAAGTGTTGTTGACTTTCCGCATCCGGAAGGTCCAACAAAAATAATGAATTCCTTATCCTGTATTTCAAGATTAAAATCTTTTACCGCAACGAATCCGTTAGGATATACTTTACTGATGTTTTTTAATGATAAACTAGCCATTATGTAATTCCTCCTAATTTTTAATTGCTGTTTATATTTGCCGAAAATTATTATTGCAAATTAATTACTTTAGTATTGTACCTCAATTTCTAAAAAAAAACCATAGAACAATTAGCCGAAAACCGATTTACTAATTTGGTACATTTGCATAATACAGGCTGATTTTCCCTGAATTTCCAAAGAACAGTACTATAGAATCCTCATATTCACAAATGTTTTCCTAATATTATTATTTTTATTGTACAATTTGCCGATATACATATGACAGCAGTCAGAATATCCTTTTCCTGCTGCCAAATGTTAACAGCGAAGAGGAGGGCTTAAAATGGATATTGCCGCACTCTCGACCTATATGAGTATGTCCCGGTTACAAAATGATATCGGTTTTGCAGTACTGAACAAAGCCATGGATACCATGGAAGTCACCGGCGAAGGAATTCAGAAGATACTGGAAGCTTCCGTAACTCCTGAACTCGGTCAGAATATTGACATACTTATATGATCAAAAACAGCGGGGAACGCAATGCAGGCTTTGCAGCCACGTATCTCCGCTGTTATTTTTTTATTTTATCGCTATTGCTTCGATTTCGATCAGCACGTCTTTTGGAAGTCTGGCTACCTCTACACAGGACCGGGCCGGACAATTCTCTGTAAAATACTTTGCATATACTTCATTCACTTTTGCAAAATCGTCCATTTCCTTAATAAATACGGTGGTCTTGATCACATTTTCAACAGAAGTACCCGCTTCGCCCAGTAAAGCCGCAAGATTTCCAATCGCCTGGTCAGCCTGCGCTGCAATCCCTTCCGGAATCTCTCCCGTAGCAGGATTCACCGGAATCACTCCGGAAGTATATATCATCCCGTTAACCTCAATTGCCTGGGAATATGGTCCGATCGCCGCCGGCGCCTTATCAGTGCTGATAATTTTCTTCATAATAAAATCTCCTCCATTCACTCCGATTTTGGAATCTGTATATTAAATCTTCTTATAATATTGTAATACTTTTTTCACCGATGTCAATCTTTCCTTCTTTATAAAGACGCCCTACCGCTCTCTTAAATGCTGCTTTGCTGATACCGAAATCTTTTTCGATCACGGTGGGAGACGCTTTATCATTATACGGAAGCACTCCGTCATATTCACTGATTATCCTCAGTATCATGGCTGCATCTTCATCCATCTGCAGATAAGCCTTTTTTTTCAGACTGAGATTCAGTTTTCCGTCTTCCCGGACCCCTGAAACCCTGGCTTCGATATTTTGTCCCACATACAGATTTTCATGAATTTCTTTTGCAGGTATCAGTCCGAAAAATTCATTGTCTACTGCTGCAAACGCTCCGATGGAATCATTGATCTCATAGATGATACCATGGACGATATCATCTTTTCCATATTGAACACCGTTCCGGAGATACCGGTGCACTTTCATGGTTGCCGCCAGCCGGTTGCTCTTGTCGATATACAAAGCTACCAGATAGGAATTGCCGGGTTTGACATGTTCCGTCTGTTCCTTAAACGGTAGCAATAAATCCTTTTCCAGTCCCCAATCCAGAAAAGCTCCGATTTTTCCCACCTCTTTCACCTTCAGTACCGCTAAATTCCCAAGATTAATATAAGGTTCTTTGACTGTGGCGATCAGCCGGTCGGAAGAATCCCTGTAAATAAAAACATCCAGTTCATCACCGGTTGAAATCCCTTCCGGGACCTGTTTTTTCGGCAGCAGCACCCTGTCTTCTCCGCCGTCTCCTAAATAAATCCCAAAATCTGTTTTTTTCACACATTGTAACGTCTGTCTTTCACCTAATTTTATCATTCTGACTTTCCTTTCTGTCCTGCTGCCAATGATCATGAAAACTCCGCAACCGCATAAATATTGCCGTCTCCGTCCCTCAATTCTGCCAGGCAGCGGAAATCATCATTATATACAAAGGGTATGATCACATCCCCGAGTCTGGCTGCTTTTTTATATTCCACCCTGACAAATGTGACCGCCCTGTCCTGCGGCACATACTCCTCCGCAATCTTTACGTACCAGGAATTATTCATATGTCCGTTAATATCCAGCTGATATCTTCTGACCATACAGGCCGTCTGCTCCGCATATTCTGTTCCTGGCAAAATTTTCTTTTTCTTTAAATCTCCGGACAAAGATGGTTCACATACATACCGTTCCGTATCTCCCTGTTCAATCTTCGCTATCCGTCCGGTTTCCACATCCATGATGATCCAGGTACTTTCTGCTTCTACCAGAAAATCCCCGGGGGTAGCCGTATTAGCCATGGTAAAATTCCGATAACCAAACACTTTATCAAACCCGCATGGCCATGTGGTAGTTCTGACCGTATCTCCCAGACGTATATCGCCATTAAGCCTGATCTGCCATGAATTCAATATCCAGGCCCGTCCTGTCCGAATCTGGTACCCAATCCCCAATCCTAACGACTCCGAATGGTAGTTCGTACAGTCCTGCATATAATCTATGATATTCCCCACAGAAAGCTTTTCCCTGTCTGCGGTTTCACTAAATCTGATTTTATTTTCAAATGAATAACTCATCCTGTTCCTTCCAATCCTGACTCATAACAAGTGAAAAAAAACTTCACTACATATTCATGCAGTGAAGTCAGCTGGCCCACAAGGATTCGAACCTTGACAATGCTGGAGTCAGAGTCCAGTGCCTTACCATTTGGCGATGGGCCATTGTCTTGCGACAAATGGTATTATACACAAAAGACGGAAATTATGCAAGTACTTTTTTCAAAAAAATATTTATCTTTACCGGAAGCTTTAGAAAAACCTGTTTTGCAGGTATCTGCCCCCTAAATTTCTCATAGCAGCTTCCTGATTTATTATAGATATACTATTGACAACCATAGTACTGTGTGGTACGATATATGTACAGGAGGTACAACAGAATGAATATTGACGATTGGAAATCCCAGATCAAAAGAGGAACGCTTGAATTCTGTATTCTGCTAATGATAAGGCAAACGCCGTCTTATGGATATGAAATGATCAGTACCTTAGAAAAATACCCTATTATGGCTGCCAAAGAGAATACGATCTACCCTTTGCTCAGGCGACTGCTGAAAGAAGATTTTATTTCGTCTTCCTGGCAGGAAAGCACGGAAGGGCTGCCGCCGAGAAAATATTATTCCATTACAGACAAGGGACGGGAATATCTGTCTATGATGTTTGCGGAATGGGATAATCTGCTGGTTGCGATCAATGAACTAAAAGGAGAATAAAATTATGGAAAAAGTATTAAACGACTATCTTGAAAAAATCGAGAAACATCTGAAACCGATTGCCGTTTCAGAACGGGTTGACATCATCAAAGAAATTAAAAGCGAAATTCTGGAATTGCAGGGAAATGGAATGACTGCCGACCAAATCATCGAGCGGTTAGGAAATCCTAAAGATCTGGCAAGGGCATATCTCGGCGATTTACTATCTAAAAAAAGCGGATTTAGCTGGAACAGGTTTCTGACCATTTGTGCATTTTACAGTGTTGTAGGTTTCTCAGGATTATTTGTAATTCCCTGTTTAGCGATCATAGCTCCTGCATTTATTGTCTGCGGGATTCTTACACCGATTTTAGGCATTATTAAGCTGGCGGATTACCTGTTGCATTTAAATCTGCCATTTGTAGAGCATATCGGATTCCAGTTCGGCACTAAAATATTAAATCCTGTTCCGGCTTTCTTTTTATCAGTTTTTACAGGCATCATTCTGTTTTTAATCGGAATAGGCGCCTGGAAATTGCTTGTATTCTACTGCAAAAAAGTAAGTAAAACAAAAAACGATCTGGCGATCTGACTAATTTTTTAAACCATCCCTTTCCATGACAGGAGCAAACGCATATTGATACGGACCGGCTAACTGATATACAATATCCTGTCACACATTTTCTCAATCACATGTATATCATGAGATATAAACAGCATCGACAGACCAAATTCTTTTTGAAGATGTAGCAGCAAGTCCAGTATCTGCGCCTGAATGGTCACATCCAGCGCCGATACCGGCTCGTCTGCAATGATAAAATCCGCTCCCCCGATGATTGCCAGAGCTATACTAACCCTCTGTCTCTGTCCGCCGCTTAATTCAGCGGGCGTCCTTTTGTAATATTCTTCCGACAATCCCACTTTTTCCAGCATTTCTACTACTTTTTTCCTTCTGGCACTGCGCTCCATACCAGTCCTCACCCGAAGGGGTTCCTCCAGGATCCATCCAATCGTCTTCACCGGATTCAGGGAACCGAAGGGATCCTGAAATATCATCTGACTGTATTTCGCATGATTTACATAAGTTCCTGTATAAGTGCGGTGGATTCCCAGAACCGTTTTGGAAACAGTTGTCTTTCCGAGACCGCTGCGTCCTACCAGTCCCAGTATTTCCCCTTTGCGAATTTCAAAATTCAGATGACTGACCACAAACTGCCGCTTTCTCCCCCGCTTATAATAAATACTTAAATCCCGGGCCTCAACTACGATCTCCTCTGAACTGTCTGTGGGAATTTTTTTTCCTTTTGGAACAGATGCCAGCAGTCTTTTTGTATACTCGTGCTCCGGCGCCTGCAGCACCCTTCCGGTTTCTCCCTGCTCCACGATCTCTCCCCGGTTCATTACGATGATGCGCTGCGCCAGACTTGCTACCATATTCAAATCATGAGAGATCAGCAAGATTGAAAGATCATTTTCTCTATGAATCTTTTTCAGCAGTTTTAAAATCTGCTCCTGGTTCTGTACATCCAGCGCCGTTGTCGGTTCGTCGGCAATCAGTAATTTCGGACGACAGACAATTGCCATGGCGATCATGATCCTCTGCCGCATTCCCCCGGATAATTCATGGGGATATTTATTATATATTTCTTCCGGATGCGGTAAATCAACATTCCGAAATGCTTCCAGAACCCTTTTTTTCCTGTCCGCTTTTGAACGTTTTCCCACTTCCATGGAATCCGGATGAAGTCTTAATACTTCATCCACCTGCTTTCCCACCCGCATAACGGGATTTAAAGAAGTCATGGGTTCCTGAAATATCATGGTGATTTCATCTCCCATACGGCTATGGCGCTGTTTTTTTTCCAAAGCCAGCAGATCCGTATCATCCAGAAAAATACGTCCCTGTACCTCCGCATGTTTTTTCAGCAGGCCGATGATACTCAAAGCCGTCATGGATTTTCCGGAACCGGATTCTCCTACGATTGCCGTAATCTCACCAGTCTGAATCTCAAAAGATATCCCTTTAACGGCCTCCCCTTCACTCAGATGATCCCTGAAACGAACGGAGAGATCCTCTACTTTAAGCATGTTCGCCAACCCCCTCTCCGATCAGCACAACCCCCAGTATCAGAAGTATTATCATAATTCCCGGAAAAATACTGCCCCAGGGCGAAGAAAATATATACCCTTTCGCTTCCGATAACATTCTTCCCAGACTGGCATCCGGCGGCTGTACGCCAATCCCAAGAAAACTCATACTGGATTCCGCCAACACTGCATTGTTGAATCCAACGGCCGCAGAAGCGACCAGGGTGGGAACCGCATTGGGAAGCATATGGACAAATATGATCCGCATCGTTTTGGCTCCTGTAAGTCTTGCACTCTTAACATAATCCAAATGCTTGAGCCGGATAAATTCACTCCGGACAATACGGACAAAACCCGGAATAAAAATGATTCCCAGCGATAAGATGATCTTATATTTGCCGGAACCCAAAATGCTGACAAATATCAAAGCAAGTAAAATGCTTGGAAACGAAGCCAGCGCATCATTAAACCTCATCAATATTTCATCGGCCAGTCCGCCAAAAAACCCGGTAAACGCTCCCACAATAATGCCGGCTGCCAGTCCGATCAAAACCGTGGAAACCGCCACGATAAACGTAACCCGCAGGCCTTCGCAGACCCGGCTGAAAATATCTCTTCCATAATTATCGGTTCCCATAATATGCTTCCATGACGGCGCTGCAAACTTTTCAGCTCCATTCATACTGTTGGCATCATAAGGCAGCCAGAAAAAACTTAGCACCACAAGAACAACCAGAATCATCATTATGATAACGCCCAGTTTCAGACTGAAGTCCATATGCTTATTGCCCTGTTCCGATTGTTTCCGTTTTGAGTTCTTGTTCCGATTCATTTCCGTATACACCATCATTTCCCATAGTTTACCCGAGGGTCGATTACATGATATAAAATATCTACAACACAATTTGTTACGATCACGATCAGCGCAATATATATTATGATCGCCTGTACCACCGGAAAATCCCGGTTAGCAACAGAACTGACAAGGATCACTCCCAGTCCCGGCAGATTAAATACCTGTTCCACAACAATACTGCCCGCCATGATTTCGGCAATTATCATTCCCAGCAGCGTAACAGCCGGCATTAAAGCATTTCGAAGTACATGGCCGAACAACACTCTTGTTTTCCCTGCTCCTTTGCTGTACGCTGTCCTGACATAGTCCGAATCCATCTCCCTGAGAATCGAATGTTTTAAAAACTTCACCAGCATAGCCGTTTTGGGTATAGCCACCGCCAGCGCTGCCGGCCACAGATAACCCAGAAAGCCCGTGACATCCTCCCGGTAATCAATATAACCTCCCGGAGTAAACCATTTTAACACCAGACCAAACAGAATAATGATCAGGATCCCCAGAAAAAATGACGGTACCGCCATCACCGACTGATTCAGAATATCAAAAAAACGAGAGACGTTCCGCTTTCCGAACCTGGACATAAATATGGCCAGCGGTACGGAAAATACCACGATCATAAACAGCGACATCAACGCCAGGGATACTGTAACCGGAAGTTTTTCCCCGATCAATTCCGAAACCGGTATTTTATATTTATAAGAGGTTCCGAAATCTCCCCGGACAAAGTCCGTCAGCCAGTGAAGATACCGAAGGATCACCGGATCTTTCAGACCCATTTCCTCACGAAGCCATTCCGCCCGTTCCGGCGTGTATTCGGTTCCCAACATAGATGTCACCGGATCTCCCGGCACGATCTGAAATAAAAAGAAGGCAATAACGGACACAAGAAGAAGTGTTCCAATCAATGCGATTACCTTCTTTAGGAAAAATATCTTTCCTGCACCCATACTGCCTCCTGATTTATATTATTGCTGAAAACGAAGGGTTGACATATCCTGTACAAAAATCGGATAGAATGTAAACCCCGTCAGTTTTTTATTCACCGCAACCAGCGTCGGCGGGTCCATGATATACACCGCCGCGGCATCTTCCGCCAGTAATTCCTGAAGTCTGTGATAATATTGTGCCTTTTCATTTTCATCGGTAGTTGCCATGGCAAGTACCAGGGTTTCATCATATTCAGCATTGCTATAATTACAAAAATTCTTACTGTAATCCGACTGATACCGGAGCATCATATCCGATGGAGCCAGATTTGCATCTATACCGATAACGGTAGCTTCAAAGTTCCGGTTGGTATAGACCTCTTCCAGCCAGGTTGTCCAGTCGATCAGTTCAATACTGGCTGTTACACCGATTTTTTTCAGCTGTTCTACAATGACTTCTCCCGTACTCACATGAAACTGGTAATTGGACGGTATCTTTATGGTAAAGGAAAATCCGTCTGCATAACCGGCTTCTGCCAATAATGCCTTTGCCTTTTCCACATCATAAGTATATTTATCCGATAAATCTTTATAATATCTGCCAAATCCTGTATATAAGGCGCTGCCTGACTTTGTGCCTCTGCCGCCTGCCACGATCGACATGATTTCGTCTCTGTCAACGGCATAACAGAGCGCCCGACGCACCAGTTTATTTCCCAGTATTTCGTGGGAATTGTTCAGGTACAATGCCTGTGCCAGATTGGAATTACCCGCTTCAATATTAAAGGAACCTTCCAGTTCCGCCGCCTGGC
This sequence comes from uncultured Lachnospiraceae bacterium, assembly GCA_910578175.1. Lineage (GTDB taxonomy): Bacteria > Bacillota > Clostridia > Lachnospirales > Lachnospiraceae > Bovifimicola. The sequence continues at coordinate 14,603 of CAJTPF010000007.1, forward strand.
TGTCCGTCAGATACGGATATACGTCAATGGAACCCGCCTTCATATCCAGGATCACGGAATCCGTATTCTGTACGATCCGAAACTCGACTTTATCCAGCGCCGGCACATCTTTCTGCCAGTAATCCGTAAACTTCTCCAGCTTAATACTTTGCTGCGGGGTATAGGAAACAAAGCGAAACGGTCCGGTTCCCACCGGCGCCGATGCCTGTCCGGTATAATCCTTCGGAAGGATGGCCACGGTCATATATCCGATAAACTCCGTATCCGCTTCCGACAGCACTACTTCAACAACAGAATCATCCAATATATTTACGCTCTTAATCTTTGCAAATGCACTGACCAGTAACTGCCGGTCCAGCATTCCTGCATTTCTTTCTATGGAATATTTTACGTCTTCCGCAGTTACTGTATCTCCGTTATGGAATTTCACGTTTTCTCTTAAAGTAAACGTATATACAGTTCCGTCTTCTGAAACTTTATAATCACTTGCCACTGCCGAAACCAGATTTCCGTCTTTATCCGGCTTGACCAGACCTTCAAATACATTATACATAACTTCTCTGGTTCCCGCCGTCTCCGCCAAATGGGGATCCAGACTGTCCAGATCATTTTGTATTCCCACAACGATAGAATTGTTTTTTTCGGAGGAAGAGCCGTCTTTGCTGCCGCCTGCGCATCCAGACAGCCCGGCGCCCAGCACCAGCATTAAGACTGCCAGTAAAGTCTTCTTTTTCATATTGTCTTATCCTGCTTTCCGGAATATTCATTTGTGAAAAGATACCGGAACACAACGGTTGACGTGATGACCGGTTCACTGGAGAATAATTCCTTGATTGAAAATTTTTAGGGTCTTTAAAAAAGACGGTTACATTGTATACTTACTTTTCGTAAAAATCAAGGGGTTTTTGCAATATGCGGTTTTATTAAATTTTATTCTTTTAAATTGCCTCTTCTTATGATAAAATATTCCATACCATTTATTTTTTTATTCTGCACCTTTCTCTGTGCAAAGAATCGAGGTTCTCATGAAATTTGATAAAGATGATAAATTTATAAAAATCGGGATCGTTGCCTTTTGTACAATTTTTGCCCTGTTTATCGCCTGTAATCTGGTGGGGCAGATTCCTGGATTTATGCTGACGGTTTTAGATTTTCTGGATATGGTTCTGGATATCCTGTCGCCGGTGATCATTGCTTTTGTGATCACTTATCTGTTGCTGATCCCTACCCGTGCCATTGAGAATTTTCTTCTCAGCAGAAAGTATTTTGCCATTAAAAACCGGAGCATCTGCCGCGGCATCGGTTTGATCATTTCTTATATCACCGTATTCGCTATTATTATCGCAACACTGATCGGAATCTATTATATGATCGGCGGCCAGCTTTCCAAAAATACTACAATAAATAATATATATAATACGATCTCCTCCTATTTTAAGGATGAAACCATTTCTGCCGAATCACTGCAGCAGCAGCTTACAAAACTTAACCTGCCTTTTGCGGATATCATAAGCCCGAAACTGGGAGAAATAGCCGCTGTACTGTCAGATCTGATCGCCAACATTGTTTCCTTCTTATTTGGTTCCGTGATTTCTCTGGGCGGAAACCTCTTTAATATTGTTATTTCGATCATATTGAGCATTTATTTTATTTTCAGCTATGAGTATTTTTTAAGATTTTTAAATAAAATATACTATATCATCTTTCGAAAATCCAGACCAGGAAAGGCACTCCGGAAAGCCCTTCAGATCATTAACGAAACCTTTTCCGCATATATCCGGGGACAGTTGATCGAGGCGTTTATCGTAGCCGTGCTGTCCACTATCGTTCTCTTTCTGATCGATGTGGATTATGCCATTGTTATCGGTATCATAACAGGTATCTGTAATCTGGTTCCTTACATCGGACCGTTGGTGGGTACTATCCTTGCCGGTATCGTGGCTCTGCTTGGAGGCGATATTTTCACCTGTATCTGGGCGATTATAGGTATGCAGGTTGTCCAGCAGCTGGATGCAAATGTAATATGTCCGAGGATTGTTGGAAATATCGTAGGACTACCTTCCGCATTTGTGATCATCGCCATTCTGATCGGCGGAGATTATGCCGGACTGCTGGGGATGCTGATTGCCGTTCCGATCGCCGCCTCTCTGAAAACCATTATCGGATTCTGGTTTGACAAACACTACACTGACTTCGATGTATATTATGCCGCGATCATGGAAGAAAATGAAATGCATATGCATGAAAAGCACATTGCACAGGAAGAACAGCGGCGACAAAAGAAAGAAGCACGGAATGATCGCTTTATTTTTAAAATCATCAACCGGATAACACCGCAAAAAAAGGATTGACAAATTTAAATTTCAAAGTATAATGGAGATAGAAACGAGGACGTTCCAAATGGAATTTCCTCGTTTTTTTACTTTCCCTCACATTATACATATAAAAAAGAAAGCTCGAACTTCAAAAGTTCGAGTTTTCTTTATCTTAATTCCTTTTTGTAAAATATAAATTCATCCGTTTCAAATTCATACTCAAACCCGAATTTTTCCGCCAGATGAACCGATATCTGGTTTCCATGACCGACCGCGCAGCGTATTTCTTCAACAAACAGCCTTTCTTTCGCAAACCTCAGGATTCCGTCTATGATTTCCGTAGCATATCCCCGGTTCTGGTATCTGACATCGATCAGATATCCAATCTCCAAAGACAATTCACCGTCTATGGTCCGGTTCGATATTCCTGCCCGCCCGATAAGCCGGTGATTTTCTTTTAAACATACCACCCAGATCCCGTATCCATAAAAATGGTACATACATTTGATATAATTCCGGGTAAATTCTTCTTCCTCTTCCCGGTCTTCATACAGATCCTCCATGTATCTGGTAATTTCCGGATAAGAATAAATCTCGTACAGAATATCTAAATCTTCCGTTGTCATTTCCCTGACATATAAACGTTCCGTGTCAAATACTGTTCATGGTTCACCCATGGCATGGGAATACACCATTTCCAGAAATTTTAAATCCACATCCTCAAAGCCCTGGACAATGTAATCCGCATACTCCATATTCTGTCTGCTCATACCGGATTCCGGGTTTTCATATCCCAGACATACCATTCCCGCCGCTTTGGCAGCTTTCATACCGTTCCAGGAATCCTCTATGACCAGACATTCCGAAGGCAAAACCTGAAGCATCTCCGCAGCCTTTAAAAATGTATCCGGCGCCGGCTTCGGATGTTTCACCTCTGTCCCGCTGACGATTCCGTCGAAACCGGACCGGATTCCCATGTTGTCCAATACCGACCGGATCCGGTCCATACCGGAAGAGGAAGCAACCGCAAGAAGAACCTGACCAGACAGCCGTTTAACCAGTTCCGCAGCCCCCGGCACCGGCGGATAGCCTCCTGCTCCGATTATCTCTTTGATAAATTTTCCTGACATAGCCATAAGCTGATCCGGTGTCTGGGATAAAGAAAAATCCTTTATCATCGTATCCCACATATGATCAGCCGTAGAACCTACAAATTGGTCATAATATTTTTTTTCAAAAGCCAGTCCCAGCTCTTTCATCAATCTCCGGTCTGCTTCCATATGCACCGGTTCACTGTCGATCAGCACGCCGTCCATATCGAATATCACTGCCTTTAGCATGTTTCCGGATCCTCATATGCAACGCCAAAGGTTTCAACCGTTACTTTTTTCATAACAACATCTTCAAACGGCCGGTCCATATAGTCGGTAGGCAGATTTGCGATCTCATCCACTACATCCAGTCCTTCGGTCAGCTTTCCGAACGCCGCATATTCACCGTCCAGATGTGGAGATGTCTCATGCATGATAAAAAACTGGGAGCCTGCAGAATCGAGATTCTGTGCCCGCGCCATGGATAACACTCCCGGCGTATGTTTCAGCCCATTTACAAAACCATTCCGGGCAAATTCTCCCTTGATTCCATATCCCGGTCCTCCCATTCCGGTTCCCTCCGGACAGCCGCCCTGGATCATAAATCCCCGGATTACCCGGTGAAATACCAGTCCGTCATAAAATCCCTTACTGACAAGACTGATAAAATTTCTGACTGTATTGGGTGCAATCTCCGGATACAGCTCAGCTTTCATCACTTTTCCGTTTTCTAATTCAAATGTTACGATTGGATTCTTTGATTCCATTCTTCTTTCACCATTTTTGTGTAAGTCTAAACACATTTACCTTTCTTTTTTATTTATATCATATATTACTACCGGACTTCCGAAAAGGGGTCTGTCTTCGCTGATTGTGCCAAAACCGTAAAGCCGTCTTTATAACTCCCCTGTATCAATACCCAAACCTGATATTTCTTTCCTGCTTTTAAAAAAATATATCTTCCATCTTCTGCTTTTTTCTCCGTTTTAACATATTTTGTTATTGTATCTCTTATGTTCTTTTCTAAACAGCTATCATATTTTATACCATCCTGATTCTCCACACGCTTTTGATCAAAAAGAAAACTTGCATCTATGATCTCATCAAGAGTTTTATATGCTTTCATTTTACTGTCTGTATCGGCCATTGCAATTATTTTTTCATTTTTAACATAATCATCCAAACTATATTGTATTACGTTCTGAAAAGAATCTATTATCCACTGCTCTCTCCAAATATCATACTCATATGCTTTTTTATCAGTTATATATCGATATATTCCTCTTGCACCTAAAAAAATTATGATTAACGATATAATAAATATAATGATCTCCTTCTTCTTTTTATCCATCCTTTGGCTACCTCCTGTTTTTCAATATATTCCTTCGCATTTCCTTTTACTTTTCTTTTTTATTTATATCATATATTACTACCGGACTTCCGAAAAGGGGTCTGTCTTATACGGTAACAGCTTCATCTCATATCCCTCTTCATAACTGCCCTGTATCCAAATCCAAAGCCTGCAGTCTTTTAAATCCTTACTTCTTGGCTCTATATAATATCTTGCGTTTTTTTCATTCTTAATAAATTTTGTCAATACCGATGCCACCTGTTTTTCAAAGTATACGTCTTCATCATCCGGAAGCGTTTTATAATTATATGCTGCTTCTATAATCTCATCAATATTTTTATATGCTCTTATTTTCTCATCGGTATCTGCAATTGCCAAAGTTCCTTCATCTTTTACATAACTGTCCAGTTGTTGCTATAAAAGATACCGGATATATCTGATATCATTATATTCGTGCCATTTATAATGATCGTTTCTTTGTTCCGCACAAATTATATAATATAAAATAGATATCCCTATCCAAATTGCGACTCCCCATAATAAAACCTCTCCAAAAATCATTGTCTTTTTACTCATCCGCAAACCGCCTTTTCATCTTTCTTCTTATTACATCTCGTTATCCTTACAAATATAATATATCCCCTCTGTTTAAACTTTTTCAAAATTATCGGACCTTCGAATACGGATCTTTTTTTCCCGGCCATATCTTAACTTCATATCCCTCTTCACGACTGCCCTGGATCCATGTCCATATCTGGTATCCTTTGAAATGTCCCAGTTCGAGGTATCGTCCTCCACCCATTGGTTTAATATATTTACTAAGGTTTCTTACCACTTTTTCTTCAAAATAAACTCGTTCATTGGGATTTTTTCCATATTCTTCATTCTCTTCAAAAATTTTTTCCAAACAATAATTATATGGTTCTTTATCTCCTAATCCCTCTGCTTCATTATAAAAACGAAGTTCCGTTTCTATAATCTCATCTAAGTTTTTATATGCTTTCATCTTTTCATCGGTATCCGCAATAGCCAAATTTCTGTTATCATTTACATAGCTATCCAGAAAAAACTGCAGCATATCCTGACAATGATCAACAACAAAAAATTCATGTTTTCTATGAGAGGCGCTGCTCATCTTATAATATGAAAAGAGATCTAAAATCATTATCCCTGCCAAGATTGCTAAACACCATTTTATAACTTCCGACAGATCGTTTATAGTTTTCTTCATCAAAACATCTCCTTTTTTCATCATTATATACTTCTGTATACTTCTAAAACATCTCAAATAATTTTTGTATCCGTATCATTCATATATTATTCACAATATATTAATTTTACTTTTACATTCTGAATATTATTTATTAATGTTTTCACTTTATAATAACATATGTAGATAACAATTACAATTTTCTTTTTACATTTTTTCATACTCCCCTTTTTGTTTTATATATTCCGAATTGCAAAAAAAAGAAGTATCCGCAATACTTCTTTTTTTTGTTATTCATATATTTAAAATCGTTTTCCACCGCCTCCATGACTCCGGCTTCCTCCGCCGGAACGACCGGAACCGCCGCCGGAACTGTCTGACGAAATTTTATATTTTGTTGTCGTGGTCCGGATAAAGTGATCCGATTTCCGGTGATACCGGAATGCATTCTTATCCATATAAGTATTTCCGTTTGCCGTCATCTTTGATTTACTGGAATATGTCATTATAGAAACGGAAATCGCGGATATTCCTGCTGCAATCAGCAAACACCATAACGGATTTTTCAGAAATGCCCAAAAAGGTTCCTGTATGTATTCCTTTTCGAACTCATCATAATTTCCATAAAAATCATTCCATTTGCTGCGGTATTTTTTTTCAAACTGATCATACTTCTTATCTATATAGCGATCCGTATCCGAAAGAAATCTGGTACATGCCTCATAATAATCTCCTTCGCTCAGGTAAGAGACGGAAGTATCGGTAATGCCATCCCATTTACTGTCTAAATAGTACTGGGTAATGCCTCCCAGATACATATAAACCTCCCGGTTATCCATGTCTATGAGATACAAAATACAGGATTTATCCATACGGTTTTCTTCATACCCGATATCATTCTGTATCACGAAACGTTCCGCATACTCTTCACTGGTCATATACCCTGCGTCATCGGTTGTCAGAATGATGATTTCCGTTTTATACTTTTCCCCCAGACGGATACATTCCAGTTCCAGTTCCCGCTCCTGTTCTTCCGATAATAAACCGGCAGTATCATAGACTTTTTTATCATCATCGTCAAAACCGCATATGGTACAGAAACAGATTACAAGGATCACCAACAGCAGAAATTTCTTTATTTTTACCGTCATACCAGAAACCTCCCTATCAATTGTAATACCGTAAATATGCCCAGCAAAATTCCGCCGAACCAGCCCGCCATCTTTCCGGTTGAAATCGGTCTGTCCGCCACGATCTTTCCGGTCTGTCCGTTCATGGCAAACATATAGTCTTTATTTTTATATTTATAATTTAAGATCCATACCGGAAGCAATGCATATTTTACGCGTCTGCGGCCCAGCATTGTATGGCGGTTTACCACGGTAACGCTTCCGTAACCGTTTATGGTATTCATGGCCGCCTGATAGACATATTGCCTCACCCGGTTTTCCGCCCGGGGCGCCATCTGATTGCTGTCATAATTATATTTTTCCGCATAATAGCCCGATAAAAACGCCATTTCAAATCCGGTCAGCTCATTATAGGAAAACGGTTCCAGTTTATCCATCACATCATCCGGCATTTTTTCGGAAGCATCTACCGGAATCTTGAGATATTCCGTTTCAATATCACGTTCCACCATAAAATGATCCGTATGTACATACCGGTAATCCCCCCGTCTCTCGCTTCTGCTTCTGGTACATTTGGCTGATATCTGAATCTCTGCATTATAATCGTAAAGCCAGAACGGAACATAGATACCGGTGATTTTTTCAATGGTGGCCTGGGATCTTAACGCAGACGGGGTCAGCAGACCCTTTTTGGACCAGGCCGCATACATCTCCGTAGCCCCCTCTTTTTTTATCTTAAACGGAATCAGAAGCGACGGCGTCATCTGTCCGGTCAGCCGGTCTTCCATCATAGACGGCCTTCCGCAGAAGCTGCAGAAGGTAGCCGCCGTATGTTCTTCCGTAAGTATTTCGGCGCCGCATCCCTGACACCGGTATACCTTAAAGTCGCCGGTTCCGGCAGTTTCTTCAAACACTCCGTCCACATCATCTTCCTCCGTCGGCGTGCCTTCACGATCATACTGGCTATCAAGTTCATGGTAATAATTCTCAATCTCATCAACGGTCATGGTGTTTTCGCAATGGGAACAATGCATTTTCTGCAATCCTCCGTCAAACTCCATGGGAGCCCCGCAGTTGGGGCAAACATAAGAGCGTGTATCCATTTTCTTTTCCTTCCTTAATCTTTTTACTCATGCAACATTATAATTATAACAAACACAATATTGCCGGTCAAATACATCATCCATTTGCTATGAAATTCGCGATGATAACAGTTCTTATATCATTTTTTCTGATATATTATCCTAGCGATAATGGCAGATCATGAACGATTTTACAACATCAGGATTCATACATTTTTTTTAATAACTCTATTTCTTTCCGATACCCTTCCGCTTCATTGGGAGTTTCCAGATACATGGGTAATTCCCGCAACACCGGATGTCTGACAATGGATCGAAAGGTCTGAATCCCCAGACTGCCTTCCCCAATCTTTTCATGCCTGTCCTTATGACTGCCAAAGGGATTCTTGCTATCATTTACATGAAGGGCTTTTAACCGTTCTAAACCAACAATGTTGTCAAATTCCTCCAGTACTCCCTCCAGATTATGAACAATATCATAACCGGCATCATATACATGACAGGTATCCAGACATACACCTAAATGGCTGTTTAACTCCACTTTGTCGATAATCGCCTTTAGTTCTTCAAAACTTCGTCCTACTTCACTACCTTTTCCTGCCATGGTCTCCAGTAAAACCGTGGTAGTCTGTTCCTCCTTTAACACACGGTTCAGCAGTTCTGCTATCAAATCAATTCCTTTTTCCGCTCCTTGAGAGACATGGCTTCCCGGATGAAAATTATAGAAATTCCCGGGAATATATTCCATCCGTCTCAAATCGTCGCTCATCACTTCAAATGCAAATTCCCTTACCTTTTCGTCTGCAGAACAGGCATTCAGCGTATAGGGCGCATGGGCGAGTATAGTTCCGATTCCGTTTTCCTGCCTGAACTCCAAAAAAGCCTGAACGTCCCTTTCATCAATGTCCTTTGCTTTTCCCCCTCTGGGATTTCTGGTAAAAAACTGAAAGGTATTGCCTCCGATGGATATTATTTCTTTCCCCATGTGTAAAAATCCTTTTCCTGCAGATAAATGGCAGCCAATACGTAACATAATTTCCTCCTTTTTTGTTAATAAAACAGAATAAGGTAACTGCCGCATGGTTTCCAATGCAGCAGCTACCTGTATATAACTTTAACCGGAATCTTATTTGATATTCCCGTAATGTATATTTATGAATGCCTGATCACACTTCAAAGATTAAATCTCCATAGGACGGCATTGGCCATAAATCCTTATCCACCAGCATTTCCAGCTGATCCACCGGACATCTCAGCGCTTCCATCGCCGGCTTCACAACATCTTTAAAATATACCGCCCGCTCTTTTCCTTCTTCCTTCTCTGCGGCTTCAACAGTTACATCCTGAAGCTTTGCAAGGGCAACTTTTGTCTCTGATAATAATGCGGAGGTTTCGGTCAGTAGCTCCTGCTGTACGCTCACATCCGCATCTCCGCTGGCAGCCGTAACGGCATTAATGGATTCCGCAAGCTGTGTGGTCGCCTTGATCACGGCAGGTATGATCTGCTTTCCCGCGATATCTGTCATGGCTCTGGCTTCGATATTTATGGCTTTTGAATATGCCTCATACTGAACTTCCGCACGGGACTGCAATTCCGCTTCGGTGAACACGCCAAATTTTTCGAATAACGCCACCGCCTTTTTGGTGGTCAGCGCCGGAATCGCATCTACCATGGTCTTATTATTCGGTAATCCTCTGCGTTCCGCTTCCTCTACCCATTCGTCCGCATAACCGTTTCCGTTAAAGACGATGCGCTGATGCTCAGTAGCCAGTTTCTTAATGAGATCATGAACCGCAATATCCAGATCTTCCGCTTTTTCCAGCTCATCTGCTATATCACAGAAAGCTTCCGCCACGATGGTATTCAGGACAACATTCGGACTGGCAACGGAATCGGAAGAACCTACCATACGAAATTCAAATTTATTGCCGGTAAATGCAAACGGTGAAGTCCTGTTTCTGTCCGTGGCATCCTTTCTGAAATCCGGAAGGGTGCTGACACCGGTCTTTAACTTTCCTGCCTTTATACTGCTGGTAGCATCTCCCGTATTTATTAACTGTCCCAGCACATCCTGAAGCTGTGCGCCCAGGAACATGGAAATAATAGCCGGCGGAGCTTCATTTGCCCCCAGTCTGTGGTCATTGCCCGGATTTGCCGCAGCTTCCCGAAGTAAATCCGCATGAACGTCAACAGCTTTCATAATGGCTGTCAGTACTAATAAGAACTGTTTATTTTCATGAGGCGTCTTGCCCGGGTCCAGTAAATTAATACCGTCATCCGTGGTTATGGACCAGTTATTATGCTTACCGGAACCGTTTACCCCTGCAAACGGTTTTTCATGCAGCAGACAAACCATACCGTGACGGCTTGCAACTTTCTTCATGGTTTCCATGGTAATCTGGTTATGGTCCACCGCTATATTGGCCTGTGCATATATCGGAGCCAGCTCATGCTGTGCCGGAGCCACTTCGTTATGCTGTGTCTTGGCGGATACGCCCAGCCTCCACAATTCTTCGTTTAAGTCTTTCATATATGCACCGATACGTTCCCGGATACTTCCAAAATAATGGTCTTCCAGTTCCTGGCCTTTCGGAGGCATAGCCCCGAATAACGTACGTCCGGTAAAGATAAGGTCTTTTCTCTTTAAATATTTCTCTCTGTCCACCAGAAAATATTCCTGTTCCGGTCCCACCGAAGGAATGACTCTTTTGGATGTGGTATTTCCGAATAATCTCAGGATACGGAGGGCCTGGATATTAATGGCCTCCATGGAACGAAGCAGCGGCGTTTTCTTATCCAGGGCTTCTCCCGTATAAGAGCAGAATGCCGTCGGTATACAGAGAATGGCTCCCGTGGCATCTCTTTTCACAAATGCAGGCGATGTACAATCCCATGCGGTATATCCTCTGGCCTCAAAGGTGGCTCTCAATCCGCCGGAAGGGAATGAAGAAGCATCCGGCTCGCCCTTGATCAGCTCCTTGCCAGAAAATTCCATTAATATTTTACCGTCGGACTTAGGAGCCGAAATAAATGAGTCATGTTTCTCGGCTGTTACGCCTGTAAGCGGCTGGAACCAGTGTGTATAATGTGTCGCCCCTTTTTCAAGCGCCCAGTCTTTCATGGCGTTTGCCACTACATCAGCAAGTCCTACGCTTAATTCGGCACCCTCATCGATAACTTTTCTCAGTTCTTCATAAACCTTTTTCGGCAGACGCTCTTTCATCACTGTATCATTAAATACATCTTCGCCAAAAATCTTTGATACGCTAAATACTTCACTCATGATAATACATCCCTTTCATTTAATAGTTATAGTATTTCTCATCATAGTCTATGTACTAAATTATTCTTTGATGAGTTAATCACATAAGGCTATAAAAACATGACACATCATATGTTCCTAAAAAAAAGGGCGTCCCCTGCTTAGGAACGCCTTTGTCCTCATAAATCCATATGTGTGAAACCCGTCAGGTTTCTGTCTGAGTATAAAATACAACAATTCCGAAAAAAATGCAAGCATTTTTTAATAAATTCATGATAAATTTTATTCATATATTAATCGGTCCGTTACTGTTCTACCTTTTCCCCCCGGACCAGCTGCACAATAAAACGCTTGGTATCATCATGGCGGGTACATGTGGATAAGGTAATGATCTTGTCATTCACCGAAACATTGGTTCCGATATCCGTACCATATAATCTTCTGCCCATACAGTCATCAATATATGCCTGAAATTCTTCGTCCGTATTAAAGTTATAAGTATAGGTATATCCCACTTCATCGGTCTCATATGCCGCAAACACATAGTATCGGTATAAATCATGTCCCACATAGATGTCAAAGGTCTTATGAGACTGGTAATAGGATTCGCTGCCGTATTTAATCAAAGAACCGAACATAGAATTGTTCAGCATATCATGTCCGTATATAATACAGTTTCTGGCCTCCAGACCGCCCTCTACCCGGTAGTCGACAAATATTGCGCCGCTCTTATTGCTCTGATGGGCTGCGTTATGGGATAAATAATAGGTGTTATCCATTCCCTGTATGATCGGATAACTGATTATATTGTCCTGCTTAATCCAGCCCACTGCCGAACTGTTGACCTGCAGCAATGCATCAAAGTCAAAGGAAAACTCTGCCACGGCCGTGCCTGCGCTGATCTTATTTCCATACATGTCTGTTTCCGGTTCCTCGGCATCACTGACTTCTATATTCGGAACCAGGAACTGGTCTTCCATGTTGGCATATGCATCATCCCCCTCCTGATAATCGAGATAAATATTGGTAAGCTCATAGGAAGAGTATGTAAATACGCATAATGCTGCAATCATGACGACCATGCGGATACTTTCAAAAATATAGTATCTCGCCGTCCGTTTCTTTTTATCCGGTTTCTTTGATTTACTTTTTTTCGCTGCTTTATTATTCTCAGTATTGTCAGCCGTGTTATTATTATCCGGCTTCGTATTTTTCTGATTGCTATTCTCTGTAATTTCAACAGTGGTATTCTGTTCCTGCCCGGAATTCTGATTTTCCATTCTGATCCTCCATAACTGTCAAAAACGTCTTTTGCTTCTGTAAGTTATTATATTAGAATCTTAAAGATTAATCAATGGAACTTGTGTTAAAAATTTGTAAACTTCCGCTGGTAAATCAAGTTAAATTTTTCTGCATATCTTTTAATATTTTTACAATCCGTTCCCTGTTTTTTGCCGTTTTCATAAATGCAGGCAGATGGTCTGCCTGTGTTTTCGTGCTGGTGTATTTGTAACCCGCAGGTCTTTCCCGTAAATCAGCACTTAGATATTCTATTAAATAAGCCAGATGTTCACGGTTCACTGCCCAGACAGGCTTGTTATCAAAATAATCCAGAAACCAAAGCTCCAAGCCGAAATACGGCTCACATCCGTTTCTTATTTCACCGCCGGCATATACTCCTTTAGCTGTTTTTTGAACGTTTCCCGACATCACGGTTCCGCAGTAAGGACATGCTGTATGAATCGCATGAAAATGCTGTTTCTCTTCCCCTGTAATATCGACCCTGTAATACCGGCCGCATGCCCTGCAATGATTATGAACATCATAGCGAAAGATGGTCAGGCTTTTTTCTTTGGATCTGCCACAGTTGGTACATTTAAATCGGGCATTATCTTTATCGGCAGTTACAACTGCCAGGCCTCTGCAATTCGGACATTTGACACAGATGCCTGATGTTCCGGCGGTGTAGGCTGAGTATGTAAAATATTGTTTATCCGTCACTCGTTTCAAAATCAATGATCTCCTTATTCTGATTGCTACTCTTATACCGCCTGGTAGTTCAATTAACTTAACAAGTGTTGTATTTTCCAGGCAAATTCTAAAATTTTATAAATCCGTCTTCAAACATATATACTTCTACTTTCCTAATGAATAAACAAACTCATTGCAAAGTTTTTTTAATTGTTCAATTCTTTCTTCAATCATATTTAAATATGTCTCTTCTGTGTAACCCCTCATCAATACTTCTTCTGTACACCCCTTAAAATGAGAGAGTATATTAATAATGGATGGTATTTCCCTCATAAAATAAACTACAAACTTTTTTGGATAATAATCTTCATCCGAACAAAAATATTCAAAAAATTTTTCAAAGCTCTCTTTCATTCTAACAATTACATGGGCGCCATATTTCACTTGCGCTTCCTGCATCACCTAAAAACGAAAATGTTTATTTTACACTTTTGACAATCAACAAAACCAATTGTGTATAATAAATTCTAAAGTAATTTTTCCATCAACTTTTTCTATCTCTCCAACTGTAGCTACCCCAACTTGACCATTTTTAAAAGGCTGAGACAATTCTGTAAGAGTAGCACCCGGTTTAGCTTGTGTTGATATATCAGTCAACTTACCAGTCAAAGGATCTTTATGAACACCACTACCTTCTATAAAATTGATAGTCAAACATTGTCCTCCTCGAACAACAATATCTGTATCTGATAAAATTTCATGGCCCACGGTTTCTCTTTATTCATGTATGCAACCAGATATGTTACCTGTCCCATTGTATCTCGTAAACCTGTCCATAAACCGATACTCCCCTAATCAATTTCCTTTGCAAAGAATACCACTGCTTTTTTAAGAACAGGCTCTCTTTTCAAAGCTCCTCGTTTTCTCTTTTTAGTTTAAGCATCTCCTTCCGCAAACCTAAAAAGCCATACCCGGTAATCTGCCGGATATGGCTTGTCTTTCTATCATTTCTGCGATTATCAATCTTAATTAAGCTTTGCCTACGGAACCGAATAATTCCATTTTTTCTTTTACAGTAGCCTTAATTGCTTCAAATCCCGGAGCCAGTAATTTACGCGGGTCAAATCCCTTACCCTGCTGGTCCTTTCCTTCTTCGATATACTTACGTGTAGCTTCTGCAAATGCAAGCTGGCACTCTGTATTAACATTGATCTTAGCAACTCCTAAAGAGATCGCTTTCTTGATCATATCTTCCGGAATACCTGTACCACCGTGAAGAACCAATGGCATATCCCCTGTTAACTGCTGAACGGCATCCAGGGTTTCAAAGCTTAATCCTTCCCAGTTATCCGGATACTTGCCGTGAATATTTCCGATACCTGCCGCAAGCATGGTCACGCCAAGGTCTGCAATCGCCTTACATTCCTGTGGGTCCGCACATTCACCTTTGCCGATAACGCCGTCTTCTTCTCCGCCGATGGAACCGACTTCCGCTTCCAGAGACATACCCTTTTCATTTACGATCTTAACCAGTTCTGTTGTCTTTGCAACATTTTCATCAATCGGATAGTGAGAACCGTCAAACATGATAGAAGAAAATCCTGCTTCGATACACTTCATACATCCTTCGAAACTGCCGTGGTCTAAATGTAATGCAACCGGAACCGTGATGTTCAGTTCTTCCATCATTCCGTTTACCATACCTACAACAGTTTTGTATCCTGTCATATATTTTCCGGCGCCTTCTGATACACCTAAAATAACCGGCGAATTTAATTCCTGAGCTGTTAATAAAATAGCTTTGGTCCATTCAAGGTTGTTAATATTGAACTGACCCACAGCATAATGTCCTGCTTTTGCTTTCTGAAGCATCTCTTTTGCTGATACTAACATGATGATTACCTCCGTAAACTTAAATAATTTTATAACTTAAGAATGATTCCATTCCATAGTTCTGCAATAAATATACTCTATTTTTTTAAGTATTGCAAACTGTTTTTACATTTATCTATATAGTTGATGACTTTTTTATAATCTTCACTTGAAATTTTATCGTTTACATCACTGAATTTTGCCTTCTGGTACTGTTTCAGAAACTCCGTTGCATCCATGACTTCCTCCGTTATACCGCCTCCCGGCTTCGGTTCCGGTTCCGCAGAATCCGTTTTCTTCAACAGCCCTTCCATTTCAGCCGCAAATTCTTCCGTATATTTTCCCCAGTTATATCGTATGCCATAAGTTCCAAGCAATTCAAACAATTCTTCCGACAGGAGTATCATCCTCTGCCGCTCCGGAGACAGACTACGCAGGGAATCTCTCAGCCTTTTTTTCCGGAAATTCTTTTTGTTATAATACCGGCAGGCAAACACGGATATCATACAGATCAGCAAGGCCAGCAGAAGGATTACCGCTGCAACGGAATTCAAACCTTTATGACCGGATTCACCGGTCCCGGTTTCCGGGCCGGAACTTTCTCCTCCGGACGGAGCCTCTGTCCGGAGATGTCCTTCCCCGGCGGTTGTTGTTTCATCATTCCCGCCGCTCTCCGAAGATACTGTTGTTGTCCGTTCTTCCGCCGGAGAAGAAGTATCATCATCCGCAGAGCCCGGAACCTCCGCCGGTACATCGGAATCAACTGCCGGCGTCGTATCAGCAGGAAGAAATCCTATACCGTGTACATAGACTTCCGCCCATGCATGAGCGGAAGAATCTTTAACATCAAATGTATATTCGGCAGTCGTCCTGTCATAGCTGCCAACGGCGATCTCCCGGAAACCTACCCGGTATCCCTCGGCATATCTGGCCGGAACCCCCATATATCTCAACATTAAAACCGTGGCTGAAGCATAGGATGTACAATATCCCTTTTTCTTATTCAACAGAAAATCCGTTACAAAATCTTTTCCTTCCATCCTGCCCGGATTCAGGGTATATTCCGTATGTTTCTGCAGATAAGAGCGGGCATATTCAATACAGGCCAGCAGTTCTCCGGGAGTTTCCCCATCATAATGAGGCGCATCCGGCAGCAGCTCATCAAACAGTCTGACCAGGTCATCCGGTACCGCAAGACAGGTTTCCTCCGCATAATCCTTATAAAGTTCATCGGCTTCATCCGTCCGGATAAACGGTGTCCGCATGAATCCATTCTGTTGCTGTATTTTTTCTTCATATAATTCTGTATAGTCCTGCAGGGTAAAATTATAAAAATCATATAACAATACATCCACGTTATATGTTAATGTATGACCTGTAACCATCAGATCCGCCGCCGTCTGCCGTTGGGTGATCAGTGCATTATAGGGAATGTAACAATTATTATCGCCGCTCAGATTTTTTATACGCATCACATACAGGTTATCGTCAAACTCACTGACTGCTTTATACGGCCGGCTCATAATATCTTCCGCCGCCTCATCGATACTCAGAAATTCCTTCTCCCACATATAATAATCGAAGTAGTTTGTCAGAAATCGATCGTATTCATCATTATAAAAAGAATCAGACCAATGATCACCGCTGTAATGACTGGCAGCATAACCTTTCAGATAGACATCCTGCTTCGTCAGCGGCATCGTAACATTCAACATCACCTTTCCGCTGAAAGAAATCTTATCCGCCTTTCCAAGCTCACCT
The DNA here is from genome assembly GCA_910578175.1 of uncultured Lachnospiraceae bacterium. Lineage (GTDB taxonomy): Bacteria > Bacillota > Clostridia > Lachnospirales > Lachnospiraceae > Bovifimicola. The sequence continues at coordinate 31,649 of CAJTPF010000007.1, forward strand.
TTTCCCAAACCTCCTGCTGCTATCACTTTACTGCTGCGTCCGCCGAATATTCCGTTCGTAAACAATTCTTCAATATTCAGTTTCTTCACCACTGAATCAAACCCGTTTTTAACCGCAGAAAACCGGCTGGTCTCCACATAAGTGTCAGGATTCTCACAGATAAACAGGATTCCTGCGGAAAACAGGGTCAGTGCCAGCAGAAATCCGGTTTTTTTCAGGGATATTCTTCCGCTGTGCTGAAAGGCCAGACACAAGACACAGTAAATCACGATCAGGACCACCACATAAGGCGGCGGAAAAAGGCCAAAAGCCATTGGTATTGCCAGTATTACCGCCGTAAACACATAGTGGACTGCCACATAGATCTTATTCCAGGTAGCAGTCATCAATATATAGGCATATTCTATTATAATAGCACAGATCACAATGGTATTATACCAGTATAAGCTGTTCCATCGAAGTTCTTCCATATTGATACGAAAAGAATATGCATGTACCTGGTCATAATATTTCTGATACTGAAACAGAATGGCATTTGCCAGACTTAATATCCCTGTTTTCAGATATGTCCGCAGCAGTATTGCGCCTGACAGTACCAGCACCGCCAGAATTACAAGCATAAGATTCTGTCTCTTTAACTCCATGACTCCTGCCAGGATGATCAATACTGACAAAGTAAATAAAAATATCATTCCCTTACTGCATTCTATCTTAAAACATTCCGTAAACGAAAGTACCATTGCCATTATCCCCAAAAGCATAAGGCTTATTCTGGCAACGGCATCAGTTGCCGGCTTACTCATAACTGCTGCTCCTTACTTTATTTTAATAGGATTCCGGTAATCGGAAAACTGGAAAAACAATATGCGATTCATTGGAAAACCGATCCAGAATCTCATCAGTCACAGGATTTCGTTCAAACAAATTCAGCCGCAGGATCTTGCACATTATTTCATCGATCTCTTCAAAACTCTTTGGCTGCTTTCTGCGCATACACAGTTCTGATCCATCAAACCAGCACATAAAAAAAGGAACCTCTGTAGCCATTAACTCATAAGCCGCCGACATCCCATCCTGAAGCGCTTTTTCAACATCCGTATTTTTATACAGATCTATATAAACATAGATATTGGTTTCCACAGGCATGGAAAATTCCCGCACCATCGTTTCATTCGTACGGGCACTGAGATTCCAGTGTACTTTATTCAGACTGTCCCCGTCCATGAATGGCCGGATTCCAAACAGTTCCGAGGTATCATTTCCGGCTTTGTCTTTTGAAAATATATCTGATTCATCTGCTTCAATATACGGCACTTCTTCCAAATCTATAAACATCTCATGGACAGCGGGCAATACAACCACTTCGACCGGTGTTTTCTTCTTTTTGTATTTTCTGCTGAAAATACCCAATACATCATAAATCCGGATCACTTTTGGCTCAACGGTCACATAACCGCATCCCTGTAGTTCCACTGATATGCCCAGCCGGTGTTTTCCTTTTCCGTTCATTGGTATTTCTATATTCCTGCGCAGAATTTCGTTCCCGTACTTACGCTTAACCTCAATGGCCATACGTGTCATCTTAAAAGGATAAAACGTTTTATCCGATACACACACATCAAACCGGAATTTTTCATTATATTGCCGGATATCCTGGTCCACCCGGATCGAAACGTTTACCTTTGAAACACATGCAAAAAAAGGCAGTCCCTCCATGATCAGCAGGGTGGTAAACATAAACAGCGGCAGCATGGCGCTATAATCATTATACATGATCATGATCCATGCCAGCAGTGCAAAACAAAGGATAAGTGATATGATCTTTTTAAAAGTTTGAATTATGCTCATTTATCATCTTCTCCACTACATTTTCCATCGACGTCCTGGCCGCCCTTGCCCTTGCGCTCAGAAATATCCGGTGCCGGACGCAGGGATAGATTATTTTTTTAATATCATCCGGTACAACATAATTTCGCTCTTCGATATAAGCGGCAGCCTGAGCCGCTTTCACCATTGCAACACTGCCTCTTGGACTGATACCCAGAGAAATTTCCGGCATATTTCTGGAAAGTGCGGCAATTCCTGCGATATATTCATATATCTCATCACTGAGATATACCTTTGCCACTTCCTGTTTAATGATTTCCAGACCTTTTCCGTCGATCACCGGGTGAACATTATCCAAAGGGTTACATCTGTATTTACCCTTTAACATCATAACCTCATCCTCTGCCTCCGGATATCCCATGGAGACGCAAAACATAAAACGATCCAGCTGGGAATCCGGCAGCATATGGGTTCCTACGGACCCCACCGGATTCTGGGTTGCAATAACGTTAAAGGGGGTAGGTAGCGGATGTGTCACCGAATCTACCGTAACCGTTTTTTCTTCCATTGCTTCCAGCAACGCGGACTGTGTTTTGGAAGATGTTCTGTTAATCTCATCTGCAAGAAACAGATTACACATCACCGCTCCCTGCTTATATTCAAATTCATTGGTCTGTTTATTCAGCATGGTAAAACCGGTCACATCCGAAGGCAGTACATCCGGTGTAAACTGAACCCTGTTGTAATTTAAGGACATGGATTTTGCAAAGGCCAGGGCCATTGTCGTCTTCCCCACTCCCGGTATATCATCGATCAGAACATGTCCGTCTGCTATGAGCGCCGCCATAACCTGTATGATGATATCATCTTTTCCCACAACCGCCTTCTTTACTTCTTCTACCACTCTCCGTACCGCTTCATATCCAGTCATAATCTATGTCAGCCTTTCTATTAAAATCTATTCCGGTTTCTTTATGGAACAGTGATCCATTCCGCAAATCCCCTGCCGGTATTTTTAACCTTATACATGGCATCATCCGCCAGCTTGCGAAGTTCCGAATATTCTTCAAAACTCCGTATATCTTTCTGATATGCAATGCCGATGGAGCAGGTCACCTTACATTCTTCCGGTATATCCGGTTCTCCCTCTACATACTCAGCTACGGTTCTCTTGAACCCGTCCTCCTCCCGGATGAAATAATAAAGTTCATCCACTACCTTTTGTATTTCATTCCTGTCAGCGGTTTCCAGGATCATCACAAATTCATCTCCGCCAAAACGGAAAGCCAATCCCCGTTCCCCGCATGCCAGTGCAAATATTTTTGAAAATTCTATCAGAAGCGCATCTCCCACATGATGCCCAAAGGTATCATTATAATATTTAAAATGGTCCAGATCCGCATATAGCAAAGCGGCATCCGTCTCTGTCGCTGAATCGTAGCTTTTCTCCATCAGCGAATCTATTTTTTCATAGTATCCCTTCCGATTATATAATCCGGTTAATTCGTCTGTAACCGCCTGTTTCTTCAGTCTGTCGTTTAACTTATATTTTTCACGGGCATCCACGATCTGACGAAAAATAAAACGGTAAATCTCCAGATCGTTTTCATCCATTACTTTTCTTCTCAACACGGTATTCCAGTTATTGCAGACACAATCGAATACTATAAATACACTGGTCAGCGTCTCATTGTTGTACAGTGGAACGGCAATAACGGAAAACAGCTTGCTTCTGCAGAAAATTTTCAGAATCTGCTCATATTCATAATAATTATTACTAAACTTTGAGATTGCAAAACCATCGGTATTTACCCGGAAATAATCGGTCAGCAGTCTGATCTCCGCCTCCGACAATTCATAAGAAAGAGTGGAATACTGCAAAACATCCCTGTCTTTTTCACAGGAAATATATATAACATTATCGATATTGAAATTATTTTTAAAATTAAAAACAAGAGTATCCGTCTGAGCCTTTACGTTCTCATAGGAATGACTGATCAATTCCTGAAATGCCGTAAAGAACCGGATATCGGTCTTCTTTTCCTTCGCTTCATTATCGATCCGTTCCAGTTTCACCAGTTTGATGATATCTTTCAGGTTCACATTGCGAAGGGGCATTTCCATTACATAAATCTTCCATTCCCCGTTATAGAGCAGTTCGTCTATCATCTGGATCCGGTAAAAATTTCCTTTTCTTCCAAAAAATTTTCTGGCCTCTTTTAAAAGCTGCTCCCGTTCCTCTTTGTTTCCCATGGCTTTGTACAGATTGCTCTTGTCCCAGACATACAGTGAATAATTAAAATACATGCTGCCTGCGGATCGCTTCATAAATACGCCGGCTTTTTCATAGTTATCCAGCGCCGCCCCGTACTCTCCTTCATGCTGTTCCAACAGCGCCGTCAGATAATAAAGCAGGAACAGATCATCATCCCACAGATAACTGTCAGCCTCTGCCTGCTCAAAATCCAGAATATTTTCCAGAAACTGTTTTGTTTTGTTCAGATAAAAATGAGCTGTATGATATTTTTCCATTTTATATGCTGCCAATGCAATCAATCCGTATAATTTTGAAACATTGCATACCCGCAGGCCGGTCTTCCTTAATATCTTCATAACATTCTGTATTGTCATCAGGTAATCCATGGCACTGCCGTAATCCCCTGATAATATGGCATTCATTCCCATATTATAAAGGGTTTCCATTATGTAATCGCTGGACTTCAGTTCAAAATACAGTTCCAGCGCCTTATTATAATAATCATGAGCGGCCACAAAATTATCTGCCGCACTGCAGTTATATCCCAGCCCGTTACAGACATGGGCCTCTACCATACTGTCATGTACTTTGTGGGCAATGGCGATGATCTTATCATAAAAAAAGTTGGACGTATTATTATATCCGTTACAGGAAGCCAGCATTACATTTTTCCGGTATGCCTCTATCAGAAACCGGTAATTTCCCAATTTCTCGGCAATGTGGATTCCTTTCATCACATGAGGCAGCCGCTCTTCAATACCGTTTGATACAGCAAAACATTTACTGTCATTATCGTAACAATATACATAAATATGTGCCAGATGATTCTGATAGCCGTATATTTCACACCATTCCAGCAGCTTCTGATCGACTTCGATATCTTTTTCAACGATCCATATCTCATTCCAGCCGCCCAGCAAAATCATATTGGACAGTAATTCCACTTTAAATTCCGTCTTTTCATCAGATACAAATGCTTTGCACTGTTCCGCATAATTCATTGCCGCCTGCTGATTGCCATTACACATATTAACTGTGGCGATCAGGTAATAATACATATAATTTTTTTCCAGCTCCAGTTCTCCTGCTTCCAACTGTCTCAGGCTGTCGCATAACAACCGGGCAAAAGAATAATTTTTCTTATAGATGCACGCCATGATATAAAGTTCCAGCATACGTACTCTTACATCCACCGAAACCTTTAACTTGTCCAGCTCAATCCTCTGATACATAAAATTCAGATAATTATATGCCTGGTCGTAAGCTAAGAAATGAAACATATTGTTAATTTTTCGAAAATAAACATCCGTATCGTTCAAATTTAATGAAAAAGAACTGTCCAAGTCCACTTCTTCCGTTACTTCTACAGTCCAGTCACTGATACAGTTTTTCTCCTCACATTCTCCGATAAATTCCGTGTACGGATTATTCACATAGGTACTTACACTTCTGAGCTGATTTACGATACCTATGATCTTCAGCCTGGTCAGCTCTGATTCAAACAGTCTCCGCAAAATAGTAACCGATGATGTTGTTATCAGATTCACCTTGTTCAGCAAAATAAATATCGGATATTTCTTTGACAAATAATGCAGCATTCCCACAATGCCGTCCGTCATTCGTTCATACTCAAAATCCAGCTCCGCAAGTATCAGTTCATCCCTTCGTTCACAACGCTGGTTCATATAATAACTCTTGAATATTTCCCTGTGAAGGCTGTATACCCCTGCTTTGTCAAAAACAGTATCCATATCCAGATTATTTTTCTCTATGATATCTTTGATGATTCCCAAAAAGGGTTCATATGCCTCCATCATTTCCCCATGATTATATTCGTGATAATATTGGTTTAATCCGGGCCGAAAGGTCAGACTTTCGAAATCCTTCTTTGTCATGTTCAGAATATTGTTCTGTCTTATGATTCGAACAGAATCCCCTCGGGCGTTGCCGGTAATATACATATCTTCTATAAAGTCATTTAAATATTTTTTTCCTTCTGCTGTCATTGTTTTACCTCCCGTTATTTTATATTATTTATCTGTGAAAAAGCTTTTTATGAACAAATATGGCCGGATAAATGAATTTCCGGTATCTGACATAATTATATCTTTAATAATACCTTATTTTGCTTTATTGGGCAATGCAAATGGAGATATGTTTCAGTATAATTATTTATCTTCCGGTCAGACAGTGATACGAAAACCTTCAGGCTTTTTTTGTAATGAAACATTATGACATTATTATAGCACAAATTCCTATAAATTGTAATTGTTTCCAAAAAACTGTTATGTTAGAATAATGAAAATGAACAATTTATTAAATTTAATATTTTATAAACAGGAGGTGTGAACCCATGAGCAGAAATTTAAATGATGCAGTAACAGATCCCGCTAAATTAGTCCGGTTGGAATTAAAAAATGCAGGATTTGATATTGACCGTATGAATGTTCCGAAAAGAGTGTTCTTACTGGCTGACAGTCTTTATGATGCCATGCTTTTAAGAGATTGCAGAAAATATAAATACCCATTGGGCGGAAAACTTTTTGTATTCAATAATAATGAAGAAACCGGATACATAAAAAGTCATATGTGTTCACCTGCCATTGCCGGAAGTATAGCATCCTGCTTGCCTTTTATAATTAATATATTTCCGTCCTGTGTCTTGTCACCTGTCAATTTTTATGTTAATATAATCAACTAAAGCAATCGATTGTTATTTACATTTTTTAACATTCCACAGGAGGAATTTATGCAGCCATCCATCATTGATAAGATCAACACTCTGAAAGCACAGCGGAATGCCATTATCCTGGCACATTATTATGTAAACGATGAAATTCAGGATATTGCCGATCACATAGGCGATTCCTTTTATCTGAGCAAAATCGCTACCACCGCTGAGGCCGATGTAATCGTATTCTGCGGCGTGAGTTTTATGGGCGAAAGCGCCAAATTACTGAATCCCGGAAAAACCGTGTTAATGCCGGATATGTCGGCGGACTGCGCAATGGCTCACATGTGCGACGTTGATAAGATAAAATATCTGAAAGAGCAGTATGACGATCTGGCAGTCGTTTGCTACATCAACTCTACCGCCGAACTAAAACGTTACTCGGACGTATGCGTCACATCCGCAAACGCCCTGAAGATCGTACGGGAACTGCCGAATAAAAATATCTTTTTTATACCCGATGAAAACCTTGGCAGATATGTTGCCGAAAAAGTTCCTGACAAACATTTTATTTTCAATGACGGATTTTGCCCAATCCATAAAAATATACGGAGAGAGCATATTTTAAAATCAAAACAGCAGCACCCGGAAGCCATCGTTCTGGCGCATCCGGAATGTACCCCTGATGTACTGGAACTGGCAGATTATATCGGAAGCACCAGCGGAATTATACACTATGTAAACGATTGTTCGTCTGATTCGTTTATTATTGCTACGGAAACCGGTGTCTTCCATCAGTTAAAAAAAGAAAATCCGGATAAGAAGTTTTATCCTGCCTGTTCTGACCAGATCTGCCGTGATATGAAACTGGTCACTCTCGAGAAAATCGCAGATGCTCTGGAACACATGCACAATCAGGTGGATCTGGCCCCGGATATTTTGTCGGAGGCTAACGATCCGTTAAACCGCATGTTAGCGCTTGCCAGCACCTGAACAAAATCCCCCAGCGGAAAGGATCATACATAATGAATACAATAAATACCGATATAGTTATAGTGGGCTGCGGGGTATCAGGACTTTATACTGCCTTAAATCTCCCGGAACATTTAAATATCACGATGATATCCAAAGATAAATTTGAACATAGCGACTCATTTCTGGCCCAGGGCGGAATCTGTGTCCTGCGGGACGAATCCGATTATGACAGTTATTTTGAAGATACCATGAAAGCCGGCCATTATGAAAATGATGCGGAAATCGTGGATATTATGATTCGTTCCTCCCAAGAGACTGTCAGGGATCTGACGAATTACGGTGTACGTTTTCAGAAACAGGCGGAAACTTTCAGTTATACACGGGAAGGCGCACATTCCAGACCCCGTATTTTATTTCATAAGGACATTACCGGAAAGGAAATCACCAGTCATCTGCTCCGCGCCGTCCGGAATCTGCCGAACGTGACCATGTATGAATATATGACCATGACCGACCTGATCACTGACGGAAACGACTGTTTGGGAATTCTGGCAGAATCCCCAGATCCTTCCCGCCAATACAAAATGCCGCGGTTACCATACTTGCTTCCGGAGGGATCGGAGGGCGTTTTCTGCATTCCACAAATTATCCGCACCTGACCGGAGATGCCATAACCCTTGCGGAAAGATACGGGATAGAAACCCGGAATCTGGATTATATCCAGATTCATCCTACTACACTGTATTCCACGAAACCGGGCAGAAGATTTCTGATATCCGAATCGGTCCGGGGCGAAGGGGCCGTTTTATATAACAAAAAAATGGAACGTTTTGTTGATGAATTGCTGCCCAGGGATATGCTGACCGAAAAAATCCGGGATCAGATGAAAGCCGATGATATGCCATATGTATGGCTTTCCATGGCTCCGATCCCTAAAGAAACCATACTGGGTCATTTTCCAAATATATACGCCCACTGCCTGGAGGAAGGCTATGATGTGACCAGGGAATGTATTCCGGTAGTTCCGGCACAGCATTATTTCATGGGCGGGATCAAAGTTGATAAAAACAGTCATACTTCCATGAATCGTCTGTATGCGGTGGGAGAGACCGCCTGCAACGGAGTACATGGTGCAAACCGTCTGGCAAGCAATTCATTGCTGGAAAGTCTGGTGTTTGCAAAACGGGCGGCGCAAAAGATCGGGAAAGAATTTTGACAAGGGACTTTACAAATTTTGTAATTTTATTATTATTTAATTATATAGGAAGGATACGAATATGAACGATATTACTATGCATTTAAATGCTGACGACCTTATTTTACTTGCTTTAAAGGAAGATATCACCAGCGAGGATATTTCCACGAACGCCGTTATGCCGGAATTTTGTCCGGGAAGCGTGGATCTGATCTGTAAACAGGATGGAATCGTTGCGGGGCTTCCAGTTTTTAAACGGGTGTTTGAACTGCTGGACCCGGAGGTTTCGGTGGAATTTTTCTGTAAAGATGGGAATTCGGTCACATCTGGAGAACGGATGGGCAGGGTTACGGGAGATATCCGCGTGCTGCTGTCGGGAGAACGGACGGCACTGAATTATCTGCAGCGCATGAGTGGGATCGCTACCTATACCAATTCCATCGTTTCTTTGCTTAAGGACTCCAAAATAAAGCTTCTGGACACCAGAAAGACCACTCCGAATATGAGGATTTTTGAAAAGTATGCGGTTAAAGTCGGAGGCGGAAACAACCACCGTTATAATCTTTCCGACGGTATTCTGTTAAAGGATAATCATATCGGAGCAGCAGGCAGCATTACCAACGCCGTTTCAATGGCAAAAAACTATGCTTCTTTCGTCAGGAAGATCGAGGTTGAAGTGGAAAATCTAGAGATGGTTAAGGAGGCAGTGGATGCCGGCGCCGATATCATCATGCTGGATAATATGTCCCATGACGATATGAAAAAGGCCGTGGCTTATATTAACGGCAGAGCGGAAACCGAATGTTCCGGAAACGTGACAAAAGAAAATATTTCCAATCTCATCGATATCGGGGTGGACTATATTTCAAGCGGTGCATTAACACATTCCGCTCCGATTCTGGATATTTCACTGAAAAACCTTCATCCAGTTACATAAGAGCCGGAGGAATGCTTCTATGAATGGAAACCAACGTCGTTCTCTCATACTGGAAACGCTGGAAAACGGCAGGGTCCCGGTATCAGGAACCGCTTTTGCCTCCCGTTTTCATGTAAGCCGGCAGATCATCGTATCGGATATTGCACTGCTGCGCGCATCCGGTCATGATATCCTTTCCACAAACCGGGGATATATGATGAATTCAACCCCGGAGCAAACGATGGAGATCAAAGTCCTGCACAGTGACAGTGAAACCGAGGATGAACTTAATACCGTCGTGGATCTGGGCGGAACCGTCAGGGATGTGTTTGTCAATCACAAGATATACGGAATTCTTCGCGCCGATTTAAATATCCGTTCCAGAAAAGATATAACCGATTTTCTGACAGATATCAAAAACGGTAAATCTGCCCCGTTAAAAAATATCACCTCCGGATATCATTATCATACGATAACCGCGGCTTCCAGTGAAATACTGAATCTGATTTATCGGGAACTGGAAAGAAAAGGGTATATCATCAGACAAAAATAGCCGGATTCCGCTTTAAGCTATGCCAATCTTTTGCATACATCATGATACAAATGATTCCTAAAACGTTTTCTACAACCGGCTGTGCGGCGATGACTCCGTTTAACTGCCACAATCTATTCAGGATCATCACCGCCGGGATAAATAATACTACATTCCTCATAATCGTAATAAGCAAAGATTTTATCGCTACGCCTAATGCCTGAAAATAACCAGTTATCATATTGATGATGCCGAGCATTGGTGCCGACAGACCTAAAACGCTGATGAAATATCCCGCCTGATGTATAAGTGATTCATCTTTGAAAAACATACCTGCCAGCTTCGTTCCAAACAAACAAAACACAGCCAAAAAGATAGCTCCCAAAAAGACTCCATAAATCGTCGATATTTTCATCACCTGCGACATCCTGTCTTTTTTTCCTGCTCCATAATAATACCCGATCAATGGGGCAACACCCTGTGAAAGACCAACCGTCAGCATAATTGGCACCATATCAACTTTGTAGGCAATTCCATACGATGCAACCGCATTAGACCCATAAATTCCGATAAAATTATTGAGAACGATATTGGAAACACTGAGCAAAACGGTAATAAGCGCACCGGGTATCCCGATTCCCACCACGCTACAAACCATTTTTTTATCCGGCACAAAACTTTTTATTGAAATCGATACCAACTGATTTCCCTTTCTCTCTGCCTGAATCATACAGGCCAGATAATATATTGCGGAACAGAAGAATCCAAAGGATGTAGCAAGTGCGGCGCCAGCTGTTCCCCAACCCAGTAATACGATAAAAATATAATCAAAAATGATGTTGACAGAATTTCCAAGAACCAATCCGATGGTGCTTTCCTTAATAAAGCCAAGTGAGCGAAACAGATGAACAAATCCATTGGAAAGAATAATAAATGGTGCTCCAAGAAAAATATATTTCAAATAGTCATGAGTATAAACCATATTTTCTGCATCGGCACCCGATATTTTTGCGATTGGTTCCATAAAAAGGATGCCAGCCAACAGAATGATGATCCCGGCAAGCACCATTGCATACAGACAAAAATTCAGCGTACTTCTCACTTCTTTATTTCTATCCTCTCCTAAGAGTCTGGCAATCACACTGTTTCCGCCCATACCAAAAACAGAAGCAATAGACATAATGATCAGAAGAATCGGCGTACACAGCGTAACCGCCGCGATCATTGCAGGCTCCTTTGTCAAAGAAACAAAAAAAGTATCTGCGATGTTATAGATCAGTGTTGTTAGCTGACCCAGCATAGCCGGCAGTCCCATATGCATGACTGCTTTTGAAATATTCTGTTCTTCAAATACCGTTGTCATCAAACTAAAACCTCCATGATTTTCTTCTTGTAATTTTTATCAGTATACAATATAATCTATCAGAAAACCCGGACATTTGTCCCATTTGGAGAGAAAATGCATGAAAAGATTCTATGATCAAGCCCTCATTGAAACCTATCTGAAGCAAACAAAGTATGAATCCGCAATGAGCGGCTTACAAAAACAGTTATTTGTGGCACAATACGAAAAAGGTGAATTTGCCGCCACGCCGTTACAGAAGGAACACTTATTTCAAATTATAGTACAAGGTTCTCTAAGTATTTATTTTATCAGAGATGATGGATCGATATATTCTCTTGCAAATTGTCAGAGAAATGATTTACTTGGTGAAATGGAAATTTTCCCACATCAGACAAGTAATGTCTATGCCGAAGCAAATGATGATTTAATCTGCCTTGCTTTATCTGTTGAAGCAAACAAAGGTATTTTGCTGGAGAACTGCCGGTTCCTGCAACTGATATGCGAGTCTTTAACGCATAAAATGGAGTATGTCACAACTATCGACGCCGCTCCCACGAGCTTAAAGCAGCGGGTCCTGACTTATATGAAATACAAATGCAGCAGGGGCGAACTGAAAGGCGTGCAGCAGGCTGCATTTCACTTAAACTGCAGCACCCGCCAGCTACAACGAATCCTTAATCAGCACGAAGCCGACGGAACTGTAACCAAAACAGGAAAAGGAGCCTACAAACTTACTGCCTCCCCATTTTTTTCATCAGAACAGTAGAAAATGCCGTCTGCCAAATTCTGTGTTACTCTACGGATCACAAACGCTAAAGGGAGACAACTTCTTTACGAAGTGTCTCCCTTCAGCGCTTCCTGTTATTTTTATGCAGCTAAATCATCCCTGTAAATCGTCGTCTCCCTGAAGCGCTTCCACGCCTTCCTCACCGGTCCTGACTTTTATTACATTTTCCACATCATATATAAAAATCTTACCGTCGCCGATATTGCCGGTATAAAGAGCCTCTTTCGCGGCTTTTACCACTTCTGTTACCGGTACTTTGCTGACTACTACTTCAATCTTAACTTTCGGAAGAAGCACCATATCCAAAGCAACGCCACGGTAGTATTTTGCATTTCCCTTCTGGGCTCCGCATCCGAGAACCTGCGTGACCGTAATACCCATAACGCCGATACGGTTTAATGCTTCTTTTAACTCTTCAAACCTGCTCTGCTTACAAATGATATCCACTTTGGAGAGTTTTACATCACTGGCAACGGAACTGCTTTCCGAAACAAGTTCTACCGGCACAGCCTGTGAAACCGGTACTTTTTTCTCCTTCGTTCCTTTTTCCCCCTGTCCTGTGACCGCACCTCCCAAAACCGTGGGAACCGTGGATGGCATAAAGTCTGCATAAGAAGATTCCAGATTATGTTCCGTAACGTCCAGACCAAGGAGCTCCTCTTCTCTGGAAGCGCGCAGACCGATGGTATGCTTGATCACAAGGAATACGATGGTCATGGTAACAAAGACCCATGCGCACACAGAGGCAACTCCCAGAGCTTCTACTCCCAGCAGTTTTACTCCGCCACCCGTGAACAGGCCTCTCACCGGTGTGCCGTCGATCACGGTTCCGGAACCGTCGGAAAACAGACCGACACAGAGCGTACCCAGCAACCCGTTTAAGAAGTGAACACCTACTGCCCCCACCGGATCGTCAACCTTCAGCACTTTATCAACAAATTCAATACCGAATACTACTGCAAATCCTGCTATGATACCGATAACCGCCGCACTTGCCGGAGATACGGTATCACAGCCTGCCGTAATGGCAACCAGGCCTGCCAGGGAACCGTTCAACGTCATGGATACATCCGGTTTCTTATAACGAATCCATGTGATGATCATAACCGTAACCGTGGCAACCGCCGCCGCCAGATTGGTAGTAACAAAAATCTTTCCTGCCATTACAATGGCTTCTCCTTCCATAGATACCGTGGAAGCACCGTTAAAGCCAAACCAGCAGAACCAGAGAATAAATACGCCCAGAGCGCCCAGGGTTAAACTGTGTCCCGGAATAGCCTTTGGCTTTCCGTCTTTTCCGTATTTTCCGATACGTGGTCCCAAAATAGCCGCTCCCACCAGCGCTGCCGCTCCTCCGCACATATGTACCGCCGTGGAGCCGGCAAAATCATGAAATCCCAGTTCGGATAACCAGCCGCCTCCCCAGATCCAGTGTGCTTCAATCGGATAAACCACCAGACTGATAATAAAACTATAGATACAATACGATATAAACTTTGTTCTCTCCGCCATGGAGCCGGACACAATGGTTGCCGCCGTTGCGCAGAACACGGTCTGGAAGATCAGAAAGGCAAAGAACGGCACGCCCTCCGGCAGCATACCGGAACCATAGCTGGCTTCTGTTGCAATACCTTTGATCGTTCCGATAAAACCGTTGCCGTCTCCAAACATCAATCCAAAACCGATCAGCCAGAACACCGGCGTTCCGATACAGAAATCCATCAGGTTTTTCATTATTATATTACCGGCATTCTTTGCTCTGGTAAAACCTGTTTCCACCATTGCAAAACCTGCCTGCATAAAAAATACCAGGGCGGCACCCAGAAGTACCCACATTGTGCTAACCGAACTAAATTCACTCATAACACATATTTCCTATTTTAACTTTCTTTTTAACTTTCTACCACAGCCGGTTCGCGAATCAAAAAAAGGCGTCTGGGAATCTACCCAGACGCCTTCGCCGTTTATGCTGTGTATTATAAACCTTTTTTTTGGGATGTCAAGGCTTTTTTTAGAATTATTAAAATTTCAAATGAATTGAAAATATGATTATAATATGTTATGATTACCATTATATAAATAAATTTCGCACATACTTAAAACGCATGGGATACAGAGTATGGAAATGAGGCCGATATGATAAAAATCTCATCTGTCTGTAAAAAATACGGTAAACATACCATATTAGACAATATCAGCATAAACATTCATCCGGGAGAATGCGTCGGTATCATCGGTGCCAACGGAAGCGGAAAAACAACCCTGCTTTCCATTATTGCAGGATTTCTGAAACCGGAAAGCGGAAGTATTTCCATAGATAATAAAAAACTTTCCTTTTCTTCCGATATCCTCCGGGGATATATCAGTTATGTTCCCCAGGAAAATCCGCTGATGGAAGAGTTGTCTGCCCTGGATAACCTGAGATTATGGTATACCGGAGCTTCTTTGAATCTGGAAGAAGAACTTGACCACGGTATCCTGAAACTGCTGGGTATCAATGATTTTTTGAACAAACGGGTTTCCCGCCTCTCCGGCGGCATGAAGAAACGTCTCAGTATCGGAATCGCCCTGGCGGATAACCCTTCCCTGCTGATCATGGATGAACCCAGCGCCGCACTGGATCTGGAATGTAAAAAACAGATCCGGGATTATATCAGGGATTTCACCCATAACGGCGGCTCCGTGCTTTTGGTCTCCCATGACGAACCGGAACTATCCATATGCGATAGATTATTTTTATTGAAAGATTCTTCATTGACCAAGACTTCAAAAATAACCATTCATTAAAAAGAAAGGATTGATTCCATGTCTCAAAATGATAACGAAATCAGCGATTTATTTTTTCAGAACGTACCTGAACGGGAATCCCGGAAGAGTTCTGCCGAAAACGTGTCTCCAACGCAATCACCGGCGCCGGATTTCCCTGATACCCCTGTGGAACATCAATATAAAAATACTAAGATTAGAAAAAAACATTCCGGATTTGTACCGGCAGCAGCGATCATTTTTTTATTGGCGGTAACCTTTGCCGGAGTCTGGTATGTCCTGAGCCACGGTAAAAATTCTAATACCGCCTCGGTCAATACGGAATCCCTGGAAGCATTGTTTGATTTTTCCAGCCCTGTCAATGAAGCCATGGGATTAAAAGAAATATCCGAATTACTCACCGCCGGCTCTGCAAAACTGGAGGCCTCCGTTACGGTATCTTCCATGGCGGACATACCCGAAGCCTCGGGAATAGGAGTCCGTTATCAGCTTTTGAAAGATATGGATAAAAAAAAGGCTTCCGCCGATGTTTCATTATCCTACAGAAAAGCCGCAGTTCTTTCTGCAGCTCTGTATGCAGACGAACACGATATCTGTCTGAAAATTCCGACCCTGTCCTCTGGTGTGTTTACCATCGGCTCGTCGGATATCGGAAAACAGATCAAAAAATCTCCTTTATTCACTGAAGCCAGGAAGGATTTGGAAGATGACAACGCCATGGAATATCTGGAACCTTACTTTAATATACTGGATACCTTTGATATTGCTACTCTGTTTGAACAGACAGATACCGGCAATGATTCCGGTCTGTTATCAGTGGTGCTGAACAAAATGGCTTCCGTTTACCCAACAGATTTTGAAAAGATCAAATCCGGTATCACATATGAAGAAGCCGATGCAGATGCCAGCGGAAACAAGGGAACAAAAGTAACCGTTTCGGAAGAAGGCATTGAATTGTTTATCAGCGATCTGCTGACACTGGCTTTGGATGACAAAGACTGTCAGGACTTTTTAAAAGGCTATTTCCAGACTTATTATCCTTTCTTCATTGTCAGACAGATAGAAGAGCAGTCATTTGATGATTTTATGGAACAGATATTTTCCCGGCTCCGCATCGGTTTAACCTCAGCAGGAGATTCTTTTGCAGAATATTTCAATCAGGATGTCAGCTTTACCATATATAAAAATACAAAGGGACAGCTTGTCAGCCTGACCTCTGAAAATTCCATCGAAACAGACGGTGAAACTTTGGATATCAATCTGTATATCACCAGCGGTTCCACCGCAAATCCTGCGGATTCCATGCATTTCCGGCTGGAATGTTCAGACGGGGATGATACCCTGGGTCTGGAACTGGTAAACTCCTGCAGTCAGGATTCCGAAATAATTAAGCACAACCGGTCTATGATCATTTCATTCAATGATGAATCTTTTGTGCTGAACCATAACAGGACCTATAATACCGCAACCGGAAGATATGAAGGTATTATTAAAATATCCGAAGGTCCTGTTATATTAAAATTGAACGGAACTTTAAATAAGGCTGAAAAAGCCGGGGAATATTCTTTTTCACTGGACCGTCTCGATATCATATCCGAAAATGAAACCCTGTTTTCCGCTTCAGGCGAAATCAACATTTCAAAATTAGAGGAAGAGATAACCAGACCGTCCGGAACAGAATACAGAATTTTTGAAATGCCGGTGGATGATTTATCCTCTATCATGGAAAATATTTCCCACAGCATTGACTCTTTTGAAAATTCATTGTCCGATTACGGTTTTGGTAAATAAATAATCAGAAAGAATAAACAGAAATGAAACAATTAATTCTTTTTTATAAACTTGAATGTAAACGAATCCTTAAATCATTACCCCATATTTTAGCCGGAGCAATTGCACTATCCCTTGTGGCAGGTGCAATTGCTTTTTGTGCAGGAAAAATGATCTATATCAATAAAAATGATATGGATATCAGCATCGCTTATTCGCTGGAAGACGAAAACAGGATGACCAAAATGATCGTCGGGATGCTCACCGGTTCCGACAGTATTTCCTCCGTCTGTAATTTTATTCAGACTTCTGAAAAAGAAAGCACCGAACTGCTGGAACATGATCAGATCTTGGCCTCCATCACCATTCCTTCAGGTTTTATGAACAGTCTGATGTCCGGTAAAAATTATTCCATACAGATCAGTCTACCAAAGAAGCTTTCAATATACTCCATAATACTTGTGGAACTTACCAAAGCGGTAGAAAATATTTTGGATTCTGCCCAGGCAGGAGTTTATACCCTGTACGACTTTTACAAAGAACAGGACGTTTTAGAGTATGAAAAAGAAGCCAATCTGGCTTTAAACAGTATTTACCTGACCAAAGCCCTGGACCGCTCTTCCACATTCCAGACCCATACGGTTTCAGCTACAGGGGCCGTTCCGGTGAGGGAATATTATATCTGTGCCGGCGTGGTATTGCTGCTGTTGATGCTTGGAACCACCTTTATACATACCCTGCAGTCTAACAGCCGGATCATGAATCTGAAACTTTATCAGGCAGGTATCGGAAGCCGGCACATAGCATTTGGCAAAATCCTGTCCGTTTCCCTGGCACTTTTTATTTTATTATCCGGTTCTGTTCTGGTGATCGTTCTTTTAAGCGCCTTAAATATTCTTTCCGTAACGACAGGTCTGCCCGCTGCAATATTAAATACCGTCGCTGTCTGTCTCTGCGCTGCCGGCGTCATTGTATTTATCATTTCCCTCACTACCGGAAGAACCGGAGGAATCTTATTATTATTTATTTCGTCTGCGGTAATGTGTTTTATATCCGGTTGTTTTGTACCGGAGCTGTTTCTGCCGGATGTTTTAAAAGAACTATCAAACTATCTGCCTTCCACCCATATGCTGCGGCTAATGACAGATATGATACAGAATCGGATTTCACCCTCCCATCTGCTCCCGGCACTTTGTTCCGGAATATGCTTATACCTTTTTACAACGCTAAATCTTTATGTTCGGAAAGGAGCGAAACTCAAATGAATAAAAATACTTATAACCGGTTTTGTATCTGCCTCCGCCTCTTCATCAAACGCCTGCTGAATAAGGTATCTTTTATTCTCATTCTGTGCCTGTTGCCGGTTTTCTCCTTAGGATTAAAATATCTGTTAAAAGATGCCTCCATCACCATCCGTGCGGGATTATACAACGAAGATACCGGTTCCTCTGCAGAACATATCATTCAACGGCTCAGCAAAAACCCGGAAGGAATCACATTCCGGGAATTCAGCTCAAAAGATGAAATGCTGGATTCCATCCGAACCAGAAAATATGAGTGCGGTTTCGTTTTTTCCGAAGATTTTTCCCGACGTCTTTCAGAAGGCAATACAGCCGAAACCGTAGAACTGTATGTTTCACCGGGAACCGCTGCCGGTTCCATTGCAGCAGAATATGTATACTCCGAAATATTTACGCTGTATGCGTTCGAAGAATTCATGGATTTTATCGGCAGCAGAACCTATCTTTCATTTTCTCCCAGGGAATTTTCCTCTCTCCGTGAAAGACTTCAGCCGGTTTATACCGAATACCTAAACAGCGATGAAACTTTTTCCTTTGAATATAAAACTCCCACAGGAACCGTCAAAGATACCTCCGTTATGCTGCCGGATTATATTCTGGGTTCCGCTTCCGGAATAGCCGCCCTATTTATCATGCTGGGCGCTTTTGCAGGAACCGTTCATTTATACCGGGACAGCAGGAAAGGAATCTTCTATTCATTGCCTTCCAAAACGCGAACGCTCTGTAAACTGGCGGATATATTCTCCGGCGCTTTTCTCACTGCGCTGAGCGCAATGATTACCATAACCATCTGTAACGGAACAGAAAACCTTCCGGAGACAATGTTTCATCTTACGGTTTATACGGTAATATGTACGGTGTACTGCTATCTGCTTTATAAACTGCTGCCCAATGTCCGAATATTTTCGGCAGTAATGCCAATATTAATTATGGGAAGTATCATATTCTGTCCGGTATTGATAGACTTTAGCGTCATATTACCGGCTGTGAAATATTTGAAGTGGGGATTCCTGCCAACGTATTTCTTTGGATGAAACATTGACAGACGATCATTTATCCTGTACAATCCATATTAAATTTTTCAAAAAATAAAGAAGGAATAAAACAATGTCATATAAATTAATCGCTTTAGATATAGACGGTACTCTTACTAACTCACAAAAGATCATTACCCAGCCAACCAAAGAGGCTCTTCTGGATATCCAGAAACAGGGATTTAAGGTGGTTCTGGCTTCCGGAAGACCCACGCCCGGTATGGCCGGTCTGGCAGACGATTTATGCCTGGATCAATACGGAAGCTATGTTCTTTCCTATAACGGTGCAAAAATCACCGACTGGCGTTCCAAAGAAGTTGTATTTCAGAAAACGCTGCCGCTCAGCGTGATTCCTGATCTATATAAATATGCGTTGGAAGGGGGCGCAGGTATTATTTCCTATGAGAACGACAATGTGGTTGCCGGTACGCCCATTGACGACTATATGATGATAGAATCCAGGATCAATAAACTGGATATTAAATATGTGGAGAATTTCCCGGAATATATGAATTTTCCCACAAACAAATGCCTGATGACCGGTGAACATACGGTTTTAAGGAAAGTGGAAGAACGACTAAAGAAAAAATTCAAATCTCTTCTAAGCATATATTTTTCGGAACCCTATTTTCTGGAAATCATGCCGCAGAATGTGGACAAAGCCCAGTCCCTGCTTACTCTGTTAAATACCATCGGGCTGACCAGCGAGGAAATGATATGCTGCGGGGATGGATTTAACGATATTTCCATGATAGAAATCGCCGGACTGGGAGTTGCCATGGAAAACGCCCAGGAAGTCGTAAAAACCGCCGCAGACTATATTACCCGCTCCAATGACGAGGACGGAATCTTACATGTCATTCAGAAATTTATAATGGAATAGTCCTGCGGTCCGGCATTTCCTTATAGTCTGCATAGAGTTTATCCTTCCGCCACTGACTGTCGCAGACCTCCTCCGCCTGTTTCAGCCAGTACCGGGACTGTTCCTCGTCTCCCAATGCAAAGTAAAGCCAGGCGGCCAGTTCCCGTCTCATAAGCTGCATTTCCATATTCTCCGGAAATACATAGTGATTCAGCCACTGTAGCGCCTGGGAATAATTCCCCTTCAGATATTGATATTTTACATGGGTCAGACAGATGAAAGCGCCCATATTATCCTTCCTGTTCTTAAACGTTTCCAGATAAGGTCTGGCCTCAAAGAGGTATTCTTCCGTTTTTTTCATGTCTCCCGCTTCCATAAAAATTTCCAGCGCGGTAAGATAAAATAAAGTTTTCTTATATTTTACCGGGAACGTTTCCAGACTTATATGAAATTCTGTACAATTATGTATTTGCTCCACTATATGAACTGCCCTGTCCATTTCCCCTGTTTCCGCATACACTTCTGCCAGCAGCTCAAGGCCTTCCCAGTCCTCGGCAAATACTTCCATCCTGTCGCTTTCCAATATACTCCTGTCCGCTCTGCCGATGGAATGTTTACTGTTATACCGGTATATCAGATAATCTTCCAGTTCCCGGGTAACTTCCTCCGTCTTACCTTCGGTACGTATCCTCTCCCGGATCGCTTCCATCCGGCTGCCCCTGCTTTTGCCTGCGGTCCTCTGCCGGAGCACAAATAAGCCCATCCCCAGCGGCAGGGAGATAAAAAACCACTTCTTTCCGCCGGAAGCCGTTTCCAGCACGGATTCAAAAAAAACAGTAAACAAAACTGCAAACAAAACATTTATAAAAACCATCCATCCCGGACTCACTGTTTTTTTATTCTTCATATAGGATTTTCCTTTCACGGTTGAAACTCTGTTTACTTTTCATCATAAAATCTGCCGGAAACCTCCTATTATTTCCGGCAGATTTTATGCTCTGTAGCTTAATCATTCATCTATTTGCTGTCATGGGTATAGTCTACATGCAGCAATTCATGGCTCCGGTCTTTCAGCATACCCTGATACAGGTTAGCCACCACCGGATTCTCTTCGCAGCGTTTAATGCTTGCTTCCTTATCCACATTATACATACCCTTTGCACGGTTCGCTTTGTCCGCTTTGTGGCTGAACGGCTGGCCTGCGCCGGCGATACATCCGTTCGGGCATGCCATGACTTCCACAAAATCAAAATGTTCTTCTCCGCTTTCTATCTTCTCCAGCAGTTGTTCCACATTTCCGAGGCCGCTGACTACGGCGATTCTGGCCACACCGTCACCCATAGGGATTTCTGCTGCTTTGATGCCGTTTAATCCCCGGATCCCGGAATACTCAATCTCCTTTAATTCAGCATTGGTCTTTTTCACCGACAGTTTCCGCAGCGCCGCTTCCGTTACGCCTCCGGTAACTCCAAAGATGGCGCCTGCTCCCGATGAAATGGAGAATGGCATATCCGGTGCGCTTGGCTCGATTTCATTAAACTGGATTCCCAGTTCCTTGATCATATGGGCTACTTCTTTGGTGGTGATCACCGCATCCACATCTTTTATCCCGTTGCGTACGAATTCCTCTCTTGCCGCCTCATATTTCTTTGCCGTACAAGGCATGATGGCTACCGAATAGGTTTCCATATCCGCCTCTTTATCCGCCGGCTTATAATATTCCTTTAACACGGCTCCAAACATCTGCATTGGAGACTTGGAGGTAGAGATATACGGCAGCAGTTCCGGATGTTTTGTCTCTGCAAACCGGATCCATGCCGGACAGCAGGAAGTAAACAACGGATATTTGCTTTCTCCCCTGCTCAGTTTTTCTTCCAGCTCTGCGGTTTCCTCCATAATGGTCAGATCTGCACCCACGCAGGTATCGTACACGTTGTCCACTCCCAGCATACGGATTGCGGTAAATATTTTTCCAATGGAATTGGCGCCCGGCTCCAGGCCGAATTCCTCCCCCAATGCAACTCGCACCGCCGGAGCAACCTGCACCACAACACGCTTCTTCGGGTCGTAGATGGCTTTCCAGACTTCTTTTTTATTACTCTTAACGGTTATGGCTCCGGTCGGACAGACTGCCGCACACTGTCCGCAGTTTACACAGTCCGTATCCGCCAGCTTCCGGTCAAAGGCTGGGCTTACCACCATGTCGGCTCCTCTGTGGGCAAAATCAATAGCTCCGACTTTCTGTACTTCATTGCACATTCTGACGCAGTCTCCGCAGAGAATACACTTGGAAGGATCCCGGACAACGGACAGGGACGAGTCGTCGATCGGGATTTCCGTCTTTGTATTCGGAAAACGGATTTCCGTCAGTCCGAATCTTCCTGCCAATAACTGCAGACGGCATTTTCCGTTTTTCTCGCAAACGGTACAGTCCCGGCAGTGTGCCGCCAGCAGAAGTTCCAGTATCATCTTTCGGTGCTGGTGAAGTTTCGGTGTATTGGTCCTGATCACCATTTTATCTTTCGGCGGTGTGGAACAGGAGGCGAGTATCCCTCCCCGCTCGTCTTCCACCACGCACATTCTGCATGCTCCGTAAATGGATAGATCTGAATAATAACAGAATGTAGGTACATGAATTCCTATTTTCTGAATGACCTGCAGAATATTTTTTTCATTTTCAAATTCTGCACGTATTCCGTCTATGATCATATATTTTGACATACGTTATGTTCCTCCTCTTCTATTCGTATGCGATAGCATCAAACTTACAATTGCTCTGACAGACGCCGCACTTGATACATTTCGACGTATCAATGAAATGAGGCTCTTTTACCGTTCCCGTTATCGCACCCACCGGACAGTTTCTTGCACACAGGGTACATCCCTTACACTTGTCCGCATCTATTTTAAGAGAAACCAACGCTTTGCACTGTCCTGCCGGACATTTTTTATCCACCACATGAGCAATATATTCATCCCTGAAATATTTCAGCGTGCTGACCACCGGAGATGCCGCAGTCTTTCCCAGGCCGCAGAGAGCCGTTGCGGAAATGGTATCCGACAATTCCTCCAGCATCTCTATATGCTCCATGGTGCCTCTTCCTTCGGTGATGTCCGTCAAAAGTTCCAGCATACGCTTGGTGCCTTCCCGGCACGGAACGCATTTGCCGCAGGATTCTTTCTGGGTAAAGTTCATAAAGAATCTGGCAACCTCCACCATACAACTCTTGTCATTCATAACTACCAGTCCGCCGGAACCGATCATGGCGCCTACCTTTTTCAGCGAATCAAAGTCTAACTTCATATCCAGATGATCCTCAGTAGCACTGATACAGAGACAGCCTCCGGAAGGACCGCCTATCTGGACCGCTTTAAACGCTCCTCCTTTTACACCGCCGCCGATATCAAAGATAACCTGACGCAGCGTGGTACCCATTGGTACCTCAATCAGTCCCGTATTATTTACATTTCCGGTAAGGGCAAATGCTTTGGTTCCGTGATTATTTTCCGGTCCGTACTGCTTATACCAGTCCGCCCCATTGAGAATGATAGGCGGAACATTGCAGAAAGTTTCCACGTTATTCAGTACCGTCGGTTTATCAAACAGACCGTGTTCCACGGTTCTCGGAGGTTTTACCCTGGGCATGCCCCTGTTACCCTCAATGGATGCAGTCAGTGCACTGCCTTCTCCGCAGACAAATGCTCCCGCTCCCTGACTGATATGCAGTTCAAAATCAAAACCGGAATTTAAAATATTTTTTCCCAGCAGTCCTTTTTCTTTTGCTTTACCAATGGCTTTGGATAACCGTTCCACCGCCAAAGGATATTCCGCTCTTACATAGATATATCCCGTATGCGCCTGAGTGGCAATACCCGCGATCAGCATTCCTTCTATTACCCTGTGAGGTTCTCCTTCCATCATGGAACGGTCCATAAATGCTCCCGGGTCACCTTCGTCACCGTTGCAGACCACATATTTTTCAGGTTCCGCCTGACGCAGTACCTGTCCCCATTTCCTTCCGGTAGGGAATCCGCCGCCGCCTCTTCCCCGGAGGGAACTTTCGGAAATCTCGTCTACGATCTCCTCCGGCGTCATCTCAAATAACGCTTTGGCAACCGCCTCATATCCCCCAAGGGCTATGTATTCTTTGATGGATTCCGCATTGATCTGGCCGCAGTGTTCCAGTGCGATTCTGGTCTGCTGCTTGTAAAACGGAATCTCCTGCTGCTTTACATAGGGATTGCCGTCTTGATCCTTATACACCATCCGTTCTACCACTTCGTTGGCTATAATGGATTTCTCTATGATCTCCTCGCAATCCTCAATCTTCACCTTGGTATAGAGCCAGCCCACAGGGTCGATCTTCAACAGGGGTCCCATTTCACAGAAACCGTGACAGCCGCTCTTTTTGATGCCGACGCTTTCGTCATGGGGCTCTTTTTCCAGAACCACCGAACATTTCAGTCCCTTTTCCTCCATCAGTTCTTTCATTCTGTCATAAATCTTTAATGAACCTCCTGCCACACAGCCGGTTCCCGCACATATCAGTATCTGTTTTTTCTGACTGTCCAGCGATTGTTTATATTCTTTTCTCCTTTGGCTTAATTCTTCCCGGGTGTTAATCCTCATCCGATGATACCTCCTTCTTGAGTTCCTCTATCAGTTCTCTCGCTTTTTCCGGCGTCATTGCCGGATGTACCACATCATTGACCGTACAGACCGGAGCCAGTCCGCAGGCACCGAGGCAGGATACCGTTTCTACGGTAAACAACATATCCGGCGTGGTGGGTTTTGCTTCCGTAACACCCAGCGTATTTCTGAATTCTTCCAGAATCGGTATGGATTTTCTGACATGGCATGCCGTTCCGTCACAAACCTTGATCATATACTTTCCCTTTGGTTCCAGTGAAAAATTCTCATAAAACGTGGCCACGCCATAGATCTTGGCTTCACTGATCTTTAATTCTTTCGCTATATGACAAAGGACCTCTTCCGGAAGATAATGATATATCTTCTGTACCTCCTGCATGATGGCAATTACCTGGGAAGCCTGGTATTCATGGGCATCCAGTACTGCATCAATGGTTTCTATTTCGCTTTGTTTCAGCATTTTCTTTCTCCTTCCCTGTTGCTTTCTTTCCCAAAACATTTCATCATTCTTGAATGCTGTTATTAAAATTTCGCACAAATTACATTTCAATTTTATCATATTTTTATGCATATTGCCATAAGAATTTATTGGAACACCGGAGGCATTTTTAAAAGATGCCAAAATCACGTTTTTCTCCTGAATTAACTTGAATTTGAAAAAAAATAGGAGTAAGATTGGTCTGATAAAAAGGAGGCTTACATATGACAACTGATTTAACCGTAGGAAATCCGAAAAAAGTATTACTTGCATTTACCGTTCCCATGCTGGTCAGCGTAATGTTCCAGCAGCTTTACAACATAGCCGACAGCGTGATCGCCGGTAAGTTCATAAACGAAAACGCTTTGGCCGCCGTAGGGGCTTCCTATCCCATCACCATGATATTTATGGCCATCGCCATCGGCAGTAACGTGGGCTGCTCGGTTATCGTCTCCCAATTGTTCGGGGCAAAAAAATACAGGGATATGAAAACAGCCGTTACGACTACCTTTCTGTCCTCTTCCGTCCTCTGTCTCCTTCTGACGGTGTTTGGATTTGTCTTTTGTAACAAGATGCTGCTCCTGCTGGATACTCCGTCCAATATAATGAAAGATTCCGTTCTTTATCTCAATATATATATTGCCGGGCTGTTCTTTTTATTCATGTACAATATCTGTACCGGAATTTTTACAGCTTTGGGAGATTCAAAAACCCCTCTGTATTTTCTGATATTCTCCTCTGTGGGAAATATTCTGCTGGACCTGCTTTTCGTGATAACCTTTCATATGAATATCGCAGGCGTAGCCTGGGCCACCTTTCTTGCCCAGGGAATTTCCTGTATGCTGGCTTTTATAGCCTTAATGAAACATCTCAAAAAATTTGGTACTGTAGAAAAAGCCCCTGTTTTTTCCCTGCCAATGCTGAAACAGATCAGTCTGGTGGCCGTTCCCAGTATTCTGCAGCAGAGCTTTGTATCCGTAGGAAATCTCTTTATCCAGAACCTGGTAAACAAATGCGGTTCCTCCGCAGTGGCAGGCTATTCCGCCGCGGTAAAACTGAATACATTCTGTATCACTTCCTTCACCACTCTGGGGAATGCCTTATCCAGTTTTACCGCACAGAATATCGGCGCCGGAAAACAAAAGCGTGTCCGGGAAGGATTCCGCTCCGGCTTCTCCATGCTTCTGTGCATCGTAATTCCATGTACGCTGCTCTTCTTCTTCGGAGGTTCCCTGATTTTAAAACTCTTTATGAACAACGAAAGTGAAACCGCCATTCAGACCGGTTTCACCTTCTTAAAAATCGTATCGCCGTTTTATCTGGTCATATCCGTTAAGCTTATGGCAGACGGCGTGCTTCGCGGCGCCGGCGCAATGTTCTGGTTTATGCTGTCTACCTTTTCGGATCTGATCATCCGTGTGGCTTTGTCATACATCCTGTATTACCGGTTCGGCTCTGCGGGTATATGGAGTTCCTGGCCGGTGGGCTGGACGATCGCCATGATAATTTCGATAATCTGCTATTTCAGCGGAGTCTGGATGAAAAAATACAAGCGTTGAGAAAACATCTCATGGTTCCTTCCAATGTACCGTAATCAGAATAAGGATAAGAATCCAATTTAACTTCAACCCACTGATTTATTTTCAACTCTCCTATATCAGCATTCCCTGTTTCCTTTCCCTTTTTACGTAACTATTCCGTCACCCAAAGCTGCTCCTGTCCGGATATATCCGTCCGGTTCGTCTCCACCTGTTCCGATGCAGCGATTCCATTATCCGTATTCATGGATGTCATTAATTCCACCGCTGACTGTGCCTGCTTAGGGTTGTTTCATACACATATGATGCATCAATTATGGCAGACACATCCTCTTTGTCCAACACGGTTCCGTCAGCAAAGGTATACTCAAAATTCTGCCAGGAGGAATTGCCTAAATAATTGGAAAGTATCAGGCGGTCCTCTGTTCCTGCAACTGAAAGTTCCAGATTACTGCCGCTTTGCAGCAATTCCAGTTCCTCCATGGTGATGTCCTGTCCAAAGGATATCCGGTTGTAACCAAGGTTGTCCGAAATCCGGTCCGTTCTGTATCCTCTTCCGAACGCATAGCTATCATTGCCGGCCCTGGCTCTCACCGTATCATCCCCAGCTCTGGTGTTCTGCCCCGATTCCAGCTGTTTGCTGACACGAGGTCAAAAGTTACTCGTTTTCACGAATAACTTTGAAAAGGCGGATAATAAGGCACGGACGCCGAATATCCACCAGCAATGTCCGCCTGAAAATACCTGCCGCAGAACACTTAGAACTTCAGCCTGCCTGTAGTGGAGCTGTCTGCCGGTCCCCTTTGTGAAACACTGCGTCCGGTTGCCAATATACACAACTAACCCTTGATGAATTATTATCATCATTTCCCTCCCTTCCATATGTACAACAATACAAAAGGCACAAACGAATTTTTCCGTCAATGCCTTCTAACTAATTATAAATCTTATTTTCCAATAAAATATTTTAACAATTCCTTATATATATCTTGCTCTGATAAACAAGTATCTGTTTGTTGCATTTCTTTTTTTACTTTATCAAACGGCGTTATCTTAGAATCACCGACCATATTAGGACTCTGCTTATAATCTCTCACATTAAACCATTCCAAACAGCTATCTGATGTACTAGATTTTAACATTAAATTCAGTTTTTTTTATATTCCTCTGCTCTAATATATCAAATAACTTATTGTAAAAATATTCTCTGCTGTCCATACCAAAATAAGTCACCAACCTAAGCAGCATTTCCATTTTCGTCAAATGATCCGAACTCAGCAGAGACATCCAAATCTCTCCAAACTCCTTCTGTTCGCCAAACATCAGATAATCCACTGACACTCCCGTAATTTCTTTCAGCCGACGCAGGTTTTTAATGGAATTATTATAGCTTCCGCTCTTTACTTCAACTTAAGTTTCTTAATATTAATTATCTTCTACATTTTTCAAAAAAACTTTCTTTTAAAATAATAGTATTGTCTACCATAGGTCTTATACTATTTATATTCTGCCCTTGTACCCCAACAACAACTGCTATTTTTCCAATACTTTTTAAAACCTCATATACCTTAATATAGTCAGTATCAGCACTTAAAAAAAATGCAATATCATACGAATTATAAAAGGCCTTATTAATAGCATGAACAGCTAAGTTTATGTCTGTACCCTTTTCTACTTTATAATATGTATTTTTTTCATCAATTTGCATAGGGATATTTTCGTCAACCTGCCTTGCAACATATCTTCCTTCAATAACATCTGTATAAGGTGCATTTTTCATTCCTATAACCCAATTATAATAATTTTCAAGTTTTTTATCTTTCATCAAAAATTCATCTGGTTTTGGAACAAAAATAAAACCTTTTAAAAAATCAACATTTGGTATTTGATCACATATGTTTTTAAATAGCTTATTATAATCAAGCTTAGGCGTTGTTTTTCCCAAACTTCTATAATATTTTTGCAAAGCAATATCAAAATTCATATGATCAATAAAAATCATACCTCTTAACATATATCTCCTCCTAAAATCTAAAGGCTTGCACGTACAAACATGCAAGCCCATTCGGTATCTAATAAGAAACCAGTTTCGAAAAACCAATTTCTTATCACTTATTATATACAAAAACAACAAAAAAATCAACAACATTTTAGTAATTTTTTATACTTTAACCAAATATTTCATAACCGTGCAATTTCTAAAAGTTTCTTTGATTGTTTCTTTTGAAATAATCACATTATTTAACTATTTCTGTTTATTTATATTTTCACCCCCCCTTTTCATCCACTCCTCCAGAAACGCAATATACTCCTCCTCTTTCTTTCGTTCCGAAAAACATTCCCTGCTATCCACCCCAAAGTAAGCCACCAGTCTCAGCAGCATCTTCATTTTCGTCAGATTATCGGAGTTCTCCAGCGACATCCAGATTTCCTCAAACTCTTCCTGTTCGCCAAACATGATGTAATCAATGGAAATTCCCGTAAGTTCTTTCAAACGGCGCAGGTTTTTAACGGATATATTATAACTCCCGCTTTCCATTTTTTTATACAGCGTAACTGAAATATCCAGTAATTCTGCAAATTGCTCCTGCGTATGTCCCAGTCTTTCCCTAAGCTTTTTCAACCGTTTCCCCGTTTCTTTTTTCACAATTGTCGTATCCATGTTAATTACCAATATACACCTTTCATATTTATTTTGTATCGTATATTGTGTAATTTTATAGAAATTATGATATTTTAACATAAATATAATATATCCCCAACATATATAAAAAGTGATATTTCTGTCACATATTCTCCGTCATCTCACATTTGGCAATAAAAAAGGTCTACCGTTCCTGAACAGTAAACCTTTTCTAAAAATTTTATTCTCTTTCCAACAGCCACTGATAAAATTCCGCATAATCGCTTCTTCTGTCTCTGGTAAAATCTATGGCGGCCGACGGATGCTGATTTAATCTTCCGGTCAGCAGATACGGAATATCATATCCCCAGACCGTACCGCTTTCTTTCAGTGGGTTGATATGTTTCTCAATAAACTGAAGCACAGGGAATAAATTATACTTTGGATTTTTCAGAAATCCCAGCAATAATTCCATGGCACAGTTTCCGGCTCCCCGGCCCATACAGCTCATGGTAGCATCCAATAGATTCACACCACGTCCAACCGCATCAATCGTGTTGGCAAACGCAAGCTGCTGATTATTGTGAGCATGGATACCAATCTGCTTATTGTACTTCTCCCCGATATTCAGGTACTTGTCCGCCAGACTTCTCATCTGTTCCGGATAAATGGAACCGTAACTGTCCACAATGTAGATTCCGTCTACATCGCTCTTGCCTAACATCTCTAATGCAACATCCATATCAGATTCTTTTGCATTGGAGATCGCCATGATATTACAAGTGGTTTCATACCCCTTGCTCTTGGCATCTTCAATCATATCGATTGCTGCAGGCATGGTATTTATATAGGTAGCCACACGTATCATATCGATCACACTGTCATCCCTGTCAATAATATCTTTCTTGTAATCACATCGTCCTACATCCGCCATTACGGAAATCTTCATATCACTGATATTATCACCGACGATGTCCCGAATGGATTCTTCATCACAGAACTTCCATTTTCCAAATTTATTGACGTCAAAGATTTCCTTGGATGCTTTATAGCCAAACTCCATATAATCAACACCGGCTTTTACATTTGCCTTATATAAATCCCGGATAAACTCATCTGAAAATTCAAAATTATTAACCAGTCCTCCGTCTCTGATCGTTGCATCCAGAACCTTTATTTCCGGACGAAAATTCATGATACTCTTACTTTCTTCCATAATGCTTAAACTGTCCTTTCTTTCCGGTATATTAAACCTGTTTATTCTATATTAAGATCTGTAATGTTAAAAATCCGAACCGCATTTCTAAACATCAGATCCTTATATGCTTCTTCTCCGATCATTTGTTCCAGTTCATTGAAATACCTGCGGTACAGGGACGGTTCCCCAGACCGGTTAAACCGGTATGTGTCCACTCCGTCAATGGGGCTGTCGCTTCCGAAAACAATCCTACGGCTTCCGTACCGCCGGATAACTTCTACCGTGGTTTCCAATGGTACCCATGTGGTATCCGCGATCAGGTTATCTGCCTGCGCCATAAGTTCTATGGCTTCCCGGTTATCCGTTCCGAGTCCCATATGAACCATGATAAAATCCACCTCCGGATATCGCTTCGCCATTTGATATACATGTTCTGGCGAAGCCTCTTCACAGCCTCCGGTATGAACCGCCACCGGCAGATGATATCTGGATGCCAGTTCCGCATATGGTATCATTTTGGGTGAATCTGCCGCCGTTTTCGAATGATAGGCGTGCAGTTTGATTCCTTTGACAATATCAAGGTTCTCCTCTACCATTCTGCAAAACTCCCGGTCCGCAGTTTCTCCTGCCGGTTTGATCCAGGGCATGATACCGACCCTGCCGGAATGAATTCTTGCAAAACGTATACTTCTCTGAAAAGAGTCCTTCTGGGAAATCTGCCGGTCCAAAGGAATCGGTTTCAGATCATGACCGTACTCTGCAGAATCACCGTTAGACAAAATGATATAAGATACATCATATCTATCCATCATTTCGGAAACCATATCTTCAGTCATATAAAATCCCAGCATTTCCGTTAAATGTACATGGGTATCGATCAGCATGGGAAACCTCCTGTCCAAAACAGAATCATATGGATTTGATTCTTCTGTTGTCTGAATATAAACTTTACCACTTTAAAGCGTGTTAGCGTTAGTATTATCTATTGTAACCGTTCCAAAGAGTAATGTCAAGAGTAATGTGCCCGGGTATCCTGATCTATATGCTCAAAAAAGTCAGCTGATAATGCAAGATATCCATAGTGGAGAAATATGAAAATCGAACAGGATGATAACTAAAAATATCAGTCATATTCAAGATACTGCTTGATGTGGCTGATTTTCTCTTTTTTATCGGTATTTACATTTTATAAAGTTCTTCTACATTTTACAACAAATATTGCATTTTAAAAATGTATTTGCTATAATAAAGCTATACAATTGCAAAGGAGGATATCTCCTTTGAAGTTTAGTGATGCTATAAAAACAATTCGTAGAAACAGTCTGCTCAGTCAGAGCGACTTTGCTAATGAAATTGGAGTTTCCTTTTCTACTGTAAATAGATGTGAAAACGGAAAATCCATACCAAAACTTTGTAAACTAAAACTAATTAAAAATTTTTGCAAAGAGCATAACATCCCTTTCGATGTGGATGCTTATGTTTTGCAATCGACAAAACGGAAATGGAGTAATAACGATGCCAACCATTGAACCTTTTGTGCGATGGGCTGGTGGAAAGACATGGTTGATTCCACACATACCGAATGTTTTGGGGGATTTGCAAATTGAACATTATCATGAACCTTTTTTGGGCGGTGGTGCGATTTATTTTTCAATGGAGCACACCAAAAAATCTTACCTTTCCGATGCAAATTCACAACTAATTAATACCTTTATACAAGTAAGAGACAACCCTGAAGAATTGATTGATTTCTTTATTCAAATGCCTAATACTGAAGATGATTATTACAGAATTCGGACAGAGATCACTGGTGATAACACAATAGCAAATGCAGCAAGATTCCTCTACTTAAACCAAACATCGTATAACGGACTATATCGTGTCAATCGAGATGGTAGATACAATGTCCCATATGGATTTCGGACTAACTGGTTTTATAATCCTGAACGGATTAGAGCAGCCAGCTTACGATTACAGAATACACGAATTTCTATAGGAGATTTTGAAGTAAACAAGTATCGTATAAAAGAAAATGATTTAGTTTTTCTTGATCCGCCATATACCGTTTCGCACAACAACAACGGATTTATAGCTTATAACCAAAAACTTTTTTCGTTAGAAGACCAGCAACGCTTAAAACGATTTATCGAATACATCAAGGCAAAGGGGGCCTTTTATATTTTGACTAATGCAGCACACGAAACAATTCGCGAAATATTTTTAACACAAGGCGATAGAATTATTGAATTACAACGTAATAGCCTCATTGGAGGTAAAAATGCAGCTCGTGTAGCAATCTCAGAATATATTTTCACAAACATACCGGAGGGTAATCATGAATAAGACAAAAACAAAATGGGAATCCATTGTTTCAGCTGGAGATCTTTCAAGGATTCGAACCTTAAGGAGTAAAACATTCATTGAATCTAAAGAACGGCGTGCTGCACTCCCAGAACTGATTGAAGAAGGCTGGGAGGAATTTAAAAGTTATAAAAACAATAAATTTGTCGGTGTACGTAAAAATAAAAAATTCGACGAAGTATTTGAGGATCGCGTATGGTGCTTGTTTGCAAGGCTCGGTTTTACTTATCTAAATAAAGATCGTTATTTTGAAATGTCATATGACTATCAAAACCCGAATATCACCCAGCAAATAGATGTTTTTGCTGCAGATGATGAAACTGTAGTTATTGTAGAATGCAAAGCGGCAGAAACTATAAGAGATGGCGTTTTCAAAAAGACACTAGAGGCATTTCATGGTCAAATGAGCGGACTTCGTCGTGAGGCTCAAACGCATTTTCCAAAGGCAAAAGTGAAATTTATTTGGGCAACACATAATTTCATTATTTCTCCAGCAGATCAAACAAAAATGCGCGAATGGGATATCATTCATTTCAGTGATGCAGTTATCAATTATTACTACGAATTAGTTAAACATTTAGGCACTTGTGCTCGTTATCAACTTTTGGGCAATCTGTTTGCGAATCAAGAAATCCGTAACATGGATGATAAAATCCCAGCAATACAAGGCGAAATGGGTGGGCATAAATACTATTCGTTTTCGATTGAACCGGAACGTCTTTTTAAAATAGGATATGTACTTCACCGAAATGAAGCCAACAAAAACATGATGCCAACCTATCAGCGTCTGATAAAAAAGAAGCGTCTTTCTGATGTACAAAAATTTATAAACGATGGAGGCTATTTTCCTAATTCGCTGATTATTAGTATTGATTCTGGTGGCAAGGGATTGCAGTTTGATATGTCAAGCACAAAGGTTGAAGGTGCACATTCACGACTTGGCATATTACATCTACCAAAAAGGTACCGCTCTGCATACATTATTGATGGACAGCATCGCTTGTACGGTTATTCGGATTCTGATTATGCAAGCACTGATAGCATACCTGTTATTGCATTTGTTGATTTAGATAGACAGGAGCAAATTAAGCTATTTATGGATATTAATGAGAATCAAAAAGCTGTTCCCAAAACACTTCGCGTTACATTGAATGCTGATATGCTTTGGGATTCTGATGATCATAATGAGCGTCGGCAGGCATTGCGCTCAAAAATTGCCCAGATGTTTGGTGAGGAAGAAACTTCGCCGTTAATGGGACGAGTTGTTATTGGTGAAGATGAGAAATCCTTAATTAGATGTATTACGGTGGAAGCTATACAAACTGCACTTAAAAAATGTAACTTTATGACGCAATTTGGAAAAAAGAACAGCATAGTTAAAGATGGTACTTTTGACGTTGGTGAAAACTCAGGCACTTGTGATTTGCTTTACCCTTTCTTAGAGGGATGCTTGCGTTATGTGAAAAACGAAGTAACAGAAGAGTGGGCACGGGGAGACAGTAATGATGGTATGTTAACAATGAACCGTGGTATACAAGCAGTTATTCGCATTATCAATGATATCGTCAATCATCTCATTGATTGTAAAGAAATCTTTCCCAAAACACAAAAAACAGAAGAACTGGTAAAACAAGTAGCATTCTACCTAGATCCCTTAAATGAATATCTCAATAGATTGACACAGCAAGAACGTAAGGAGCTTAGAGGATATTTTGGCGGTGGTGCAGACACTCGTTTTTGGAGGGCTTTCCAGCGCGAAATTGCAAAAGTACGCCCCAACTTTAATCCTGATGGTCTAAAGGAATATTGGGAAAACGAAGCTAAAACCTATAACGCTGATTCGATGACATATCTTCGTGAGATTGAAGCTTGGATAAAAAAAACAATTAAGATTTCGCTCATGGAAAAATACGGAGATAACTGGGAAATTAAATCGCTTCCCAAGGCTATCTACAAAAGAGCAAAAGGCGTTGCTGACGAACGAAACTACGACAGTATTACCTCTGGCGACGGAACTAATACAATATCTATATGGGATTGTATCACTCTTAAAGAGTGCAAAGAAGTGGTTACTGTGGGTAGTCACTGGACAGAGTTATTTGAAACTCAATTAACACGCCCTGAAGATGAAAAGATAAGTGGCGGCAAAACAGAACGTACAAAATGGATAGGGCAAGTAGAGCGCTTAAAAAATAAATTAAATATGCCGTCCCATAGTATAACGAGTGCAGAGTTTGAGTTTATCAAATCTATACATATCTGGATCAAAGAATAATCATCTAAACAGCACCGACAGTCGGAGAAATCTGTCGGTCGGTGTTTCCTTATCCACGTCTATCCCTTATTATTCAATCCATCCTGACCAAAGCAGAAAATTATGGTGGACTAAATTACAATATTAAAAAACTTGAATCCATAAAAATACGAATCAGCGAAATGAATATAGGTGAAATGTGTACACAATAATTTATGGATAAGGCAAAATCTTATATCGAAATACCTAAGCTAACGCCTAAATCGCTATGAGTCCTTATTAGTAAGATAGAAGTGTACGAAAAACTCAAAAAGTATTCTTGTATCTGCGGCAATCCTATCATCATTCACTATGCGTTCCACCTTCCCGAACAAACTATTATACCTAAGATTGAAAAAATGCCGCTACCACAAATAGCTGCCTAAAAAAACAACACCCGGAAAGTGTTCAGCCTTCCGGGTACATACCAAAGAACATTACGGAAATGGCGGACATTTTATATAAATACTTTCTTCTACTTCGAAACACGCTCCAAAAATGCTTTTGTTCTCTCATTTTCCGGATGATCAAATACCTCTTCCGGAGTGCCCTCTTCCAGTATACAGCCTCCGTCCATAAACACTACCCGGTCAGCCACTTCTCTGGCAAATCCCATTTCATGGGTAACCACAACCATGGTCATGCCTTCTTCCGCAAGCTTTTTCATAACCTCCAGAACTTCACCCACCATTTCCGGGTCCAGGGCGGAAGTGGGTTCATCAAACAGCATCACATTCGGAGAAAGCGCCAGCGAACGGGCAATGGCTGCCCTCTGTTTCTGTCCGCCGGAAAGCTGTGCGGGATAACTGTCCGCTTTATCTTCAATTCCCACCTGTTTTAAAAGTTTCAGCGCCAGTTCCTTTGCCTGCTCCTTTGACATCATCTTATGTTTTACCGGCGCCAGCGTCATATTATCCATAATGGTCATATGGTTGAACAGATTAAAATGCTGAAACACCATACCCACATCCCGGCGCATTAAATCAATATTTGTAGCCTTGTCATTCAGATCCATTCCGTCAATCGTGATCTCGCCGGAAGTAGAATCTTCCATTTTATTCAGGCATCTTAAAAATGTACTTTTACCAGAACCGGAGGGTCCGATGACGACCACACATTCACCTTTTTCGATATGAATACTGACACCCTTTAATATCTCGTTATCACCAAAATTTTTATGTAAATCATTAACGTATATCACTCTTACGCAGCCTCCTTTCAAACGCTGAAAACAACTTGGACAAACCTTTCACTATGATATAGTAAATAACCGCCAGCACGATAAGAGGCATAAAGGTTTCATATGTCCTTGAGATCAGGAAATCCGATGCCTTGGTCAAATCCTGTATTGCCACATATCCCACTATGGATGTCTCTTTGATCAGCGCAATAAACTCATTGCACAATGCCGGCAGAATATTTTTCACGGCCTGTGGGATAATGATATAACGCATGGTCTGGCCATATGTCAGTCCCAAAGAACGTCCGCCTTCCATCTGACCGTTATCCACCGCCAGGATTCCGGCACGGATGATTTCCGCCACATAGGCTCCGCTGTTCATACCGAAAGTCACGACTGCCGCTACCATCGGTGCCTGACTTTTAAATACCACCATATACATGATCAACAGCTGAACCACCACCGGAGTTCCTCTTACGATATCGATATAGATACCTGCCAGAACCGACCAGAACGTCTTATGTTTTTTCCGTGTCTCCGTTAATTTCATCAATGCCAGAAGCATACCCAGCGCCACGCCGAATAACACGGATAACAGCGAGATCTTCAAAGTGACCAGAAGTCCGTCCAGCAGCATACGATAGCCTTCGGTCTCAATAAATACATATTTAAAGGTATAATATTGCTGAACAAACCAGTTGTCGGAAGTTTCCTTTGTTACGATCTCCGCATCACCGAAATACTGCTCGATCAGTTCATCATAGACGCCGTTTTCTTTTATCTTCGCCAGACCCTCGTTTAACATCAGGACCATTTCCTCATTGCCTTTGGCCACAGCGATTCCATAGTCCTCCGGTTCTGCGGTCTCCGGATCGATTTCAATGAGTTTCAGGGTATCCCCGTTTGCAGCCACAAATTTCTGTGCAGGACTGGAATCAATGATCACGGCATCCACGCCGCCGTTCTTCAGTTCCAGTACGGCATCGGTTCCCTTTTTAAATCGTTTCACTACGGTACTTTTATCCGTAATGATCTCGTTCTCCTCATCGGGAGTCGCCATGATATCACCTGTGGTTCCCTCCTGAACGGAAATCTTCTTCCCGTTTAAGTCCTCCAGCGTTTTGATTTCTTCATTGCCGCTCTGGAGAATGATACATTGGTTGGCACTGAAATAAGGGTCTGAAAAGTCTACCGATTTCAGTCTGTCCTCCGTAATCGTCATGCCGGCTATGGCCGCATCGATGCCCCCGGTGGAAATGGCTCCCAGCAGGGACTTAAATTCCATATTGCTAAATTTAACCTTGTACCCCATCTCTTCGCCGACAGCTTTCATCAGCGCCACATCAAAGCCAGCGATATCACCATTGTTATCTATATACTCAAAGGGCGGAAATTCCGCATTGGTTCCCACCACAATGGTATTTTCACTTTTTTTGCCACAGGATGTCAGATTCATCACACACAGCATGCACAGTAAAAGTGCAAAAATCTTTCTTTTCTTCATTGCTCTCTCCTTCTGATATTTTATCTTCCTGAAAATCAAATATATTTATGCCGAAAAATTGCTTAAAAACTCTTTGGTCCTCACATTCTGAGGATTGCCGATCACTTCTTCCGGCATGCCGTCTTCCACGACCAGGCCTTTTTCCATAAAGATTACCCGGTTGGATACATCTCTGGCAAAACCAATTTCATGGGTTACGATCACCATTGTCATATGTTCCGCTGCCAGTTCCCTGATAACCTTTAATATTTCTCCGGTCAGCTCCGGATCCAGCGCAGAAGTGGGTTCGTCAAAAAACAATACCTTCGGATTCATGGCCAGAGCCCTGGCGATGGATACTCTTTGCTGCTGTCCGCCGGAAAGCTGGCAGGGATAAGCGTTCTCCCTGTCTGCCAGTCCCATTCGTTTCAGCAATTCCCGGCATTCAGCATATACCTCTTCCTTATCCCGCTTCTGCACACGGACAGGCGCATCCGCCAGGTTTTTTAATACCGTATAGTGAGGAAACAGATTAAAATTCTGAAACACCAGACCGAAATATCCCCGGATCCTTTTTAAATCCTTCCGCTTGGCATATACGGAATTGCCGGATGCATCATTCCATGCCGCCGCCTCTCCCATATAGCTCAGTTCTCCTCCGTCCATGCGCTCCAGCATGGTAGCACATCTGAGCAGGGTGGACTTGCCGGAACCGGAAGGGCCAATGATGGAAATAACTTCGCCCTCATTTACGGAAATAGAAATATTCTTTAAAACGCATAAGTCGTCAAAACTTTTTCTTACATTATTAAGTTCTAATATCTTCATTCCTCTGTCCTCCTATATGGTATAGTAATCCATTTTCTTCTCAATCCTGCCCATTACAAACGCCACCAGCAGGTTAAATACAAAATAAAACACGCCCGCTATGATAAACGGAACCATCGTTGAAGACCTGGCGGCAATCTGTTTCGCCAGGGAAAACATCTCCACATAGGCAATGGAAAATGCCAGCGACGTATCTTTCACCAGCGTTATGATCTCATTTGTCACCGAAGGCAGGATCCGTTTGATCACCTGGGGCAGTATGATCTTTATAAACGTCTGCCCCCAGTTGTATCCCAGTACCTTTGCCGCCTCATACTGGCCTGCCGGCATGGATTCGATCCCCGATCGGTAAATCTCTGCAAAATATGCCGCATAATTCAATACGAACCCGATGATCACCGCATAAAAGCGGTATTCGGTGGTCAGCCGTATCCGGAATAGATAATACGGTCCGAAATATACCACCAGAAGCTGCAGCATCAACGGCGTACCTCTCATGATCGCTATATAAAACTTTGTCAGATTTCTTATAATAAAGTTTTTCGACATCCGTCCGAACGCTACCAGCAGTCCCAGTGGAAGAGTAAAGATCAGGGTCAGAAAAAATATTTTAACCGTCTCTGTCATTCCGTCCTTCATCTGAAGAAAAATATCCCATGCTTCCATTATATGTACAGTTCCTTTCTTTTCCGGCTGTCGGAATTCCGGTAAATATAAAACAACTAAGAGGCTTGGAAATACAGCCTCTTAGTCCCGTAAATCAACGTCTATTTATCCTTACCCAGGCAGACTTCTTCCGATAAATCCCATTTCTCCGCAATTTTGTCAAAAGTTCCGTCCTCTACCATTTCATTTAATGTATTCTGGACTTTATCCCTCAATTCTTCATTGCCAAGCTTAAATCCGATGGCATACTGTTCCGTGATAACGGCTTCTTTCAAGATCACAAAATCATCGCCTTTATTGGCAATCTGAAAATTAGCAACGCCGATATCCATGGCAATGGCATCCGCACCGCCGGATTCCAGATACATAAACGCCTGATTATAATCCGGTACCTGGTCAAGGGTTGCAAAAGAATCCAGCAAATCCTTACAGTCATCAGACTGTAAAGCTTCCAGTGCCGAGGATGCTTCCTGGACTACCACCGTCTTTCCTGCAAGGTCAGACAATTTCTGAATACCGGAATCTTTATGTACAACGATCACCTGGCTGTTATCCAC
Organism: uncultured Lachnospiraceae bacterium; assembly: GCA_910578175.1. GTDB lineage: Bacteria > Bacillota > Clostridia > Lachnospirales > Lachnospiraceae > Bovifimicola. The sequence continues at coordinate 71,743 of CAJTPF010000007.1, forward strand.
ATAAGGCTCAGACCATGTATATTTATCAAGCCTGTCTTCACTCATGGTAAATCCGTTCCACAAACAGGAAACCGTACCGGAATCCAGTTCCATATCCTTGGAATTCCAATCCAGAGGCTGCTTCACAAATTCCCAGTTATTTCTTTCACATACTTCTTCCGCCAGATCCAGGTCGAATCCCACATATTCTCCATTCTCATCCAGATAACCATACGGCGGAAAAGCCGCGTCAAAGCCTACAACAAATTTTTCCGTTCCGGTACTTTCATTCCCACTCTCCGATTCATCTTCGCTAGTGGCTTTTGTTGCAGATGCCGGATCCGAATCTTTACTTCCGCATGCTCCCAGACAGAACATAAGCACGAATACCACTGTCAGGGCAATCAGTTTTTGTAATGCTTTTCTTTTCATAATAAACTCCTTTTTCTGTTTTCTGCCGCCTTATATTTTATTCACATAAACTCCCAAAGATAGAAAAATTTTAACATACTATCACGATAAAGTAAATGGAAAACTGTTGTAAAATCATATTCCCAGGATAAATTCAGACGTCCGGACGAAAAAAACGGACGGAACCAGCCAAAGACCGTTCCATCCGTTTTTATTTTTTTAATTTCTTATTTAAATTTTACTGCCGTACCATATGCGATAACTTCTGCTGCCCCCTGCATGATGGCTGATGATGCGTAACGAATGTTCACAATGGCATCTGCGCCGAGTCCTTCCGCTTCTTCCACCATACGCTTCGTAGCCAGCGCCCTGGCATCATTCATCATCTCATTGTATGCCTTCAGTTCTCCGCCTACCAGTGTTTTGAAACTCTGGGTGATATCCCGTCCCACATTCTTTGACTGTATGGTACTTCCTTTGACCAGTCCCAGCATTTCCAGTTCTTTTCCCGTGATGTAATCAGTACTTACTAAGATCATCTTCTTCACCGCTCCTTATCTCTTCGATTCGACTAATTAAAACATTTATCAAAACGCCGACAGCTGCCAGCGGAATGACAGATAATAAAAATTTCACCGTAATGCTGATCTCATTAACCGCCATGAACAACGATATGATACCTATGTAATATAATACAATCAGTACTGTAATAATAATGGGAGCAATCATTTTCTTTCCGTGATCTGACATTGACAGGCTGAATCTCCTTTCATATTGCAATCTATACCGGATTTTATGAATATTATATCCGAAAAAACTGAAAAAGAAAACCCCCAACCGCATATTATTTAATTTAACTGCTCCAAAACTCCCTTTAATCCCTCTTTTTCAAAAATCTCCTTATAATCCTTTACCTCCTCCCGGATCATCTCATCTATTACTTTCATTCCCAGCAGTTCTACCGGAGCCTTATCGTCGGTCATTCTGTAATCCCCTTTTTCATAATATTCCAACTGACCGGCTATATGCCTCATCAAAGCATAAAGGTCATTATCCCGAATCCCGGCGATATCCTCCCGGAATACATCCAACCGGGAGTTATCCGAAAATGCAAATAATTCCCGGTTGGTGCTTCCTTCCACATCCACCGTATAAACCTGATCAAAGACCGAAGCAATGGTATCGGATAGATACTGGTTAATATTTCCTTCCTTTGTACCCCGCATATTCATATTTACCACCATGACGCCATCCGGTGTCAGATGTTCTTTTACCAGCGTAAAAAATTCCACGGAAGACATTTGAAACGGTATGGTTATATCCTGATAGGCATCCACCATGATCACGTCATATACGGAATCCACGGCCGCCAAATAAGCCCTCCCGTCATAGGTGGCGACTTTCACATCCGCCGGCAGTTCAAAATAGCGTTCCGCCAGATCCGTTATCTTTTGGTCGATCTCCACGCCTTCTATTGTCAGGGTATCAAAATATCTTTCACACTGGACTGCAAATGTTCCGGTTCCCATACCCAGGATCAGCACATTTAGATTTTCTTTCCGGCTCGCCCCTGCCAGAAACGGCGCCGCCAATGCATAATCATAGTACATTCCCGTTAAGCCGTTGTCTTTTTTCCGGATGGACTGTACGCCAAACAGCACATTGGTGGATAGGATCACACTGTCTTCATCTTCCTTTACCTGAAGATAATTATAGACGGATTCACCTTCATATATCAGATCTTTTGCCCAGAATGCAAAGTTTCCGGAATAGCCGAAAATGCTGCATACGGCAAACAATACTACGGAAGCAATACAGAAAACCTTTCTTCCCTTTGTACTGATAAAATATACCAGTCCCAACAGCAGCAGGATTCCTGAAAATATAAGAAAAGTAATGGAAGTACCCACTGCCGGAATGGTTACAAAGGTAGGCAGAAATGTTCCGATAATACTGCCGACAGTATTAAACGCCCCCAGATTACCCACGGTTTTGCCGTTGTCCTCCAGACTGTCTACCGTATATTTTGCCAGAGACGGCGTAACGGTTCCCAGCAAAAACAAAGGGAATACAAATAACACCATGCAGGCGGCAAACGCTGCCCAGATTAACAGATTATTACTCACCGTAAATACCAGTAATGCGGATATTCCCAGTATGATATATTTTCCCAGTACGGGAATGGCGGCGATCCATACCGCAGCGATCATGATCCTTCCGTATAATTTATCAGGATTTGGATCTTTATCCGCCGTCCGTCCGCCATAAATATTCCCCAGCGCCATAGCGATCATAATGGTTCCGATAATTATGGTCCAGACGATCTGGGATGAACTGAAATACGGAGCCAGCAGCCTGCTGGCTCCCAGTTCTACCGCCATTACCGACATACCTGCAAAAAACTCCGTCATATACAGATATATTTTATTGGATAAAATTGTTTGTTTTTTCATATTCTTATAAACCTCCATTTCCATATTTTAACACATGATCCCGGCTTTCAGTCAATAAGAGTTTAAAAAATATTAAAAAGGTAAAAAATACATAAATAATTATAATAGTGGAATAATAACATCGATATATCGAAAGAAAATAATTTTAATAGGAGAAGTACAGCGCAAATCTTCTTTCGATTTCTAATTTGCGTTTGTGCAGAAACAGAAATGATTTTATCAGAAAAGCAGAAATCCCTCGTACAGGATTTACAGTCCCAGGAAAAACTTTGTATCCAGAAATACGAACACGCCGCACAGGAAGCCAGAGACCAGGAATTAAAAAATCTGTTCAATAACTTAAAAGAAAGCGAACAGCAGCACTATAATTCATTGTCCCAGCTCCTAACCGGCACCTGCCCAAGCGTAAATACCGATGACAAGGCGGGTATGAATTACAATCCAAAGGCAACCTATTTCGGTTCCTTCAACCAGGAAGATAAGGATTTTGACCAGTATTTATGTACTGACTGCATCACAACGGAAAAATATGTTTCTTCCGCTTACAATAACGACTTATTCCAGTTCGCCGAGCCGGAAGTCCGCAGATTGTTTAATGATATTCAGACGGAAGAGCAGAATCATGCAGAGATGATCTATAAATATAAATCCGTAAACAATATGTGCTAATATTTGTATTGTATACGCCATATAAGAGCCGGGACTGCAAAAATCCCGGCTCTTGGTATTATCATCCGGTTACCAGATTCCTTCTACGACCGACCTGTACTCCTCCAGATGTTTTACTTTCTTTATCTTTTTTGCCGTTCTTTCATCGCAGTAAAAATCTCCCATATACACCCAGAAAGATTTCATTTTATACAATATATTGGTATCACCGGAAAGCAGGCTGCTGTAAGCTGCTAACAGTTCATCGTGAAAATCTTTTACTCTCTTCCGGTCTGTTTCCGTTTCGTTCATAATCTCTTCCGCCAGTCCCGGATTCCCGATGATCCCCCTGCCAAGCATGATCTTGTCCACTGCCGGAAAACGTCCCAGAAGATCGTCATAATCCTGCTTTGTAAAAATATCTCCATTGTAACACACCGGATTCCGGCTTAATTTCATGGCTTCTCCAAACACTGTCAAATCTGGAACGTTCCCATAATAATCTTCTCTGGTGCGGGGATGAATGATCAGTTCTTCCAACGGATATTCATTATATATTTCCAGGATCGGATAAAACTCTTCCGCCTCATAGCGTCCCAGTCTGGTCTTAACAGATATTTTCAGAGACGGCTGCCCCTCAAAAAGACCCTCTAAAAACGCTTTCAGTTTATCCGTATCATACAGCATTCCGGCGCCTCTTCCTTTATTGGTCACGGTTCCGGAAGGACATCCCATATTAATATTTACCTCCTGATACCCCAGGGACTGTATCCGCTTACAGGTTGCCAGACAATCCTCTGCGTTATTGGTCATAAGCTGGGGAATGATCGTAAGGTTCTGATTATCCTCCGGCCGGATATCTCTTAATTCCTTACTGTTTAAAGATGCTTTTTTATTCGTAGCAATAAACGGAGTGAAATATTTATCAAAATCATAAAAATATTTTCTATAAATATTCCTATACACATAATTGGTATACCCCTCCATAGGTGCCATATATAATTTCATATGATCCTGTCTCCTTCCTGCCATTCCACGGTCTGCCGCCAAAAACATGATAAGATAATACTCAATGCACTGGATGACCAGAGCCCATCCAACGCTGCCGCCAAAACACATGATAAGATAATACAGGATTAAAAGAAGAATTACAAGATATCAGTTCACACTTTTCTCTTTCAATATCTCCTTCAGCGCATTTTCACTGCTGGTATGGCACCATACCACCTCCGCATTGTTGCACTCCGCCTCATCCAACGCACATTTTGCCATCTTATGCGACACCGTACTGGTAAAAACTACGATCAGGTCCGGACTTCCGATCCGGTCCCTCAGGCTGCCGGACATCCTGGTAAATACCTTCGCCTTACATTTATACTGTTTACAGATTTTTTTATACTGGTGTACCATGCGGTCATGACCACCCACAATAACTACGCTCATTTACTTTTCCTTTCACTGATAATAGTTTATTTGGTTAGTTACGACTAACTCTTTAAGCAACAGTATACACGAAATCCCAAAATAATACAAGTGTTATTATTGATAAAATCTTTCAATTACAATTCTACATTCTTAAGAGCTCTTTCCATCGGTATCTTTTTAATTTTCCGAAACTGGATCCATGTCACGATGGCATATGCCGCCGTTCCGAACAATACCATTTCCGCAAAAACCGTCCACCTGATATGGTAAGGCATCCAGCCGGATATACTGCCCATGATCCATTGATACAAAAACTTTAACGTTCCATAGGAAACCGGAAGGCTTACCAAAATGGAAAACGCCACGGCAACAGTAGTTGAACGGATATACAGCTTTCCAATTTCCCGGTTTCCATAACCCAATATTTTCACCATGGAAATAGAAGAAGCATTTTTCTCCAGCACCAGTTTGGAAAGCAGATACAAAAGCAGCATGGCCATTCCAAAAGCAAACCATTTGATCAGCGGAAACAGGCTTCCCATGGAATCATTTAACTGTCTCACAACTTTATTTACATCATTCAGCGTAATAACGGACAATACAAACTGCCCGTCCAGATCCGTCAATTCTTCATTTGAAAAATATCCGTTAAAATATCCGTTTTCCTTTCCGAACAGACTGCAAAACTCTTCCCTTCCCATAAATACTGCCATTCCGGCAGGATAGTCATAGCTGCCTGCAATGGTCATTTCATAAGTTTTATCCGTATATAATTCTTTTAACTTTAATGTATCTCCTGCCGAATAACCAAACTTCTCCAGGATTCCTTCCGAAACATAAACACCGGATTTATCATGATGTAACGGCATATTCTCTTTAACGATATAGACGGAATCATCTTTAATTCCGTAAACCGTGATTTTCTCATTGTTCTTCCCGGTAAAATCAGTCTGCAATGTCGTTACTGCAAAAGCTTCCGCCGAAGCACTGTCCGTTTCTGCCGGCTGTTTTAAGATATACTGATACTCCGCAATCAGTTTTTCCTCTAATTCCCTGCCATAATGATCTAGCAGCGGTTCCAGCATCAGCCCGAACAGCAGCAATACATTTGCAAATACAATTCCTGCCAGCATCAATAAATAACCGGATTTATTCTGCAAAATGATACGAAGCCGGAATCTGGCCGGAAACTTAAATTCCGGCAGGCGGACCGCTTTTTTGGTTTTATGTTTTGACAGATCGTTCCTTATCAGTTTTAACGGTGTCAGTGAGAGTTTATTATATAAAATAATTAAATTCACTGCCAGTAAAATGATACACGGAATCACGGTAGTCAGCAGAAAGGCTTCTTCGTTCCAACGCGTTTCATAAGACGGAAGACTGTAACTGTTATAATACATATCCGCAACTACTTTTTTGAACAAAGAATACCCCAGGATATTTCCGATCCCACAGGCCGCTGCCGATACAAGAACCGGCAGCGCTATATAATGCGCCGCAAGTTCATGCCGTGTATATCCGGATGCCCGGAGTGTACCGATGACCGATGCTTCTTTTTCAATGGTGTTACTTATGGTAACCGCAAACAGAAAAGTCAGAATTACTATGATCATGTATAATAATACAATGATCATGGATTTATCTTTCCCCATATCGTTTCCGGAAAAACGGATCGCCTGACTGGAATATTCCGGTGTGAATTTCAGCAGGGGATTTTGAACATCCATCGCCAGTATCTTCATTAAGGTTTCCGAATATTCATATCGCTCTGACAGGCTGAACTGCTTTTCACTTTCATATTTCCAAGCATAATTCCAATGGAGGCCTGTCTGATTCATTCGTTCCAGTTGTTTTCCCGTGACCACCGCCACCCCAAAGCACTTTGCATCAAACATCATTTCCCCATTATCGCTGAACAAAGCGCTGTAATCGGAAAATGCCGCCAGACCTGTCACCAGAAACTTCCGTTCATCGATTTCAATTTCCTCTCCGATATGTATCTTATTTTTCTCTGCAAATAACCGGTCAACTGCAATTTTCCCCTCCGTCTCCGGCAGTCTGCCCTTCATCAGACATATAAGATTGACCTCCTTGCGGTTTTCAAAAATCCGAAGGGTGGTGTTTTCATTTAGTACCTGTTTATCCAAATAAATATTACGATATATCATTATATTTTCTTCGGCAAGCTTCCCCTTCATTTCCAACGAAAGAGGCCCAGTCAATTCAAAATTTCCGTCTTCTATGTTATATTTTTCAAAACTTTTTTCATAGGCATCTGTCATACTGTTATCTGCTACAAGAAAACCGGAAATAAATCCAATGGTAATCGTCAGAAACAGAAATATTACTGCATATTTTCCAAGTTCAGATTTCAATTCTTTCGGAATTCGTTTGATTAATGGATTTCTGATTTTTTCTTTCCGCATATTATCACCTACCAATCCAGCTCTTTTGCAGAAACTTTTGCCTCATTCATGTAACATTTACGAATCTGCCCGTCTCTTAACTTAACTACCTGGTCTGCCATAAGCCTGATCGCATCGTTATGCGTTACAATAATTACCGTATTTCCATACTTCTGATTCACACTTTCTATTAAAGATAATATTTCCTTGGAGGTCTTATAATCCAATGCCCCTGTCGGTTCATCACATAACAGGATATCCGGATTCTTAACAATCGCTCTGCCGATAGCCGTTCTCTGCTGCTGTCCGCCGGAAAGTTGTGCCGGCAGTTTATCTTTATGTTTTGTCAGTCCCAGCACTTCCAGCAGTTCATCCATATCCAGCGGATGACCGCTCAGATATGCACCCACTTCTATATTCTCTTTTACCGTAAGATTTGGAATCAGGTTATAGGACTGGAAAACATAACCTAAATGATTCCTGCGGTACAGGGATAATGTTTTTTCATTCATATCTTTTAACGGTTCACTTCCGATCATCACCATTCCGCTATCCGAATAATCAATACCGCCGATAATGTTTAACAGGGTAGACTTTCCGGAACCGGAAGGACCTAAAAGGACACAAATTTTTCCCTTTTCAATTTCCAGATTTATGCCTTGAAGAACTTCTATCCTGTTTTCTCCCGTACCGAAACTTTTCTTTAAATCCTTAATTTTTAAAAACATAAGCACACCTCTCTTCTAAAATTATCTTGATCTGTTTGCATCGACAATGCGGCGTACAAAATCGCTGAATTTCATACGCCGCAATCTGCTTATTTCTATTTACTTTTTCTTTTCAGTATTTCCACATTCCCGTTTTTCTTTCTCCAGCCGGCAATGCCTGCTGCAACCGGTGCACACATCCCCGTTCTTCCGGATATACCGGACAGCCAGCAGAAACGCCACACCAATGAAAAGAATTATAACAATGCTTGCCCCGTTCATATCACACCATTCCTATCAACATCCCTATTATATGTACCAGTCCGGCGATAATCCATGCAATCACACATTGAATAATGACCACGGCAATTGCCCAGTTCCTTCCCAATTCCCGTTTTACCGAAGTAATTGCTGCCACGCAGGGTGTATACAACAGGGTAAATACTAAAAGTGTAACCGCCGTCAGCGGTGTCAGTAACTCCGCCAGCGCCGCGCCTGTACCCCCCACCAGTACGATCAGCGTAGAAACTACACTCTCCTTTGCCATAAATCCGGTAATCAATGCCGTGGAAATTTTCCAGTTTCCAAAGCCCAACGGCTTAAAAATAGGAGCAATCAGTCCCGCAGCCATGGCAAGCAGGCTGTCTTTTGAATCCGATACCACATTGAATCTCATATCAAAGGTCTGCAAAAACCATATAACAATCGTTGCTACAAAGATAACGGTAAATGCCCGGGAAATAAAATCTTTTGCCTTCTCCCATAAAAGCTGCCATACATTCTTCGCTCCCGGCATACGATAATTCGGCAGTTCCATAACAAAAGGTACCGGTTCTCCCCGGAACATGGTTCCTCTTAACATCAGTGCAAACAGAATTCCTACCAGAATTCCAGTAAAATATAAACCAATCATAACCAGCGTTCCGTATTTCGGAAAAAATGCCGCCGTAAAAAATGCATAGATTGGAAGTTTTGCCGAACAACTCATAAAAGGTGTCAGTAATATTGTCATCTTCCGGTCCCGTTCCGACGGCAGCGTCCGGCTTGCCATAACGCCCGGAACCGTACAGCCAAATCCAATCAGCATCGGTACGATACTTCTGCCCGACAGCCCAATCTTTCTTAACAATTTATCCATTACAAAGGCAACTCTTGCCATATATCCGCTGTCCTCCAATATGGATAGAAAGAAAAACAGCGTAACAATCGTCGGCAGAAAACTTAACACACTTCCCACGCCGCTGAAAATTCCGTCTATAACAAGGGAATGTACCACCGGATTAATTTCGTATGCGGTAAGACCTTTATCTACCACATCAGTCAATGCACCAATTCCCATTTCCAACAAATCGGAAAGAAATGTTCCAACTACTTCGAAGGTCAGCCAGAACACTAACGCCATAATACCGCAAAAAGCCGGAATCGCCGTATATTTCCCGGTAAGAATCCGGTCAATCTTCACACTGCGGATATGCTCTTTACTTTCCTTCGGTTTCACAACCGTATCCCTGCATACCTCCCGGATGAATTGGAAACGCATATCTGCCATGGCAGCTGCCTGGTCCATTCCTCTTTCCTCTTCCATCTGCTTTATGATATGCTCTAACATTTCCTTTTCATTGCTGTCCAGATGAAGCTGTTCCAGTATGATCATGTCGCCTTCCGCCAGTTTGCTGGCAGCAAAACGCACCGGTATTCCTTCTCTCGCCGCATGGTCTTCAATTAAATGCATGATGGCATGAAGACAGCGGTGTACTGCGCCCTCATGATCTTCCGGGTGACAGAAGTCCACTCTACCCGGTTTTTCCTGATAACGGGCGATATGGACCGCATGGTCCGTCAGTTCGCCGATACCCTCATTTTTTGCCGCAGAAATAGGTACTACCGGAATCCCCAGCATTTTTTCCATTTCATTGACACGGATGGAGCCGCCGTTTTCCCTGACCTCATCCATCATATTCAACGCCAGCACCATCGGAATATCCAGTTCCATCAACTGCATGGTCAGATACAGATTCCTCTCTATATTGGTGGCATCCACGATATTAATGATCCCTTTCGGCTTATCTTCCAGTAAAAACTGTCTGGTAACAAGTTCCTCGCTGGTATAGGGAGACATGGAATAGATTCCCGGCAGATCCGTCACCAGCGTATTCTCAAATCCTTTGATTCCGCCGTCCTTCCGGTCAACCGTAACTCCCGGAAAATTACCCACATGCTGATTGGAACCGGTTAACTGGTTAAACAATGTAGTTTTCCCGCAGTTTTGATTCCCTGCCAACGCAAAAGTCAGGGTTTCTCCTGCCGGAAGTTCTGTTCCCCGGGATTCCATATGATAAATTCCGCCTTCTCCAAGCCCCGGATGGCAGACATGAATGTTCGCCTTCTCTTCCAGAAACCTTCCATCGGAATCCTCCGTATGCTCCGGCGGGGCATCCGTTTCTGGTACGGGGCCGATCCCGATTTCCCTGGCATCGTTCAGACGCAGCGTAAGTTCATAACCATGAATCCGCAATTCCATCGGGTCGCCCATGGGAGCCAGCTTCACCATTGTCACTTCCGTTCCGGGTATCACTCCCATATCCAGAAAATGCTGCCGCAATGCTCCCTGACCTCCAACGGAATCAATTACTGCACTTTTGCCAATTTCCAATTCATTTAATGTCATGGCAGTTCCCTTACCTTTCCGGTCTATTTTCTCTATATATATTTCTTAAAAAACCTTTGTATTCTATAATGTTCCTACTTTAAACAACGTTCCGTCCGTATCAGGATTCGATACTTTCTACCGTATAATCCTGCTCTTCTACGGTTTTTTTCAATACTTCGTCTGAAATATTTCCGTTCAGACGTACGATCGCCGTCCCCTTTTCGTGGCTTACAACGGCTTCATCCACTTCCGCAAGTGCCTCCAGACACTTTTTGACTCTTGCCTCGCAGTGTCCGCACATCATTCCCGTAATTTTTATCGTCTTTTCCATATTCTTTGTTACCTCTTTTCTATTTTTTTCCAAATCACTATTTCCGGTTCCGTCTGCCGCAGCTCCGTGTTTTCCCTTTCTTCCGCGTATATCGGCAAAATTCAGACGCAGCGCGTTGGTCACCACACAGAAGCTGGACAGGCTCATGGCCGCCGCCCCAAACATGGGATTCAGTTTCCAGCCCAGTAAAGTATACCACACTCCGGCTGCCAATGGTATACCGATCGTATTATAGAAAAATGCCCAGAACAGATTTTGATGTATATTTTTCAATACCTGCCGGCTCAGACGAATGGCCGCCGGCACATCCATCAGACTGCTTTTCATCAGCACCACATCCGCCGCATCGATCGCCACATCGGTTCCAGCCCCAATGGCGATTCCCACATCGGCTCTTGTCAGCGCCGGTGCATCATTGATACCATCTCCCACCATGGCAACTTTTTGCTCCTGCAGACTGCGGATAACTTCTTCCTTTCCGTCCGGCAATACTCCGGCTATCACCCGGTCTACTCCTGCCTGTTTTCCGATAGCCTCCGCAGTCCTCCGGTTATCTCCGGTAAGTATGACAACTTCGATTCCCATGCTCTGCAATTCCCGGACCGCCCCTGGACTGTCTTCCTTGATAGTATCCGCCACGGCTATCATTCCGAGGAGTTCTTCATTCCGGGCAAAAAATAACGGTGTTTTTCCTTCCTCCGCCAGCAGTTCCGCCCTGCGGCGAATCTCTTCCGGTATCTTTTTCCGGTCCTGGAAGTAATTGGATAAAAATTCCAAATTTCCAGCTATCAGCTTCTGTCCCTTCCCGATTCCTGTCAGTCCGTTTCCAGCAACCGCCTGGAATTCCTCTGCCGCCTCCGACTCTAATCCGTGTAGGGCCGCATAAGCAAGAATCGCCCCTGCCAACGGATGCTCGCTTTTTATTTCGAGAGAATATGCCATCTTTACCAGTTCCTCTTCCGAAACTCCTTCTGCAGGGATGATATCCGTAACTTCCGGCTCTCCCCTGGTAATGGTGCCGGTCTTATCCAGTGCCACTACTTTTACCTTTCCGGTTTCTTCCAATGCCGCAGCATTTTTAAACAGAATACCATATCTGGCGCCGACTCCGTTTCCGACCATGATGGCCACCGGAGTTGCCAGTCCCAGAGCACACGGACAGCTGATGACCAGAACCGAAATACTTCTGGCCAGTGCAAATCCGATACCGTATCCGGCTGCCAGCCAGACTGCCAGAGTGACCAGCGCCACAATGATGACCGCAGGAACAAAGATCCCCGATACCTTATCCGCTACCTTGGCTATAGGGGCCTTGGTAGCTGCGGCATCGCTGACCATCTGAATGATCCGGGACAACGTGGTATCTTCTCCCACCCTTACGGCCTCGCATCTCAAAAATCCCGAGCGGTTCATGGTCGCGGCAGATATACCGTCTCCTTTAGTCTTATCGACAGGTATGCTTTCTCCGGTCAGAGCCGATTCATCCACGGCGCTGTGCCCTTCTAAAATAATACCGTCTACGGGTATGCTCTCCCCCGGCCGGACCACAAAAATATCTCCTTTTCTAACCTGTTTTGCCGGTATGGATATTTCCTTTCCGTCCCGTTCTACCGATGCCATCTGAGGCGCCAGTTTCATCAGGCTTTTCAATGCGTTTGTGGTCTTTCCTTTGGAATATGCCTCCAGCATTTTTCCAAGAGTGATCAGCGCCAGTATCATGGCCGCCGATTCAAAGTAAAATTCATGCATATATTCCATGACGCCTTCCATGTCCCCGTTCAACTGTGCATCGGTCATGGCAAATAATGCCCAGGCACTATATATAAAGGATGCACCTGCTCCCAGCGCCACCAGGGTATCCATATTCGGTGAACGATTAAAAAGACCTTTTACTCCGCTGATAAAAAACTTTTGATTGATCACCATAATGATGCCGGTAAGCAATAACTGGATCAGCCCCATTGCCACATGATTCTGCGCCAGCTGGGACGGCAGCGGCCAGTCCCACATCATATGTCCCATGGACAGATACATCAGCGGAAGCAGAAATAAAACGGAAGCTGTAAATCTTTTCTTTAAAACCGGCGTCTCGCGATCTGCCAGTTCCTCCGGCGTATGCTCCGCCTCCTGCTCCTTTCCATGGTCCGTATCCTTTAATCCCGCGCCATATCCCGCCGCCGTAACTGCTTCAATGACGTCTTCCGGGGAAGCTTCTCCTTCCACTCCCATGGAATTGGTCAGTAAGCTGACCGACACGGAAGTCACCCCCGGAACTTTGGAAACGGCTTTTTCCACATGGGCGCTGCAGGCAGCACAGCTCATACCTGTTACCGTATATTTTTTCATTGCCGACTCCTCCTTTTCTGAATCAATGAAACCGGATAACAATCCCGTTTTTCAGCGCATCAGTTTTTGCAGCGCCGATACCAGTTCATCGATAACTTCATCTTTTCCATTTCGAATATCTTCTGCAACGCAGGTTCTGATATGGTTTCCCAGAAGCACTTTGTTAAAACTGTTTAAAGCGGCCGATATGGCTGCCACCTGTGTCAGTATATCCACACAATAGGCTTCATTTTCTACCATTCCTTTTACGCCCCGCACCTGCCCTTCAATGCGGCTCAGGCGGTTGAGCAGGTCTTTGTATTCCTTTTCATCCCGCTCTTTCTTTTTATTGCTGCAGCAATCGTTCCGTTCTTTCTGATTCATGCTATTGCTATCCTTTCCAAATGTAATCTGTTTCATTCACAAATACCCCTACCAGGTATCTATGTCAGTGATTGTATACCCTGGCGGGGTATTTGTCAAGCAGCAGGAAAAGAAATATGAGATTTATATTGTATTCATAACTTTTTAACAAGGGCTTTATATTTCCGGACATACTCCGGGATTCCCTGTTTTTTCAACATTTTTCGGCAATCTAAATTTGGAGGTGGAAATATGTGAAATGACAAGCCTGACAGACAATGTTATAATCTTCAATTGAGAAAACTTATAAATACTACCCGGCTAAACTTTAAAAGGAGACAGAGATCATGAATATCATTCTGATCGGTATATCAATCACCGTAATTATGGTTCTATATATTATTTTTGCCCAATTCTGGCTGTTTTTCTGCGATACTGTTCTGGATATCTTTGAAAGGTACGTTCCTGTGGCCCGGAATAAGAATAAAAAGCAGGAAACCCATGATAAAAAGAATAGAAAATAGAATTCTGATTTCCCCGTTATATCCACTATACATTTTTATTTTCCGAACATCCTTTAAGTTTATCAATAGCAAGAATGGCTGTGGGCTGAAAATAAATGTCTTTCCCTTTATTGCTTTCATACATGAAATCCTTCAGCGGTTTACTGGTATACCTGGAAAAATCTCCATATATTGCAAATCTTATACCATAATTAATAAATTTTTGCAATATTTCTCCTGCAAGACAGGTACTTAAAACGAAAAATTCTTCCGCTACTGCTTCTTTATTTACCGCAATATTGGTACATCCGGTTTCATATTTTATATTTATCACCAGGTCCAATGCAGACGGTACATCTTTAATTAAAATCCGGCTGCTGTTAATAACTGCAACTGATACATCATTTTTTTTAATAATTTCTGTTTTCATTTTTGTATCCATATATTTTTATTCCTTTCTTTCGCTAATCTGCCTCATGCTTTCTTTTATTTATATAAATCATCAATCAGATGATCTGCCATGAAGTCAAAAGTCTCCATATGAGCATAAGGAAGAATATCTTTATTTTTAATATTCATGATCAAAGAATATATGACCGACAATATCAAATCCGGCGTAACTTCCGATTTCAGATACGGCTGCTGAAGAAATAACTGCCGGCACTTTTCATTGGAACTCTCTATTTTTTTAACCTGTTCTTCCGATAACTTATTCATCAGAATGATATAATCTGTACTGTCTGAATCATATAAAAAATTGTTCCTGTCATATTCCCGGTAGATCAGTTTCAAGGCTTCTGCAATACCATATTTATTCTTATGCCGTTCAATAATATCAGAAGCCGATTTGCATATTTCTTCCTGCACCAGACATAGGACTTCACAAAACAGCGCCTCTTTTGATTCAAAAAAAAGATAAAAGGCTCCCTTGGAGATCCCTGCCTGTCTGCAGAGTTCATCTACATTCGTTTTTTTATAACCGTATTGTGTCCAGTTCTGTTTACAGGCTTCCAGCAGTTTTTTTCTGATATTCTCTTTTTCTCTTTCCGTAAAATTTCTTGCCATGCTCTTTACCAGCCTTTCTTGTATTTATGACCAAGATAGTATTTTCAGTCACATGCAAATAGTATCATCTCCGCTACAAATTGTCAAGCAGGAATTTATAACAACCTAAAACCCTTCTCATTTTCTGATACATAAAAAGATCCGGAATCAAATCCCGGATCTTTTTCTTACCGAACGATTATTTCTTTTTTTCAGCCGCAACCCAGATCTCGCATGTATAATCGGGATTTTCTACATCCGGAGACGGATAGGATTCAAATTCAAGACCGACCGGCTGATATCCGCTGGCCGGAAAAAACTCCGTACATATATAGCTGCATACCTTCTGAAAAGCCTCCGGCATTTTTCCCACACACTGAAACACTATATAAGTATGCTCCGGAATCGATACAACTGTTAGATCCTCCTCAAATTTCCTGCCGTTATATGCGGCACCGATTCCGTACGGAAATTCACTGTCATCACCATCATATTCAAAGCTGATTCCAAGGATATTTTTCCCAAAATGTTTCTCATCAGCATACTGAACAATATGATCAATCGTTCCGTCTTTCCCGCACTCCGCCCAGAAACCCGATATTTCGGCAGTGGTAAATTCCGTGTTTTTCGGAAAACGTTTCTTTTTAACGATAAGTTCAAAGGCTTTCTTTTTTTCAATCCTGTAATCCATAGTGGTTCCTCCCTGTAATGTAAGTTTTACGGAAAGGCGGGTAAAGGATTTTACGGCGGCGCCATTTTTGACCTGTGTGGGAGATGCTCCATGAAATCTGGTAAACGCACGGGTAAAACTCTCGGGTGTATCATATCCGTATTTTAAAGCCACATCGATCACTTTTCCGTCTGTCTCCGCAAGCTCTCTGCCGGCAAGGGAAAGTCTGCGAAATCGGATATAATCGCCCAGAGTAAATCCGCATATGATACTGAAGACCCTCTGAAAATGAAATCCTGAAGAACAGGCCCTCTTTGCCGCTTCCTCATATTGTATGGGCTCCGTCAGGTGGTCTTCCACATAGTCAATGGCATTTTGAATACCTGTGATCCAATCCATAAGTTCCTCCTTTCCTGTGTTTACATTATATGAAACATCCTCCGGTTCTGCATGATTCTGAATGCGGAGAAGTGTCAGGTTCTTCTATATTTTTTCCGAAAAAACTCCAGTCTCCGTCAGAACAGTCTGCTTACAGGCTTTTACAGTTTCTTCTGTGAGCTTTGAGTTTCTTTATCGCCCAATCATAATGGCTTGCGGTAGCCGATACAAAGTAAGAACCCAGTGCATTGCTGCCGGTCCATTGGAAAACTCCTTTTGAAAACAATTCTTCATTCGTAAAACTTTCCGCCAGATTCATTACCGCCTGATGAGATTTCTCCAGCATCTCTTTCGCTTCTTCCAGTGCGGTGTTCTGATGTTTTTCCCAAAAATACAGATTCATTTCCCCATAGGTTCTCCAGTTATATGGTTCCGGAATAAACGGCTTTTTCTCTCCTCTTTGATTCGACGAAACCCATTCCAGTAAAAGTTGATGCCATTCATAAAGATGTATCAGTACATCCCTGGGATTTTTATCTCTTTTCCAGTGAGCCTCTTTCTTTTTCTCATCAAAGGTAAAGAGTATGAGTAATTCCTTCTCGCTAAGGGATGAAATTAATGTTTTCAGTTGTTCATAATTAGCTGATGCCGAACTTATCAAATCGGCTTTTGATGTTGCTCTTCCCATGTTCATTCTCCTATTCTGCTTTTAAGATTTTACTCTTTGATCATAGCAGATAAATACTGACACCTTTTGTCATGTTTTATTTTTTTCATATATCTCCTTTGCCATTGCCGCAATTTTATCTTTCAGATGCAGCGGTTGAATGATTTCTACCTCTCCCCCGAAAGAAAGCAGGTAACCGGTCAGCCAATGATCCTCCGGCATATCCGCGGTCACCGTTAAACTTCCATTTTTCTCTATACGGATCTGATTTAAATCAAATTCATCATAAACACGATATGCCGCTGTCTTTGAAAATCTGAGGATTATATTGTCATATTCCTGTCCCCGTATATCCGGAAGTTCCGGAAAAAACATGGGCTCAAATATTTCTTCTGACAATTCCCATTCCAGTATACGGTTTATCTTGAACAGACGAAACTCCTGTCTTAATCTGCAATAAGCTTTTAAGTACCAGTCCTTAGATTTATAATACAATTTTAACGGCTGAATGACACGTTCTCCCACTGTTCCGTCGGAACCGGCATAGCGGATCGTAATACAACGTCGTTGGAGCACTGCCGTTTTTAATATTTCAAATTTCCCATTATCCCGGTTTTTCTCACCCCATCTGGAAAAATCTGCTTCCAGCCAGTTTGCGGAGTGAACATTGAATAATGCTGAAAGCTTTTCCAGCATATCGGTTCCGTAGCCGTTGCTAACAGTGGATAATCCCTGTAATACAGACAATATTTCCTGTTTCTCCTGGCCCGATAAAACAATCTGATTCAGTACAAAATCACTGAGCAAATGAATTCCGCCGTTTCTCCCTGCTTCCGTATATACCGGAATTCCCGCACTGCTTAATGCATCGATATCTCTGTAAATGGTCCTGACGGAAACCTCAAACCGTTCGGCCAGTTCGGCTGCAGTTACCGGTCCTTTATCAAGCAGATAATATACGATTTTAAACAAACGGCTTTCCTGCATTTAGAGTTCCTCCTTCGGGCATAGTATTTACATTTTACCATATTCCATAAAACTTGTACTTTTCTTAATAAAAATATTATAGTATAATAATGCTTTAGTATTAAATTTTCATTAAGGAGGTATGGATGTATGAAAAAAACATTCAAAAAAATCATTTTCATGGCATGTGTCACTGTTCTGACCTTTGGTCTGTCAACGATGTCATTACCCTTAAGAGATTGACTGACGGTTATATCGATGAACTACCTGTAGGTACTTCCTTTCTTTACTGATCAGATCTTAGAGATAAAAAAGACCGGCGGACCTGTTATGAATCATTTCCTTCATAACAGGTCCGCCGGTTTCTTCTGACCTTATTCCTTTACGGTTTTATTTAAATATTTTTTTACCAGTCCGTCAAAATATTCTTTATATTCCATTTCTCCGTTTTCTGTTAAATTGTAATCCACGGAATCCACCCGTGCCTCTTTCCCTTCTTTATCCAGACTTATTTTTCTCCATCCGTCATCAAACACATACTGTCTGCCCTTGTCTTTAAAAAAAGCAATATAATATGTCTTTTTGCTGCTTCTGTTTCTGCCGGTAACGGATTGCCACAGACGGGTATACGGATGTTCCTGCCGATACTCCATCTTATTTACCAACGCAATGATTTCTTCTATCTCCGCCCTGTCTTCAATTATTACAGATGTACTGTTTTTCCTTACCAGAACACACCCAACGTCACCAGATTGTAAATCCATCTGTTTCTTATCCTGTTTTAAAAGAGGATAACCGATCAGTAAGATTAAAAAAATAATAGCAATAAAGACCAATGTTACTATAGGCTTTGTTTTTATCATAATATTATGCAATTAAACTGATATTGACTATTAGCAAAAATACAACTTCAGTAATTGTTCCTCCTTCTAAATTATTTAAAAACTTATTCCATTGACAAAAGTGATATTTCCTAGTACCCAAATGATGGGTCCCTGTTGCAAAATAAAGGTAATACCAATAAGAAGAGTATCTCAAACCATTAGCCTCTAATTTTTCTTGTTATCTACCAAATTTTAGGCTTCTCCATTTTGGACAATTTATTTAAAGTTAAAACAGAAATCCAAAAACCCCAAAACTAAAAGCTGCCATCAGAACTCCTGCAAATACCACCCCCAGCATTACTGCCAAAACGCTGGATTTAAAATCCATATTCAGCAAACCGGCGGCCAGTGTCCCGGTCCAGGCCCCTGTTCCGGGAAAGGGAATTGCCACAAACAACAGAAGGCCCCAGAACATTCCCTTTGAGCCTGCCATCTCTTTTAATTTTTCACCGGCGGCGTTTCCTTTCCGGATACAATAGCGGAAGAATCTGCCGGTTAGCTTCATATCCTTTCCCCATTCCAGTACTTTTCCGGCAAACAGGTAAATAAACGGGACCGGAACCATATTCCCCAACACTGCCGTTACATAAGCTGGCCAAAACGATAAATCCAACGCCACCGCATAGGGAACGGTTCCCCGCAATTCAATCAGCGGAAGCATGGAGATAAAAAAAACAAACATATATCTGACTAACATAAAACCCCTGTCATCTAAGAATTTATTTACTCTTCCAATATATTCCACAGAGTCTTATATCATTCCTTTTGCCTGGTTCCATACACAATATTAAATTTCATATTAGTGATAGATTACAACTATATCCTTCTCCATTATGACTGTATTGCCATCTGGTATGAGATTCTCTTCCCCCCGGATGATCAGGGCGATCAGCAGGTCTGCCGGAAGATTCAGCTCCGCAATGGATTTGTTATACCATTCATGAGTGTTATCTATTTGAATTTCTTCCAGATTTTCCTGCTCCCTTGGTTCGTATGCAGGAACGCTTAAAATCACGCAGTCGTTTGCCAGAATTTTCGTATCGCCTTTGGGAATCAGAGTTTCACCGTCCCGTTTGATCATAATAGCCAGGGAACCGGTAGGCACACTGACCTCCCGGATTTTTTTATTCTCCCAGTTATGCCCTTTTGGGATGTACATTCTCATCAATGTAATGGCGGACTCCTCCTGATAATCGTTAAAGGTTTTGCGGACATCCGATTCTTCGTCTACCATGGACAATTTCTTTGCTGCCAGAGGCAGAAGCGTTCCCTGGATCGAAACCGAAAAGAGTGAGATCATAAATACGATATGAAATAAATCCCTGGAAAGTCCGGCACCGCTTGCCACTGCCATAATGGAAAACACAATGGACGCCGCCCCCCGGAGTCCAGCCCAGGATACCAGCAGGCACTGGCGGTTACTACATTTAAAAGGTTTTAATATTAAAAATACTGCTATCGGTCTGGCAGCCAGAGTCATAAAAATCATGATTCCCAATGCCGGAAGTAAAATCCCCGGAAGTTTATGGGGGAATACCAGGAGTCCCAGCAAAAAAAAGATAAAAATCTGCGCCATTCCCGTAATTCCGTCAAAAAAAGGAATGATTATCTTCTTATTCCGGATCGGGCTGTTGCCGATCAGAATCCCCATTAAATAAACGCTGATAAATCCGTTTCCTCCAGACAGATCCGAAAGTCCGAAACAGATCAATATGAGCCCGATCATAAAAACGGTATCCAGGCCTTCGGAAATCAGAGTTGTTTTTGTC
>CAJTPF010000007.1:92330-105475 GCA_910578175.1 uncultured Lachnospiraceae bacterium
AAAAGCCGGCGGCAAAGAAAATAATTCCGATGGCAGTTCCGAAAACCATCTGGGAAAAAAAGATAAAAGCCGGATGTCCGGCGGGACCGGCCCCTGCCAGGCCGATACCGATCACGGTCATCATATATGCCACCGGATCATTGCTTCCGCTTTCAATTTCCAGCAAAGAAGCCGTACCGTCCCGTAAATTCAGCTGTTTCTTCCTCAATATGGAAAAGACGCTGGCGGCATCCGTGGAAGCAATGACAGAACCGGTCAGAAAACTTTCTGCAAAAGAAAGTTTCAACACAAGCATACAAAATCCGCAGGTAAGCACGGCTGTGATCACCACGCCCAGGGTAGACAGCAGAAATGCATTTACCGCCACCGGTCTGGCGGTTTTCCATTTGGTGTTAAATCCCCCGTAAAACATGATAAAACTCAGCGCCAAAGTGCAGGCTTTTTCCGTAACTTCAAAATCGTCAAACTGAATCTTGAATATCCCGTCGCAACCGAATAACATTCCGATTGCCATAAACAGGATCAACGCCGGCATTCCCATTTTTCCTGAGAATTTATCTGCCAGTATACACAAAAAAATAATGACCGCTATAAACACCGCTATTAAATCCAGTAGTCTCAACCTCCTGTCTTATGATAAAATCCAATGATTTATCACATACCTGCAGGTATCTGATTTTCTATCATACGGTAGCCTACCCGGGAAATAGTATATATGTATTCCGGCGAGGTAGGGATTTTCTCAATCTTTTTTCGGATATTCGTCATATTCACACGCAGGATCCTGCTGTTGCCATTGGTATATGGTCCCCATATTTTTTGCATCAGCATTTTATATGTAACCACTGTTCCGGCATTCAGAGCCAGCTGTTCCAGAATCCGGTATTCAATGGGCGGAAAATGTATCTCCTGATTACGGACCGTGACCAGACGCCTGTCAAAGTCAATTTCCAAATCTTTTGCCTTATAGGGATGCGTATGACCACCGGCGCCTCTTCTGCGCAGCACTGCAAAGATCCTAGCCCTCAGTTCCTGCTCATAAAAAGGTTTTACGATATAATCATCCGCTCCGGCATACAGCGCTTTTACTTTTCCCGCTGCCGCATCAGATTCTGACAATACAATGATCGGACAATCCGACCACTCTCTTATACATCTGATGATTTCCATTCCGTTCACGTCTCTTAATTTTAGATCTACTATAACGATATCCGGACATAAACTGGTACTTAACTGTAATCCCATAGTTCCGTTATCCGCTTCATATATTTTATAATGTTCCTGATCCAGCAGATTTTTTATCAGGAAATGTATATTTGTATCTTCATCAATCAACAATACTTTTACTTTATCACATAGCTTCATTCGCTCTATATTACCTCCTGTATGACTTTTGATAATCAGATCCGAATAGAAGCTCTCTCTTTCTGTCCATCCTGAAGATGTATATAATTTATGATCTTCCATAACGGAATCATACATCTCCCATAAAGAAAAATGGCGATACGGTAAATAAAATACGGAAATAACGCCATTGCCAATACAATGGCGGCAAAAGCAGCCTCTTTCCCGGCGGCATACCGGTTCTGTCTGGTACGGATATTAAAAAATATCCGTATGCTGCCTTCTGCAGGTCGAATGGAAGTTCCCCGTACCGGCAGACAGTCAAGATCTGTCCCAGATATTACCGGAAGAATGGCGGCCGGCTGTTCCTGCCGTGTTCCGGATTCTTTCACATGCGGTACGGATACGGTTGAAGGGAAATTAAACTGAAAACTGCATACGAGTAACAGAATCATACAATAAATCCGTATCTTCCTTTTTTCAGTATTATAAACCAAAATCTCCACCGCCTCTTTATATGATTTTCCAACAAACAGTATAGCATAAAATAAAACAAATAAATAGCGGTTTAAATATATGGATAACACCTGTTATTTTTTACCATATATCAAAATCGCTATCTATGTAATACGCTGTGTTTTGTTATAAATCTTTATAACAATTCATCCACTTTAAGCCCCTTCAGGTCTTCCACTACCAGTTTCATTTTATCTGCAATATTTTCTACTTCCTTCTTTACATCTGTACGAATGGCATCCATTTCCAATACGTTTTTAATCTGTCTGTCCATATCGGAATCCTGCTCCGAGGTTTTCTTCTCTTCTTCTGCTTTCTCCGGATTTGTAAGCCTCTCCAGTTCTTCGATTTTTTCCTGGATTTCTTCGATCTGTTCTTCTTTTTCTTTTTTCTCTTCCGCTTTTTCCTCCGCCTTTTCTTTCTCCTCTTCCATCTCTTCGTCCAGATGATCTTTGACTTCATCCACTAACATACTATAGATTTCTTCATTGGCGGCATCCAGAATGGCATCTTTTTCCTTCACAGCATCTACTATCGGATGATGTTTCAATCGCTCTTCCTTGATCCCACGGATCGTAGCGCCTTCTATGATAATGCCTCTTTTGGCTTCATCCAGGTTTTCCTTCAGTTCATTCATCGGCTCATACAATTCCATGGACCGCTGCTGAAACTCCGTTAATCCACGTTCGTCAATCTGTTTCAGCTGTTCCTTCTCTTCTTCCGTAAGCTTGATCTTCGGGTTAGCCTCGGCATCTTTTCTCTTTTCCAGCAGCATTAGTTCCTGATATTCCTGACTATCCCTATCGATCTGATAGCCTTCCCGCAGTTTCTCCATCTCTGTCTCGATGTATTTCATCTCTTCCGATATCTCTTTACTCTGTTTTTCATAATCACTTATTTTCGAATATCTGGACCGAATGTCCTCATCAATCTTCTTTTCATTGGAAAAGGCATCGGTTATAACCTTCATAGCCTTATTCCTGGCTTCTTCCCTCTTCTGTACCACCGGGTCTTTTACCAGATTCAAATCTCCTGCAAATACATTTCCTCCTTTCCCTTTCCCCTGCTCTTCCTGATCTGCAGTTCTCTGAAATCTTGGGTCATCGCTTAAAAAAATACTTCCGTTTTCGTTTATCTTCATAATCTCACCTTTCCTATTCTGCTGTATTAAAATATAATCTATTATTTATATCGACAATTTCTGGAAAATAATAACTTCTTTTTATAAGAGAATATCACAACCAGACCGCTGACAATTCCGGTCAGTGCTCCCCCAGCCACATCCGACGGATAATGGACGCCCAGATACATTCTGGAAAACGCTATCAGAGCGGCAAGTATCATAAACAAGATCCCATAACGGCGGGGCAGTCCGTGAAACAAGACTACAGCCGCTGCGAAAGAACTGGAAGTATGCCCGGACGGAAAGGAAGAACTCTTCATACTTCCGATGACGCTGGTCAGTCCTTCCACCACGTCATAAGGACGGGATCTGTTAAATATACCTTTTAAAATGATATTATTAAAAATACTGGCAAAAATCAGTGCAAAGGCTGACATAAGACCAATATTGCGAGTCTTTTTAAAAATAAGCAATATGATAGTGACCAGGATCCATATTCTCCCTTTATCCCCCAGCCGGGTCACTGCTTGAAAAAACGGAGTAAGTATCTCATTCCGCAAATTGTTCTGCAGCCACAACAATACGGATCCGTCCAGATTCATCAGAAATTCAGTCATAAAACTTCTCCTTTCACCGCTCATCCGTTTCTGGTTTGATATGTATCTTTACGATTTCCGAACGAGAACCCGTCCGAAACGGATATCCCCATCCGCCGGCTCCGGAAGATATGATAACGGAATAATCCTTATACGTTTCATGACCGTAATAATACTCCCTGGTCAGCCCGTTGATCAATCCCTTTGGCCAAACCTGACCGCCATGGGTATGGCCGGAAAGCTGAAGGTCGCACCCTGCATCCCCGCAGGCTTCCACATCTTTCGGCTTATGATCCAGTACCAATACAAAATCTTCCATATCCACGCCTTTTACCAGTTTATCGATGGAAGCCCTGTTTCCGGTCAGGCTTCCTCCTTCGTCTTCCCTTCCTATGATAACAAATTCATCATTCAGCCGGAAGGTTTCATCCGAAAGCACATGGATTCCCGCATCCGACATTGCGGTATCCAGTTCCCTGACCGTAAACTTCTTATTTCTCCGATAAGGCTGCCGGTCATGGTTCCCATATACATAAAAGACCCCAAATTCACTTTGAATAGTACCTGCCACCTGAAAGAAGTCCTGCATTTCCTGCTTCGTCGTGTTTTCATCAGTAATATCTCCGCATAATACCACAATATCCGTATGTCCGGCAGAAATCTCAGCACAGATCTCCCGGAACTTTTTTATATCCATGGTAGTTCCAAAATGGATATCAGACATAAGTATGATATCATATCCCTGACTTCGGATATTTTTTCCGGTAACAACCGTATATTCCGTATTTTTAATGATGATCATATTAAAATAACCGTAAATCAGGACCGCTACCATCAATACTGCCGGAACCAGTCCGCGCCGTACCAGTTTCTCCCATACCTGATTTTTTTTCTTAAAACCATAAAATATCATCAGATGGATCACTTCCACCGCTAAAGCAAACGCTGTCAGATGACCTACCAAAAATTCCCCGAATCCCCACTTATTTGTCCGGCAGAAGGCCAGAACGGCAGAAATTACTAAAAGAATACCATAAGTGATCTTATTCCCAAGCTTTGGAAAATAAGATAATAACATTCTTTTGAAATAATAATAAAGAAAAATACCGGAAAACAGTACCACCGTAAAAATTCTGAAAAGTATTGCCGTCATATTCTTTACCCGATTTTCCAGACACAATGTATCCTGTACCTGAAAAATATCCCTTTCCTTTTTCATTTATGCTATTATACTAAATGAAGCCGGCTTTAAGTCAATGATTTTTCAATTTTGGAATTGCCTTTTACTAAGGAAATTCCAAAACCCACGGAAAAATATAAGAAAGGAGGCGAACCTCCGGACCAAACTCCGGCGGATTCGCCTCCTGTATATCCATATCCTTCTTTAAAACAGATTAAAAGAAATCCGTATAGCGGACGCTTCCCTGGACGTTATATGTTCCGTCAGCCGTGTAACCGCTGGCAGCATTCGCCTGTGTTGTCATATAATAATTTACGAGCGATGCACTGCTGGCAATAGAAGAACCATAATCTTTGAATAATTTCTGAACTTCAGACATATCTGATTTTTTAAATGTCTCTTCATCAATCTTCATTTTTCCATCTCTGTCCACACTGATACCGAACTGTTTAAGCGCCTCCGCATTTTGCGCCGTTTTCTCCCTGATCCGGGAAATATTAGCTGCTACGCCGGAATTCGAACTGGATTTGGCCGCATCCAACATACCGTTGTAGTTGCTTACAAAACTCTTTGCAGTGGCAAATATTTTGTCAATATCGTATGTCTCTTTTCCATCCTTATCCTTTATCATCTCGAATAATTTACCAGATGCAAGCAATTCGCTGTCTGCCTTAAGGGATGCTGCAGCAGTACCCGGAGTTTTATTTGTACTCTCAGTATCCGGCTTATTTGTGCCTGCCGCTGAACCCGCAAACTGAAGACGCGACATAACCGTAGAACCATAGCTTGTGATATCTTTAGCGGAAAACAACTCCTGTACCTTTGAGATATCTGTTGCCTTCAGCTTGTTTTCATTCATCTGAAGGGTTCCGTTTTTATTGATAGTAATACCCATTTCCGCAAGTTTATCAGCATTTGCTGCAGTACTGCGCATCATACCTGCCACATGTGATGTCTTGCCTGACAGTGTGGAATGTTTCGCCGTACTTACAACATTATTATACTGCTTCACATAATCTTTCACGGCAGATACCACCTTTTCCGCCGCAGTCTGTCCCTTCTCCGTGTCTGTATAGGTCTTTTCATTCTGTAATGTGGATACGGAACCTCTCAGGCTGGAAATCCCGCTTGTCAGATTCGCATTTGCCTCCTGCACTTCTTCTGAAACCTTCGGATTTCTCCGCTCTTCCAGAAGTTTCTCAAGAACGTTGCTGGAACGGCTTTTCGAACCTCCGGCCGACGATATATCCGACCCATATCCTTTACCATAATAAGCCTTTAAAAGTCTGGCATAACTGCCGTTCTTAATGCTGGCATAATCGGAAAAAAATTTCTGATCCCCGCCGCTGAATGAAAAACTCTGGAACAGATTAGAACTAAAATTTGTACTCATAAACATCACTCCTTTGATAAAAAATATTAACTTCCATGTTTTTTCACTTGCTATACGTTATTTATCGTCAAAAAGACCCTTATAATTAATACCAATATAGCACATATATCCAAAAATTGCAAGATATCCCAGCCTTGGGTTTCTATTTGAATAGTTGATTTATACCTTTCTCTGCCCGTGAAAGACAAAATTAATTTTTCTGCATATGATTTATCATGATAGAAATACATCAAAACTCAGTATAAAATTATAGCGGGGTGGTATCATTGAATAACTATAATCTACACCATAGAAAGTAATTCCTTTTTCTCCCATTCAATATCTTTCGTAACTCTTTTTTCCTGGCTTCTAGGTTTTTATCATCTATCTGCCTTAAAGAGCTATTATACAGTTGGATCGACTTTACATCATCCAATTTTGAATATATGTCTTTTAAAATATAAAATAATTCTTCATCTGCAATAATGCAGGAAAGCGTATCATATTGATTGATTATTGATGCCATGCGTACTGTTTCATAAAAAAGTTCTTTTAGATATTTTGGGTCATCTGCAAAAATTTCTTTCTGTTTATTCAGCCAATAAAGCAACATTATTTTATTGTTTCATTGATTAGTTCCGGAACTTCTTTTATTTGAGAAATGATTACTTCATCTGATATATTTGTATCCCTAATTAAATCTCCTAATGCAAACGCTTTTTCTTTCAATTCTAAATCTGTCATTTCAATAGCCTCACTCTCTGATAACGTAATCTGGTATATTCTTTTTCGCAATTCCCTATCAGAATAACGTCATTTGTCTGTACCGTTCCGGAAATTCCTGCAGAGCCTTCATCCGTTTTCCTGTAGTGGATACATTTTCCGTCCTCTTCTTTTAATATTCATTCAAATATCTCTGAATCCCCTCTGCATATTTTGCGTTATGAGGCCCTGCAGTACATGATCCGTTCCCGGTTTTGTTCGTCGATTTCTTTATCGGTATTCATCATTCCGTTACTCCGATCAGGTTTTTTAATAATTCTTTTCTATTATTTATAAACATTTCCATCACCTGATAGCTGTCTGTCTCCCGGTATTCACAGGTTTGAATTTTCCCATCGTCAAATGATAATAGTTCGGCGCCGGGTATCCCCAGCAGAATCGGAGAATGGGTAGCTATGATAAATTGTGAGTTTTTATCGGCACACCTATATATTTCCATAAGAAGTGTTAATTGTCTCTGGGGAGATAATGCCGCCTCCGGTTCATCCAGCAGGTACAGTCCGTTTGGCTTTAAATATTTCTGTGCGATCGCCATAAAACTTTCACCATGGGATCTTTCATGAAATTTTGCGGACGGATGCCGGGAATCGGCATACTCTTCCTCTTTTGTGGCTACATTATAGAAGCTCTCCGCCCGCAGAAAATATCCCCAGTCCGGTCTGCGGTATCCTTTAACAAGTTTCATGGCTTCACAGAGTTCCGAATGGGAATCATAGGTTGAAAAACAATAATTTTTCGTTCCGCCCTCCGGATTAAATCCTGCCGCTATAGCAATGGCTTCCAACATGGTAGATTTTCCGCTTCCGTTTTCACCCACAAAAAAAGTGATGGGACGATTAAATTCCAGTCTCTCCAGACCTTCCACTGCTTCAATATCTCTTAAATAACTGTTTCGCCCAATCCGGTCCCAATCAATCATTACACTCTGAATAAACTGATGATTCATACGGCAGCCTCCAGATAATATACGGATGATATATTATTCCGATTCAAACGGAATACCTGGATTATAACACAGTGCCCATCCCTGTTCAACATTTTCTCTCCTATCCTAATTTCCGCCAATCCATTGCTCCAAAACTTTTTTGTCTTTTTTAATCACATAACCGCTGCCTCCCCTTCCTTTTACATCTTCCACCATACTTATGATCAATATCGGCCGTTCCACTGTTTTCTCAGTCGTAAAAACGGCAAACCATCCCAGTTCCGTTCCGGAAATATCCTCTTTTGAAGCTTTGATCTCCGCCGTTCCGGTCTTTCCCGCCAGTATGATATCCTCACGATGAGCCGAATATCCTGTGGCACCAGAATCATTCACTACTTTTTTCATTCCTTCCAGCACAATGCCTGCCGTAGCGGCAGAAAAGACATTTGGAATCCAATATTGTCCCGATTTACCCTGCGAAGAGAGAAGATATGGTTTTATTATATTTCCCTCATTGCAGAAGGCCAAATAAATACATGCCATATGCAACGGATTTATCAAAAGCTGTCCCTGTCCGTACCCGCTGTCCGCCAACTGTATTTCGGTTTCAATATTTTCCGTATTTGAATATTGGGACTGTGCCATCTTAATTTCAAAAGGCAGTTCTTCATCAAATCCCATCCCCGACAGAAGTCTTTTCAATTCATCCGCCCCGATTTTCAGCGCCGCTTTGGCAAAATAAATATTATCAGAATACATCAATGCATTTTCCAGAGTCACAGGTTCGTATGCATGAAGGGTTGTTACAAAATAGGAACCCCATGACGCATCTTTCTGCCAGCTCCGCCCTTCATTCCCGTAATCCTCCAACGGGTCCACGGTTCCTGTTTCCAAACCGATTGCCGCTATGATCGGTTTAAATGTGGAGCCGGGGCACCATACCTGTCGGAAACGGTTATACATAGGCTTATTTTCATCTTCATTCATTGCATTCCATTTCTCAGTGGATAATCCCATAATAAAATCATTATTGTCATAAGACGGAGTGCTGATCAAGGCCAGTACCTCACCGGTATAGGGATTCATGGCTACCGAGCAGCTTTTATCATCCTGAAACTGTTCGTACAGCCCGGCCTGCAGACCGGCATCTATGGTCAGTTGTACATTTTCCCCATGCTGCACCGGGATACATGCCAGTTCTCTTTTCTCATTGCCTTCTGAATCTGCGATATAGATCCTGCATCCGTTCCGGCCTTTCAATTCCTTTTCAAACAAACCTTCCATTCCGCTTCTGCCTATCATACTGTCCGCCGTATAACCTTCTCCTGCATGTTCTTCCAAATCTTCTGCCGTAACCTTCTGCACATATCCGATCAGATGGGCCGCCGCTTTACCCAGGGGATATTTCCGCACTTCAGTATCCGACAGCATCACCCCCGGGATTGCCAATAGCTTATCCTGCCGCTCCTTTTCTTTTAACACTTCCTCCTCCGGTTCCGCAGCCATCAGCTCTGTTTCCTCCACTTTCCGAATGGTCTGGACCGGTACGAAGGAATCGTCTTTAACCCATTTGGCTGATAATTTCTTTTCAACGGCTTCCGGATCCAGTTCCAGCAGTTCCGCTATCTTTACAATGGCTTCTGCCCTGTTTTCCAATTTACCCGGAACGATCCCGACAGAGGAAGCCCGTCCTGTGCCCGCCAGAATACTCCCGTTCCTGTCCAGAATTTCCCCCCTCTTTGCCTTTATTTCCGAAACCCTTACTTTATCCGTGGAATAAAATTCAGGAAAGATCAGAGAATCCTGCCATATCAGTTTATAGCCATCTTCCGCTTTTCTGAAACATGCCTTATTTTTAAAACTGATATTTCCAGCCACCGTATCAAATGAAGTCTGATACGTTACGTTTTTTTCGTTCTCATCAAAATCAAGAATTTCGATTACCATATTCTGTATCTCTATGCCTTCATATATCGCCGAATTACGTTTGATAAAATCCTCCCGGCTGATGTTTCCGGAGGCTTCTAAGTCCAGCATCTCATACATTTCTCCCCACTCCATTGCCGGAATATGATTCATATATTCAACCAAAAGTTCCTTTGGAGATGACTGAACAGGAGTCTTTTCAGATGTATGATGAAACCCGTCCTTTTTATAAAAAATGATCATACCTGTTAAAACGATTCCTGCAAGAACTGCCGTCATCCATATCAATACTGCCAGCTTCTTTTTTTGTTTCCGCCTGTTTTTTTTCATATCGACCTCCGGTATTTTTCATGATACTTGGTTATTCTCTATTATTATTGATTCTCCCATTAATATTTCAAATTCTGTTATTCCGTTCCTTATTTATTATTACAGTTGTAGGATTTTAACCTAAAAAATAAGATATTTATATTAAACTTTTATAACCACTCTAATATTACACCTGTAAGATATATAAGTCAAGCTTTTTGTATTCTTTTTCTTACCGTGATCCTATACCGTTATTTCAATTTGATTGCCCTCAATTCCTACAATGCAGCTTTCATAATAACCGTCTCCGGTTGTTCTGGGTCCGCTGACAACTGCATATCCATCTGCCTGCAGCCTGCCAGTCAGGTTATCCACGGCTTCCCTGCTTCCCAGCCGGAAGGCTATGTGGATATATCCTGTTCTTGCCAAATGCTTTTCGTCATCAGACATTGAAGGTTTATACATGAGTTCGAGTCTTGCCCCCTGCCCAAAGGAAAGAAAATACGAATAAAAGCCGGTGGTTTTATTATGGTATCCCTGATTGGGAACTGCATTAAAATATTTAACAAAAAAAGTCCTTTGCTGTTTCCAAATCATTTACATACATGGCAATATGCTCAATATACAATAAACTCATCGACCTTTCCATCCGTCTTTAAACGCATTGCCTACCTTCTCTCCAAGTCTGATGTATGCCTGATTGACCGGATCGTAAGTAATCGGTTTTAACTTTTCAGGATCGATGCGGCCATCTGTAAGGATACTTTCATCTGCATTTACATTTACAATTTCTCCCACCAGAATTCCATTTTCAAAACTTCTGAGCTTACATTCCAAAGCCATAGGAAGTTCATCGATAAGGGGTGCATTTACATACCCGCTCTTTGTCGCATGAAATCCCGCTTTTGCAAATTTATCCGGTACTTTGCCGGCAGATTCCAGACCTACATAATCACAGGCTTCTACCGTGTCCTCTGTAGCAATACTGACCGTAAACGCTCCGGTTTTAGCAATATTCTCCGTTGTCTTGTGCTTTGACATACTGATCGAAATCTCATTCATATCCGTAATAATTCCCCATGCGGCATTCATGGCATTAGGTACTCCGTTTTCATCATAAGTTCCGATGATCAGTACTGGCATCGGATACATAAATGGTTTTGCGCCAAAATTTACTCTACTCATTCTTCTTCCATCCTTTCTGCACTTAATCCATATCGTTCTCTTCTCTAATTTTACCTCCTGAAACAGAGGTTTCATCAAATGTTTCTCTTTTAAAATACGTGACAGGAACTTCTTTTGTCAGCCATACTCCATTGACGGATTTAAAAAACTGATATCCGTCTTTCTGCATCCGGCCGGAACATACTTTGTAAACAACCGGCTTCCCATGCCTGCTGCCCACCTGAATGGCAGTATCTATATCGGCCGATAAATGAACATATAATCTGCTCTTAGGCTGTAGTCCATTTTCATCAATGAATTTTCTGTATTTCTCACCGCTACCATGGTACAAATACTTTGGCGGTTCGGATTCCCTTAATTCAACATCCACCGGAATGGAGTGCCCCTGATTGGCCCGGATTCGCGTATGGTCCTCATTAAATGAATATCTTTGTTTTTCATCTTCTGCAACAATCTGCTCGAGAAGTTCCATGGTCATGGTTTGTGTTTTGCTTATACCGCTGATCAACTCTTTCACATCTGCCCAGCCATGTTCGTCAAGGGAAATGCCGATTACTTCCGGCTTATGGCGGAGGATCAGGGAGATGTATTTGCTTAGGGCTTTTGTGGATTGATTAGTCATATCTGTTTGCACCTCCGATCAATTTTTGAGTTTCATTCCATAAAAATACCATTTTTATTTGAAAGGCTGCTTTCCTAATATTCATAAAAATGTGAAACTTTATCGTTTATCCTTAATAAATTATAATTTTAATTCGTCATCAAATAAGTCAGACTTTAACACGCCTCTACTTATCCGGCCGGTATCTTCCAGACTCTCATATAAAATATATTCTAAAATATATAGCGCCGCCATTGCAAACAGTACATTTTTCAAATTCGCTTTTGTGTAATTATATCTGCCAGCATCATTTATATCCATTCGTCTATGCTTTATATCATTATATGCCTGCCACCAATCAGATATAGAATCTGAAAACTTTTCCATAGGAGTTATATTCTTTATGTCATATGGATATTTTGTGTCTACTCTATACTTCTTCAAATTAGGATGTTCCATTATTAAACAGTCAAGTTTATTTTTAATACCAAAAGGAGCTTTATCTCCTTTCCTATTACAAAGAACTTCTGCAATAGATTCCATCTCACTGCATATGGTCAATAGTAACTTCATATACTGATTTGAAAATGTGTCATAATTATCCCTGTCTATCCATACATAATCATCTGTTTTAATCAATTCATGCTCCAAAAGCTTATACTGTCTCCAATATACTTTAAAAAATATATCTCTAACCAACTATATCACTCTCCTACTAAATTGCTTTATACTATATAACCTTAATTTATTACCGTCTATCTTCTGTTAATTATAGAAAGGAATATTGGGATTGTCAAAGCTTTTAGACAACTTTTACGGTTGTTCTCCCTGTATTGCAGATTTAAAATTAGTGGCTGACTCTTCCTTCCATATTGATTTTTAAGCGCCACAAACTGCTTTGCAACCTCAATCGTTCTTCTTACCGTCTCTAAATACGCCTCTCTCACCAGCGGATTAAAATCTGCCACATTCATATTTTCATCCAAATGAATTGTATAATAAATCTGCATTTCTTTTGCTGCATTTAAAAAATGATCTATATATTCAAGTTTATCTACTAACTGTCTTAACTTTCCTTAATTTTCAAGGCTTTGCGGTATGCCTAGCCTTAAAATATGTATCCTTTTCCCTTGTTTTTGCCCTTATTGGCAAGCTACAAGGGAAAGTTTTTGTTATTCAGTTTTCATTGCTTAATTCATTCCCACAACCTTATCCAAAAGTTTAGCGGAATCCCACTTAGCATCCGTTGTAGCGTGTGCATAGACATTCATTGTAGTGCTTACGT
>CAJTPF010000008.1:0-4672 GCA_910578175.1 uncultured Lachnospiraceae bacterium
TTTTTGAAGAAATACTGGATCAATTGGGGCAGATGCCGTTGCCACCTTATATTACCCATCAGTTAAAAGACCGCAGCCGGTATCAGACCGTATATGCGGTCAACGACGGTTCTGCGGCGGCGCCCACTGCCGGATTGCATTTTACCATGGATTTACTGGATAAAATAAAGGAAAAGGGTATAGACATTGCCAAAGTTACATTGCATGTAGGACTTGGTACATTTCGGCCGGTAAAAGAAGAAAATATATTAGATCATCATATGCATTCCGAGTATTTCCAGATCGGACAGGAAGCAGCTGATACGATCAACCGTGCAAAACAAAACGGCGGACGGGTGATTTCCGTAGGGACCACCAGCTGCCGGACGCTGGAATCGGCTGTGGATTCTGACGGACTGGTGCAGGCTGTCAGCGGAGATACCGAAATTTTTATTTATCCGGGATATGAATTTAAAGCCGTTGATGCGCTGATCACCAATTTTCATTTGCCGGAATCCACACTGCTGATGCTGGTCTCTGCATTGGCCGGACGGGAATCCGTTCTGAATGCTTATGAAACGGCAGTGAAAGAAAGATATCGTTTTTTCAGTTTTGGCGATGCCATGTTTATCAACTAAGGAGGGAAAAAAATGACGCAGGAAAGAAGAAAATCCAACAGAATGGATATTAATGTATTAATTAAGCTGAATTCTGTAAAAAATAATGCTAATACGGCCAACCTGAAGCAGGAGGAGTTTGAGGTTGAGTTAGTCAATATATCAAGGGGAGGGCTGGCATTCAGAAGCAATGAAAAACTGGCGCTGAATACATATTATGATACTACCATTGTATTGTGGACCAAGGAAAAATTCCAGACCGTGATAGAAATTGTAAGAATGGAAAATTACGGTGATGAGAAGACTTTATATGGCTGCCGTTTTATCGGTATCATGCCGTCGGATCAGTTAAAGATACAGATTTATGAAATGGTGAGTGAAATGGAAAAGAACGCTACAGAGTCCGTTGTGTCGGATTAATGCGAACCGTGATATGAAAGTCCCCAAAGGTTTGAAATAACATTCAGATCTTTGGGGACTTTTTTATAATATCATCGTACGTAAATCTTGTAACCGGCCCGGGGCAGAAGGGAAGAAGCAGTATTCAGTGCCGTCTGAGTATAAAATTCAATTTTTAAAACACCATCTTCAAATTCGCGATTGTGTATGATACCGATATTTTTAATACTGATGGCTTCACCGGCGAGTATGGAAGCCACACTGGAGATCGCTCCGGATTCGTCGATCAGGTCCAGATACAGCTCGTAGGATTTATGGATTGGTCCTGTCCTGCTGTCCGAAAAGGAATTCCGGTATTCCCTGCTGGAATCAAATAGCCGGTAGATGGCATTGAAATCATTGGATAACATGGAATTCCGTATATCTGACAGACTGGAGATATAGTATTCCAGCAATTCTGCGATATTATCTATATTGGTAGAGCAAATCTGCTGCCACATTTCCGGAGAAGAGGAAGCGATTCGGGTAATATCTTTAAATCCTCCGGCAGCCAGTAATTTCATGGTCTGGTTTTCAGAGTCCTTGTCCTGGACCAGATTCACCAGGCTGGCGGCGATCAGATGGGGAACATGACTGATGGCTGCCACTGCATAATCGTGTTCCTCATGATTTAAGAGTACCGGAATGGCTCCGATGGCTCTGACAATCTCCGTAAATTCGGAGACCCGTCCGGACGGAGCAAGTTCGGCAGGGGTAATGGCATAGTAGGCATTTTCCAATAAGTAACTGCTGGCGTTTTCGTATCCTGTTTTTTCGGAACCTGCCATCGGGTGTCCGCCAATAAAGTTATGGGATAGATTCCGTTCCCGGACGGCGGCGTGGATATTGCCTTTTACACTGCCAACATCGGTAATGATGCAATCTTTTTTAATAATATCTTTCAAAAGGTTCAGATACATTACATTATGTTCCACTGGTGTACAGAGGAAAATATAATCACATGGGGTAAACGAATCATCTATTGAATCCGTAACGATATCGGCGGTACCGTCTTCCAGTGCCAATGTTCTTGCACCGGCACTGCGGTTATATGCTATGATCCTGAAGTCAGGAAAGACGCGTTTCATACTTTTGGCGATGGAACCCCCGATAAGTCCCAGTCCGATAAAACCTATGGTTAAATTTTTCATTTTATGGAAACCTTTCTCAGTTAAAATATTCTGCTGAGATTATAACAATTTGCCGGAAGGATGTCAATTTTGAAAGTTTTCATTTGACATTAGCACAGATTGCGTATATACTTACATAGATTCGTGAAAAGCTGGCACTTATAACGAGTGTCAGCTTTTGTGGCTGTTTTTGGGGTGTACGGCTGAAAAGAATATATTTCGGTCTTATATATAAATGACAGGATTGAAACGGAACAGAAAGGAATTTATAATTTAGATGGATGAATTAAAAATGGAAGAATTAAGGTATGATGAATCAGGCATCGACAAAAAGATTTTAAAAGGCATTAAAGAAATGGGATTTGAGGTAATGACTCCCATTCAGGCACAGGCCATTCCTGTTTTGCTGGAAGGAAAGGATATCATCGGTCAGGCACAGACCGGTACCGGAAAGACGGCGGCATTCGGAATTCCGCTGATACAGAATGTGGATGCAGATAACAGACATCTGCAGGCCATTGTACTCTGTCCTACCAGGGAATTAGCGATTCAGGCTGCTGAGGAACTCCGGAAGCTGGCCAAATTTACCCATGGTATCAAAATCCTTCCTATTTACGGCGGTCAGGATATCAATACCCAGATCCGTTCGTTGAAGACCGGCGTGCAGATCGTAGTTGGAACACCGGGAAGGGTCATGGATCATATGAGAAGGCGGACCATGAAACTAGACCATATCCGCACCATGGTTCTGGATGAAGCAGATGAAATGCTGAATATGGGCTTTCGGGAAGATATTGAAACCATTTTGGAAGGAATGTCGACCGAGCATCAGACGGCACTGTTTTCCGCTACCATGCCAAAGCCGATCCTGGATATAACAAAGAAGTATCAGAAGGATGCGGTATTGATCAAGGTTGCCAGCAAGGAACTGACAATTCCGCTGGTGAAACAGTATTATTATGAAGTAAAGGGAAAAAATAAATCCGATGTGGTCTGCCGGTTACTGGACTATTACA
The DNA here is from genome assembly GCA_910578175.1 of uncultured Lachnospiraceae bacterium. Taxonomy (GTDB): domain Bacteria; phylum Bacillota; class Clostridia; order Lachnospirales; family Lachnospiraceae; genus Bovifimicola. Next base: position 3,181 of record CAJTPF010000008.1, read on the forward strand.
ATCCGAAGCGTACTATGATCTTTTGCAATACCAAACGGATGGTGGATGAATTGTCCGAAACCCTGAAAGGCAGAGGTTATTTTGCAGACGGACTTCACGGCGACATGTCCCAGAGACAGCGTGACGTGGTAATGAACCGGTTTCGGAATGCAAAGACCGATATTCTGATCGCTACGGATGTGGCGGCCAGAGGAATTGATGTGGATGATATCGAAGCGGTATTCAATTATGACGTACCGCAGGATATTGAATATTATGTGCATCGAATCGGCCGGACCGGACGTGCCGGCCGGAAGGGACGTTCCTTTACGCTGGTATCTGGCAGGGATATCTATAAAATACGGGATATTGAGCGTGCATGCAAAACAAAAGTAAAATGCAGAAGGATTCCGTCCGCCGATGACGTAACGGAAATTAAAGTCCAGAAATGTCTGACGGAAGCATTGGAAGTACTGCATGACAAGGATATTCTGCCTGTCATGAAATACATCGAACAGAAAATTGACGATGAAGACATAACAGCCATGGAACTGGCTGCCGCATTTTTAAAGCTGAATATGGGGGAGGAAGTAAAAGATATAGAAGAAATCCCATATTTTGAGAAGAAAAGAAGACGAAACAGCGGCGAACGGAAAAACGGCAGAGAAGGCAAAGGACGGAGCGACGGAAGAAAACACGGGGAATCAAAAGGCCGGACCGAAGGCAGGAAACGCAGTGAAAAATCTTCAAACGCCAAACGGGGCGAACGGGAAAATAAGAAAGAAAAGAAACCGGTTATGCGAAGAGACGGTACGATGCGGAGCGAGAGGGATAAAAAGAAGAAAAAATAAAAAATATTTTAGAAAAATAAACAAACCACCGGATTGACCGGTGGTTTTGGTTTCATCTGATAAAAACAAATATTAATCCAGTTCGTCTTCGCTTACGATTTCATCATATTCCTGTGCATCCAGCATTTCATCAAAGGCATCGGCTACTGCCTCATATTCGTCATCATCCTGTATATTGTCCAGAGACGGTTCCCCTTCCGGTGTTTCCAGATAACGGTATAAGTAAACTTCCCCTTCTTCAGCGGCAGTCCCTTCCAATGGGAGAAGGGCGATGTAATCTTTGTCATCTACAGGGAAAATGGTCAGTACGGCGCATTCGATCGTCGTACCGTCGTCTAATTCCAGTGTTACGGTAGCTTCTTCTTCATTGTCTAAATTCTGATTTTCAATATCACTCATTGCATTACCTCATTTCATTTATCTTCAATTTATCAATCGCCATTTATAACAACCGTTTCGTGTCTGCGTTATTACAAACGATAGGTATACTCTAACAGAATATAAGCGGAAAAGCAAGCAAAAAAATAGCAACCACCACAGTTGCTATTTTTTTAGAGGAAGTTATGAAAAGAAAATTTATCAAAGTTATCATCGCTTTCGCTTTGATGTTTATAGTATAGTGGGGAAATGTGTTTATTTCGTGTTTTTAATATGAAATAAAA
>CAJTPF010000008.1:4730-13760 GCA_910578175.1 uncultured Lachnospiraceae bacterium
TGAAAAATTTTGCAAATAGAGATATGTTGTGATAGAATACAAGACAGGATATACGTTTTTACGGACATTCGTCTGTCGGAACGGATGTCGGGAAGGAGGCTTCTATGAGCGTTAAAACGGAAGTGCTGGAATTGTTTGAGAACAACAGAGGTATCCATTTGTCTGGGGTGGAGATTGCAGGAAAACTGAACGTCAGCCGGAATGCGGTCTGGAAAGCGGTGAAATCCCTTCAGGCAGAAGGTTATGATATAGAAGGTGTAAATAATAAGGGATATTGTATGAAAAGCAGTAATGACGTATTATCTGCACAGGGGATAGAAAAGTATCTGGATGAAGTTATGGCAGCACAGACGGATATTGAGACATATAAAACAGTAGATTCCACAAATACAAGATTAAAAGAGCTGGCAGCTCAGGGGGAACCGGAGTGGAAGATAATTCTTGCGGAACAGCAGACCGAGGGAAAAGGGCGGATGAACCGCAGATTTTATTCTCCGGAAGGAGCCGGAATCTATATGAGCATTCTGTTCCGGCCGAAGTTCAGTGCATCGGAATCCCTGTTTATAACCACTATGGCAGCGGTAGCCGTAGCAAAAGCAATAGAATCCGTGTTACATATCCGGCCGGCAATCAAATGGGTCAATGATATTTTCTGTGAAGGAAAAAAAGTCTGCGGAATCTTAACGGAAGCTGCCGTTAATGTGGAAAGCGGATATCTGGATTATGCCGTTCTGGGCATTGGAGTCAATGTAAAAAGGCCGGAGGAAAATTTTCCGGAAGCGTTGAAAAATATTGCGATTTCCCTTGCAGATACAAAACAGGGAAATGAGGAGTGGCCGGACCAGGATGATATCCGATGCCGTCTGGCTGCAGAAATTATAAATAATATAGGTATGTATTATAAAGATATGGGAAACCATTCTTTTATGAAAGAATATGTGGATTATTCTTTTTTGATCGGAAAATCCGTAGTCATCACAGGAAAAGAATCCGAAGTATTACTGGTCAAAGGCATTGATGAACATGCGGGTCTGATCGTACAACATAAAGACGGGAGCATTGAAACATTATCTTCCGGCGAAGTATCTGTAAAACCTCTGGAACAGGAGGCAGAAAAGAGGTAATATCATGGAAGACATTATAAAAAACAACATAAGCAATGACTTATACACTGATAGAAATAAAACAATGATGCAGGACTTTGAATGGTATTTAAAACCGGACAAACGGCATTGGAACCGGGTGGCTGCCGAAGCAAAGACTTTAAGGAACAGCGGGATCACCGCAGTATGGCTTCCGCCTGCCTATAAGGGCGCCAGCGGAGCACAGGATGTGGGTTATGCGGTATATGATCTGTATGACCTGGGTGAATTTAACCAGAAAGGTACGGTTGAAACAAAATACGGCAGCAAGGATGAATACCTGGCAGCTGTAAGGGCATTGCAGGCCCAGGGAATTGAAGTTCTGGCCGACGTTGTGCTGGGACATAAAATGGGAGCCGACGAACAGGAGCGGATTTTTGCATATGGGCAGGATGAGTATGACAGAAACAGGGAAATCGCCGGAAAAAGAAAGATTACGGTCTGGACCAAGTTTACCTTTCCAGGCAGAAACGGAAAATATTCGGATTTTAAATGGGACTGGACCAATTTTCATGGAACGGATTTTGATGCAAAAAGTCAGGAAAACGGAATCTACCGTTTTATCGGAAAGGAGTGGGACAGTGAAGTAGACGGGGAATTCGGCAACTATGATTATCTCATGGGTGTGGATCTGGATATGAGTGATGAAGAGGTAGTGGAGGAATTACAGCGATGGGGGGAATGGTATTTTGCTTTTACCGGAGTAGACGGATTTCGTCTGGATGCCGTAAAGCATATTGATTTCGGATTTTATAAAAACTGGCTGACCCAATTGCGGCAGAAATTTGATAAACCCATATTTGCAGTTGGAGAGTACTGGAATGCAGAATTGGGGATACTGGAAAATTACATTCAGAAAACAGACGGGGTATTGTCGCTGTTTGATGTTCCCCTGCATTTTAATATGTATCATGCATCGGTGAGCAACGGGTATTACGATATGCGTTATATTTTGAAGCGTACGCTGCTGAGTTCCAGACCGGAACTGGCAGTTACTTTTGTAGATAATCATGACACCCAGCCGGGACAGGCATTGGAGTCCTATGTACTGGGCTGGTTCAAACTGCATGCATACTGTCTGATTCTGTTGCGGGAAGAAGGATATCCCTGTGTATTTTATGGAGATTATTACGGAGTACCCCATAACGGACTGGAACCCGTAACAGGATTGAAGACACTGATGGAACTGCGCCGGGATGCGGCTTACGGTGTCCAGCATGATTATTTTAATCATCCCAAGATCATCGGATGGACCAGAGAAGGACTGGATGAACTGGAGGGCTCCGGATTTGCAGTGATCATGACGGTGGAAAAGGGCGGGACCAAACGCATGTATGCAGGAAGACATTTTGCAGGATGCGTCTTTACGGATGTACTGAACCATGTGAAGGAAACCGTAAAGATCGATAAAAACGGTTACGGGGAATTTTCCGTAGAAGACGGAAGTGTATCGGTCTGGAAACCGAAAAAAGGTGAAAAAACTGGTAAAAGAGCCTTGATTACAAAGGATAAAAGTATTCAGAACGAAGAAAATGAATTCGGCAGATTTGAAAACGGTATATTCCGCGATAATATTGAGGTATCCGCTTATGCCGAAGTAACGGATGGTGTAGAGCCCAGGTTATTTTACGGCAGCAATTATACCCATATGCGGGACGAAGTAAAAGAGGAGGAAGAGACGGAGGATGAAAAAGTACCGGTGGATGAATAACGATATTTACTTGAAATATTTCTTGTAATTGTCTGTAAATATGCTATAATAAGCACAGTTTGAACTTTTTATATTACCGCTATACCAGTCATATAGTAATATACGATATAGTAGATACATTGTTGAAAACTCAAGAGTATATTCAAACCTGGATATATTCCTGAGTTTTATTGTATATACGGAAAAAAGCATATCAGGAGGTATTGGAAAAAGAAATGGATGGAAAGTTAAAATTATATGGTTTTAATAATCTTACAAAGTCATTGAGTTTTAACATTTATGATGTTTGTTATGCAAAAACGGCGAGAGAACAGAAAGACTATATCGCTTATATCGATGAACAGTATAATTCTGAACGGTTGACGAAAATATTATATCATATGACAGAGATGATTGGCGCCAATGTTCTGAATGTTTCAAAACAGGATTATGAACCACAGGGCGCCAGCGTAACTTTCCTGATCGCAGAAGGCAATATGGTGCCTTCCGGTTTCTCCAGTGCCAGAGAAGCGGCAGTCAGTTATGATGAAGCCATGTCTGTCCATAATGATATGCCGGTTTCCAAAAACAGTATCCAGTCTTTAAAAACGGATACGGTAGTGGGACATCTGGATAAAAGCCATATTACGGTACACACATATCCGGAATATCATCCGGATAACAGCATTGCAACTTTCCGGGTGGATATAGATGCGGCCACCTGCGGAGAAATAACCCCGTTAAATACCCTGGATTACCTGATTGGAAACTTTGATTCGGATATTATCACAATGGATTACAGGGTACGGGGATTTACCAGGGATATCGACGGAAAAAAATTATATATGGACCATAAGATTACTTCGATTCAGGATTATATCAATAAAGAAACATTGAGAAAATATGATGCCATTGATATCAATATGTATCAGGCAAATCTGTTTCATACGAAAATGCTGATTAAGGAAATGGATCTGCAGAATTACTTATTTAACACGGATATATATGAGATACCGCCAAAAACAAGGCTGGAGATCAGTAATAATCTCCGGCGGGAAATGATTGAGATCTTCAGCGGCACCAATATATTCTGAACGATTACCGGAGGTTGAATTTACCATGAACAGTCTTTCACAGGAAAATACACCGATACTGGAAGCATTAAAACAATTAAAAAGTATGCGTGTGGTACCGTTTGATGTTCCGGGACACAAAAGAGGAAAAGGAAATCGTCTGCTGACGGAATTTCTTGGTGAGAAATGTATGTCGGTAGACGTGAACTCCATGAAACCTCTGGACAATCTGTGTCATCCGGTATCCGTGATCAGGGAGGCGGAAGAACTGGCAGCGGATGCCTTTGGCGCTGAACATGCTTTTTTTATGGTAGGGGGAACGACCAGTGCGGTGCAGAGTATGGTTTTAACCTCATGCAAACGGGGAGATAAGATCATTATGCCCAGGAACGTGCATAGAAGCGCCATTAACGTATTGATCTTATGCGGCGCCGTTCCGGTATATATCAATCCCCAGACCAATGACAGGCTGGGAATCGCCCTTGGAATGAAAGTAGAAGATGTAAAAAAAGCCATTCTGGAACATCCGGATGCAAAAGCCATTCTGATCAATAATCCCACGTATTACGGAATCTGTTCCAATCTTCGGGAAATCACCAAACTGGCCCATGACCATGGGATGATGGTATTGGTGGATGAGGCCCATGGAACCCATTTTTATTTTGGAAAACATATGCCGGTTTCCGCCATGGCGGCAGGAGCTGATATGGCAGCAGTAAGTATGCATAAATCCGGCGGTTCCCTGACCCAGAGTTCTTTTCTTCTGGCAGGAAAACATGTAAACGAAGGTTATGTCCGGCAGGTGATCAATCTGACCCAGACCACAAGCGGTTCCTATCTGCTGATGTCCAGCCTGGATGTTTCCAGAAGAAATCTGGCCATCCACGGAGAAGAAATATTTGAAAAAGTTAAAAATCTGGTTTCCTATGCCAGAGACGAGATTAATAAAATCGGGGATTATTATGCGTATTCCAAAGAACTGGTGGACGGAGACGCGATTTTTGATTTTGATGTGACCAAATTATCCATCCATACGCTGGATGTGGGACTGGCAGGTATTGAAGTGTATGATATCCTGAGAGATGATTATGACATTCAGGCAGAATTCGGTGATTTCGGAAATCTTCTGGCTTATGTGTCCGTTGGAGACCGGCCAAGAGATATCGAACGGCTGGTCAGCGCACTGTCGGAGATACGGAGACGGTTTAAAAAAGATAAGGAAGGAATGCTGGATACGGAATATATCTCTCCAAAAGTGATCGATACACCCCAAAATGCTTTTTATTCCCAAAAGGAACAATTACCGTTGCGGGAATGTGCAGGCCGGGTATGCAGTGAATTCGTAATGTGTTATCCGCCGGGGATTCCCATACTGGCGCCGGGAGAACTGGTCACACCGGAGATCATTGAATATATAGAGTATGCTGCAGACAAAGGCTGTTCCCTGACAGGACCGGAAGATATGCATACGAGAAAACTAAATGTAATAAAAAAATAAGGAGAGCTGCGGAATGGATTTTTGGTTTAAGGAAAAACATACGAAGAATGTGGAATTTGCCATTCGTGTGGACCGGCAGCTGTATTCGGGACAGTCGGAGTTCCAGAGAATAGATATTTTTGACAGTGTGGAATTCGGTCGTTTTCTTACGCTGGACGGATATATGATGCTGACGGAAAAAGATGAATTCATCTATCATGAAATGATCGTTCATGTGCCGATGGCGGTACTGCCGGAGGCCAGAAAGATTCTGGTCATCGGAGGGGGAGACGGCGGTACGGTCAGGGAACTTACCAGATACGGAGGAATTGAACATATCGATCTGGTGGAAATCGATGAAGAGGTGGTATCTGCATCCAGGGAATATCTGCCGTTTACGGCTTCGGCGCTGGAAGATGAACGGGTCAGTATTTATTATGAGGACGGATTAAAATTTATCCGCTATCATGAAAACGAATACGACCTGATCATTGTAGATTCCACGGATCCTTTTGGGCCGGGAGAAGGTCTGTTTACAAAAGAATTTTATGGCAACTGTTATAAGGCTTTAACGGAACATGGTATTATGGTGAATCAGCATGAAAGTCCTTTTTATCCGGAGGATGCTTATGCCATGCAGCGGGCGCACAAGCGGATTGTGGAATCATTTCCTATCAGCAAGGTATATCAGGCTCATATTCCAACCTATCCGTCCGGACACTGGCTGTTCGGATTTGCCTCTAAAATATACCATCCCGTCAGTGATTTAAACCGCAGACGCTGGGAAGATTTAAACCTAAAGACAAAATATTATAATATACCCCTTCATATCGGGGCGTTTGCATTGCCCGGATATGTGGAAGATATGCTGAAAAGTGTAGAAAGGATATGATAAAATGAACAGAATCGGAATGTCCCGCAATATAGAAACTTTTTTAGGATGTGATAATGAATTTGAAGAATCCGGAATCGTGATTTTTGGCGCACCGTTTGATTCTACCACATCATACCGGCCGGGTGCCAGGTTTGCAAGCAGAACCATGCGTGCGGAGTCCTATGGACTGGAAACCTATAGTTTGTATCAGAATAAAGATATGGAAGATATCGGAGTGTTTGATGCCGGTGATCTGGAATTATGTTTTGGAGATACAAATCTTGCATTAAAAGATATTGAAGAAATGACTTCCGCCATACTGGATTTTGGGAAACTTCCGCTTGTGATCGGGGGCGAGCATCTGGTAACGTTGGGAGCTGTCCGGGCCGTCAGCAGGAAATATGAAGATCTGCACATCCTGCATTTTGATGCTCATGCGGATTTACGGGAGGAATATCTGGGAGCAACATTGTCCCATGCCACCGTTATGCGCCGGATCTGGGATATAGTCGGCGACGGCAAAATCTATCAGTTTGGAATCCGCAGTGCGGACCGGGCGGAATATGAATGGGGAAAAGAACATGTTTCTACCCGTTTGTTTGATTTTCAGGGATTGGAAGACGTAATCGCCGGGTTGGAAGGAAAACCGGTATACTTTACTCTGGATCTGGATGTCCTGGATCCTTCCGTATTTCCGGGAACCGGTACGCCGGAAGCCGGAGGCGTAAGTTTTCAGGAATTACTGGAGGCTGTTTTAAAAGTCAGCAGACTGAATATCGTAGGCTGTGACATCAATGAACTGTCACCTCCGCTGGATGCCAGCGGTGCGTCCACGGCTGTGGCATTGAAGATACTGAGGGAAATGCTGCTTGCATTTTATTAATACTTACAGAAAGGAATGGAAAACATGGGGAAAGCGTTGATCATCGGCTGCGGAGGTGTTGCCGGCGTGGCAATTCATAAATGCTGCCAGAACAGTGAAGTATTTGAAGAAATCTGTATTGCCAGCCGAACAGGAAGCAAATGCGATGCATTGAAAGAGAAATTAAAGGACAGTAAGACAAAAATAAAAACCGCTCAGGTGAATGCGGATAATGTGGAGGAACTGATCGCACTGATCAGTGATTTTAAGCCGGATGTGGTGTTGAATCTGGCACTGCCGTATCAGGATCTTACCATTATGGATGCCTGTCTTGCCACAAAAACAAATTATGTGGATACTGCCAATTATGAGCCGCCGGATACTGCAAAGTTTGAATATAAATGGCAATGGGAATACCGGGAGAAGTTTAAAGAAGCAGGAATCACCGCATTGCTTGGAAGCGGATTTGATCCGGGGGTAACAGGGGTGTTCTCAGCCTATGCCATGAAACATTATTTTGATGAAATCCATTATATAGATATATTGGATTGTAATGCAGGGGATCACGGTTATCCTTTTGCCACGAATTTTAATCCGGAGATCAATATCCGGGAAGTAACCGCCAACGGCAGCTATTGGGAAAACGGAAACTGGGTGGAAACCCGGCCGATGGAAATCAAACGGGTCTATGATTTCCCGGAGATCGGTGAAAAGGATATGTATCTGCTGCATCATGAAGAACTGGAATCACTGGGTCTGAACATCAGGGGGATCAAAAGAATCCGGTTTTTTATGACGTTCGGACAAAGCTATCTGACCCATTTAAAATGTCTGGAAAATGTGGGAATGACTTCCATCGAACCTATTGAATATGAAGGAAAACAGATCGTTCCGCTGCAATTTTTAAAGGCAGTATTGCCGGACCCTGCCAGTCTCGGACCGAGAACCGTGGGAAAGACCAATATCGGCTGTATATTCCGGGGAATCAAAGACGGAAAAGAAAAAACATATTATGTATATAATGTATGCGACCATCAGGAATGTTATAAAGAGGTAGGTTCCCAGGCCATTTCTTATACCACCGGAGTTCCTGCCATGATAGGCGCCATGATGCTGATGAAAGGTATCTGGAAAGGGTCGGGCGTATTTAATATCGAAGAATTTGATCCGGACCCGTTTATGGATGCACTGAATCAGTGGGGACTTCCATGGAAAGAATCCTTTGAACCGAAATTGGTCGATTAAAATTTAGTTCAGGAGAAGTGTTGATATGAAAATAAATTCTGAAAGCATAAAGCGTTTGACGGAGAATATACAGGCGGGGAAGGTTTCAACGCCTTCCTATGTTCTGGATGAATCCGTGCTGATCGAAAATCTTGAAATCCTGCAGCAGGTGGAGCGGCAGACCGGCTGCCATATATTGCTGGCTCAGAAAGCGTTTTCAGTATATCAGACCTATCCTCTGATTGAAAAATACATTTCCGGTGTGACTGCCAGCGGTCTGTTTGAAGCAAAACTGGGGTATGAAAAAATGAAGGGAGAAAATCATGTTTTTTCTCCGGTCTATAAAAAAGAAGAGTTTGGAGAGATACTGAATATCTGCGATCATATTATATTTAATTCTTTCCGGGAATGGGACAGGCGCTGGAGGCTCAGAGAAGGGCTGTGCGGAACGGTAAAAAGGGACCGGAATTCGGAATCCGGCTGAATCCATGCTGTTCTACCCAGGAGCATGCAATCTATGATCCCTGTGCCTACGGTTCCCGGTTCGGGGTCCGGAAAGAAGAGTTCCGGTTTGGAGAACTTGAAGGCATCAGCGGAATTCATTTTCATACCCTTTGTGAACAGGATTCCGGAGATTTAAAAAAGACCATGGAGGCAGTGGAACGGGATTTTTCCCCGGCGCTTTATC
>CAJTPF010000008.1:13770-17838 GCA_910578175.1 uncultured Lachnospiraceae bacterium
AGGTGAAATGGGTGAATCTGGGAGGAGGACATCATATTACCAGAGAAGATTATGATATGGATACGCTGGCAGACTGTATCCGGCATCTGCAGGAAACCTATGATGTGCAGGTATACTTAGAGCCAGGGGAGGCAGTGGTGCTGAACGCCGGATATATGGTAAGCCGGGTGCTGGATATCGGTGATAACGGTATTCGGACGGCGATCCTGGATGCCTCTGCTGCCTGTCATATGCCGGACATTATAGAAATGCCTTATACGCCGAAAGGAATGGCGGTAAGAGACGGCAGAATCATTAAGAATACTGCAGTTTATGGAATCAGCCGGAAAGGTATCACAGATTTTACGATATCGGAACCAGGTGTGACGATTCCGGGTATTGAACGTATAAAGGATAAGAATGGTCCGGAGCGGGATCCGGAAATATACCGGTTTGGCGGAAATACCTGTTTGGCCGGAGATGTGTTTGGCGATTATGAATTTGAGCGGAAGCTGGAGGCGGGAGACTATATCGTTCTATTTGATATGGCACTTTATTCCATGGTGAAGAATAATACATTTAACGGAATCGGACTGCCTTCTATTTTATATATGGATCAGGCAGGAAATATAGAAACCATAAAACGGTTCGGATATGAAGACTTTGAAAGCCGGCTGTAATCCGGGCGGCTGTATAATGTATGGTTTTGAACCGGAAGTTCTGCAACCGTCCGGCAATTTAGAATAAGGAAAGGAAACCTTTATCCGGGAAACAGGTATAATGATGGAAGTTTTAAAGCGATTGGAATTATTAAGGAATGCGATGAAAAAGGCTCATATTGATGTGTATTTGATTCCTACGGATGATTTTCATTTGTCGGAATATGTGGGAGACTATTTTAAATGCCGGGAATACATGTCGGGATTTACAGGTTCTGCCGGTATCATGGCTGTAACGGAACATCATGCCGGATTATGGACCGACGGAAGATATTTTCTGCAGGCGGAACAGCAGCTTACAGGAAGCGGCATTGAATTATTCCGGATGGGAATGGATGGCGTTCCGGGAATCAATGAATACGTAGCGCAGCATTTAAAAAAGGGCATGACCCTGGGATTTGACGGCAGATGTATGGCGGCTTCCCAGGGCCTGAGATATGAGGAACTCGTAAAAAGCTGCGGGAATACGGAAGCCGGATATTTAATCTATCAGATGGATCTGGCAGGGGAAATCTGGAATGATCGACCGCCTATCTCCAGGGAAAAAGCATTTGTACTGAATATAAAGTATGCCGGAGAAAGTTATGAGAGCAAGCTGATAAAGATCAGAAAGGATATGGAGGAAAAGAAAGCGGATTTATGTTTATTAACCGCATTGGACGAAATTGCATGGTTGTTAAATATCCGTGGCAACGATGTAAAATGCAATCCGGTATTGTTATCTTATCTGATCGTTTCACATGAAGAGACCGTGCTTTATTGTTTTGAAGAAAGTATCAAAGAAATCCGGAAGTATCTGGAACATTTGGGAATCAAAATCCGGGATTATTTTTCCGTATATGAAGAAGCAGGGAAATACGGAAGGGACCGCAGGGTATTAGCGGACACCGACAAGATAAATTATACCTTATATATGTCATTGCTGAAGAGTAATGCTAAGATTCTGGATCACAATACTCCGGTGTATTTCCTGAAAGCCGTAAAAAATAAAACGGAAGTGGAAAATGAACGGAAGGCGCATTTAAAAGATGCCATTGCCTATATCCGTTTTTTATACTGGTTTAAGAACCACCTGGGAAAACAGTATATGGATGAGCTGACGGTGGCAGAACGGCTGTTGCAGGAGCGGATGAAGATGGAGCATTTCATGGAGGAAAGTTTTGATCCCATTGTGGCTTATGGGGATCACGGAGCTATCGTTCATTATTCGGCATCTAAGGATTCCGGATATGAGATACAGCCGTCTTCTTTTGTATTGATCGATACCGGCGCCCATTATCTGGAGGGCACCACGGATATTACCAGAACACTGGCATGCGGAACTTTGACGGACCGGCAGAAGCAGCATTATACTGCGGTTTTAAGAGGAAATCTGAATCTGGGAGGAACGAGATTTTTATACGGAGTGAACGGCCTGAACCTGGACGTACTGGCAAGACAGCCGCTTTGGGAACTGGGGCTGGATTATAATCACGGAACCGGACATGGCGTGGGATATCTGTTAAATGTCCATGAAGGACCAAATGTATTCCGCTTTAGGATTACCGAAGGAAAGAAAAGGGTTCCGAAACTGGAGGAAGGAATGATTACATCCAATGAGCCGGGGGTTTATCTGAAAGGCGAATACGGAATCCGTCTGGAAAATATGATGGTCTGCCGGCGTTGTGAAGATTATGATACGAATCCGTTCGGTCATTTTATGGAATTTGAAACCCTGACCCTGGTACCCTTTGAACGGGAGGCCATCGTTGCTGAGGAGTTGACCAGGCGGGAACGGAAACTGCTGAATGACTATCATGCCCGGGTGTATGAAGCGGTAAGTCCTTATCTGGATCCGGAAGAACAGGAATTTTTAAAAAGATATACGGAACCGCTGTAGTCTATATCTGTTGCTTGACAGCGGTTTACCGGTCTGATATTATGTTTGACAGAATGCGGGAAAGGCTGCATGAAGGGGTACACCACCTTGGGTGTATCGGATTCATGCAGTCTTTTTTGCGTTACTAAGTTTGAAACGGAGGAATCTATGAGACTAAACGGAAAGGAAATAAACCGGGACTATGAAAATCTGGAACAGCTTTTACTGGAACACCGGTTTGAACTGAAATACATAGCAGTGGAATGTAACGGAAGAATCATTCCGAGATCCGAATATTCTGATTATATCCCTCAGCCGGAGGATGAAATGGAGGTCGTAAGCTTTGTTGGAGGCGGCTGATATTTATGAGGCTTTATGTCAGAGGCATACAGCGGAAAAACAGGAACAACTGAAAAATGCCAGGATAGCCGTAGCAGGCCTGGGGGGGCTGGGCTCCCATGTGAGCATTGCACTGGCAAGACTGGGAATCGGCTGTTTGAGGCTAATAGATTATGATGTGGTGGATATTACCAATATTTTTCGCCAGAGTTACCGTCTGCAGCACATTGGGCAATATAAAACGGACTGTATGAAAGCCCAGATCGCAGAAATCAATCCTTATATAAAAGTGGAAGCTGTAACGAAGAAAATTACCCCGGAAAATGTGATGGAACTGATAGGCGATGCAGATATCGTTTGTGAAGCGTTAGACCGGAAGGAATCAAAGGCTATGCTGATCAATAAAATCATGGAACGGTCCGGCGACAAAATCGTAGTGGCAGGCAGCGGAATGGCAGGAACGGACAGCGGAAACCGGATTCTCACCAGGAAAGTCACCAACCGGTTTTATGTTTGCGGCGACGGTATCAGCGGTCTGGAAGACGGACTGCAGTTAATGGCGCCCAGGGTTGCCCTGTGCGCCATGCATGAGGCGAATATGATCATGCGGATTCTTCTGGGAGAACCAGAGGAATAATATATTATGTGTAATAAAAATACATTTGCAGGATGCAGAAAAGAGGAATAATATGCAGGACAAAAATGATATATTAATGATAGGAGGACATGAATTTACGTCCCGGTTTATTTTAGGCTCCGGGAAATATTCCCTGGACCTGATTCAGGCGGCAGTCCGCCATGCGGGTGCAGAGATCATCACTCTGGCGCTCCGGAGAGCCGGCAGTGACAGTATGGGAAATATTCTGGACTATATTCCGGAAGGCGTTACCCTTCTCCCAAATACTTCCGGCGCCAGAACGGCCCGGGAAGCCGTACGGATTGCCAGACTGGCCAGAGAACTGGGATGCGGAGATTTTATCAAGATAGAAGTGATACGGGATTCCAAATACCTTCTGCCGGATAACCAGGAAACCGTAAAGGCAACGGAAATCCTTGCGAAAGAAGGATTTGTGGTCATGCCGTATATGTATCCGGATTTAAATACGGCCAGAGATCTGGTCTCTGCCGGAGCAGCGGCCGTTATGCCTCTTGGGGCACCGATCGGATCCAATA
>CAJTPF010000008.1:17848-36604 GCA_910578175.1 uncultured Lachnospiraceae bacterium
TTTTATTCAGATATTGATTGATGAAATCGAACTGCCGGTTATCGTGGATGCCGGGATCGGAAGACCCTCACAGGCATGTGAAGCAATGGAAATGGGGGCGGCAGCCGTTATGGCAAATACAGCCATTGCAACTTCAGGGGATATCCCGGCTATGGCAGAAGCATTTAAACAGGCAGTAGAAGCCGGAAGAACTGCTTATCTGTCCGGACCAGGAAGAGTCATTTGCCGCGGTGGAGAAGCTTCTTCACCGTTAACGGGTTTCTTAAGAGACTGAAAAACTTATAACTTATGCAAAAGGAGAAGATTATGACAGAATTTGAACAGGATGATTATAAACCGGAACACGGAACAGAGAACCGGACGGATCATATGGCTTATCTGCCGGATATGGAAGTGATCTCATCGGACCTTATGGAACAGGTGATCGCAAAAATGAATGCATATGATTATGATCTGTATACTGCGGCAGATGTGGAACAGGCATTAAACCGGGAGGTTTTAGGCGAACAGGATTTTGCCGCGCTGTTATCTCCGGCTGCCGAAGGATATATAGAAGAAATGGCTCAGAGAGCAAGAACGGAAACCGGAAAGCATTTTGGAAATTCCGTCTATATGTTTACACCCCTGTATATATCCAATTACTGTGAAAATCACTGCGTGTACTGCGGATTTAACTGTCATAACCGGATTCACCGGGCAAAACTTAATTATGATGAAATCAGAGTAGAAATGAAAGCCATAGCAGATACCGGACTGGAGGAAATACTGCTGCTTACCGGAGAAAGCAGGAAGATGTCTGATGTAGAGTATATTGGTGAAGCCTGCAAAATCGCAAAACAATACTTTAAGCAGGTAGGTCTGGAGATATATCCGGTGGATTCCGGCGAATACCGGTATCTGCATCAGTGCGGCGCCGACTTTATCACAGTATTTCAGGAAACCTATGATTCGGACAAATATGAAACATTGCACCCGGCCGGACATAAGAGAGTATTTCCTTACCGGTTCCATGCCCAGGAGCGGGCAGTGCTTGGGGGCATGAGGGGAGTAGGATTTGCGGCGCTGCTGGGGCTTGCCGATTTTCGAAAAGATGCGTTTGCAACCGGTATGCACGCCTGGATGCTGCAGCGGAAGTATCCCCATACGGAAATCGCATTTTCCTGTCCGAGACTGCGGCCCATCATTAACAATGATAAAATTAACCCGAAGGATGTCCATGAAACCCAGTTGCTGCAGATTATCTGCGCCTACCGGATTTTTATGCCCTTTGCCAGCATAACCATATCTACCAGGGAAGGTCAGCGTTTTCGCGATAATGTTATAAATATAGCCGCTACAAAAATTTCTGCCGGAGTCGGCGTGGGAGTCGGCGGCCATGAAGGAACAAAAAAAGGTGATGAGCAGTTTGAGATATCCGATGCCCGTTCCGTAGAGGAAGTTTATCAGGCGATCATCCGGCAGGGACTGATGCCGGTGATGAGCGAATATATTTATACCGGTTAAAACGGGAGTAAGCCATGGAGTTAAAGGAGATAAAGATGGATACCGATTATGATAAAATTAAAAAAATAGCCGTTTCCAACCGCAAGATGAGCGGAAACGCCTATTTCCAAAATATTGACGGACTGAAAGAGCATGGTGCCTGCGGACTTTTACTGCGGGAAAAAGATTTGACATTGACAGAGTATTTCAGGCTTGCCGATAGGGTCAGAAAACGTCCGGGGTTTTCCTTGCCGATGATTTTGCATACCGGGATCAGATATCCGGATAAAACGGAAGTTTTACGGAAGATGGCCGGTTATGTGGCGAAATACGGGATGGCCGGCATCCATTTTACCGGACCGGACTTTGGCGTATATTGTAAACACAGGGAAAACATGGATTTCGGAAAAAAAATATTAACCGGGGTTTCGGTACATTCCGTAACGGAAGCCGAAATAGCAGAGAAGTCCGGAGCCGACTATTTAATTGCAGGACATATATTTGAAACCGGCTGTAAACCGGGAATGCGGCCAAGAGGAACAGAGTTTCTGCAGTGCGTTTGCAAACAGGTATCCATACCTGTTTATGCTATTGGAGGAATCACAAAGGAAAATGCTGCACTGACTATTCAGTCAGGTGCAGCCGGAATATGCATGATGTCAGGATTTTTTAAGACATAGGGTTATTGGAAGCCAGGATTTTGGAAAGCCTCCGGACGGTATCGATCTTATTTGCCTGGGCAGGTGTCATATTGTTTTTTAAAGCATTTACAATGATATCGGTTTCCCGTTCGGTAAACGTAATTCCGTTGGCTTTTGCTTTGGCTGAAGCATTTAAAAAAAACGGGACCAGATTATCCTGGGATACGGTTTGGGATTCCTGAATAATGTTGTTGATCAGTTTGATCTTTTCCGGCGAGATGCCGGTGAAATCCAGATTATTATATCTCATATTTAAAGTTTCCTTTCTAAAAATTATACGGCGGTATTGCCGTTTAACAGGGATGAATAAGTTTCAAACATGGCTTTCTGGCTGGGAGAAAGCATATTTTTCAGCGCCTCAATGTTAAGACCCTGATTTTCTGTTCCGGCAGGATTCTCTGTTGGAATATTACCGTGATCTTCCTGATGGGCCGGCTGTTCTCGGGATTCGGACGGATATGTATCATCCTCCGGAGTATCGGTTTCAGCGGCATTAAAATTAAATTCCGGTGTCTCTCCGGTACCTGCCGGATGGAATGAAGGGCCTGTTTCCGGTGCCGCCATTCCGCTCATGAACGAGGGATCCAGTTCTTTGTATATATTATACATTTTCATAGCCTGGACAACATTCAGAACCGTTTTTATGATATCCTGTTCTGCCTTTGAGAGATATGGCGTAATTGCCGTCAGATATTCATTCAGGTTGAAATTTCTCTTTGGCGGAGCTTCAATACCGCATGCTTTCAGTCCGGATAAGTTATCTTCCTGAAATCCCCGGACCATGGTATTAAATTCTTCGATTTTAATATAATAGGAAATTCCCCGCTGCATATTGGGCGGAATAAACGGAAGTGATGCCTTTAATATATTCAGCGGCTTGTTTGACATCGGATTGCCGGATATAGATTCATTTTCCATGATACCCTCTCATTTCTGCCTTACAGAGGCATATTATTAAGTTTTGTAAAACTATCGTCTGATAAAGTATATTTTACACACATCAGAATTATGAACAGGTTGATTGCATGATTACAGTTGAGGCAGTCAAAATCATATTCAAATATGGAACTTTCTGTTTCAATTATGGAGAATTGTCGGTTCAAAAGAATTTTCCTTTCACATAGTAATTGCCTTAGTTAGTGATTGTGCTGCTTAAAAAGCAGCACAATCATTATAATTTACCAGGATGATTCAGATGGTAAATTAGCAGCCGCAGCCTAAGAAGTTGCTGTTATTTCCGCAACCACCGCCATTGTTACCACAGCAGCAGAGCAGTAAGATGATCCAGATCCACTCTCCGCATCCGTTTCCACCGCGGCCAAATCCGTTACCGTTACCGCAGCAGCATAACAGGATAAGTATTAACCAGATGCAGTTTCCTCCGTTATCGTCTCCACATCCACATCCGCCACCGCAGTTTGTTGCAGCTAAATCACTCATGTTAAATCCTCCAAAAATTTGTTTACAGTAAATTGTATGTGACATTGCTTGTATTGTTTCCAATATTTTAAATTTTTTTTTAGTGATTCAGGTTTTCATGGTCATAAGTCAGAAGTTTTACTTCCGCTTCATTGATCGGAAAAATTTTTTTTACAAATCATATTGATTTTTGAAAAGTTATCTAGTATATTATGTAATGGTTATATGATGTGGAAGAAATTTATGAGAAACGGGCCCAATCCTCTTTCACATATTACGGGCAGCATATGCTGGGTTTTTTATATGGGTAAGGATTATACGATTGTTGCATTGGATGCAATGGGCGGGGATAATGCTCCTGCAGAAATTATTAAAGGTGCCGTAAAAGCAGTAAATCTGAAAGAAGATATCAAGGTTCTTGTGGTGGGAATTTCAGAGGCCATAAAAAAGGAATTAGCAAAATACGAGTATGATACATCCAGAATTGAAGTAGTTCATGCTTCAGAGATCATTGAGACGGAAGAGTCCCCGGTAAAGGCGATCCGTACTAAAAAAGATTCCTCTCTGGTGGTTGCCATGAATCTGGTAAAAACCCATATGGCAGATGCATTTGTTTCAGCCGGAAGTTCCGGCGCCATCCTGGTAGGCGGACAATTACTTGTGGGCCGGATCAAAGGTGTGGAACGGCCGCCGCTGGCTCCGTTGATTCCTACTGCAAAGGGTCTGTCACTTCTGATCGACTGCGGCGCAAACGTGGATGCAAGACCGTCTCACCTGGTACAGTTTGCCAAGATGGGTTCCATTTATATGGAATATATTGTGGGAATTAAGAATCCTAGAGTGGCTATTGTAAATATCGGAGCTGAGGAAGAAAAAGGAAATGCGTTGGTAAAAGAGACGTTTCCACTGCTTAAGAACTGTACCGATATTAATTTTATCGGCAGCATTGAAGCAAGGGATATACCGTCCGGCAATGCCGATGTCATTGTATGCGAAGCCTTTGTGGGCAATGTGATTTTAAAACTATATGAAGGTTTGGGTGCAACACTGCTGGGAAAAGTGAAGGAAGGTCTGATGTCATCGCTTCGAAGCAAACTTGGTGCCCTTTTGATAAAACCGGCCTTAAAAGAAACACTTAAGACCTTTCAGGCGGATGAATATGGAGGTGCCCCTCTGCTGGGACTGAACGGACTGGTAGTCAAAACACACGGAAGTTCAAAAGCAAAAGAGGTAACCAATTCCATTATCCAGTGTATCAGTTTTAGGGAACAAAAAATCAATGAAAAAATAAAAGAAAAATTATTAATTGAAGACAAGTAAGAAAGGTGTGTATTTGAATGGAATTTGAAAAATTACAGAAAATCATTGCTGAAGTATTAAATGTGGAGACAGGAGAGATCACAATGGAAACAACCTTCATTGATGACCTTGGTGCAGACTCTCTCGACGTGTTCCAGATTATTATGGGCATTGAGGAAGAATTTGATATTGAGATTCCAAATGAAGCTGCGGAATCCATCGTGTCGGTTGCAGATGCCGTAGAGCAGATTAAAACTGCATCAAATAACTAGTCAGAAATAATGATTGAAAATCGGGAAATGGGTAGCTTGTATCAAGTTACTCATTTTCCTATTGAACTGAAAGAAAAGCCCTTAACGCGTGATTTTAATTTTTTAATGTCAGGCTTTACAGGCTTTTTGCCGTAGGAAAGGAAAAGAGATGTCGAAAGATCGAATTTTTGAAATTCAGCATAAGATTGATTATGAATTTAAAAATATTCAGCTGTTATATCAGGCAATGGCGCATAGTTCATATATCAACGACCACAAGATGAACAAGTTAAATTCTAATGAAAGACTGGAATTTTTGGGAGACTCCGTTCTGGAATTAATATCCAGTGAATTTTTATATGAACAGTATCCGGATAAACCGGAGGGAGAACTGACAAAACTCCGGGCAAGTCTGGTCAGTGAAGGACCGCTGGCCCAGGTGGCCAGACAGCTCTGTCTGGGAGATTATATTCTGTTAAGCCATGGAGAAGAACGCATGGGAGGCAAAAACAGGGATTCCATTACATCGGATGCGGTGGAGGCATTGCTGGGCGCCATCTATTTGGATGGTGGAATTGATGAAGCACGCCGTTTTACCTACCGGTTCATTTTAAATGATATAGAGAAAAAACAGTTGTTTTATGACAGCAAAACGGTACTGCAGGAAATCATACAGAAATATCATCTGGGCACCCTGAGTTATATCCTGATACGGGAAGAAGGTCCGGACCATGATAAGATGTATGAAGTAAATGCAGTCCTGGATGGGAAAGTGATCGGCAACGGACGGGGAAGAACAAAGAAAAATGCCCAGCAGAAGGCAGCATATGCGGCAATCAGCACCATCGGCAAAAATGAAACCTGAAAGACAAATTAAGGAAACGGAGTTATGGTATGTACTTAAAAAGTATAGAGGTACAGGGATTTAAGTCCTTTGCAAATAAAATAAATTTTGAATTTCATAACGGGATCACAGGAATCGTAGGACCGAACGGAAGCGGAAAAAGTAATGTTGCGGATGCGGTGCGATGGGTTTTGGGGGAACAGCGGATCAAGCAGCTCCGCGGAGCCAAAATGGAAGATGTTATTTTTGCGGGTACAGAAAACAGAAAGCCTCTGGGCTTTGCTTATGTGGCGATCACACTGGATAATTCAGACCATTCCCTTTCTATCGGATTTGATGAAGTAACGGTATCCAGACGGATTTTCCGTTCCGGGGAAAGTGAATATATGATCAACGGTTCCGTCTGCCGGTTAAAGGATATCAATGAATTGTTTTATGATACCGGTATCGGAAAAGAAGGTTATTCCATTATCGGACAGGGACAGATCGATAAAATACTATCGGGAAAACCGGAAGAGCGGCGGGAGTTATTTGATGAGGCGGCCGGAATCGTAAAATTTAAACGGAGAAAGAATATTACCCAGAAAAAACTGGAGGATGAGAGGGCCAATCTGGTTCGTGTCACGGATATTCTGACGGAATTGGAAAAACAGGTAACACCTTTGGAAAAGCAGTCGGAAACCGCAAAAAAGTACCTGAAACTGAAAGAGGAATTAAAGACCAATGATATCAATATGTTTCTGTTAAATGTAGAAGACTTAAAAGAAAAGATCGGTGAGCTGGAAAAACGGCTGTCCATTGCGGTAAATGATTTAGAGGAAACTAAAAATACATATGATACTACCAAGACAGAGTATGAGCAGCTTGAGAACGATATGGATGAACTGACTGCCCGCATAGAGGAGAGAAAGAATGAGCGGAACAGGATCCAGCTGCTGAGAGAAAAGTTTGACGGTGATATCAAGGTATTACAGGAACAGATTAACTCTGCAAAACAAAATGATATCCATATCCGGGAACGGATCCAGGGGGTACGGTTTAACCTGAAACAGGCGGATTCCGAAAGGAATCAGTATCTTCAGGAAAAAGAGGAACTGCAGAATACCCTGAAAACAGCAGATGACAGCAGGAAGAAGGAATTTGACAGACTGGCCGCTATTTCCGAAAAGATTCATAATATTCTGGACGAGATCGAAGAAGGGAAAAATGAGATCATCGATCTGCTGAATCAGAAAGCCGCCGTCCAGTCTAAAATCCAGCGGTATGATACGATGCTGGAACAGATTTCCATACGAAAAGCGGAAATCAACCAGAAACTGATCAAATTTTCCAGTGACAGACAGGCACAGGATGATATCATTCAGGAACTGGAAGAGGAACTGAAGAAGATCAATCTGCAGATTCTGGATCTGACCGGTAAAAATGATGAGATCAATGCCCGCCTGGAAGATAACAGAAATGAATCCCGGCGGCTTGAGAAACAGTCCGGGGAACTTATGATGGAATATCAGAGGGATCATTCAAAAGCCGAATCACTGAAAAACATTACAGAACGATATGAAGGTTACGGTAACAGTATCCGTAAAGTCATGGAATTAAAAGATTCCAAAAAAGGCGTGATCGGTGTTGTGGCGGATATCATCAAGGTGGACAAGAAATATGAGGTGGCAGTGGAAACAGCTTTAGGCGGCAGTATCCAGAATATCGTTACGGATAATGAAACCACGGCGAAGGAACTGATCGAATATCTGAAAAAAGGAAAATTCGGCCGCGCCACATTTCTGCCACTGTCCAGTCTTGCCAACCGGACCGGATTTAATAATGAGGCTGCATTGCATGAAAAAGGCGTTATCGGTCTTGCCAGCGATCTGGTACATATTAAGAAAGAATATGAAGCAGTGTCCAAATTTTTGCTGGGCAGGATTCTTGTGGCGGATACCATTGACAATGCTTTGGCGCTGGCCAGAAAGTTTCGTTATACCCTGCGTATCGTTACGTTAGAGGGAGAATTATTAAATGCAGGCGGTTCCATGTCCGGCGGAGCATTTAAAAATAACAGCAATCTTCTGGGAAGAAGAAGAGAAATCGAAGAACTGGAAAATAATCTGAAGCAGAATAAAGAGCAGAGAGAGTTGTGTGAGGAAAACCGAAAAGCAAACAAAGCAGCAATGGCTGCTCTGTCCGGAGAACTGGAGAAAGTCAAGTCCGTGCTTCAGGAACAGTTTTTATTGCAAAATACCGTAAAAATGAATCTGAATCAGGCCGGTCAGCGCAAGAAAGAACTGACGGATTCTTTTGAAGATTTTGAAAAGGAAAGTTCGGAAATCGTGCTGCAGATTTCGGATATTAAAGAGAATAATAATGAATTACATTCGGAACTTCAGACCTATCAAGACCTGAATCAATCGGTAGAAGAACGGATCAGGCAGTTAAATGTGGAACTGGAACAGGAAAAATCTGCAGAATCCGAACAAAGTCAAAAAGTGGAGACGATGAAGCTGGAATTTTCCGGAATGAACCAGAAAATATCTTTTATTACGGAAAACATTCAGCGGGCGGATGCCGCAATCTCTGCTCTGAATGAAGAATTAAACGTTCTAATGGAAGCAGAATCCAATTCCGGAAGTGATGTGGCTCAAAAAGAAAACGAAATTGATAAAATCCGCAAATCCATTGAAACGGCGGACCGGTCTGGTCAGGAACTGGAACAGGAGATTGAAGCATTTCACAGACAAAAAGAAGAGTATTCGAAGAATCATAAAGAGTTTTTCGGCAGAAGAGAAGAATTGTCCGAAAAAATGAGCCAGCTGGACAAAGACATTTACCGCCTGAATTCCCAACATGACAAACTGGAAGAAAGCCGTGAAAGTCAGATCGATTATATGTGGAATGAATATGAACTGACCTATGGAGCCGCGAAGGAGCTTCGGAATGAAGCATATGATGATCCTTCCCGGATTAAGAACCGGATTCAGGAGCTTAAGGGACAGATCCGGGGACTGGGGGATGTGAATGTAAATGCCATTGAAGAATATAAAAGCGTTTCTGAACGGTATGAATTTCTGAAAAACCAGCATAATGACCTGGTGTCTGCGGAACAGTCGTTAATGCAGATCATTGATGAACTGGATAAGGGGATGCGGGCACAGTTTACCGAAAAATTTGCGGAAATCCGGCAGGAATTCGATCATGTATTTAAAGAGTTATTCGGCGGAGGAAAAGGTACCATCGAATTAAATGAGGAAGAAGATATTCTGGAAGCGGGGATCACGATCATATCCCAGCCGCCGGGAAAAAAACTTCAGAATATGATGCAGCTATCCGGCGGTGAGAAAGCATTGACGGCTATTGCACTGTTGTTTGCCATTCAGAATTTAAAACCGTCGCCATTCTGTCTTCTGGACGAAATAGAGGCTGCGCTGGATGATTCCAATGTTTCCAGATATGCAAACTATCTGCATAAACTTACAAAATATACACAATTTATAATTATCACCCACCGGAAAGGGACCATGGAAGCCGCCGACCGCCTGTACGGGATCACCATGCAGGAAAAAGGTATCTCTACCCTTGTTTCCGTAGATCTTCTGGACTCACAATTAACCAATTGAGCGTCTGGATGACATATATATACATTCCACCTGAAAATAATATAGTGAAGAAAGGAACTTATCATACATGAGCGAAGAAAAAAAAGGTTTTTTTAAACGTCTGGTTTCCGGTCTGTCGAAAACCCGGGACAATATTGTTTCCGGTATAGATTCCATTTTCATCGGATTCTCTTCCATTGATGATGATTTTTATGAAGAAATCGAAGAAATCCTGATCATGGGAGATTTAGGAGTAAGCACCACAACGGAGATAATTGAAAATCTGAAAGAAAAGGTAAAAGAAAATAAGATCAAAGAACCTTCGGCCTGCAAAGAGTTATTGATCAGCACCATCAAAGAGCAGATGGATTTAGGAGAAAATGCCTATGACTATGAAAACCGGACTTCCATTGTGCTGGTGATCGGCGTCAACGGAGTCGGCAAGACCACTTCCGTAGGAAAACTGGCGGCAGGACTGAAAGGACAGGGAAAAAAAGTAGTACTGGCGGCAGCGGATACATTCCGTGCAGCGGCCATTGAGCAGTTAACGGAATGGTCTAACCGTTCCGGTGTGGATATCATTGCCCAGCAGGAAGGTTCCGATCCGGGAGCGGTCATCTTTGATGCGATCCAGGCTTCCAAGGCACGGAGAGCAGATGTTCTGATCTGTGATACGGCCGGCCGGCTGCACAATAAGAAAAATTTAATGGAAGAATTAAAGAAGATTGACAGAATTATTGAAAAGGAATATA
Source organism: uncultured Lachnospiraceae bacterium (assembly GCA_910578175.1). GTDB lineage: Bacteria > Bacillota > Clostridia > Lachnospirales > Lachnospiraceae > Bovifimicola. The sequence continues at coordinate 28,187 of CAJTPF010000008.1, forward strand.
GTGGAGCGTATAGGGAAAATCTTGTGGTACTGGATGCCACAACCGGTCAGAATGCCCTTGCCCAGGCAAAGCAGTTTATGGAATGTACAGACATTACCGGTATAATTCTGACAAAAATGGACGGAACCGCAAAAGGCGGTATAGCAGTAGCCATTCAGTCGGAACTGGGAATTCCGGTAAAATACATCGGTGTTGGAGAGAAGATTGAAGATTTACAGAAATTTAATGCCAATGATTTTGTAGATGCCCTGTTTAATAAGGGGACCGAATAAAATAAGAAAGAAGATATGAAAAATGATGACGCTTGAAAAATTTGAAGAAGCAACGGAAGTTGTTAAAAAGGTAACTTTAAAAACCAAATTAGTTTATAGTGAATATTTCAGCAGGCAGTGTGAAAATAAAGTTTATTTAAAACCGGAAAATTTACAGTATACCGGAGCTTATAAGGTTCGGGGAGCTTATTATAAGATCAGTACGCTTTCAGAGGAAGAAAGGGAAAAGGGACTGATCACGGCATCTGCGGGAAATCATGCCCAGGGTGTGGCCTATGCGGCTAAACTGTACGGTGTTAAGGCGACCATCGTAATGCCTACCACCACACCATTAATGAAAGTGAACCGGACAAAGAGCTACGGAGCGGAAGTAGTGCTGCATGGAGATGTTTATGACGAGGCATGTGCAAAGGCATATGAACTTGCAGAAAAAAACGGATATACCTTCATTCATCCTTTTGATGATCTGGATGTGGCGACAGGACAGGGAACCATTGCCATGGAGATCATCAAGGAACTTCCGACGGTGGATTATATTCTGGTGCCTGTCGGCGGCGGTGGTCTTGCCACAGGTGTCAGTACTCTTGCAAAGTATCTGAACCCGAATATCAAAGTCATTGGTGTGGAACCGTCAGGCGCAAGCTGTATGCAGGCTTCTTTAAATGCAGGAACCGTGGTTACGCTGGAAAGCGCTTCTACCATTGCGGACGGAACTGCCGTTAAAACGCCGGGAACCAAAATCTTTCCATATATTCAGAAGAATCTGGACGGAATTTTAAGTGTGCCGGATGAGGAATTGATCGTTGCTTTTCTGGATATGGTGGAAAATCATAAAATGGTGGTAGAAAATTCGGGACTGCTGACAGTAGCGGCATTGAAACAACTGGAATGTAAAAATAAAAAGGTAGTATCCATCCTAAGCGGCGGCAATATGGATATTATTACCATGTCTTCCATGCTGCAGCATGGCCTGATCGAAAGAGAGCGTATATTTACTCTGTCGGTTCTGCTTCCGGATAAACCGGGGGAATTGGTTAAAGTTGCTAATGTAATTGCAAAAGAACAGGGAAATGTGGTAAAATTAGAGCATAACCAGTTTGTAAGTATTAACAGAAATGCGGCTGTGGAATTAAAAATAACTCTTGAAGCATTTGGACATGAGCATAAAGTACAGATTATTAAAGGCCTTGAAAAGAAAGGATACAAAGTTAAGCTGGAACATCCAAATCTTTAAAAGCTATAGTCTATATCTTTGCATATCGCAGACCTGAAATGCTGCACAAACGTTTTGTGGCTTTATTTATGAAGAAGGGACTGGTGCAGATGAATAAGTTGTATGAGTTATCGGTGAAAAATGTAAAAGAGGCCTGCCATATGTACTGGATCGATAAAAATGCCGGATACTTTCTGGACCATTGTACAGTGGATGACGGGCCGATGATCGGAGTTTGTGATCCGGCATGGGAAGCGGTCTATGGTATAACCAGCGAGCACTATCACGGATATCCTCAAAGTGAAAATCTGTGTTTGGTATCTGCAAGGATTGCACTTATTGATAAAACGGATGAAAATACCAAAGAGATCATAACGGATACAACAGTTTTATGCAAAATGAAAGACGACAAGATCCAGTTTTTAAGTATACATATTTCTCGTTCTGACGGAAAGGAAATTGCTCCGAACCGGGCAGTCCTCAGTGAGTCCTACTATCGGAGGACATTAGACTTTATGTATGATGTGGTATTGGAATACCAGACAGCAAATAATGTATTTATCTATGATAAGGATAAATATCAGGAATTGTTTCAGGTGGATACGCATTTTATCAATATGGATCAATGGTTCTGGCATATGTGTACGGAATGTGTGCTGCCGGAAGATACCGAAAAATTAGACGTATTCCGCAGGGCGGATATAGAAAAGCGTTTGCGGAACAACGGGAATATCATCAATACATCGGTTCGTATAAAAAACAGGGAAAAAGGTCTGATCTGGATCCAGGTTACCATTTTGATCATACCGAATGAGAAAAACACCACAGTGGAGCGTGTACTGATCCTGATGAAAAATATTGATGATGAGATGAAGGAACGTATGCAGAATCTTACACATGCACGTATGGATGAACTGACCAAAATATGGAACCGTTATTATACCGAACAGTTGATTGATGAATATCTTGAGAATTATTCCAAAGGGATTTATATTCTTTTTGATGTGGACAGGTTTAAGAATGTAAATGATTCTTATGGACATATTACCGGCGATGTGATTCTGAAAAAAATTGCCTCTTCCATTTCTTCCAGTATTACGATGAATGATATCTTTGGCAGAATCGGAGGGGATGAATTTGTTTTATTCTTAACGGAATATAACAACAGTGAAAAAGAAATCATGGATAAAATATCAAACATATTAAAGAATATTCAGTTTGATTATTCGGAACAGGACATTCATACAGCGATTCACTGCAGCGCCGGTGTGGCTGTGGCTGATGAACAGACCAACAGTTTTCAGATGTTATACAAACTGGCGGATAAAGCTTTATATGAGGCTAAAAAATCCGGCAGAAACACATTCCGGATCAGCTGACGGATAGAAAAATATTTCTGTCAAGAAAAAACACTTGACATGACTATCAATTTCATGTATACTCTGTCAAGTGATCATGCTTGACAGGTTTGGTGAATTATGATAAAGATAGTGGAACAGTCATTGTTATATGATTTTTACGGTGAATTACTAACAAAACATCAAAAGGAAATTTATGAGGATGTTGTGATTCATGATTATTCTTTGAGTGAGATTGCCAATGAAAAAGGTATCAGCCGACAGGGCGTTCATGATTTGATAAAAAGATGTGACAGGACACTGAGAGGGTATGAAGATAAGCTTCACCTGGTGGAACGTTTTATGAATACAAAGCAGGATGTCCTGACGATCCGCCAGCTTGCAGATGAATTTAAGGCGACATCTGATATAAAATTGATTGACAAAATATCTGATATTTCCTATAAGATCTTAGAGGAGATATAATGGAGGATTTTGAATGGCATTTGAGAGTTTATCGGATAAACTGCAGAATATATTTAAGAACCTGAAAGGTAAAGGAAAGCTGTCGGAAGCGGATGTAAAAGCTTCTTTAAAAGAGGTTAAGATGGCACTGCTGGAGGCAGACGTTAACTTTAAGGTGGTAAAGCAGTTCATAAAGTCCATTGAAGAACGGGCCGTAGGCTCGGAAGTCATGACCAGTCTTACACCCGGTCAGATGGTTATTAAAATAGTAAATGAAGAAATGATCTCACTGATGGGCAGTGAAACAACGGAAATTGCATTAAAGCCGCAGAATGAAATAACTGTTATTATGATGGCAGGTCTTCAGGGCGCAGGTAAGACGACGACTACGGCAAAGATTGCCGGTAAATTGAAAGCAAAAGGCAGACATCCGCTGCTGGCGGCCTGCGACGTTTACCGACCGGCTGCGGTGGAGCAGTTAAGGATTAACGGAGAAAAACAGGGAGTTCCGGTGTTTTCCATGGGTACGGGGCACAGTCCCGTGAATATTGCGAAAGCGGCCATTGAACATGCGGTAAAGAACAATAATAACGTGGTCATTCTGGATACTGCAGGCCGTCTGCATGTGGATGAAGACATGATGGAGGAACTGGTTCAGATTAAAGGGGCCGTTGAGGTGGATCAGACTATACTGGTAGTGGATGCCATGACGGGTCAGGATGCGGTAAACGTGTCTTCCATGTTTAATGACAAAATTGGCATTGACGGTGTGATCCTTACAAAACTGGATGGCGATACCAGAGGCGGTGCTGCCCTTTCGATCCGTTCCGTTACCGGCAAGCCTATTTTATATATCGGTATGGGTGAAAAGCTGTCGGATCTGGAACAGTTTTACCCGGACCGGATGGCTTCCAGAATCCTTGGCATGGGCGATATCCTGACTCTGATCGAAAAAGCGGAACAGGTAGTGGATGAAGAAAAGGCCAGAGAACTGGAAAAGAAAATCCGAAAAGCCGAGTTTGGATTTGACGATTATCTGGAACAGATGCAACAGATCAAGAAAATGGGAAGTTTGGAGGATATCATCGGAATGATACCGGGAATGAGCGACCAGTTAAAAGGTGCGGCCCTTCCGGATGAAAAGGTTCTGGGCAGAACGGAAGCTATTATTTATTCCATGACGCCTCAGGAGAGAAGCAATCCTTCGATCCTGAATCCGTCCAGAAAGACCAGAATAGCCAAAGGTGCAGGAGTGGATATTGCAGAAGTGAATCGTCTGGTGAAGCAGTTTGAGCAGAGCCGTAAGATGATGAAACAGATGTCCGGTATGTTTGGCAGTAAAGGTGGTAAAAAAGGCAGGTTTCGGCTTCCTTTTTAACATATATACATTTTGAAAATCAGGTTAAGGAGGTGAAATGGAATGGCAGTAAAGATCAGATTAAGAAGAATGGGACAGAAGAAGGCTCCTTTTTATAGAGTAGTAGTTTCTGATTCAAGATCACCGAGAGACGGTAAGTTTATCGAAGAGATCGGTACTTACGATCCGAATGTTGAGCCAAGCGCAATTAAGATAGATGCTGAAGCAGCTAAGAAATGGTTAAATAACGGCGCACAGCCGACAGAGACAGTTGCTAAGTTATTAAAGCATGCCGGCATTGAGAAATAAGGCTAGTGGAGGTGAAGTAATGAAAGAATTAGTCGAAATACTTGCAAAAGCACTAGTTGATTCACCGGAAGAAGTTGTGGTAACAGAACATGAAGACGAAAAGGGAACGGTAATTGAACTGAAAGTTGCCTCATCGGATATGGGAAAGGTTATCGGAAAACAGGGAAGAATAGCAAAAGCCATTCGCTCTGTTGTTAAAGCAGCGGCTTTTCGGGAAAACAAAAAAGTTATTGTTGAGATAGTACAGTAAGAACAGAACAGGCTACTGCAAAACCCAGGGTTTTGTGGTAGCTTATTTTATAGAAAGAATTTGAAGGCAGAACGGAGGAAACTATGGAAGATATGTTACGAGTCGGAGTGATTTCATCCACCCACGGGTTGAAAGGTGAAGTCAAGGTATTTCCCACCACGGACGACGTTTCAAGATTCAGCAGTCTGAAAAAGGTTTTTATAGAGACCAATCCTAACAACAGGACAGGCAAAGCCGGAACGGAAATTCAGGAAATGGAGGTGGAAGGCGTAAAATATTTTAAACAGTTTGCCATTGTAAAATTTAAGGGTATCGATCGTATTGAGGCAGTGGAAAAATATAAAGGCAAAGATTTGCTGATCCGTCGGGAGGATGCAGTTCCGTTGGAAGAAAACGAGTATTTTATTACGGATCTGATCGGTTTAACGGTTATCAATGAGGCAGACGGAACGGAAATCGGGACACTGGTGGATGTGATCCAGACCGGCGCCAATGATGTTTATCAGATCAGGACACTGCCGGGAATCACAAAAAACCAGCAGCTGTTACTGCCTGCCATCAAGCAGTGCGTGATAGAAGTGGATATCGAAAACAGGGTGATGAAAGTGCAGATCATGAAAGGATTATTGGATTTATGAGATTTCATGTTTTAACATTATTTCCGGAAATGGTTTTGGACGGATTGAATACCAGTATCATCGGGCGTGCCATCCAAAGCGGTAAAATCGGATTGGAAGCCGTTAATATCCGGGATTTTGCCACGAATAAACATATGAAAGTAGACGATTATCCCTATGGCGGCGGAGCCGGTATGGTGATGCAGGCGGAGCCGGTCTATCTGGCTTATCAGTCTGTAGCGGAACGGATATCTGTTATAGCTGAAACCTCAAAAAAACCAAGGGTAGTCTATTTAACGCCTCAGGGAAGTGTCTTTAACCAGCGTATGGCAGAAGATTTATCCAAAGAGGAAGATTTAATATTTTTGTGCGGCCATTATGAAGGGATTGATGAACGGGTACTGGAAATGATTGTGACAGACCATGTTTCCATTGGGGATTATGTACTGACCGGCGGGGAATTACCGGCAATGGTAATGATCGATACCATATCCAGACTGGTGGAAGGCGTTCTGCACAATGATGATTCCGCCAGATATGAGTCTTTTGCGGAAAACCGTCTGGAATATCCCCAGTATACCAGGCCGGAGGAATTTATGGGCAGGAAGGTACCGGAAGTATTGTTGTCTGGAAACCATGCAAAGATTGCAGAGTGGCGGGAGGAGGAATCTTTAAAGCGGACCAGGGAGCGAAGACCGGATCTGCTTTAGGGCTTTCGTGATATGCTTAATGTCAATTACAGTTATTGGATTACACCTGGAGACTATTCTATATTTTATTGGTGTAACAGGTATAATATATTTGATGGCAAATCTCTTTTATTATAATTTTTTCTGGAATTAAATTCCATATAAAAGGATAAACGAAAAAATAAAGACACAAGAGTTCCGGAAGAAATGTTGGAAGAAGCGTTTTTGTGTAAAGCGAACATCAATTTTAGTTTACCGATGTGGAAAATATTTGAGTTTGGAATGATAAAATCGGGGAGGTAAAAAATGAGAATCAGAAAAAAGAGATTATACATGACAATGGCTGTATTCGGAATTATAGTATTAATTGTTGTTTTATTTAATGTATATCAGATAAAGAGAATAGAAAAAAAATATTTTCATATTAAGTACGATGACGTATTAAATATTAAGATAAATTCAGAAGAATTAACAGATGAAGATTTAAAAAAGAATATTATTATTGCATATAATGATTTGAAAGATGTAGATATAGATTCAGACGGGCAAATAGGAACACCGGATTGTAATATATATATTTGTTTGAAAAATGGTGTAGAGATATCAATTGATGAATATATTACGGTATATGTGTACCTGAAACAAAAAACATATTGTTTTAATGCTAAAAATCAATTTCTTAAAAATTTAATGAAGGATTATATCAAGAGAGAAATAGATTAATTCTTTATGAAAATAATGATTAATATATTTTTACAAATGAAAGTAATTAGGAGGGAATTATATGCGAAAGAAAATTACATTTTTAATCCACTTATTTGTTGGAATAAGTTTTTGCTCAGTGAATGTATTATGTAATGACAAAGTTAATGTTGGAATTGTTACACCAGGAAATTATAAAGATGAAGGTGGCTGCATATTTGATAACAGAACAACCGTTCAAATGGGTGAGGAGTTTGCAAATCTTTCATGTAATCTTTATGGTGATACAAATTTATTGTTTCATTATAAAAATGCAAATGCATGGGAAATCGATTTAAAATCTGGTCAAAATAATACTAATTTAAATGTTGATGATGTAGATTTGGCAATTTTTTGTGGGCATGGTTTAGCAAAAGGATACGATAAATTTGGCAATTATTATCCACATAATAGTTTGCATTTTTATACAAATAATAGTAATAAAGTATTTCACAAGAAAGAAAATGAATCAGGAGCAAATTTAGATGTAATAGAGGCAAATTGGGGAAGTGGTGCTTCAAAAACAAAATGGGTTGTTGTATATGCCTGTAATTTTCTGAATTCTACAGATGGTTGCTATAAAAGTGTTTTAAATGGAGTTCATCAAGTATTGGGATTTTCAACCAAAATGTATATTACAAAAGAATGTTCTGGGGTATTTGCTTTTTATTTAAGTCATGGTTTCTCAATTAGAGATAGTTTTTTCTGGAGTGCAATTGAAGAAATGGGACCGAATATGAATGAGAAGTGTATAGCAACTGTACTGACTGCAAAACAATCTGTAGAAGATACAATTTTTAATTATAGTTCTAAGCCAAGTCCATGGGGAAGAGGTGGTACATATTATCAGTATGATGCTGTAATTCGATATAAATAATTTTTAATGGAGAAAATGAATTATGAGAAAAAAAATAATAGTAAGTATTTTGATTGTATTAAGTAGTGTAATACTATTTTTTATATTTGGAATATTTTTTTTTAATAATAAAAAAAATTTTTATAGTTTACCTGAAATAGAATTTCCACAGGCATTAGGAGAAGAATATAGTTTTTCTGTTGTTAATAGCATAAGTGATGAGAAAACAAAAGAAATAAATAATAAAAAAGAAATAGTAGCTTATGACACTCAAAAATCTAATATAGATATAAACATATTATGCAAAAAATT
>CAJTPF010000008.1:36614-88271 GCA_910578175.1 uncultured Lachnospiraceae bacterium
ACATAGAAAATAAAATAAAAGCAAATAATAGAGATAATACAGAATATGGGGATGACATAAAAAAATTAATCATTCAAAATGATGGAAAAATAGTGTTTCAGGATATGAAATTATCAAATGAAGAATTAAATTTAAAAGATTCAGAATGTATTGATATTGCTGAAGAATTTATGGATAGTATTGATTTGAATTCTGAAGAATTAGATGTTTATGGAATTGTTGATATAACATGTAATGATATTGATAAACCAGAAAGTAAAATGATTATAGAAAAGCAAGTAATATTTAATAGACAAATAAATGGTATTGATGTATATGGTGATTCGAAAGTTATTGTGGCTATAAAAAGTGATGGAAGTATTGGAAAATTTATGGCAAATTATAATAATCTAAGCACGAAAATTCCGATTGATAAATTTAACTCTGTAACAACTGGAATTGAAAAGATTAAGAAATATGAAGGATATATAGATGTACCTGAAAATACAAATCAGATAGAATTAAAAAATGTTGAAATTAAATATTGGGAGAGTGAAGATGATTCTAAATCATATGTAATTCAACCTGTATATGAATATACTGGAAAAGCATATGATGGTGAAGAATACTTGGGAACCGTTAAAATTATTGAACCAATGGCATATTAAAAAACTGAATTTATTTGATAATGAGAAAAAAATCTGCTTGCCAAATATTGAATTATATGGTAAAGTGGTATCGTTGTGAGAATTGGATGTTCCGCTTTTACATGAAATGTATTATTGAACACCGGAATTTTAAGGAGGTCACACAAATGAATGAAATAATCAGAAATATTGAGGCAGCACAGTTAAAAGAATCTGTTCCAGAGTTTCATGTAGGTGATACTGTAAGAGTACACGCTAAAATTAAAGAAGGAAACCGTGAAAGAATCCAGGTTTTTGAAGGCACTGTTCTGAAGAGACAGGGCGGAAGTTCCAGAGAAACATTTACCGTCAGAAAGTCATCAAACGGAATCGGCGTTGAGAAAACATGGCCATTACATTCACCAAACGTTGAAAAGATTGAAGTTGTACGTCTGGGTAAAGTAAGAAGAGCGAAACTTAACTATTTAAGAACCAGAGTTGGTAAAGCAGCGAAGGTAAAAGAGTTAGTTAAATAATTCGAATGGAAAACGGGATAATAAAAGGACAAGTACATATGTATTTTGTCCTTTTTTCCATCTTCATTCGCAATCGCCTGATATCTTAAAATTGAAAAAGGAGATGGCTCAATGCGTTTTTATAATGCCATGCCGGATAAGAATACAGCAATTGATAAAGTTTTTAAATGGGTCGTGGATATTGTTGTAGTGGCAATGTTAGCTGTATTTCTGATGAATTATATCGGCTTAAGAACAAAAGTAGTTGGAAACTCCATGGCAAAAGAGCTGGTAAATAATGATGAAGTTTTTATTGATACGCTGATCTACAGACTGAAAAAACCTTCCAGATTTGACGTGATATCCTTTACGAAGCAAGGTGCAGACGGAGGGTCCATGGAATATATAAAACGAATCATCGGCCTTCCGGGAGAAACCGTGGAAATCAAAGACGGAAGGATATATATAGATAATAAACTGCTGGACTATAATAAGGATATGGAGGATATTGTAAATCCGGGGCTTGCATCTTCTCCCATTACCTTATCTTATAATGAATATTTTGTAATAGGCGACAATTGGAACAGCAGTGAAGACAGCCGTTCCGGTACGGTAGAAAATGTCAGAGAGGAAGAGATCACCGGAAAAGTCTGGCTGGTAATATCGCCCTTTGTGAGAATCGGACTGGTGAATTAAAGAATGTAACGGTTGCATAACCGTATGGAAAGAAGATAAAGGAGGCACATATGCAGTTTCAATGGTATCCGGGACACATGACAAAAGCAAGAAGAATGATGGAGGAAGATATTAAGCTGATCGATCTGGTAATCGAACTGGTAGATGCCAGATTACCTTTCAGCAGCCGGAATCCTGATATCGATAACATTGGTAAAAATAAAGCAAGACTGATCCTTTTAAATAAATGCGACCTTGCAGATGAGACCAAAACCCGGAAATGGGAAAAATGGTTTGAAAGACAGGGATATTTTACCGTAATGGTGAATGCCAGAAGCGGTGCGGGAATCAAAGATATCAACAGTGTTATTAAAGAGGCTTGTAAGGAAAAGACAGAGAGGGACCGGAGGCGGGGAATATTAAACCGTCCGGTCCGGGCGATGGTGGTGGGGATTCCAAATGTTGGAAAATCTACATTTATTAATTCCTATGCCAGAAAGGCATGTACAAAGACCGGAAACAAACCGGGTGTGACCAAAGGAAAACAATGGATCAAACTTAGTAATACCCTGGAGCTGCTGGATACCCCGGGAATCTTATGGCCGAAATTCGAGGATCAGACCGTAGGGCTTCGTCTGGCGCTGGTGGGATCCATTAAAGACGAAATATTGAATATTACGGAACTGTCAATGGAATTGCTGAAATTTATGCGTGAAGATTACAATGGAATGATCGCAAAACGATACGGAATCGAAGAGAAAGAAAATCCTCTGGATACCCTGTTTGAAATCGCAAGAGCCAGACACTGTCTGTTAAAGGGCAGCGAACCGGATATTGAGAAAGCCGCTGCGATCGTATTGGAAGAATTCAGAAACGGGAAAATTGGAAGAATCAGCCTGGAAGAACCCCGGTTGTAAAAAACGAAAGGAGAAACGCTATGTCAACGGGTAAGAAAATCAGTGAGATTAAAGCAATGTTTGAAGCTGCCTCTATCGAAGAATACATTCTTTTACTTGAAAAGTTTTCCCATGATGAACGAACGGGTGTTAAAAGTATCGTAAACAGATATAAAAAGAAACTGGAGGCTTACCATGCAGAAGTTCAGAGGACCGAAGGAATGAAAGCCTATGAAAATAAATATTCCCAATATCAGTTTATCTGCGGGATCGATGAGGTAGGCAGAGGGCCGCTGGCAGGTCCGGTATGTGCCGGAGCCGTCATTCTGCCAAAGGATGAAACCATTTTATATCTCAATGATTCCAAGAAATTAACGGCCGGAAAGAGAGAAGAACTATACGACATCATTATGGAGCGGGCAGTGGCAGTCCAAACGGCGTTTATCAGCCATGAGATCATCGATAAGATCAATATCCTGCAGGCAACATATGAAGCCATGCGGACGGCGGTTAAGAAACTTTCACCGACACCCGATATATTATTAAACGATGCGGTTACGATTCCGGAAATAGACAGTGCTATTGTTCAGGTTCCGATCATTCACGGGGATGCCAGAAGCGTATCCATTGCCGCAGCCAGTATTGTCGCCAAGGTAGAGCGGGACAGACTGATGCAGGAATATGATACATTATATCCGGAATACGGATTTGCAAGCAATAAGGGCTACGGCTCCAAAGAGCATATGGAAGCCATAAAAAAATACGGAGCATGCCCGATTCATCGATTAAGCTTTTTGAAAGGTCTGATATAGTTGAATGTGAATATCAACAATCTGTTACAAAATTATAACCAGGCAGATGCCGTCGCCAGTGAAGAAGGTTTAAAGGGCGGAACGGAAGCAGTCATAAACGGAAAAACGGAAACCGGAGAAACCGATGGAACCATGTCGCTGAAACAATTGTCCGTGGGGGATATTTTTCGTGCCAAGATATTGGATATTCGAAATCTGGAAGTGCGGATTCAGCTTTCCAACAGCCAGGAAGTAAAAGCCCTTATGGGAGAAGCCCTGGAACTGAATATCGGAGAGGAACTGACCTTTCAGGTAAAAGCCAACGGGGGTCATGGAATCGTATTGCGGCCGGTGGGAAATTCAGATATTCCTTCCGAACTGGTGACAAAATCACTGCTTGGCGCAGGATTGTCAATGAATGATAAAAACATAGCGGTTGTAAAAGAACTCATCGGCAGCGGACAGCCCATCGACCGTCAGTCGGTTTTAAATATGGTAAAACTTCTGAATACATATAAAGGGGAAAGCATTGAAAAGCTGTCACAGATGATAAAGCACGGAATCGAGATCACGCCTGAAAATCTGGAGCAGTATGATAAATATATGAATTATGAGCATAAGATATCCGACAGTATGCAGAATTTAACCAATGCACTGGAAGAATATATTCAGGAAAATACTACCGGAAATATAAAACCGATGGTACAGTTATTCACCCAGTTGTCTCAGGCGTTTCAGGAACAGCCGGAGATTCTCCGGACAGATCTTCCTGCTCAGACAGTGACTGGTGAAACGCAATCCGGTCCGGTGGACGGTATGTCCGGAAAGGTTCCGTATCCTTCGGAATCCCTGCATACGGCAGAAACCTTTCCACAGGATGCAGAAAACAGTCAGGGAAAACAAACAGCGGAAATAATTACGGCAGAAAAGAATGTTCACGGATTTTCCGGTCCGGAACAGAATACAGTTCCCGATCCTGTAAAACAGGACTTAGTGCAGAATCCGGCGGAGACTGATACGGAACCGTGGAATCATGGAATGGAAAAACTTCAGGATACAGAATATCTGACTCTGACCAAGGATTTGTCCCAGGGAGAATCACTTTCGAAATTAATGGATTCGATTGCCCGTGCGGATACCTTTCAGCAACTGGCAGAGGTGCTTGGACAAATGGACCGGCAGGGTTTTACGGAGTCACAGACTGTGAAGGTTCTTCATTCCTCTTCGTTTCGGAACGCAGTGAAAGCAGCCCTTCGAAATAAAGGGGTGTTAAATATTTCTGATAAATCGGATGAAACAATATTAGATAAAAAGGATATAAATAATTTATATGAGAGATTACTCCGGGCGGCGGATACTATTGAAAAAAATATTAAAGGCGGCAGTCCGCGGGAAAATAATCTTTTAAATCAGGCAAAAGACCTGAAAAATAATATTTTGTTCATGAATGATTTAAACCAGATTGCTTCCTATGTCCAGCTTCCGTATAAAATTAATTCCCGACAGGAACAGGGTGATTTATATGTATATGGCAGGAAACGAAAAAGAACCGGGACAGACGAAAAAATAACAGCGTTTCTGCATCTGGACTTAGACCATCTTGGAGCAACGGATATCAATGTGGAACTGGTGAATCAGGCAGTATCCGCAAAGTTTACGCTGAATAACCGAATTTCAGAAAAGCTGGTTGAAGAGCATCTGCATGAACTTCAGGCACGCCTGGAACAGAAAGGATATTCCGTAAATCTGTCTGCGGAAACCGTTGTTCAGGAACAAACTGCAGTTTCCCGGCAGTCCGGCGTGGTTTTAAATCATATATTTGAACACGATGAAAGCACTTCAAACATCAAACGATACTCATTTGACATTCGCGCATAAAGAAATGCGGGATTTTTAGCTCTCAGGAAAGGAAAATGATCGTATTGAATGAAAAAAATAAAAAACTGGCAATCGCACTGGAATATAATTCCGGAGAAGAAGCTCCTACCATAATCGCAACCGGTCAAGGGGTCCTGGCGGAAAAAATCATTGATAAAGCAGTGGAAGCAGACGTACCTTTATACGAAGATTCCAAACTTGCCAAAACACTGTCCAAGCTGGAAGTAGGAGAAATGATTCCGCCGGAGTTATATGGTGTAGTTGCGGAAATTCTGGTATTTGTGGATAAGATGGACCGGCTGCGAAGCAAAATACAAAAGTAAAATACAAAGGATTGGGTATAAATATGAATAAACGACTGGTGGGAAGCATGCACGAACAGGAGGCAGCCGAATATCTGAAGTCACAGGGATACCGGATCCTTATGATGAATTACCGATGTCCGCTGGGCGAAATTGACATTGTGGCCATGGAAGGGGATACACTGGTATTCTGTGAGGTAAAGTACAGGAAAAACCTGCAATACGGTTCTCCGGCGGAAGCCGTGGATGCCAGAAAACAGAACAGGATCCGGGGAACTGCCGGAATGTATCTGGCGGAACACAGACTGCCGCCAGAGGCCGGGATTCGTTTTGACGTGGTGGCTGTTTTAAACCATACTTACACACTATATAAAAATGCGTTTGGAGGATCATAGATGTCGGATCATTATCTGGAACAGATAAAAAAACAGGAGGTTCCTGTTATAACATTTGAGAAATTAAGTAATATCCCTTTTCTAAAGCATGGTTTTTCAACAAGACTGGGCGGCGTCAGTGAAGGGATATTTTCTTCGTTAAATTTATCATTTAACCGTGGAGATTCACGGGAACATGTGATGGAAAATTACAGAAGAATCGCAAAAGCCGTAGGATTTGAACTCAACCATCTGGTATTATCGGCGCAGACCCATACGACCAATGTAAAACTGGTAACCAAAAAAGACTGTGGAAACGGAATAATAAGAAAAAATGCTTTTGCAGATGTGGACGGACTGATAACTGCGGATGAAAATGTGGTTCTGGCGACTTCCTTTGCGGACTGTGTGCCTCTTTATTTTGTGGATGTAAAAAACAAAGCCATCGGACTGTCACATTCCGGCTGGCGTGGAACCGTAAACCGCATGGGGGAAGTGACCATCCAGCGGATGCAGGAAGAATTCGGAACAGATCCGAAAGACTTAATCTGTGCCATCGGCCCGTCCATCTGTCAGGATTGTTATGAAGTGGACGATATCGTAATCCAGGAGTTTCAAAAAAATTTTTCGTCCAGGGACTGTGAAGAAATCTATTATCAGACGGAAATTGGAAAGTACAGGCTGAATCTTTGGAAAGCAAACGAGCTGGTACTGGCGGAGGCCGGTGTAAGACCGGAACATATTGAGAATAGAAAAATCTGTACCTGCTGCAACCGTGACCTATTGTTTTCCCATCGCGGTCTGAACGGAAAAAGAGGGAATCTTTCAGCATTTCTTTACAAAATACCGATTAAATGATAATATTATTACAGTAAACTGTTTTCACAGGCGAGGTTGATTATGAAGCATATTGAACACAAAATAAAAGAGATTCTGCCCGGCTCCATAGCGGAAGAACTGGAACTGGAACCCGGAGATGTTCTGTTGAGAATAAATGATACCGTTATAGAGGATATTTTTGATTATCAGTATCTGGCGGAGGACGATTACATCGAAGTGCTGGTAAGAAAGCAGAATGGCGAGGAATGGTTATTGGAAGTTGACAAGGAACCGGATGAAGATTTGGGAATCACCTTTGAAAACGGATTGATGGACGATTATAAAAGCTGTCATAATAAATGTATTTTCTGTTTTATCGATCAGATGCCCAAGGGTATGAGAGAAACGCTGTATTTTAAGGATGATGATTCCAGACTTTCGTTTCTGCAGGGCAATTATGTTACATTAACAAATATGTCGGAAAAAGATATTCAGCGCATTATCCGGTATCATTTAGGTCCCATTAATATATCCGTGCATACAACGAATCCGGAACTGCGGTGTAAAATGCTGAATAACCGTTTTGCAGGAGAAGCCCTGCAAAAGATTGATATGCTGTATGAAGGCGGGATCAGTATGAATGGGCAGATCGTCTTATGTAAAGGCATCAACGACAGTGAGGAATTAATACGAAGCATTCGGGATCTAAAACAGTATATTCCGCTTATGCAGAGCGTGTCCGTGGTTCCGGCCGGACTGACAAAATACAGGCAAGGTTTATTTGAACTGAAAAGTTTTGAACAGGCGGATGCCGAAGCCGTGATCGATGTGATCGAAGAATATCAGAAGGTCTTTTATGAAACGTATGGGAATCATTTTATACATGCCAGTGATGAGTGGTATATTTTAGCGAAACGGGACTTTCCGGAAGAAGAGCGGTATGACGGTTATCTCCAGCTGGAAAACGGAGTTGGGATGATGCGGCTGTTTCAGAATGAATTTCAGGAAGCCCTGGAACAGCTTAAGAAGGATTCCGACAAAATAAACCGGTTCAGCGGATCGGAACATAAAACGGTTTCCATCGCTACCGGTCTGCTGGCCGGTGATTTGATCCAGAACCTTTCCCAGGTCTTGGCGGACGTCGTTGAACCGTTGGAGATCCTCTGCTATCCTATCATCAATCATTATTTCGGGGAAAAAATAACGGTTTCGGGTCTGATAACCGCTACGGATCTGACGGAGCAGTTAAGAGACAGGGAACTGGGAGATATGTTGCTGCTTCCTTCCAATATCTTAAGAAGCGGAGAAGATGTTTTTCTGGATGACATTACTTTGGAAGAACTTAAAAATACTTTACAAGTGGATATTAATATTGTAGAATCAAGCGGTCAGGGTTTTATTGACGGGATTTTACAGGTGTTTGAACCGGAAACGGAAAGAAAACGCAGAAAAAACGGGAATTTTGTATATATCAAAGCATATGACAGAGAACGGGAATAGGAGAGAATATGTCGAAACAGATTGTTGCGGTTGTGGGACGTCCGAATGTTGGAAAATCCACATTGTTTAATGCCCTTGCAGGGGAAAATATATCCATTGTCAAAGATACGCCGGGGGTAACAAGGGACCGGATTTATGCAGATGTGACCTGGCTGGATAAGAGTTTTACGTTGATCGATACCGGCGGTATTGAGCCGGATACCAATGATATCATACTGGCGCAGATGCGGGAACAGGCAGAAACCGCCATTCGGACGGCGGATGTTATTATTTTTATTACTGATGTCCGGCAGGGACTGGTGGATGCCGATGACAAAGTGGCGGATATGCTTCGGAGAAGTAAAAAGCCGGTGGTTCTGGCCGTTAATAAGGTAGACAGTTTCGAAAAAATGATGCCGGATGTCTATGAATTTTATAATCTGGGCATTGGCGATCCGATTCCGATTTCAGCAGTATCCAAACTGGGAATCGGTGATCTTCTGGAAAAAGTGGTGAGCCGGTTTCCGGAAGGTTCCGTGGAAGAAGAGGAAGATGACAGGCCAAGGATTGCTATTGTGGGCAAACCGAATGTCGGCAAATCTTCTATCATCAATAAACTTCTGGGGGAAGACAGGGTGATCGTTTCCGACATTGCCGGAACTACCAGAGATGCGGTGGATACGGTTATCCGGAGAAATAAAAAAGATTATGTATTTATTGATACCGCAGGTCTCAGAAGAAAATCCAAGATCAAAGAGGAACTGGAGCGGTTCAGTATCATACGTACGGTAACCGCCGTGGAACGGGCGGATGTTGTGGTTCTGGTCATCGACGCCACGGAAGGCGTGACGGAACAGGATGCCAAGATAGCAGGAATCGCCCATGAAAGAGGAAAAGGCGTGATCATCGCCGTTAATAAGTGGGATGCCATTGAGAAAAATGATAAGACCATCTATGAGCATACCTCCAGGATCCGGGAGATCCTGGCCTATATGCCATACGCTGAGCTGATTTTTATTTCGGCAGTCACCGGACAGCGTTTAAATAAACTATTTGAATATATCGATATGGTGATTGAAAATCAGACGCTGCGGGTTGCCACCGGCGTGCTGAATGAAATCATGGCGGAAGCCGTGGCATTACAGCAGCCGCCGTCGGATAAGGGAAAACGTCTGAGATTGTATTATATCACCCAGGTTGCCGTTAAACCGCCGACTTTTGTTATTTTTGTAAATACTAAGGAACTTATGCATTTTTCTTATACAAGATATATTGAAAATAAAATCCGGGAGGCCTTTGGTTTTAAAGGAACCAGATTAAAATTTATAATTCGGGAACGAAAGGAAAAGGAATAAACATGGAACGGATGATTTGTCTGGCAATTGGTTACGTATTCGGCTTGTTTCAGACCGGATATATATATGGAAAACTGAAACATTTGGATATTCGTGAGTTTGGAAGCGGAAATGCGGGAACTACCAATGCGATGCGTGTACTGGGAAAAAAAGCCGGCGTGATCACTTATATCGGAGATACGTTCAAGGCCATATTTGCAATCCTGCTGATTACAGTATTATATCGGGAATGTTCACCGGAAGTACAGTTTCTTCTCAAAATGTATTGCGGACTGGGCGTGGTTCTTGGCCATAATTTCCCGTTTTATATGGGATTTAAAGGAGGCAAGGGAATTGCGGCTACTTCCGGCGTGATCGTGGGTATGGGAGATATCAAACTGATTCTGCTGGCGTTTGTTACCTTTACCATCGTTGCGGTGATCTCGAAATATGTGTCCCTGGGTTCTCTCTGTATGCTTGGCGGCTTTTTCGCCGAAGTTCTTATTTTCAATCATCTGGGTATGATTGGATTTAAGAATGATCTCGGTCTCAGAGGACAGATCCGGATAGAATTATATCTTCTGGCATTTATTTTTACGTTTCTTGCTTTTTATAAACACAGAGCCAATATAAAACGTCTGATAGACGGAAATGAAAGAAAGATAGGTCAAAAAAAGGAAGCATAGCAGAATGAAAGCTGCATTGCAGAAATGAGGTTGATTATGGCAAATATTTCAATATTGGGAGCCGGCGGCTGGGGAATTGCCATTGCGGTTCTTCTGGATAATAACGGAAATCATGTAACCATCTGGTCTGCGGTAGACAGGGAAGTAAAGATGCTGTCGGAACAGCGGGAAAACGAAATCAGCTTAAAAGGAATTAAGATATCAAAGGATATTCAGGTCACGTCAGATCTGGATGAAGCCATAAAGGATAAGGATATTATCGTGATGGCGGTGGCTTCCGCATATACAAGGGCCACTGCCGCAAGACTGAAAGGCCGGCTGAAAGACGGACAGATCATGGTAAATCTGGCAAAAGGTATCGAAGATAATACTTTGATGACATTATCGGAAGTGATCGAGCAGGAACTGCCGAATACGGATGTAGCCGTTTTATCCGGTCCCAGCCATGCGGAGGAAGTAGGAAGAGGACTGCCCACCACCTGTGTGGCAGGTGCAAAAACAAAAGAGACCGCAGCCTATATTCAGAACATTTTCATGTCGAAATGCTTTCGCGTCTATATCAGTCCGGATATTCTCGGCATTGAACTTGGAGGCGCTTTGAAAAATGTGATCGCCCTGGCGGCGGGAATTGCCGATGGCCTGGGATACGGTGATAATACCAAAGCGGCGCTGATCACGAGAGGAATCAGTGAGATCAGCCGTCTGGGAACCGCCATGGGAGCCAATCCCCAGACTATGTTCGGTCTGACCGGAATCGGCGATCTGATCGTTACCTGTGCCAGTATGCACAGCCGGAACCGCCGGGCAGGTATCCTGATCGGTCAGGGATATTCCATGGACGAGGCAATGAAGGAAGTAAATATGGTTGTTGAAGGGGTTCAATCGGCAAAAGCAGCATTACATCTGGCTGAAAAATATAATGTCAGCATGCCGATCATTGAGAAAGTAAATGAAGTCTTATTTCATGACCTGAGTGCAAAGGATGCAGTGAATGATCTGATGATGAGAGACAAAACCCTGGAACATCCTGATTTGCTCTGGTAAGAATCTGGAGGGCAAATGGCTATTATAAAACGATATAATCCCAATCGGTTTTTCTTTCCCAAACGGCTGACGGAAAAACTGAATACCATTCTGAAGAATAAACTGACCGTAATCGAAGCGCCTACCGGTTTTGGCAAAACGACTTCCGTAAGAAATCTGCTGAATTATGCAGAAGAGCCTTTTCTGTGGATCAATATTGATAATGAAAGCAAATCCGATTTTTTTGAGGAATTTTGTAATGAGTTTCAGACGATCGACGACGGGACTGTAAATAAGCTGCGGGCGGCGGGATATCCTGTGGATCAGGAATCCTGTAATAAAATAATAAATATCATTCGTGAAGCGGAGATTGAAGAGGAATTTATTATCGTTTTTGACAATTATCAATTGATATCCGATGAATGGATCAGTAATATGATCGTTGAACTGGCAGAAACATCGGGATTAAATCTGCGTTTTATCATTATCACACAGTCCATTAAAACTTCCGTTATTCTGGAAATGGTTTCCGGTCTCTGGTTAAACTATATCGGAAAGAGCGACCTGGAATTTACACAAGAAGAAATTCAATTGTATTTCAGGGATTGCGGTATAAAACTGGATACCGGACAGGTAGAATATTTATATAAGTATACCGAAGGCTGGATCAGCGCTTTATATCTTCAATTACTTCATTATATCAATCATAATGAGTTTGAACCGGATGCGGATATTGATAAACTGGTATGTAAAGCCATTTGGGATAAACTTACAATGGATGAACAGGATTTTTTGATCTGTATTTCCATCTATGACAGTTTTTCTCTGAAACAGGCCCAGTATATCGGTCAGGAAGTACTGGATCCGGAACTGATAAAAAAGCTGTTAAATGAAAACGCTTTTATCCGGTATGATTCCAGAGACCGGAAATACTATACCCATGCCATATTGAGATATTTTCTGAAGGCAGAATTTGATAAACTGGACCATATCTATAAAATTCGGGTATATGAGAAAACTGCAGCATGGTATGCGGAGAATGAGAATTATTATTATGCACTAAAATATTATTATTATATAAAATCCTATGAGAAAATATATGATCTGAATATATCCCTGGATGAAATACTTCCCTATGTCAATCGGGAAAATAAGGATATGTTTATGAATATCATATATCATACATCATCAGAAGTAAAGGAGCGTAATATCCGGAGAAGCATTGTCTTTGGGTTTCTTTTGTTTTTATATAATGAAAAAGATTTTTTTCAGACGGAATGTAAAACCATTTATGACCTGATTCTCAATTCCCCCCGTCTGAAAGGGCGGGAACGGGAAATGCTGTCGGGAGAATTAAAGTTTCTTTATGGTTTTTCAAAATATAATGATCTGTCGGAATTTCATAAATTATGCGAAGAAGCCTATTCCCATATGAAATCTCCGACTACCATCTTTCCCCAGAAGCTTTCCTTAACGTTCCGAAACCCATCAGTTCTTGCATGTTTTCATAAATCCCGCGGAAAAGCCTTTGAAGAACTGGAACTGTTGGAAAAGACCATGGTGACTTATTACAAGATAACCTCCGGAAACAGCAAGGGCCTGGAGGCATTGATGCGGGCAGAAATATTGTTTTATAACGGCGAATTCAATGATTCCCAGGTGTTGTGCCAAAAAGCACTGTATATGGCGGAAACCAGAAATCAGGTTAATGTATATATCTGTACAATGTTTTTGCTGGCCAGAATATCTGTTTTTCAGGGAGACTATGATAATATGAAGGATATTTTAAACAGTATCCGAAAGAAGATTACCCACACCGGAGAAATCGGAGAATGTTTTACTGCGGATCTGTGTGAGGGCTATCTTTATATGTTTCTTGGAAAAATGGATGGTTTTCCGGGCTGGCTGAAATCCGTACATATGATCGAAGAAAAATCTACGGTGTTGACTCTTGGTTTTGCCAATCTGGTATATGCAAAATATCTGCTGTTAAAAGAAGAATATTCTAAATTTCTCGGAATCAGCGGACAGATGCTGGGTGTTTCCAGGGTATATGGAAATATTTTGTATGAAATTTATACTTATATTTATATTTCCATTGCAAATTATCATTTGAGAAATACGGCAAAAGCAAAGAAATTTATACTTGAAGCATTGAATTTATCAATAGAAGATAATTTTATCATTCCTTTTGTGGAAAATTTTGATTCCATTACCGATATTTTATGTATGGATATCATAACTCCGGAAAATAAAAGGTTTATAGCGAAGATACATTCTACTTTTAAAAAATATGAGAAAGATTTTAAGATCGTTCAGAATGCATATCGGAATGATATGGATTATGGATTGACCAAACGGGAACTTCAGGTTGCAAAACTGGCAGCAAAACGTTTTACCAATAAAGAAATCGCAGAAGAATTGTACATTGCCGAAAGTACCGTAAAAAGTAATCTGAAAACTATTTTCAGTAAATTACAGTTAAAATCCCGATCTGAACTAAAAAATTACTTTTAAGATAAAATACCTACTTTTCGAGGGTATTCATTTTGAAAGTTTTAACTGTATAATGAACTAAAAAATATATATTATTTGTGAAGAGTAGGAGTTCTTGGCAGTCTTGTTATATCAGAGGAGGAAGGCTTATGGCTAAAATAAGAGATGTGGAAGCAAAATATGCATACCGTTTGCTGGTGGAACTGGATAATGGGAATGTTATTTATTTAAATATGACCGAAAAACTGGAAACAGTCAGATTTCATGATCTGAAAAATGAAAATATCTTTAATGATGTGGAAACGGATGGTTATTCATTATATTGGGATTTCGGACGAATCAGTATGAGTCTTTCTGAAATCTATGAGATGACCAAAATCAAGTCAACAGAGGAAAAAAAAAATAATGCAATATAGATATAAGAATATATCTGAATGGATAAATACCATCGGCCGCCCTGGCAGGTTTGCTGATGGTATTTTTATGGTCTGTACATAAAAATTGAATTTGAATGGAAAGAAATTGACAAAAAATTAACATTGTACTCAAAAAAGAACCTGAAATGACAATTTTTGATATAGGCATAACGCCTGTTTAGTGGTAAAATTACATTGTAAGATTGATGGTGCCGATGAAGTGGTCTGTCAAACGCCGATTATTTGACTGGAGGAGAAGAATATGGTATCAAATGATGCGACAATTTTAAAAATCAAACATGAAGTACTTTATGAAGTAGCAAAGTTAGCCTTTGAAGGTACCTTTGATGAAAAGAAAGAAGAATTACCGTTTAAAATGATTCCCGGACCAAAGGCACAATTTCGATGTTGTATATATAAGGAGCGTGAAGTGATTCGCCAGCGTATCCGTCTGGCAGAAGGAAAATGCCCCGGGGATAAACACAGCAAAAACATTGTACAGGTCATTTCTTCTGCCTGTGAAGGATGTCCGATTTCCAGATATGTTGTAACCGATAACTGTCAGCGCTGTATGGCTAAGGCCTGTCAGCAGGCATGTAATTTCGGCGCTATTTCCATGAGCCGGGACCGGGCATATATCGATCCGTCGCTCTGCCGGGAATGCGGAAAATGTTCCCAGGCATGTCCTTATAATGCCATTGCAGATCTGATGCGTCCATGTAAGAGAAGCTGTCCGGTAGATGCCATTACCATGGATGAAAACGGTATCTGCGTGATTGATGAAACAAAATGTATTCAGTGCGGAAAATGTATTCACAGTTGTCCGTTTGGAGCCATTGGTTCCAAAACATTTATTGTAGATATCATCAATGCGATCAAATCCGGCAAACGGGTGGTTGCAATGATCGCACCGGCTTCCGAAGGCCAGTTCGGAGAGGATATCACTATGGCAAGCTGGAAAACTGCACTTATGAAAGTTGGATTTGACGACATGATCGAAGTCGGTCTCGGCGGCGACATGACGGCTGCTGCTGAAGCGGCCGAATGGGCGGAAGCTTATAAGGAAGGTAAGAAGATGACAACCTCCTGCTGTCCTGCATTTGTAAACATGATCAAACAGCATTTTCCGACATTGCTGGAGAATGTTTCTACAACGGTTTCACCGATGTGCGGTGTTTCACGTATGTTAAAGGCACAGGATCCGGAAACGGTCACCGTATTTATCGGACCTTGTATAGCAAAGAAGAGCGAGGCGATGGACGACAGCATTGAGAATAATGCGGATTATGTACTGACATTTGGAGAAATCCGTGCAATTCTCAGAGCCAAGAATGTAACATTGGAACCGGAACCAAATACACTTCAGGAATCCAGTACCTTCGGTAAGAGATTCGGTAACGGCGGCGGCGTAACAGCGGCAGTATTGCAGTGCTTAAAGGAAACCGATGAAAATACGGATATTGAAGTTATGAAATGCGACGGTGCTGCGGAATGTAAGAAAGCATTATTATTACTGAAAGCAGGAAAACTACCGGCAGACTTTATAGAAGGCATGGCATGCCAGGGCGGCTGTGTCGGCGGTCCAAGCCGTCATTCGGATGTTGCAAAGGCAAAAAAAGCCAGAGATATACTGATCGGTTCTGCGGACGGAAGAGAAGTGCATGAGAATCTGAAGAATTATGATATGGACTCGTTCTCTATGCATAGATAAAGAAAGATAACAAAGAAACATGGAAGAAGGCACAGAAGAAAGATAATTCTTTTGTGCCTTTTTATGGTATCACCAGTATGCCTGTGTTCTGTGATGAAAGTCCGCATAGGCATACATCCTCTCTTTTTTGTGCAAGGATAGAGAGGAAAAATTTCAGAATAAGCCTTATAATAAGAAAGACAAATTTATTCCATAATGTACAATATGGAAGATAAGGAGGTATCTCATGGAATGGGTTGAACGATTAAACCAAAGCATGAATTATATTGAGGATCATTTGACAGACAAAATTGACTATGAACAGCTTGGGCGGATTGCCTGCTGTTCCACCTATCACTATCAAAGGATGTTTACTTATATGGCGGGGATCACTCTGGCAGAGTATATCAGAAGAAGAAAAATGTCTTTAGCAGCGGTGGATTTGCAGGACGGGAATGAACGGATTATTGATATTGCAGAAAAGTACGGCTATTGTTCCCCGACTGCATTTAACAGGGCGTTCCAGTCTTTTCACGGGATAGCTCCATCATCCGTGAAAGACGAGGGTGTTTCCGTGAAATCTTTTTCTCCCATTGTGTTTAGAATTACTGTAAAAGGAGCGACGGAAATGGATTATAGAATTGAAACAAAAGGAGCATTCCGCATCATAGGCGTATCCGCACCGCTCGATAAGGAAATTGAGAATAATTTTATGGTTGTGCCAACGATGTGGCAGGAGGCATCTGTAAATGGAACAATACAGAGCCTGGCAGGAATGATGGATACGCCGCCAATGGGACTTTTGGGCGTGAGCGCCTGCAATGGTGAAGAACAATGGAAGTATTTTATTGCCGTTTCCAGTAAAAAAGCAAGTGATGAGTTTGAAGAATATACCGTGCCTGCTTCTACCTGGGCAATCTTTTCTGGCACGGGTACAAACCGGTCAATACAGGAATTGGAGCAGCGGATTATAACAGAGTGGCTTCCATCTTCTGGATATGAATATGCCAACGCTCCGGATATTGAAGTTTATTTAAATGCAGATCCACAGAATGCAGAATACGAGGTATGGATACCAGTAGTTAAGAAAAAGGCATAGCGGAGGGACTTATGGACGAAAGATTTAATACGTTTATGGAAACGGTTGACGGGCGTTTCTGCAGTTTTGTAAATGAAATCAACGAGTATCTGACAGACAACGGCTGTAGGTGTGATATAAAACCACAAAAAAGCGGGTATGTTGTGTCTTATGTTTTAAACAGAAGAAAAAGGACTTTGGCAACATTCATATCCCGAAAGACGGGGATGAAGCTTCGCATTTATCCCGAACATATACAAGAATATCAGGGCTTTCTTGACATCCTGCCGGAGAAGGTAAAAAAGGAAATCAAGAAAGCGTCCATTTGCAAACGGCTTATCAATCCTGATGACTGTAACCCGAAATGTGTAATGGGATATACCTTTGTGCTGGATGGTGAGCAGTATCAGAAATGCCGATACATGGCGTTTCAGCCTGCATTGAGCGAGGAAAACAATCCATACATAAAACAGTTTTTAGAGAAAGAATTGCAGCATTCCTGATATCAAATTCTCCCCAAAACACTTCCCCCTGGTCTACGTTTTTTGATCCCCGCATATAATGTAACAGCATAACAAGGGGGTATTATATCATGAATTCTCAAGTCGAATACAATGTATATAAAGATATTCAGAAACGTACAGGCGGAGAAATCTATCTGGCAGTTGTAGGGCCGGTCCGGACAGGAAAATCTACGTTTATTAAACGGTTTATGGACATTATGGTGATTCCTCAGATTGCAGATGAAAACGTAAAGGAAAGAACCAGGGATGAGCTGCCCCAGAGTGCCACGGGAACTACGATCATGACAACCGAGCCGAAATTTATTCCGAAGGAAGCCGCAAAGATTCAGGTAACACAGGATACCAATGTATCGGTACGTTTGATCGACTGCGTAGGATATATGACCAAAGGGGCTACCGGTCATATTGAAAATGATATGGAACGTATGGTCAAGACGCCATGGTTTGATTATGAAATACCCTTTACCAAAGCGGCAGAAATCGGGACAAAGAAGGTAATTAACGAACATTCCACCATTGGTATCGTGATCACTACCGACGGTTCCTTTGGAGATATTGAGCGGAATAATTACATAGAACCGGAAGAACGGACCATCAACCAATTAAAATCCCTGGGCAAACCGTTTATTGTTCTGTTAAATACCAATAAGCCGTATGCAAAAGAAACCCTGGAGCTGGCAAATCAGATTTCTGAAAAAAATAATGTCACGGTACTTCCGATCAATTGTGAACAGTTAAAAAAAGAAGAGATCTATAAAATTCTTGAAACCGTACTATACGAATTCCCGTTGTCCTCCATAAGTTTTTATATGCCGAAATGGGTAGAGATGCTGGAGGAAGATCATTATCTGAAGCAGGATATCATTACCACATTAAAAATGAAATTAAAGGATATGAACAAGGTTAAGGATTCTGCAAAACTGGATGATATTTCTTCGGAATATATAAAAGGCTCTTACATAAAAAACAAAGATCTATCTACCGGAAATATTGATATTGAACTGGATATGGACGATATGCATTATTACAGCGTATTATCGGATCTGACCGGTACTCCGATCGAAAACGAATATCATCTGATTCATTCGCTAAAAGATTATGCGGCGTTGAAAAATGAATACGAAAAAGTCAAAGATGCAATGATGGATGTGGGATACAAAGGTTATGGGGTTGTCACACCATCCAAAGAAGAAATCATTCTTGGTGAACCGGAGATCATAAAGACCGGCAATAAGTATGGCGTTAAAATCAAAGCACAGGCGCCGTCTATTCATATGATCAAAACAGAAGTCCTGACAGAAATTGCCCCGATCGTGGGAAGTGAACAGCAGGCAAAAGAATTGATCGAATATATTAATTCTTCCGCCCAGACCAGTGAAAACGGTATTTTTGAAACCAATATATTTGGCAAATCCATTGAGCAGATTGTAGAGGATGGTATACGTAACAAACTGGATAAATTATCTGATGAAACCCAGGAAAAAATGAAAAATACGCTTGAAAAGATAACAAATGAGAGTAATGGTGGTGTCATCTGTATTATAATTTAAAGAAAATATGGATCTTACCTGATAAATCCTCATTTTTTGGGAATTATATACTGAAAAAGGAGGAAGTCCGGATGTTGGAGAAAATTTTCAGGTTAAAAGCCGCTCAAACAAATATAAAGATTGAACTACTGGCAGGTATTACTACATTTATGACAATGGCTTATATTGTGGCATTGAATCCCAACCTTTTAACAGGCTTTGGAAAGGGAGATGTAACGGCGGGCATTCTGACCGACGGAACCAGCGGTTTATGGAACGCCGTATTTCTGGCGACGGTTTTATCTGCCGGCATCGGCTGCCTGCTGATGGCGTTTCTGGCAAATCTGCCGTTTGCCCTGGCTCCGGGAATGGGATTAAATTCTTATTTTGCAGCGGTAACGGTTTCTGTCTGTACGGCCGCAGGGTTTACTTCTTATGAAAAAGGATTCAGTGCCACATTATCGATCGTTCTTATTTCAGGTGTTTTATTTACGATTTTAACAGTTATTAAGATCAGAGAGAAGATCGTATCTGCGATTCCCATGGCGGTTCGTATGGCAATTCCGGCGGGAATCGGTTTCATGCTGATTCATATCGGTCTGACAACCAATGCAGGTATATACAGCAGTGAGGGCAGTCTTTTTACCATGTTAGGTTCATTTTTTACAAACGGCCCGGGCAGTACAAAGAAAATGATGGGTGATAGCCTGTATCATCAGATGATTTTATATGTGATTGCGGTTTTCCTTGGAATTTTTGTGATTTCCGGACTGGGTTATATAAAATTCCGTGCTTCTATTCTGGCCGGTATAATAATAAGTTCCGTCTTTTATTGGATGGGTTCTTTTCTGTTTCTGGATATAAATCCGTTTCGTTCCCTGCAGGGAGCCGTCTGGATTCCTCCCTTTGCCGACATGGCGGAATATACATTATTTTCCTTTGATTTCGGCAGTCTGTTTGAAATAGGAATATTTTCGGCCATCATGACGATCATTACCTTTTGTATGGTTGATATGTTTGATACCATAGGAACGCTTTACGGTACGGCAGGAAAAGCAGGTATGCTGGATGAACAGGGAAATATGCATAATATGAATAAAGCAATGATATCAGACTCTCTTGCTACCTGTGTCGGCGCCTGTACCGGCACATCTACGGTTACGACCTTTGTAGAATCCGCTTCCGGTATGGAAGCAGGCGGACGGACCGGCCTGACATCTGTTGTAACCGGTCTGTTGTTTTTTGCATGTATGTTTCTGGCTCCCATCATTCAGATCATTCCTGCACCTGCAACATCTGCGGCATTGATATCCGTTGGTTTTTCAATGCTGGACTCTTTAAAAAAAGTAAATTATTCGGATCCGGCACAGTCGGCCGCAACGGCTTTGTTGCTGATTTTCATGACAGGTACGGGAAGTATCGGTACAGGCATAGGAATCGGGCTGATCACATATTCCATGATACGTCTCATCACCGGAAAGGGCGGCGAGGTTTCGATCGTGACCTATATACTGGCATTGCTGTTTATCGGAAAGTTTTTTATCACCTTTTAGCATAAATTTTAATTGATTCATGGTTTGTTCACTTGCGGCAATCCCTGTCCGTATGATATACTTATAGCGCTTTGGTCCTGATAAAAAAAATCGGACAGGACCGGAAAGGTATATGATCCTATGGAAATATATATGTATTTTATCATTGCTGGTGCAGTTTTTCTGTTTTTTGTATACCAGTCTGTTACATTCAGAAAAAATGAAAGAATGAAATTATTAAATAAAATTAAAAGAAACTGGGGCAGCGTGCCGGACAGGGAATATGAATATGACGAATTTCAGAAAATAACAAAATATTATCAGTCCGTTGTCGGCAGTGAGTTTCATATTGACGACATAACCTGGAATGATTTAGCCATGGATGATATTTTTATGCTGTTGAATAATACATATTCTTCTGCAGGAGAAGAATATCTTTATAAAATGCTGCGGATACCTTCCTTTGACAGTACGGAACTGAAAAACAGGGAGAAGCTGATCCGTTATTTTGAGGAACATGGCAATGAGGCCTTTTTACTGCAGGAACGTTTTGCAGCCCTGGGCAGAACAAAATCTATTTCTTTATCCCAGTTTCTACACCGGCTGGAGGATTTGGGAAACAGAAGCAATGTAAAACATTATGTTATGGATCTATTCTTTGCCGTATCCGCCGGACTCTTGTTTTTTCAGCCGGTGGCCGGACTGGTGCTGTTTCTGCTGATGCTGTCCGTGAACATCATCAGCTATTATCGTGAAAAAGCAGAAATTGAAAGCTATTTTATATGTTTTAAATATCTGGTGGACATGATCAATTGTGCGGAAGCCGTTAATAAGCTGAACATCAGTGGCATAGATGAATATACATCCATACTGAAGGAATGTCTGGCACAGCTGCAGACGGTACGGAACGGAATTTTTCTGTTATCCATGAACGGCACCGGCGGTTCTTTGGGTGAAATCATAATGGAATATTTCCGGATGATCTTTCATGTGGATATCATTAAATTTAATTCCATGCTGGATTCTACCAGAAAGAACACCGGATATATCGATACGATGTTTGAAACATTAGGCAGGTTGGAGGCCGGAATGGCGGTTGCTTCTTTCCGGACGTCGCTTCCTTACTATTGCAGACCGGAATTATATAAAGCCGGAAAGAATTCCGGTCATTTGGATGTGAAAGAGATTTACCATCCGATGATTTCCGATCCGGTAGCCAACAGTCTTTATGAAGAAAAATGCGTTTTGATCACCGGTTCCAATGCATCCGGAAAATCAACGTTCCTGAAAACCATTGCCATAAACGCCATACTGGCACAGACGGTCCATACCTGTACAGCCAGAAATTATGTCTCCTGTTTTTTCAGAATTTATTCTTCCATGGCGTTAAAGGATAATCTTCTGAACAATGAAAGTTATTATATTGTAGAGATTAAGTCTTTAAAGCGAATCATCGATGCCATCGATGACAGGATTCCGGTATTATGTTTTGTGGATGAGGTTCTGCGGGGAACCAACACGATTGAGCGGATTGCGGCATCTTCCCATATTCTGAAGTATTTATCCCTCCGGAATGTAATGTGTTTTGCCGCTACCCATGATATCGAATTGACGCATATGCTGTCGGCTGATTATTCAAACTATCACTTTACGGAAACTGTGCAAAAAAATGATATACAATTCAGTTATGAATTGCTGAAGGGAAGGGCAACTTCCAGAAATGCCATTCAGTTGCTGAATATCATTGGATTTGAAAAAAGTATTGTTAAAAATGCGGACGAACTGGCCCATAAATTTATGGAACAGGGAGTGTGGGAAAAGCTATAGTATGATTACAAAACATTAACTGTTATAATTAGTTATTACAATATTCACTTTTTATTGCAATCTACATATATGTATGATATTATTCTTATATACGGAAGGATTTTAATAAATATAATGAGGAGGAAATTCGTATGAATAAGAAGAAAATCATATCTTATGTACTCATGGTCACAATGCTGGTTTCTATATGTTACATTCCTATCAATGCAGGAGAATCCGTAACGGAAACACCAGATACCGGCACTGTGACCATTCATTTTTTTAATGAAAACAACTGGCAGGAACCTTATATCTATTACTATTCAGACAGTGACGAAACCCATACATGGCCGGGAGTTCCCATGACGGCTGAAGAAAACGGCTGGTATTCCTGTACGGTCAGAGAATTCTCTCAGGTCAGAGTGATTTTCAGCGATCATGGTAAGAATCAGTTTCCGGCACAGAACCAGAAGGGTTTTCTGGTTTCCGGAGAAGTGTGGTACAAAAACGGACAGTTTTATAAATCAAATCCGGATACCGAAAGTACAACCATACATTTTTATAATACAGACGGTTGGAAGAAACCGTCAATATACTATTATACAGAAGATAATATACCAGCAGACTGGCCCGGATCAGAAATGTGTCCGGAAGGGGACGGCTGGTATTTTTATGATATACCCGGTCACAGGGAAGTCAATGTTCTGTTCAGTGATAACGGTATAAATCAGATTCCGGAAAGTAATCAGACAGGATATACCGTATCCGGAGAACGATGGTTTGTAAATGGAACATGGTACGATTCAGAGCCGGAGGCTGATATTACGATTCACTTTTACAATTATGACAATTGGAATCAGGTAAACCTGTATTATTACAGCGAAGGGCAAACAGGGGCCGACTGGAGCGGAGTTGCCATGACACCAGAGGAAGACGGCTGGTTTACATATAAAATTTTTGGTTATAAAGAAGTTGCAGTTTTATTTAATAATGGAGCAGGAATTCAGATTCCGGGGATAATGGAACCCGGATTTCCGGTGAAAGGGGAAATGTGGTATCGGAACGGAACCTGGACCGCGGAACATCCGGCAGAAATTACGGTATATTTTTATAAACCGGAATCCTGGTCCTGTGCCAATCTCTATTATTATAAAACTGAGAATGATACCGGACCTGCCTGGCCGGGAACCGTGATGAAGTCCGTGGGCAGTAACTGGTATACCTGTACGATTACAAAATATGATTCTGCGAAAGTGATGTTTAATGACGGAAACAGCCAGATACCCGGATCTATGCAGCCCGGATTTGATGCTTCCGGAATGATGTGGTACAGAGACGGTATCTGGTGTGATTCGGAAACAGACACGGATACCGATGGTCTTGCAGATTATCTGGAACTTGTATACGGAACCGATATAGATAAAACTGATACTGACAGAGACGGTCTTTCCGACGGACAGGAAGTATATCTGACAGGAACGGACCCCGCAAAATATGATTCTGTATGCACTGGTATTTCTGATGCGGAAACAGATATGGATGAAGACGGGTTATCCAACCTCAGAGAACTAGAACTGGACACCAATCCTTTGGAAGCGGATACGGACGAAGACGGCTTGTCGGATGGTGATGAAGTAAACAGGTATTTTACCAATCCTCTGATACCGGATACCGATGGAGATTCATTAAAAGACGGGGATGATGTTGCCCTTGGATTCAGTCCGTTACTGCAGGATACAGATGGAAATGGAATTTTGGACTGTGATGAAAAGATCCGACAGTCCCTGACACAGAAAGTGACGGAACCGGACAAACCGGAAGTGACACAGGTAACGGTTCAATTCAACGGAACGGGAAATATTACGTCTACAACAACAATAAAAAGTATATATAATATTGATATACTTTCCAGTGAAGTGGCAGGACTGGTGGGGGCACCAATCGAGATTACTTCTACATCAGAATTTGATCAGGCAGTGATCAGCTTCCATGTTGGCAGCTCTGCGGTTGATAACGAGACTTTATCAAATTTAACGATTCTATGGTATGATGAAGAAAATCATCAGTTTGTGACAGAAGATTCCACGGTGGATATGGAGAGCCGGACAGTGTCTGCAACTGTACATCATTTCAGTAAATACATGCTGGTAGATAAGAGGGAATGGTTCAGGATCTGGAGTCAGGAGATTAATTATACTGACGGAGTTTCGTTATCTTATGATACCGTAATTGCTATTGACTGTTCGGGAAGTATGTCTTTGAATGATCCGGCATTTGAATATACCTATCGTGATACGTTATATCCCGGCTCCGTTTATACCGTAACCACCTATTACAGGAAACTGGCTGCTGAAAACTTTATTCAGGCTCAGGATACGGATAACCGGACGGCAGTTGTCACTTTTGATTCTTCTGCATCTATTGCCTGTGATCTGACAAATTCTATAATGGAAGCAGTTCATGCATTGGACGGAATTTATTCCAGTGGAGGAACGGATTTTGAAATTGCCATTCAAACCTCTGTAAACATATTAAACAATGGAAACCGAGAAGCCGAAAAGATGATATTGTTCCTAAGCGACGGTGAAGATTCTGTCAGCCAGACTACTTTGGATAATGCCCGGAACTCCGGCATTGCAATACACACCGTATATATCGGTTCCGATAGTGAAAGTCCGGTATTAAAACAGATTGCGGAACAGACCGGAGGAGAATATTTTAAGGCGGTAACGGCAGAAGATTTAATACAGATTTATAGTCAGATAGCAATCAATCAGACCATTGACGGTACAGATCGTGATAATGACGGAATTCCGGATATTTTTGAAACAGCAGGCATGCGGCTGCCAAACGGAAAGATTATTTATTCCGATCCTACAAAGGCAGATACAGACGGAGACGGTCTGAAGGATGGAGAAGAGATTATTCCCGTACCGATACCATATTTTAAATTCATTCCCGATACCAACGGAAAGTTGAAACCGGTCAAAGGATATTTATTTTTAATGCGCAGCAATCCGAATTTAAAAGATTCTGACGGAGACGGACTGCAGGATGGTTCCGCCCGGTATGCAAACGGAAAAAAAGTGATACCGAAAGATCCGGAGCCGTTGTCTGCCAACGGGCCGGTAGGGATTTGGCAAGAGCAGTACCGACAGGAGGTAAGTGGTAAACGGATTGCCCATAAACTGGGAACATGGTATAAAATGGATTGGAATATAGGTTCAATTTTTGCAGGCATTGGTTCACGTATTCTGAATTTTAAAAGCGATGAAAAAAATATTGCCGTTCATTCCCAGATAAAGACCTGGCAGGCAATTGGAGGATATAATAATATATACGATTCTATTTTTGAATTTGGTACAAATGGAAATATGAGGAAAGTAAGATTTGATTTTACATATAATAACGAAAAATATGCAATTTGGACTTGGAGAGGAGATTATTTAAATCTTGGCAGCGGTGCAGAAATTGGAATTTATCAGAACCCCCATGATATTTTGGGAGTGATCCAATGGGATGTAGCAGATTTTCGGTTACCAATGACTTTAAACTTATATAATTATTATGGAAAAAATCAGATTGAAAATATTTTTTGCTGGGCACCAATTGAAAAACAATGGTGGATTACCGGTTTTAATCCCGATATTAAGCCGGTTGCAAAAAACATGGTATCGTTGGGAAGTATTGACTTTAAAGGAAGAGAAGGAATGTTTGAAGCATTAAAACAGGCAGTAGAAGGAGAACTAAACAAAAAAGATTTTATGATATTTGATGAAGATGGTCATACTGTATGGCTTATTTGGTGGGAGGTATAAAATGAAAAATGGGAAAGTAATAATATTCCTATTAACAATAATGATTCTTTTAGCGGGTTGTGATAGTTCGGATAATCCTTTTTCTCAAGCAAAATATGCAGAAAAACAATGTAAAACAATAGTGGAATGTTTTGATACCAAAGATCTTGAAACAATAAAAAATATGTTTTCTTCATGGATACAGGAAACACATAATCTGGATAAGGAAATTCAAGACGTTTTTGATTTATATGAGGGTAAATCCGTTCATTGGGATTATGTTGATTATGGAAGCGAAGGTGCAATCGATGATGGAACATGGACAGAAAAACGAATTTCCCCAACGATTGACATTGAAACAGATACAGGAAAAAAATATCATATAGTGTTTTGTGAATATTTAGTTTATGAAAAAGATGAGACGCGGTTAGGAATACGATATATTTCTATATATGATACAGGCAACAATAATGATATTGTATATTTAAAAAGTATAGGTGAATGATTAACGATAAGCATGCAATCCGGCTTATTTGAGTAAAGATATAAGGGTTGAAAGAAATTATTATGCGAAATAGGAACACTTGAGGATTAAATAAAGGATTTTATATGGCAACATAAACGTAGTAACAGAAAATATTAAAAGACCGGCAGTTCCAAGAACACCGGTCTTTTTTACTTTGTCTTAAAAAAAAAATCGAAAAAACCATCTATCCATGATTCTTCCGAAATATAAAGTGCAGGAGATGGGACTTGAACCCACACATAGTCACCTACGTCAGATTTTGAGTCTGATGCGTCTGCCATTCCGCCACTCCTGCAACGCTTAAATATTTTATCATTACATTTTAAGTATGTCAATCTTTT
Organism: uncultured Lachnospiraceae bacterium; assembly: GCA_910578175.1. Taxonomy (GTDB): domain Bacteria; phylum Bacillota; class Clostridia; order Lachnospirales; family Lachnospiraceae; genus Bovifimicola. Next base: position 63,727 of record CAJTPF010000008.1, read on the forward strand.
TTTACGAAATTTTATTATCCGACAGAACACAGGAATAGAACTCAGCTGTTATAGCAAAATAAAAATATAATATACTTTGATTTCCTCAAAATATAGAGTATAATATTCGGTAGAAAATGGAAGGGCACAACATTGGTGAAAAGGTACACTTTTTATGAAATGTCAGGAATTTCAGGAATTGATCCCTGAATTTATTGAAAATACACTGGAAGAAAAATATTATGACGGGTTTGTTCATCATGCAAATACCTGCAGGAATTGTCTGGATGAACTGGAAATTTATTTTATGATCCGGGTGGGACTGGAACGAATGGAAAGCGATGCCTCAAAATCCTTTGATATACAGGGAGAATTGAAAAACCGTTTGCTATATTATGAGCGTAAAGCGGACAGTATGTTCCTGCACGGATTATACAGAAAGATTGTATTGACCATAGCGGAAGGCTGTACGGTCATACTGCTTGTTTTACAGATTTTGATCTGGCTTGGAATCCTATAGAAAGGGAACAAAATAAAAATGAATAATTCTGAAAAAATAGTACTGATAGACGGACACAGCATATTGAACCGGGCATTTTACGGAGTACCGGATCTAACCAATGCGGAAGGAAAACATACCAATGCGGTATATGGTTTTTTAAATATCATGTTTAAGATACTGGATGAAGAAAAACCTACCAATCTGGCGGTGGCGTTTGATGTAAAAGAGCCAACTTTCCGCCATAAAATGTATAACGAATATAAAGGGACAAGAAAACCCATGCCGGAAGAACTGACAGAACAGGTCCCGCTTATGAAAGAAGTACTTCAGGCAATGAACATTCCCATTGTGGAACTTCCGGGATATGAGGCAGATGATATCCTTGGAACACTTTCCAAACGGGCGGAAGCACTGGGGATGGACGTCAGCGTCATTACCGGTGACCGGGATTTGCTCCAGCTGGCTACGGAACACATTCTGATCCGGATACCGAAGACCAAAAAGGGCGGTACGGAAATCGAAGATTATCATGCGAAAGATGTAATGGAAACCTATCAGGTCACGCCATTGGAGTTTATTGATGTAAAAGCGTTAATGGGAGATACGGCGGATAACATTCCGGGCGTTCCTTCCGTGGGGGTAAAAACGGCAACCGGCCTGATCGTTCAGTATAAATCGATTGAAAACTTATATGCGCATATTGATGAGATCACGAAAAAAAAATTAAAGGAAAATCTGACGGAACATAAAGATTCTGCGGAACTGAGCAAAAAACTGGCCGTCATCAATATTGATTCTCCGGTGGAACTTCAGATATCGGATACAAAAATAAAGGACTTTTTCACACCGGAAGCTTATGAATATATGAAACGGCTGGAATTCAAATCGCTGTTAAAGCGGTTTGATCAAATGCAGACGGCAGCAGTCACGGAAATTTCCTATCATATAGTGACGGATTATGATGAAGTAAAACAGTTGTTTTTAAAAGTACATGAAATGAAACAGGCCGCCGTCCATGTATTTTCCAATGACCGTGAAATTGCCGCCATGGCTTTGGCCGCAGCGCCGGATCAGATATATATCATTCCGAAACAATGGTTTATAACTGATGAAATGCTGGCGGAAGAACTGGAGCATCTGATCTTTGATGATCATGTTATGCTGGGCCTGATCGGATTAAAAGATCATCTGAAACTCCTTTCGGAGGATTCCAAAGACAGTTCCTCCGTATTTGATGCGGAAATAGCGGCATATCTTTTAAATCCTCTGAAAGATACCTATCACTATGACGATATTGCCAGAGATTTTCTCGGGCTTACGGTGTTATCGGAAACGGAATATATCGGAAAACAGCGGTATGCCGAAGCATATGAACAGAATCCCGAAGCCTTTGCCAAAATGGCCGCCGATACGGCTGCCGTGATCTACCGGTCCATGATACCGCTGGGTGAACAGTTAAAAGAAACAAACCAGTATCACCTGTTTACCGATATTGAAATGCCTCTGATATTTTCACTGAACCGTATGGAGCGGGCAGGAGTCCGAGTAGAAGAAGAGGAATTAAAAACCTACTCCGAAATGCTTGGAGAACGGATCGGAGTACTGGAACAGGAAATATATCAATTCGTAGGCGCTGAATTCAATATCAATTCCCCAAAACAGCTGGGAGAAATCTTATTTGATAAAATGGGAATTCCGGGCGGAAAGAAGACGAAGACCGGATATTCCACTTCGGCGGATATTCTGGAAAAACTGGCGCCGGACTATCCGGTGATTCATAAAATACTGGAATACCGCCAAATGACCAAATTAAAGTCCACCTATGCGGACGGACTGCGGAATTATATCGCACCGGACGGACGGATTCACGGAAAATTCAACCAGACCATTACCGCTACGGGCCGGATCAGCAGTACGGAACCAAATCTCCAGAATATTCCCATCCGGATGGAACTGGGCAGGGCGCTGCGAAAAGTATTTGTTCCAAAAGAGGGATGCAGATTCATTGATGCGGATTATTCCCAGATTGAACTGCGGATATTAGCCCATATTTCGGGAGATGAAAATCTGATCGAAGCATATAAGACTGCACAGGATATCCACAGGATAACCGCCTCCAAAGTATTTCACACGCCGTTTGAAGAAGTTACCAGTGAACAGCGTAGCAATGCAAAAGCGGTAAATTTCGGAATCGTATACGGAATCAGTTCCTTTGGCCTCAGCCAGGATCTGAGCATTACAAAAAAACAGGCGGCAGAATACATTGAACAATATTTTGAAACATACCCAAAGATCAAAGAATTTCTGGACTCCGTTGTGGAACAGGCCCGGAAGGACGGTTATGTATCTACCCTGTTTGGCAGACGGCGGCCGGTTCCGGAACTGTCTTCGAAGAATTTTATGCAAAGAAACTTTGGAGAACGGATTGCCATGAATTCCCCGATTCAGGGAACGGCAGCCGATATTATGAAGATTGCCATGATAAATGTTGACCGTAAGATTCGGGAACAGGGACTGAGCACAAAGATCGTACTTCAGGTACATGATGAACTATTGCTGGAGGTTCCGGAACAGGAACTCGGTCAGGTAAAAGAACTTGTGAAAGACTGTATGAGAAATGCGGCAAATCTGTCAGTTCCGCTGGAAGTCGGTCTGGAATCCGGAGATAACTGGTTAGAAGCACATTAATGAATAACGAAATGAGGCAGGACAATGATATTAGGAATTACGGGCGGCATTGGAAACGGTAAATCCACAGTAGTGAAAATATTACAGGAACAATATCATTTTACAGCATTTGAAGCGGATCGTATCGCCCATGAATTAATGCTGCCGGGAAATAAAATATATGATTCCGTTGTGGAAACCTTCGGTACAGAAATTTTAAATCCGGACGGTACGATTGACCGGATGAGGTTTGGAGCAGTGGTTTTCAATGATGCCAAAAAACTGGAACAGCTGAATCAGATGGTTCATCCGTCTGTCATCGCTGAAATATCCCGCCGGATTCATCAAATCCGGCAAAAACAGCCGGATACAGACTTTGTGATCGAAGCGGCTCTTCTGATCGAATCTGGATGCTATAAAATCTGCGACCATTTATGGTATATCGATGCCCGACCGGAAATCCGCAGGGAACGATTAAAAAAATACCGGGGGTATACCGATGAAAAAATCCAACAGGTAATTGCAAATCAGCTGAAAAAAGAGGAATTTTTAAAATATGCGGATGCTGTGATCGATAATAGTTTGTCTATCGGAGAAACCGCGGCACAGGTAGAAAAAAAACTGGTATTATCAGGAAATCTGTGTTAAAATTACCCTATATTTGGGGATTTGTGACGGAGCGGCAGATTCCGGAATCGATACACAATTCATTGCTCCGATATGGAGGTTGAGATGCCTGAAATTAATAAATACAACGATAAACTGGTTTTCGGCCTGGATATAGGAACACGAAGTATTGTGGGTTCCGTAGGTTATATGGAAAAAAACAGGTTTCATGTCATTGCCCACTATGTGAAAGAGCATGAGACCAGAGCCATGCTGGATGGTCAGATACATGATATCGGCATGGTCTCGGAAACGATTTCCAAAGTCAAAAAAGAGCTGGAACTGCAGGTACAGACTCCGTTAAAAGATGTATGTATCGCAGCAGCCGGACGGGTATTAAAAACGATCACCGTACACATTGATTACGACCTGCCGACCGAACAGCAGATCAACAGTGAACAGGTGTATTCTTTAGACCTGATGGGCGTTGAGAAAGCATATGATATTATCCGGGAAGAAGATACCGATATAAAATTTTACTGTGTGGGATACACGGTCATTAAGTATTACTTAAATGACTATATGATCACAAATCTAGAAGGACATAAAGCAAAAAAGATTTCTGCAGACGTTCTGGCAACATTTTTGCCGGAAGATGTAGTAGACGGTTTGTACACGGCGGTAGAAGAAGCGGATCTGAATGTGGCAAATATGACATTGGAGCCCATTGCTGCCATTAATATTGCCATTCCGCAGAATTACCGGCTGCTGAATATTGCACTGGTGGATGTGGGCGCCGGAACTTCAGATATTTCCATTACCAAAGACGGAAGTATCATTGCTTACGGCATGATTCCCCATGCAGGAGATGAACTGACCGAAACGCTGGTGAGCCGTTATCTGGTGGATTTTAATACGGCGGAAACCATCAAAAGGGCTTCCGTTTTAAATAAACAGATTTCGTTTAAAGATATTATGGGATTAAAGCAAAAAGTATCTCCTCAGGAAATCAGGGAAACTTATGCTCCAACGGTTGCCGCCATGACCAGGGAAATCGCCGATAAAATAAAAGAACTGAATGGCGGAAAAAGCGTCAGTGCCGTATTTGTTGTAGGCGGAGGCGGAAAAGTCTCCGGTTTTACTTCCTCTTTAGCCGGATATCTGGATATTCCAAAAGAGCGGGTGGCGCTCCGGGGCGCTGAAGTTCTGACCCAGATTGATTTTATCAGGGAGGGCATAAAAAAAGACCCGTTGCTGGTAACACCCATCGGTATCTGCCTGAGTTTTTATGACCAGAAAAATAATTTTATCTTTGTACAGATCAATGATGAACGAATTAAGTTATATGATAATGATAAACTGACCGTGACGGATGCAGCCATGCAGATTGGTTTTCCAAATGAGGATCTGTTTCCGAAACGGGGAAAAGAACTGGAATTTACCGTTAATGGTGAAAAACGGATGATCCGGGGGCTTCCGGGAGAGCCGGCAGTCATTTCCATCAATGGAGAACCGGCGAATATCCATTCTAAGATCATAAAAAATGACCGGATTCATATAACGGAATCCACAACAGGCGCCGCTGCAGAAGCGACTATTGACAGACTTCCGGAATATAAAAGCAGTATGACGTTCATTATAAACGGACAATCGGTGGTATGTCCCTGTTTTGTACAGGTAAACGGAGAATTAAAACCGGGAGATTATGCTATTACCTCAGGAGATGCCATTGAGATACTGAACTATTATACAGTAGAACAGGTACTCCGGTTTCTGGATATCGAATATGATTCCATGGATATCCGGTTAAATAACCGGATTGCATTACCCGGCGATCTGGTGTATGAGAATTTTAATCTGGATTTTGAAGCTTTTCCGGATAAAACAGAAGAAATACCATCGTATGAAGAGAAAGAAAAAACGGAACCTGAAAACGCAGCCGGACCGCCAAAGCTTTCAGAAACCGAAACTTCCCATGATAATAAGATCATAAATTCGGCCATTACCGTGTTCATAAATAATTCTCCTGTGATCCTGAAGAATAAGAACCGATATATATTTGTGGATATCCTTGATTTCTATCCCTTTGATACATCGGTTGCGGGGGGCTCGGAACTGATCACAACGATAAATGGAGAACGCTGTGATTTTACCGGAGTGATCAACAATGGGGATGTACTGGAAATCTATTGGAAATAACAGGGTATTAAGATAAGGAAGGTATGTAAATATGCTGAGCAGGGAAGATTTGTTATTGTTTGAACGGAAATTTTCAGACATAAATATGATCGCCATATCTATGATACTCGTTTACTATCTTTTGTTTATCATGTTTGGTAAAGTATATTTAGTAGATGAGATATATACAGCCGCAGGCTTTGCGGCTGTGGTTCTTGCTGATTTTATTTTCATTCATTTTCTGAAAAATTATAATGACAATCTGAAAAAAATCCTGAAATATGGCATGTTGTTACTGCTGGGATGGGCGCTGCTGCAGACTGACTCCATGCTGTACAGTACGATAATTGCAATGGCCTTTTATTTTTCTGTTACCTTTCAATCTCTGTTCTTATTTGATATCACGGAACCATATTCCAGAATATGGGCAGTGATATTTACCTGTAGTCCGTTTTCCCTGATCTGTTTCATCGATATGATATTGAAGGATCAAAACAATTTTTTGATTTTTATCATAGTCATCGCCTTATGTATGTTTTCTGCCGTCATATATAATATAACCTGCCGTCTGTCGGAATTTGCCCTCTTGTTTTATAATAAGATCAACAGTCTCAACGGAATTGCTGCGGTCAGCAAAGAAGAAAGCGACAGTATTAAAATCCAGAAAGATAAATTAGAGCAGATCAACGAACAGCTCAGTATCGAACGTTTTAAATTCAAACAGGCAAATGAAATAATCTTAAAAAATAATGAAGAAATAAAAATACAAAATACCATTGTAAATGCCGCCGCCAAAGCCCTGGATTTAAAAAAATTACTGGAATATCTGACGGAAGCTACTATGGTCAGCATGAAACTGGATTTTGTTTCATTTCTGATCCTAACCGATGAAGAAGGAGAGCGGCGGTTTGAATACTCTTCCAAATATAGCAGAGCCAGCAGTATAGACACAAGTAATCTGGAACGGATGGAAACACGTTCTTTTGCAGAGGCATATATAAAAAACGGTGCCGTGATAGAACTTAGCAGGGATGCCAGCCAGACCATCAATGAATTATCCGGTTCAAATATTCATTCCATGAACCTTACGCCCGCCGTCATCAATGAAAACTCCATGGGACTGTATCTGCTGGGCAGCATCAATGAAAACGCTTTTTTAAATAACCAGAATTTTTTAAAATCCCTGTTTAATCATATTTCCCTTGCCATCAACAATGCGATATTATATTCCAGAATGCACACCATGGCAACAAAGGACGGCCTGACCGGTATTTATAACCGCAGGTATTTTAATTCCATCTATCAATCCATTATTCATCGGTGTACCAGTAATCAGTCACCACTCACCATTATATTATTTGACATTGATAAATTTAAAGGAATCAATGACACATACGGTCATATATTTGGTGATAAAGTGATTCGATATTGTGGTCAGACTGCATTGCGGTATGGCAGAAAATATAACGGCCTGCCGGTACGATATGGAGGTGAGGAATTTATAATCGTATTTCCTAAAAAAAATACTGCTGTAGTGAATGCGGTCATGGAAGAAATGCATACGGAGATCAAAACTCATATTTTTAATATTGAGGAAAAACAGATCAGTATCAATATAAGCATTGGCATTGCATCATATCCTGAAAACTGCAGAAATACCGATGAATTACTAAACGCGGCCGATAGTGCCATGTATGTCTCCAAGAAAAACGGACGAGGAAGGATTACTCTGTATAATCAGGATATTATGGCATAAAACATATACCCTCATGCATATATTATCTAGGCGGTCGCCGGATACATGGCCACCGGTTTGAAACAGACAGTATTCTGTAAATTCAGACAGGCGGACCAACGATATTAATATTTGCATGGGGGGTATTTGCATATGTCAGTCCAAATCAGGAGACTTTGCAGAAACCGGGTTATCTTTACCGTTTTGGTATTCTTGTTTGCAGCTACAGTCTTCCGGTTCAGTATCTATATCATGAACCGGACAGAAAACGGCGGCATATCAGCCCGTGAGCGGCTGAATGTAATAAGACAGATGGATATTGATTCCATAGAAAAATTAAAATCCGATAAACGATATAAAGAAATGGCAGAAGAAATACTTGCCCAGTTTATGGATGACGCCGTATGTTTTCCGGTACCCATATCTACCAGAGATCCCCGGCGATTTGTAAATTATGCGGATTCCTGGGGATACGGTAGAAGCTACGGCGGAGAGCGGACCCATGAAGGTACGGATATCATGGCGGATTACAATGTCCGGGGATATTATCCGGTGGTAAGTATTTCGGACGGAATCGTAGAGAAAATCGGCTGGCTGGAACTGGGGGGATACCGGCTTGGAATCCGCTGCAAATCCGGCGGATATTTTTATTATGCCCATCTGTATGATTATGCAGAAGGGATCAACGAAGGCAGCCAGGTCAAAGCAGGACAGCTGATCGGTTATATGGGTGATTCCGGATACAGTAAAGTAGAAGGAACCGTGGGGAATTTTGACGTACATCTGCATTTGGGCATTTATGTAATGTATGAAGGGGAAGAGCTCAGTGTGAATCCCTTTCATTTACTGAAGAGACTGCAGATCATAAAGGCAAATTACTGAAAATTCCCAAAACCAATTTTATTTTTAACGGAATTATGGTAAAATGTGAAAAGGTTCTGCTATCTATGATAAATAAATATTCAAAGAAATGTTATATGGAAACGAGGTTACTATATATGGAGATTCAGTTATGGAGGGAGTTATTGGAACCATACCAGTTAGCTGTAGATGAACTTATGGTAAAATTTACTTATCTGATAAAAGCACACCGGAATGCGGGAATGTATTCTCCGATCGAGGAAGTAAACGGACGTGTAAAACGCATCTCCAGTATCTTGGAAAAAATGCAGAAGAAGAAAATTCAATTTGAAGATATTGAAACCAAAATTGAAGACATCGCCGGCATCCGGATTATCTGCCAGTTTGTGGAGGATATTGAAAAAGTGGTGGAACTGATCAAAAAGCGCAGCGATATGGAAATTAAATCCGAAAAAGATTATATTACCAATACAAAACCCAGCGGTTACAGAAGTTACCATCTCATCGTCTATTACAATGTACAGACCATGAAAGGCAACAAGCGCATCAGCGTGGAAATTCAGATTCGGACACTTGCCATGAATTTCTGGGCGACGATCGAACATTCCCTGCAGTATAAATACCGACAGAACATGCCGGCAAATATCCGGGAACGGCTCAGCGGTGCAGCAGCGGCAGTGATAGCCCTGGATAATGAAATGAGTTCGGTACGCAGCGAGATAATGGATGCCCAGAATTCTTTTCAGATCAAAGCGCACATTGTCGCGGAAATTTTAAATACGATTCAGAATCTGTATAAAGCTGCAAATAAACGGGAGATTGTTAAGATTCAGGATGAATTTTATAAAATATATAAATTCGGCAGTGTGGAAGAGCTGGAACGTTTCAGCATGGAACTGGATATTATTGCCGAAGGATACCGGGCGCAGGGATTGGAGAATTATGACTGATTTTATCCGATTAGATAAAGCTCTGTCCAATATGGGAGCCGCTTCGCGCAGAGAAGTAAAAGAAGCTGTAAAAAAAGGGAAGATACTGGTAAACGGCATTCCGGCAAAAAATTCCGACATGAAGATCACCGGAGAAGACGAACTGGTAATAAACGGAATTCCTCTCAAGTATAAAAAATATGAGTATTATATGTTAAACAAACCGGCCGGCGTTATTTCTGCTACCACAGATTCAAAGGAACGGACAGTCACAGATCTGATTTCCGGAGGAAGAAACGATCTGTTTCCGGTAGGCAGGCTGGATAAAGACACGGTTGGATTATTGGTGATTACCAATGACGGGGCTTTGGCCCATGAATTATTATCGCCGGTAAAGCATGTTAAAAAAACATATTTTGTCCGTGTGGAAGGAAGAATTTCAGAAGAAACAGACAAAAAATTTTCCGCCGGTATCTGCATTGGTTCGGAACAGTTTCAGCCGGCAGAACTGGTGATTTTAAAGAATGGGGAAGAGTCGGAAGCGGAAATTACCATCTATGAAGGAAAATTTCATCAGATCAAACGGATGTTTGAAGCAGTGGGCAACCGGGTCATTTATTTAAAACGTCTTTCCATGGGAAATCTCCGTCTGGATGAATCCCTGCCGGAAGGAAATTATCGGGAACTTTCCGAAGATGAACTGCAGCAGCTCAAATACCGGCAGTAATGTCGGAACGATGGAAAGGGTAACACAAATGTTAAAGGATTTTTTACCGATCACAATAGAAGATATGAAACAACGAGGATGGGACTATGTAGATTTTGTCTATGTCATAGGGGATGCTTATGTGGATCATCCGTCCTTTGGACATGCCATTATCAGCCGTCTGCTGGAGGCAAACGGATATCGGGTAGCCATTATTTCACAGCCGGACTGGCGGGATAAAAACAGTATAACCACTTTCGGAGAACCGCGGCTTGGATTTCTGGTCATGGCTGGCAATATGGATTCCATGGTCAACCATTATTCCGTATCAAAAAAGAAACGATCAAGCGATGCTTTTACTCCGGGCGGTGTTATGGGAAAACGGCCGGACTATGCGACCATCGTATATTCCAATCTGATCCGGCAGACATATAAAAACATACCCGTCATTATCGGAGGGATCGAGGCAAGTCTGCGGCGTCTGGGACATTATGATTACTGGTCCAATAAAGTAAAACGGTCCATATTGCTGGACAGCGGCGCGGATTTGCTTTCTTACGGCATGGGAGAACGTTCGGTCATCGAAATTGCAGATGCTTTAAACAGCGGGCTGGATATCCGGGATATCACATTTATCGATGGTACGGTTTATAAGACGAGACATCCGGAAACGGTCTATGATGTAATCCGGCTGCCTTCGTTCCGGGAAATCCGCACCGATAAAGAAACTTATGCCAGAAGTTTTTACACCCAGTATTGTAATACGGATCCTTATGCCGCAAAACGTCTGATGGAAGAATATGACAACGGTATTTTCGTGGTGCAGAATACGCCGGCGAAACCGTTGTCCCAGGCAGAAATGGACCGGGTGTATTCATTGAATTATATGAGGAATTATCATCCTTCTTATGAAACTGCCGGCGGGGTTCCGGCCATTCAGGAAGTAAAATTCAGTCTGGTAAGTAACCGGGGATGTTTCGGCGGATGCAGTTTTTGTGCTTTAACCTTTCATCAGGGCAGGATCATCCAGACACGCAGTCACGAATCCATATTAAAGGAAGCCGGACAAATGGTCTGGGATAAGGATTTTAAAGGATATATCCATGATGTAGGCGGACCTACCGCAAACTTCCGCCACACTTCCTGTGAAAAACAACTTACCAAAGGGGTATGTCCGGATAAACAATGTCTGTTTCCAAAGCCCTGCCGGAATCTGACTGTCGACCATCGGGATTATCTGAATCTGCTGCGGAAATTACGCCAGCTTCCCAATGTTAAAAAAGTTTTTATCCGTTCCGGTATCCGGTTTGACTATCTGATGTGTGATTCCGATGATACCTTTATGCGGGAAATGGTGGAGCATCACATCAGCGGGCAGTTAAAAGTGGCTCCGGAGCATGTGGCAGACCCGGTATTGCAGATGATGGGCAAACCGGAAAACAGTGTATATGAAAAATTTATACAAAAATATAAAAAACTGAATGACCAGATGGGGAAAAAACAATTTGTGGTTCCTTATCTGATGTCTTCCCATCCGGGTTCCACATTAAAAGAAGCCGTCCGGCTGGCAGAATACCTCAGGGATTTGGGATATATGCCGGAACAGGTACAGGACTTTTATCCTACGCCGTCCACCATATCTACCTGTATGTATCATACCGGACTGGACCCGCGGACCATGAAAAAAGTATATGTTCCGGTGAATCCCCACGAGAAAGCCATGCAGCGGGCACTAATACAATACCGGAATCCTAAAAATTATGATTTGGTCCATGAAGCGCTGGTTGCGGCAGGCCGGAAGGATTTGATCGGATTTGCAAAAGAATGTCTGATAAGACCAAGAAAAAATGTTGGACAGCCATATAACAAAAGCTCTTCCTTAAAAAGCGCCAGTGGCAGAAAAAAGAAGAAAACCATCCGAAACATCCACCGGCAAAAAAACGGAAGCCGTTAACAAAAACCTGGTATCAACGAAACAATAGCCTGTAGATGGCTGCAAATGGATATTAGAAAGGAATATTTTGCAAAATGGAAAAGATATGGAAAAAAGTAGCGGTTATTACAGGGGCTTCCTCCGGAATGGGGCGGGAATTTGCGAAACTGATCGACAGGGAACTGGGTTGTATTGATGAAATATGGCTGATTGCCAGAAGAAAAGAACGGTTGGAAGAAGTCCGGGCTGAGATTCATAAACCGTCCCTGATCATCTGTTCCGATATATCGGAAGATTCATTTGCGGAATACTACCGTAAAATGCTGAAACAGGAGCGGGCCTGCATTAAAATGCTGATCAATTGTGCAGGATACGGTATCTTAGGTTCTGTGGCAGACACCGGATATGACGTTTCCGTAGGAATGGTGAAAACCAACTGTGAAGGCCTGACCACCATAACCCAGTTATCCCTTCCGTATATGCCGGAAAAAAGCAGGATCATCAACCTGGCATCTTCGGCGGCTTTTCTGCCCCAGCCGGATTTCGCCATTTATGCCGCAAGCAAATCCTACGTTCTCAGTTTTTCCAGAGCATTAAATGCAGAATTAAGGGAACGGAATATCTTTGTAACAGCCGTCTGTCCCGGACCGGTAGCAACAGAATTTTTCCGTATTGCGGAAGACGGTCATAAACGGGCCTGGTTTAAAGATTATTTTATGGCGGACAGCTATAGCGTGGTAAAACAGGCTTTGGAAGATTCTATAGCACGAAAAGAAATATCCATATATGGAACGGCAATGAAACTGCTGTATGTCTTATCTAAAATCATTCCTCACAGGATCATTCTAAAGCTCATGAGAATACTTTCAAAATAAATCTATACAACAGAAAGGCAGAACCATTGAAACAGAAAAAACAGAAATTTGAAAAAGGCGACTGTGGTTATATTAACCAGCATAAGGTCAGACAACTATTTATTACATTTTTATCGCTTATCATGGTGGCCGTTATTTTTTATACCGGTGTTCTGCGGTATCATAATACAAAAAGCATATTTACGGTAATAGCTGCCGTTGCCGCCATTCCTGCGGCCAAGGTCGCCGTATCCTATCTGGTGATGGCGAAATACAAATCCTGCGACAGGCAGTTGTATGAAGAAGCTGTCCGTCTGGCACCGGATTCCCTGATTCTGGCGGATCTGCTGATTTCCTCCACGGAAAAGATTTTACCGATGCCCATTGCAGTTATTCGGGATAATTCCGTCTATCTGTTTACCGGTTTGGAAACGGAAGCCGTTAAAAAAAGTGAAATATATATCCGGACTGTCCTGGAAACGGAAGCCAGAGTGACCAATATAAAAGTGTTTAACCGGCAGGAAGCTTTTTTTAAGGGAATTTCAGCATTGAATGGCAATTCACCAGGTAAATTTGATGAAACGATCAAAAAACTATTATTAATCTATTCATTATAGGAATGGAGTTATTATGCGGGAAATTATAATCAGTAAAAATGAAGCCGGGCAACGGGCAGACAAGTTTCTGTCAAAATATCTCTGTCTGGCACAGAAAAATTTTATTTATAAGATGATCCGGAAAAAGAATATTACGCTGAATGATAAAAAAATGAGCGGAAATGAAAAACTGGCCGCCGGCGATTCGGTAAAATTATTTTTTTCGGAAGAAACCCTGTCAAATTTTACGGAACCGGAAGGAACCCGGGCCGGCAACCGGATGCCGAAAGAACAGTCGTTGAATTTTAAACGATTTGTCATATATGAAGATGAAAATATCATCCTTATGAATAAACCTGCGGGGATGCTTTCCCAGAAAGCCGTAGCCGGAGACAGTTCCATAAATGAATATATGATAAATTATCTGCTGGAATCCGGCACAATGAGCAAAAGCCAGCTTTCAACCTTCCGCCCCGCAGTCTGTAACCGTCTGGACCGGAATACCAGCGGACTGATCATCGGTGGTACTTCTCTGGCGGGACTGCAGGAAATGTCCCTGGCCCTGAAAGAAAGAACCCTTCATAAATATTATCTGTGTATTGTCCGGGGAATCATGAAACAATCCGCTGAAATCCGGGGATGGCTGGTTAAAGACGAAAAAAAGAATAAGGTGAAAATTTTTCCGGAAGAACAAAAAAACGCATCCTATATCTGTACCGAATATTTACCTGTTGCCTCAAATTCACGGTATACATTGCTGGAAGTCCGTCTGGTGACCGGAAAACCACACCAGATCCGCGCCCATTTAAGCAGTATCGGTCATCCCATTGCAGGAGACAGGAAATACGGTGACGAACAGGTTAATCAGCAGATGTTCCGAAACTATCATTTAAAATCCCAGCTGCTTCATTCCTATCGTTTGGACTTCCGGGATTATGTCGCCAGACAGCCGGAGCTGAAGTATCTGGAAGGAAAAATATTTTTTGCCCCGCCGGATGCCATATTTCAAAAAATACTAAAGGAGGAAGGTTTTGATGGGTACCTGGAAGAGCAGAGGCCTGCGGGGTTCCACCCTGGAGGAAATGATTAATTTGTCCAATGAAAAATATACGGAAAAACATATGGCTCTGATTCAGAAGATTCCCACACCCATAAAACCCATTTCCATCGATAAGGAATCCAGACATATCACCCTGGCATATTTTGACCAGAAAAGTACGGTAGACTATATTGGCGTCGTACAGGGAGTTCCGGTGTGTTTTGATGCAAAAGAATGTAATACCCATACATTTCCCATGCAGAATATTCATGAACATCAGATACGTTTTATGAAAGAATTTGAACTACAGGATGGTATCTCTTTTATTCTTCTGTATTACAGCCATATCAATGAAATGTATTATCTTCCGTTTAATAAATTAGAAGAATTTTATGATCGTATGAAAAACGGAGGCAGAAAAAGTTTCCGCTTTGAAGAAATTGATAAAACCTACCGGATTCGCGGATATAACGGCGTTCCGGTTCATTATCTGGAGATGCTGGCCAAAGATATTGCCGCACGGGATTCCGGGGAATAAAACAATGGATTGACAACCCTTTCATCTTCAAGTATAATCAGATAACATTAGCAATGTATTATGATAATCAGTTATCACTTTAAATTGATAAAGTATTAAAGTGACAGGATTCTAAAATTAAATTGCATACAGGGAAAGGATTTTAATATGAACAGTAAATTATTACATACTCCGGTAGGCGTCAGGGATATTTACGGTGATGAATATCAAAGTAAATTATTTTTAGAACAGCAGATTCATGCTATCTTTAAATCTTACGGCTACTATGATATTCAGACACCGGTGTTTGAATTTTTTGATATATTCAGTAAAGAACGGGGAAGCGTGGCTTCCAAGAATCTATATAAATTTTTTGACCGTGAAGGAAATACGCTGGTCTTAAGGCCGGATATGACACCGTCCATTGCCCGTTCCGCAGCAAAATATTATATGGAAGAAAAAATGCCCATTCGGTTGTGCTATCTTGGAAGTGCTTTTATAAATAATTCGGAATATCAGGGAAAGCTGAAAGAATTTACACAAATGGGCTGTGAACTTATCGGTGATAATTCTTCGGACTGCGATGCAGAACTGATCGCCATGGTGATCGAAGCTCTAAACGCATCAAATCTGACAGAATTCCAGATTGAAATCGGACAGGCTGATTTTTTCCGTGGTATTGTGGAGGAAGCCGGACTGGATGAAGAAACCATTGAAGAATTGAGAGAATTATTGGAAAATAAAAAATATTTCGGTATTGATGATGTATTATCCGGAACCGCGATTTCGGAAAAGACCAGGAATATCTTTCACCAGTTTCCGGAATTATTCGGTTCCGTTGATATGATAGAGCGGGCCAGAACTTTTACCACCAATAAAAAATCATTACAGGCGTTGGATCGGCTGGAAAAAATTTATCATCTGCTGAAAATATACGGCTATGAAAAATATATTTCTTTTGACCTGTCCATGTTAAGTATGTATCAATATTATACAGGCGTAGTGTTTAAAGGTTATACATATGGAACCGGAGATGCCATTGTTACCGGCGGCAGATATGACAATCTGCTGGCACAGTTTGGAAAAGAGGCTCCGGCCATTGGTTTTGCCGTTAATGTGGACGGACTGCATCTCGCCCTGAACCGCCAGCATTTGGCTTCCGTACCGGATCGAAAAATCGTACTGATGATCTATCCTTGTGAACAGAAACAGACGGCTATCCGTGAAAGCCAGAAATTAAGGGAACACGGAACCGATGTGATATTGCTCCGGAAACATTCGGATGACACGGAAACAGACTGTCTTGCATATGCAAAGCGGATGAATATCAAAGAGTATTATATGGTGGACGAATCCGGGATTCAGAAAAATATAGTGGAAAGCGAGGATTAATACCATGAGATATTTAACATTTGCACTTGCCAAAGGCCGGCTGGCAAAAAAATCTTTAGAACTCTTTGAACAGATTGGGATTACCTGTGAAGAGATGAAAGACGAAAAAACCAGAAAGCTGATTTTTGTGAACGAAGAATTAAAACTGAAATTTTTCCTTGCCAAAGCAGGGGATGTTCCCACCTACGTGGAATATGGCGCCGCCGATATCGGTGTCGTGGGCAGGGACACGATTTTAGAAGAAGGCAGGAATCTGTTTGAAGTGGTGGATCTGGGTTTTGGAAAATGCCGGATGTGCGTCTGCGGACCTGCTTCTGCAAAGGAATTGCTGCAACATCATGAGATGATCCGCGTGGCAAGCAAATATCCCAATATTGCCAAAGACTATTTTTACAACAGAAAACATCAGACGGTAGAAATCATTAAACTCAACGGTTCCGTGGAACTGGCGCCCATCGTAAACCTGTCAGAGGTTATCGTTGATATCGTGGAAACCGGTTCAACACTGAAAGAAAACGGTCTGGAAGTTCTGGAGGAAATCTGCCCCTTATCTGCCAGAATGGTTGTCAACCAGGTCAGCATGAAAATGGAAAATGAGCGTATTATAAAACTCATCACTGATATCAAAGGGCTACTGGAACAAGGAGATAAGGTTCACTAGATCGGCATCCCGTTGATCCCTTACAGCAAATATACAGAAAGGACTGGTATCAAAATGAGGACCATTCAGTTAACAGAAGATTCGAAAAAAAATATTTTAGATAATTTATTAAAGAGAAGTCCCAACAACTACGGAGAATTTACCCAACGGGTAGATTCCATTTTAAATGACGTAAAAAACCGTGGAGACGAGGCTGTCTTTGAATATACCAGACGGTTTGACGGTGCGGACATCGATGCTTCCACGATTGTGGTAACAGAAGAAGAAATAAAAGAAGCATATGAGACCATCCGGCAGTCGGGATTGCTGGAGATCATTCAAAAAGCTATAGTCAATATAAGGGATTATCATGAAAAACAGCGGCAATTCAGCTGGTTTGACAGTAAGCCCGACGGAAGCATTCTCGGGCAGAAAATTACGCCGATTGAAAAAGTGGGGGTTTATGTTCCCGGCGGAAAGGCTGCCTATCCTTCTTCTGTTTTGATGAATATCATTCCGGCGAAAGTGGCGGGAGTAGACCGGATCATCATGACCACACCGCCCGGCAAAGATGGAAAGGTAAATCCCGGAACACTGGTTGCCGCCTGTGAAGCCGGTGCCGATGTAATCTATAAAGTGGGCGGTGCCCAGGCCATCGGCGCTCTTGCTTATGGAACGGAGTCAGTTCCTAAAGTAGATAAAATTGTAGGTCCGGGAAATATTTATGTGGCTCTGGCAAAAAAAGCCGTATATGGTTTTGTCAGTATCGATTCCATCGCCGGCCCCAGTGAAATACTGGTATTGGCCGATGAAACCGCCAATCCGAGATATGTGGCGGCTGATCTGCTGTCTCAGGCAGAACATGATGAAATGGCTTCCGCCATTCTGGTAACCACTTCCGAAGAACTGGCCCGGCAGGTATCCGCACAGGTGGATGAATTTATAGAAACACTTTCCCGAAAAGAGATTCTGATAAAATCCCTGGAGAACTACGGCTATATCCTTCTGGCGGAAACCATAGATGAAGCTATTTCCGTTGCCAATGAGATTGCATCCGAACACCTGGAGATTGTAACGAGAGACCCGTTTAATACCATGACAAAGATTCGGAATGCCGGGGCAATTTTTCTGGGCGAATACAGTTCGGAACCGTTAGGCGATTATTTTGCGGGTCCGAACCATGTATTGCCCACGAACGGTACGGCAAAGTTCTTTTCTGCGCTCAGTGTGGATGACTTCATTAAGAAGTCAAGTATAATATCTTTCAGCCGGGAAGCATTGGAGCCAATCCATGAAGATATCATCAGATTTGCAGCTTCCGAACAGTTAACGGCACATGCCAACTCGATTCAGGTACGGTTTGAAAAGTAAAAACGAAAAGAAAGGAAAAAACTATGGCAGAAGATTTAAAACGAATGGCAGATATTAAAAGAAAAACCAATGAAACAGATATTGACATGCATTTTGTTATTGACGGCCGTGGAACATCTAATATTCAGACAGGCATTGGTTTTTTTGATCATATGCTGAACAGTTTTTCAAGACACGGGCTTTTTGATATGGATTTAAAGGTTCAGGGAGATTTATATGTAGATTCCCATCATACGATTGAAGATACCGGAATTGTTTTGGGACAGGCGATCAAAGAAGCGGTTGGCGATAAAAAATCCATCCGGCGGTACGGCAGTATCCTGCTTCCCATGGATGAAACACTGATCTTATGTGCCATCGATCTGTCCGGCCGTCCCTATCTGGTGTTTGATGCGGATTTTACCACTCCGCAGGTCGGGTATTTTGATACGGAAATGGTAAAAGAATTTTTTTATGCGGTTTCCTATTCTGCGGGAATGAATCTTCATATAAAGCTGATTCACGGAAACAACAATCATCATATTATTGAAGGAATCTTCAAAGCATTTGCCAAGACGCTGGATGAAGCGACCCGGACAGATAGCAGGATTCCGGATCAGATGACAACCAAAGGCAGTCTCTAAATACGGCATGCGGTCATAGAAATTAACAACAGAAAGGCATAAGCGGATGATGAATTATTGTAATATAATACCTAAAATTTATATCAAAAACGGAAAGCTCGTGGAAAACAGGCTCACCTGCAAAGAACTGGATCTGACCCCGGTTTCTTTTTGTGAACAGGCAGAAAATAACGGCGCCGATGAAGTACTGATATATGAACTGTCAGAGAATGATTCTGAACATGATATTAACATCAATACGATCAAAGAAATATCGGATGCCACGGATATTCCGATCTTACTGGGTGGAAATATCAAACGTCTGGAAGACGTCAAAAAATATATCTATGCGGGAGCCAGAATGGCTGTCCTGGATGCCGCCAAAGACAGCAATATTGCTTTGATCAAAGAAGCAGCCGATCGGTTCGGCAGGGATAAGATCGCCATTCGCTTTGAAGTCTCAGGTGATATAGACAAAAAACAGGAAGACCATTCGGAAGATGTTTCAAAACAGCTTATCGATGCCTGTGTACAATTTTCCAACCTGGGAGCAGATTTATTGATCACGGATGATACCGTCAGTGAAAAGGTTTTTGATACCGTCAGGGAATTGCCGCTAAAAATCTTATTATCCTCACCCGATCTAACCGAACAGGACCTGGCTGCAATTGCCGGAAAAGATTTTATCCATGGATTTTCTTCAAAGAAGATCATCGGAAACATACAAGAGATCATGGATGTTAAACAGAGGCTGAAAGCATTTGGGATGTGTGTAAATGTATTTGAAAGCAGCATGAAGTTTTCGGATCTTAAACTGAACAGTGATGGGCATCTGACGGTAGTCGTTCAGGATTATAAGACAAATGAAGTTCTAATGGTAGCTTATATGAATGAAGATGCCTTTCAAAAAACCCTTGCAACCGGAAAAATGACTTATTATAGCAGAGAACGGCAGGAATTATGGGTGAAAGGCCAGACTTCCGGACATTTTCAATATGTCAAATCCCTTACCATGGATTGCGACAACGATACCATGCTTGCAAAAGTGAAGCAGTCCGGTGCTGCCTGCCATACCGGTAACAGAAGCTGCTTTTTTAATACTCTGGTCAAAAAGGAATATGATGAAACAAATCCGTTAATGGTATTCGAGGATGTATTTAACGTTATCAGGGATCGAAAATTACATCCGAAAGAAGGTTCTTATACAAATTATCTATTTGATAAGGGCATCGATAAGATATTAAAAAAAGTCGGAGAAGAGGCAACGGAAATCGTCATTGCGGCAAAAAATCCCGATAAAGAAGAGATTAAATACGAAATATCGGATTTTCTGTATCATGTAATGGTTCTGATGGCGGAAAAGGATGTTTCCTGGAAAGAAATAATCAGAGAACTGGCACGCCGCTGATTCTTAAAATTATATGTTAGAAAGGACGGTACTGTTTTGAAGCAATTAGCGCTATCCGATGAAATTTTGCTGAGTATTGAAAAACCTGCAAGGTATATTGGAAACGAAGTCAACATGGTAATAAAAGATTTAAAGGATATTGATATCCGTTTTGCCATGTGTTTTCCTGATGTATATGAAATTGGGATGTCCCATCTCGGAATCCAGATATTATATGATATGTTGAACAAACGGGAGGATGTTTATTGCGAGCGGGTCTATTCTCCCTGGACAGATCTGGACCATATCATGCGTAAAGAGCAGATTCCGCTTTTTGCACTGGAATCCCAGGATCCTGTGAAAAAATTTGATTTTCTTGGGATTACCATACAGTATGAAATGTGTTATACCAATATTCTGCAGATCCTGGACCTGAGCCAGATTCCACTGAAAGCCTGTGACCGGGACGAGTCCTGTCCCATTGTGATAGGCGGCGGTCCCTGTACCTATAATCCCGAACCGCTGGCACCATTCTTTGATATTTTTTATATAGGAGAGGGCGAAACCGTTTATTTTGAATTACTGGATAAATATAAAGAATGGAAGAAAACCGGTGGTACCCGGAAAGAATTTCTTGAACTGGCGGCAAATATCGAAGGATTGTATATTCCTGCATTTTATGATGTGACATATCAGGAAGACGGAACCATTGCCTCGTTTCTTCCCAATAACCCCCATGCCGGAAAAATCATAAAAAAACAACTGGTTCTGGATATGGGACAGACTTTTTATCCGGAAAAACCGCTGGTACCTTTTATTAAAGTTACCCAGGACAGAGTCGTATTGGAGATCCAAAGGGGCTGTATCCGTGGCTGCCGGTTCTGTCAGGCAGGCTCCGTTTATAAACCTGTACGGGAACGCAATCTGGAATTTTTAAAAGATATGGCATATAAAATGCTGAAAAATACCGGACATGAGGAAATATCCCTGAGTTCCCTAAGTTCCAGTGATTATTCCAAACTGGAAGAACTGGTTAATTTTCTGATCGGCGAATTTAAAGGTAAAGGGGTGAATATATCCCTTCCCTCCCTTCGGATCGATGCATTTTCCCTGGATGTTATGAGCAAAGTACAGGATATCCGGAAGAGCAGTCTGACCTTTGCACCAGAAGCCGGTTCCCAGCGTCTCCGGAATGTGATCAATAAAGGACTGACGGAGGAAGTTATATTAAACGGGGCAAAACTGGCGTTTGACGGCGGATGGAACCGTGTCAAGCTTTATTTTATGCTGGGACTGCCAACGGAAACCGTGGAAGATATGGAAGGTATTGCCCTGTTAAGCGAAAAAATTGCAGAATTATATTATCAGATTCCAAAAGAAGAACGAAACGGCAAGGTCCAGATCGTTGCCAGTACCTCTTTTTTTGTGCCAAAACCATTTACACCCTTTCAATGGGCTTCCATGAATACCAAAGAGGAATTTTTAGATAAAGCCAAAATCGTAAATGCAAAAATGAAACAGATGCTGAATAAAAAAAGCCTGAAATATAACTGGCATGAAGCAGACGTAACCGTACTGGAAGGATTACTGGCCCGGGGAGACCGCAGGGTTGCCGATACGATCTTAAAAGCTTATGAATCAGGCTGTATCTATGATGCCTGGAGTGAAACATTCGATAAACACAAATGGGAACAGGCAATTAAAGAAACGGGAATCGATCTGGAGTTCTATACTACGAGAGAACGGAGTACGGACGAACTTCTGCCCTGGGATTTTATCGATATAGGTGTTACAAAAGATTTTCTGAAACGGGAGTGGCAGCGTGCAAAAGAAGAAACCGTAACGCCAAACTGCAGGATGCAATGTGCCGGCTGCGGGGCCATGAAGTTTGGAGGAGGTGTCTGCTTTGAAAATAAGAATTAAGTTTTCTAAAACCGGAACCATGAAATTTATCGGTCATCTGGACATTATGCGTTATTTTCAAAAAGTCATGCGCAGGTCTGAAGTGAATATTGCATATTCGGAAGGATTCAGTCCACATCAGAAAATGTCTTTTGCTGCCCCCCTGGGCGTAGGACTGACCAGTGTAGGAGAATATTTTGATATCGAGGTACATTCAACGGATTCCTCATCGGAAATGCTCCGGAGAATGAATGAAACAATGGCTAATGGAATGGAAGTCCTAAGCTATGTCCGTTTGCCGGATGACAGCAAAAATGCAATGTCACTGGTAGCGGCGGCTGACTATGAGGTAACGTTCCGGAACGATCGTCAGCCGGTTCCTGATATTTGCGGGCGCTTTTTTGAATTCATCCGTCAGCCGGTCATAAAAATCCTAAAAAAAACTAAAAAAAGCGAACAATTTGTAGATATTAAACCTCTGATCTTGGAATCAGGAGTGCCGGATAGATCTGCAGAATCTCCGGTCATTTTTCTGAAACTGTCTGCCGGAAGCGTAAACAATCTAAAACCTGAATTAGTCATGCAGGCATTTTATGAGTTTATGGGTCTGGAATATGAACCCTTTGCCATAGAAGTTAAACGTATGGAAATCTATGGGGAAGAAAACGGTCAGCTGATACCTCTGGAAAAATACGGCACCGTAATTGAATAAAAAATCATGGGAGAACGGCATGAACGGAAAATTAATCATAACGAAAACAGTCTGGCAGAGTCCCTCAGAATCCATCCGGATTTTTTCCGGTCTGTATTCAGGCAAACGTTTTTATCAGGTAGGATTTTCAAAAGATATCTCTGAACATGAGAATGCCGGGCAGGTAGGCGACATAGTTGTAGGCCGCGTCAGGGATATCGTAAAAAATATTAACGCTGCGTTTGTGGAACTGCAGCCCGGATATACCGGATATTATTCTTTGGAAGAAAACGATTCCCATATTTTTCTGAATTCAAAAAATACAGACCGGCTCTGTCAGGGGGACTGGATTCTGGTTCAGGTAAAGAAGGCGGCCATAAAGACAAAAGCACCGGTTTTAACATCAAAGATCAGTTTATGCGGTCAGTATGCAGTGCTGAATATCAATGATAAAGGACTGGGTTTTTCGGGAAAGATTCATCAGACGGATTTCCGTTCCAATATCAGCCGTCTGATTCATGCTGAGGATACATTCGGCAATTTTGGGATCATCATACGTACCAATGCTGCAAATGTTAACAGCGACGCCATATTAGAGGAATTAAGAACATTAAAAGACCAATGGGAGCGGATACTCCGGGAGGCTTTTCACCGGCCGTGTTATTATGTGGTCCGCCGAGCCGAACCGGAATATCTGAGGTTCATTAAGGGAAGCTATTCCGGTGAGATCCATGAGATTCTTACTGATGACCATGAAATTTATAAAGAGATAGAGCAGTATATCCATCTTATGCCTTTGAATGAGATCCAACTGACATTTTATAAAGATGATCTGCTCCCCCTTTACAAACTTTATGAACTGGAATCCTTAATGAAAAATATCTTATCAAAAAATGTCTGGCTGAAATCCGGCGCTTATCTGGTCATTGAACCTACCGAAGCCATGGTTGTAATCGATGTAAATACCGGAAAATGCATAAAGGGCAGAAAACAGGAAGATACTATATTCAAAGTGAACATGGAAGCAGCAAAAGAGATTGCCGTCCAACTCCGTCTGAGAAATTTATCTGGTATCATTATCATTGATTTTATCAACATGAATTCAGATGAACAGAAGCAAATGCTGCTGGATGAATTAAAATATCATATTTTTCAGGATAAAATCAAAACCTCATTTGTGGAAATGACAAAGCTGGATCTTGTAGTTCTGACCAGAAAGAAAGCAGAAGCGCCGATTTATGAACAGTTGGAAAAGTGAACCACCCTATGAAAACAGGCTAAAAGAAAACAAATCCTCACAATCGTTTTCCTTTAGCCTGTTCTCAGCAGTCTGAATCGACTAGTTCTTCTTGTCACTAAGACCAAGAATGTAATCGGATGTTACGCCATAATATTTTGTTAATGTAATTAAGTGACGTATTGGCATCTCATTTGCTCCTCTTTCATAACGAGCATACA
>CAJTPF010000008.1:88283-104625 GCA_910578175.1 uncultured Lachnospiraceae bacterium
GAAGTCTGGAGGACAGCAGCTACCTCTCTCTGAGTTACTTCTTTGTCTTCACGAAGATCACGAATTCTCTTGATGTAGTCCATCATTATTCATCACCATTCCAATCCTATTATTAGTTGCCTGGCTGGTTACAAATTTGATCGCAAATTCTTAACCGCAACTGTTCATATATTCTACCACATAATTATCCTTATATGTAATATTAGTACACATTATATATCGTAAATTTATTTACTTTTATGTATATTTTAATATTATAAATTTGCCTATTGACTATTATCTATATTTTTATTAAAATGAAGACAGTATGTTAAGCAGTTAATAATAAATAAAAATAAAAAGGAGAAGAGCATAGTATGGGAAACGCACAAAATGTTAGTGAAATGAGTCAGGATGCATACAGGCATCAGAAATATTTTGAGGAGAAAAAAGCCAGAAATAAAATTTTGTTAGGCTGGGTATTTCTAGCGATATCCGTATTTTCATTGGTATCGGTTTTTGTATTTCCATTGTATAAATACAATTTCTCCAATAGCAATGCCGGTCTGAGTCTCAACGGTAATTTTACGGCAATCAAAATGATATCCAAATACTTTTCCAAAGGATACGGTGATTTTTCGGTTTTAAATACTTTTACAATGATCAGTACAGTATTGCTGATAGCCGTAATGATCTATATCGTTGCAGCAACAGTAGTCTCCGTTCTTTTTAAGGGTAAGGCAGACGGCTCACTTCAAAGACTGACAAGCTTTGTTGCACTGGAAATAGCTGCTACCGTCCAGTTTATACTTCTTATGATAAATATGTTGTTTGCTAAGATCGATGTTTCTGGAAATGCCGAAAACGGAATGGAGTTTTGGCTTATATTTGTATTGAGTATTGTATTGGTATGTTTATCAATTTCTCTGTCAACTCCGACTCATCTGGAAGATTGATATAAATTTTATTGACAATCTTACAAATATATGTTAGACTACAATAGTGTGCCGCTCAATGAGGTTCTAAGTTCTGATATCATCAGACACCAAAGTTGGCGAGTATTGGAAATAGGAGGTGCCATATGTACGCAATTATAGCAACAGGTGGTAAACAGTACAAAGTTTCAGAAGGCGATATTATCAAAGTTGAAAAGCTTGGTATTGAAGCTGACGAAAAAGTTACATTTGACCAGGTTCTTCTTGTAAGCGATTCAGACGTTAAAGTCGGAAATCCTACAGTAGCAAATGCAAGCGTGGAAGGAACCGTTCTTTCTAACGGCAGAGCAAAGAAGATCATTGTTTATAAGTACAAGAGAAAGACCGGATATCATAAGAAAAACGGTCACAGACAGTCTTATACCGAAGTTAAGATTGATAAGATTAATGCATAATTTTTTTGGTAATTTTTATGATCGATGTGACGCTCTATAAAAATTCTTCTGATAATTATCAGGGATTTATGCTCAATGGACATGCAGGTGCTGCCGATTATGGCAAAGATATCGTCTGTGCCGCTGTATCGGTTTTAGTGATCAATACGGTAAATTCGCTGGAGACATTTACGGCTGAACCTTTTTCACTGGAAAATGATTCATCAGGCGGTTACTTAAAGCTAGAATTTGAACATAATGAGCTTAGTAAAGAAGCTGGAATTTTAATGGATTCCATGGTCTTAGGCCTGCAGGGAATCCGTGATCATGGCAACAAGAAATATATTCGTATAATTTTCAAGGAGGTGTAAACTATGTTGAAAATGGACCTTCAGTTTTTCGCTCATAAAAAGGGTGTGGGCTCTACCAAAAACGGCAGGGATTCCGAATCCAAACGATTAGGAGCGAAAAGAGCAGACGGACAGTTTGTTAAGGCTGGAAACATTCTTTACAGACAGCGTGGAACAAAAATTCATCCCGGCGTAAATGTTGGCCGCGGTGGTGACGATACATTATTTGCTTTGGTGGATGGTATTGTTCGCTTTGAAAGAAAAGGAAGAGATAAGAAACAGGTTTCTATTGTTCCGGTTGCAGAATAGTTTATATAAGACTTCAAATCAATGTGGTTTGAAGTCTTTTTTACCTTTTCGTTAAATAAACCGATAAAGCAGGAGGAAAACTATGTTTGCGGACAGAGCAAAAATTTTTATAAAGTCCGGTAAAGGCGGAGACGGACATGTTAGTTTCAGGAGAGAATTATTTGTTCCTAACGGCGGTCCGGACGGCGGAGACGGCGGCCGCGGCGGGGATGTGATCTTTGTGGTGGATGAAGGACTGAATACACTGACAGATTTCAGACACATACGAAAATATGTCGCCCAGCCCGGAGAAGACGGCGGAAAAAGAAACCGGCATGGAAAAGACGGAGAAGATATTATTATTAAAGTACCGTTGGGAACGATCATTAAAGAGGCCGAATCAGATAAAGTAATAGCGGATATGTCAGACTCCTCCAAACAGGTCGTCATTTTAAAAGGCGGAAGAGGAGGAAAAGGAAATCAGCATTATGCGACCGCAACCATGCAAGCGCCGAAATATGCCCAGCCCGGACAGCCCTCCATGGAGCTGTTTGTCCAGTTGGAACTGAAAGTGATCGCGGATGTTGGCCTTGTGGGTTATCCAAATGTAGGAAAATCCACACTGTTATCCAGAGTGACCAATGCCAGACCTAAAATTGCAAATTACCATTTTACTACATTGAATCCCAATCTGGGAGTGGTTGACCTGGACGGAACCAAGGGGTTCGTGATTGCGGATATACCGGGACTGATCGAAGGAGCCGCCCAGGGCGTTGGCCTGGGCCATGAATTTTTAAGACACATTGAACGAACAAAAGTAATCATTCATATGGTAGATGCCGCTTCTACAGAAGGCAGAGACCCGGTGGAAGATATTAAAAAGATCAATGCGGAACTGGAAGCATATAATCCTAAATTATTAGATCGTCCTCAAATCATTGCCGCAAATAAGATAGATGCCATTTATTCTGAAGAAGAAAGCCCGATTCATCGTCTTCGGGAAGAATTCGAATCTCAGGGAATAAAAGTTTTTCCGATTTCCGCAGTCAGCGGAAAAGGATTAAAAGAGCTGCTGTATGCCGTTAACTCTCTGCTGGAATCCATGGACTCCGAACCGGTTATATTTGAACAGGAATTTTTTCCTGGAGAATATACGGATCATCCGGATGAACCTTTCACAGTTTCAAAACTGGAAGATGGTTTATATTCCATTGAAGGGCCAAGAATTGAAAGAATGCTTGGTTATACCAATCTGGAATCCGAAAAAGGATTTATGTTTTTCCAGAATTTCATGAAAGATAACGGTATTTTGGAAGAATTGGAACGACTGGGAATAACAGACGGTGATACCGTAAAAATTTATGGCCATGAATTTGATTATTATAAATAAAGATAATTTACAATAATAATATTATGTTAACAAAAAACAGAAAGGATAAGGAAGTTTATGAACAGTAAACAACGGGCATATCTTAGAAATCTGTCCAGTACCATTCAGCCGGTTTATCAAATCGGAAAAGGTTCTATTACTCCGGAACTGACAAAAGGACTGGATGAAGCTTTAGAGGCAAGAGAATTGATTAAAATACATGTTTTGAAAAATTGTTTTGACGATCCAAAAGAACTGGCAAATACCCTGGCAGAGCGGACCAATTCCCAGGTCGTACATGTAATCGGAAAAATGATCGTATTATACCGAAAATCCAAATCGAATCCCAAGATTATTTTAAAAGAGTGATTTTGAAAATATATGGTATGGAGGAATGCATGAAATGAATATCTGTAAAAAAAAAGCAGGCATACTGGGCGGAACACTGAATCCGATCCATTATGGTCATTTATTGATTGCAGAACAGGCATATTACAAGTTTGGATTAGACTATGTTTTATTTATGCCTTCCGGAAATCCACCTCATAAAACAGGAGATTCTATTGCGGCAGGTATTCACCGTGAAAACATGACGAAACTGGCAATTGCTGATAATTCCCATTTCCGGTATTCGGACCTGGAACTAAAACGGGAAGGATTTATATATACCTCCGATACTCTCCGGATTTTATGCAGGGAAGAACCAGATACGGAATATCATTTTATCCTGGGGGCAGATTCTCTATTCTCCCTAGAACAATGGCATGAACCGGAGGAAGTTTTAAAACGCTGTATAATCATTGCTGCCGGACGGGCGGATACTTTTCATCCGGATTTCCAGTCTGAGCATGGGATTTTATCCCGGATCCAATATCTGGAACAGAAGTATAACTGCCGGATTCATTATATGGATTCCCCGCTAATCGAAGTTTCTTCTTCTGAAATAAGAACGCGGATTTCAAACGGGGAATCGGTCCGATATCTGATTCCATCCGATGTGGAACGGTATATATGTGAGCATAACTTATATAATATTTAGAACATTCTTAAGAAAGAAGGAATTTTACGGATGATTAAGAATCTGAAAAACATAAAAAGTTCGTTAAAATCGTCTTTGAGTAAGGACCGATACCAGCACACTCTGGGTGTTGCATATACGGCAATGTGTCTTGCCATGAAATATGAGGTGGAGCTGCAAAAAGCAGAAGTTGCCGGTCTGCTTCACGATTGTGCAAAATGTATTCCGAATGAAAAGAAACTTAAAGAATGTACAAAACATAATATTAAAGTGTCAGAGGCGGAATTATCCAAGCCGGATTTACTTCATGCCAAACTGGGAGCCTTTATCGCCATGGATGTTTATCATGTAGATGATAAAGAAATCATCCATGCGATTTTAAAACATACCACCGGCGCTCCGAATATGACGATTCTGGAAAAGATTATTTTTGTTGCGGATTATATAGAACCGGGAAGAAATAAGGCGGATAATCTTCCGTATATACGAAAACTGGCATTTGAAGATATCGACAGAGCTGTTTATGAAATATTAAAAGATACTTTGGAATACTTGCAGGAGAAAGGCGGTTCCATTGATGTTATGACCAATAAAGCCTATGAATTTTACAGGTCTCTATATGAATAAACCGGTAATTGAAAAAGGATATACACCGCCAATGATAAAATAGAAGAAAGGATAGTGATTAATATGAATTCAAATGAAGCTGCTAAAGTAATATATGAAGCCCTTGATGAAAAAAAAGGATTGGATATTAAGATCATTGATATAAAAAATATATCTGTTCTGGCCGATTATCTGATCATAACCGGCGGAACTAATAAAAATCAGGTTCAGACACTGGCAGACCATGTTCAGGAACAGATGGCAAAACAGAATCTTCATGTAAAGCATGTGGAGGGATATCATTCTGCAAATTGGATCTTATTGGATTACGGTGATATCATTGTCCATATATTTAATCAGGAGGACCGGCTATTCTACGATCTGGAACGATTGTGGAAAGACGGTAAAGACGTTCCTGTGGAAACACTATAACTTTATTTTAAACAAAAACAGAAAAACGCTATGGATTCAGTACGGATTCCAAACATCAGATATTAGTTCTGATGTTTGGGATACAAGTATAATTCATAGCGTTTTTTCTTACATCATACGGATCAAACCGATGACCTTACCAAGAATCTGGCAATCCTTCACGATGATAGGCTCCATTGTATCATTTTCAGGCTGCAGGCGGATATGGTCATCTTCCAGATAAAAGGTCTTTACGGTTGCAGAATCCTCTACAAGAGCAACCACGATCTCTCCGTTTCTTGCAGACTGAGTCTCTTCTACAAGGATAGTATCTCCGTCATAAATTCCTGCATTGACCATACTTTCTCCTTTTACCTTCAGCATAAAAGTAACCCTGTTGTGCAGAAATTCCGCTGGAATCGGAAAGTAGCTGTCAATATTCTGAACGGCTAGTATCGGTTCACCGGCAGCTACACGGCCGATAACCGGTACATTAATGATCTCACGACGGGAAGAGTTAAAACTGTCATCTACTATCTCTATAGCCCGTGGTTTTGTTTTATCCCTGATAATATATCCTTCCTTTTCCAAAGTAGCCAGATGCGAATGAACGGAAGAAGTAGACTTAAGATTTACTGCAGTACAGATATCCCTGACTGTCGGAGGATATCCCCTGTTAATGATCTCCCGTTTTATATATTCAAGAATTTCCTGCTGTTTCTTGCTGATGGAACCATAATCCATAATTTAAATGCTCCTTTCTATATTTAACAAATTTCTCTTTTAAATCCCTTCTGATACGAATCCATTATAGCATGAATACATCAATAATGCAAACGTTTGTTTGCTTTTTTATTCAAAACTATTGACAAACAAACGTTTGCATTATATACTTTAATCACAAGAACAGATGTTCTGAACAGGAGGTGGTTTTTATGGAGAAGAAAAATATTATAATTTCTTTAAGTATTCTTTTTACAGTCATTTTCATAATCAGTATAAGTTCCACAATGATAACCGATGCCAAAGAGAAGAGCAGCCCCAAAACATATAAGTATTATACCAGTATTTATATCGAAAAAGGAGATACCCTTTGGTCCATTGCAGAACAATATGCATATGAAGGAATTTCCACTACGGATTATATCAGTGAACTAAAAAAAATCAATAATTTAAAAGATGAGACTATTTATGCCGGCTGCTATCTGTTAATTTCATATTACAGTCATACTTATTTAAAATGATCATAGCGTCAATCACCGGATTCCCTCAGCTTAACGGCATTCCGTGCCTTCCAGCGACGCTCATCCTCGATAGCCGCATAATGTTTCCGGGTCGTATTTACATCTTTGTGTCCCAGAACATCTGCAACAAGATAAATATCTCCGGTTTCTTTATACAGATTCGTTCCATATGTACTGCGGAGCTTATGTGGCGTGATCTTCTTTAACGAAGTAACAAGAGCTGCATATTTTTTAACAAGGTTTTCAACCGAGCGAACGTTTAACCTTTTATTCTGCATCGATAAAAACAATGCGTTTTCGCTGCCCGGTTCTGCTGGAATATTCATGCGCTCTGCCAAATAATCCTTCAGCGCCTGTTCAACCTCATCGCCAAAATATATGATTGTTTCATATCCGCCTTTTCTGCGGATCTTAATACCTGTATTTTTAAAGTCAATATCATCAATATCGATTCCTACGCACTCCGATACACGCATACCAGTACCTAAGAGAAGAGTAAGCAGTGCAGTATCACGAAGTTTGGTTTTTTGATGATATTTTTTTTGATTTGCTGTCAGATGATCTCCGGTTTCCACTTCATCCAGAAGCCTGGCAACTTCATCCACATCCAGACGCACAATTTCTTTTTCATGCAGTTTCGGAACCCGGACTTTTGCCGGAGGATTTTCATTGATCAGATTATTGCAGAAGAAGTAGTTGTAAAAAGATTTTAAGGAAGACAGTTTCCGTTTGATCCCAACTTCACGGTTAGTATGCTCCGACTCATCTTTTGAATAATATTTCAGATATTCCATATATTCTTCAATATCTTCTAAGGTTATCTCCTCTAACAGGCTAAGCTTAAAATCACGGATATCAGTGTTCTTCAAAACCGGATTATTTTCTTTTATATAATTAAAAAATACCCCCAGGTCATAAGCATATGCTATTCTGGTTCTGGAAGAAGTGGTGTGTTCAATCCCTCGGAAATAATTCATACAGAATTTTGGTAACTCCAAAAGCATTTCCCGTAATTTAATATCATTATTAACGATCAGCTGGTCGTGATAATTTCTCTTTTTTGCTGCCATCTATAAACACCTTCCTTTCTCATTCTGCTTTTTGTTTGTCAGCGGAAGAATTCATTCTCGGATTGAGAATACGATGTTCAAATCCTTTAATCTGACTGTTTAAAACAGCGCTGAACATGCGCTCTTTCACACCCGGATTATCATTATTTATTTGTGCAATCAATTTTTTAACATATTCCCGTTTGGTGTGTCCGTCTGCCGGACAGGGATTTTTTGCCACCGGAAGATCCATTTTATTTTTAAACCCAATGATCTCTGTTTCTGAAATGAACATCAACGGCCGGATTACATGAAGATCCATACGGTCTAAATATGTAACAGGCGCAAAAGAGTGAAATCTTCCTTCGTATATTAAAGAAAGCAGCATGGTATCTATAATATCATCTTTATGATGGGCATAGGCAATTTTATTACATCCCAGCGCCTTGGCCTTCTCGTTTAAAGCGCCTTTTCGCATTTTTGCACATAAGGAACATGGATTTGATTCTTTTCGTTCCCCGAATACAATCCGGTTAATCTCTGTTGGGACAATATAAAGAGGTATGGAAAGGGAATCGCATAACCGGTGGATTTCCGTAAAATCCTGAATTCCAAATCCTAAATCGACGGAAATCGCAATTAAATTGAAATGTTGCGGATAAAACCGGCGAAGACCTGCCAGCGCATATAATAATGTAAGGCTGTCTTTTCCGCCGGAAACACCAATGGCAATATTATCACCTTCCTGAATCATAGAATATTCATCCAGTGCTTTACGGGTATAACTGTATAATCTTTGAAGTTCCATATAAAAGATTCCTTTCATATCATATTAGAAATAAATAGCAATGTTCAGACAATAAATAGTTTAACACAAAAACAGAGAGAATTCAATACAACTATTCGTTAAACTATGGTTTTGCGAATAGTTGTATCTGTTCTCTCTGTATATACAAAATCCTCTATTTACCAGTTCCGATACGTTCGCCCATCTTTACCAGTGTTTCATAACCGGCATAGGTATTTACGATCAGATCGTTGTCTATGATTACATTTTCGTCCTTGGCTATTAATATTACGGTGGAACCGCCGTATTCAAATTTTCCTTTTTCCCGGCCTTTTTTTAAGGTGCCATGATGCCGGTTATTGACAATACGGCCAACCAACAAAGCCCCGACTTCCATTTGAATTAATCTGCCAAAATTTTCAGTTTCAATCACGGAATAGGTTCTGGAATTTTCTTTATATATTTTAAAATAATCATTGGCAATAGGATTCACGGTATGCAACACACCGGGAATCCGGTGGTATTCCAATATCTTTCCATTATCTGCACTGCAGTATCTGTGATAATTGTCTACTGAAAGCCTTACGATAATAAAATAACCGTTTTCATATTCTTTTGCAAGTTCTCTGTTACGGAGAATGGATTCCAATGTATACTTTGTATTTTTAATCGAAAATACCGAATGTTTCCTGATCTTGTATACACTGATCCTGCCATCTGCGGGACTGACCAGGGATTTCTCCGACATATCAACAGGGCGACGCTCCGGTTTGATTCTGCGGGTAAAAAAATCATTAAAAGATTTATAACGCTTTGGAATATAATCAGACATTCTTATATCATTATGTTTGATAAACGGATCGATCAGCAGACTGGAGGGTCTGGAATCCAGAAAAAAACCTGCAGATTTAGATAAACAGGGAATGGTCAGAACTTTCAGAGCTGCTCTTCCTATTAAGGTACCATATAATAATTTTAAATATTTCTCCTGATTAGTTGTATTCTCGATCAATCTTCCGTTTCTGCTTACCGTTTTCATTCAATCCCTTTCCTTTCCAGACTGTATTATTTATATTATCCCAATTAACGCTGACATCAGATTCCTGTAACTGGTGTGACCTCTATAAAAAAACAAGACCTAAAATGATCAGCAATGCGAATAACATCATGAATATAACTTCTTTATTATTCGGCTTTTTTACCTTAAAATCTAAAATAAAGAACAATGCCACCATAAGAACGATGGTTGTAAAAGTCATATTAAATACGGATACAGAAAATGTGTTTACGATCAGCTTCTTACATAAATATACAAGAGGCAAGATTACTGCAACCGATGTTACCGGAAGACCCTGATAAGATTTCCGGTTTGCCGAAGTACTCTTCTGCCGGTTCTGTTCCATAACGTTAAAATATCCAAGCCGGATAATTCCGGAAACAACAATTGCCGATGAAGCGATCACGCTGTATACCCTGTTTGTATTACAGGATATATGAAAATTGATCATTGCCGGAAACATACAAAAACATACAATATCACACAGAGAATCTATCTGTATCCCAAAGGTTTTTTCATCATCTGTCCGGTCTTTCTTTGTCCTTGCCACTTTACCGTCAAACAAATCAAATGCTCCGGAAAACATGAGACAAAATATTGCCGCCTTAATATTGGAATCCATAACAAACGTCATTCCAATCACCGAAGATATTGCTGATAAATAGGTTAAAACTACTGTATAACTGTAAAATCCAATCATGATACTTGCCTCTTATTTCTCTTTCTAGTTAAATGTGTGATACAGGTAATGATTCCGCCAATGACTATAATCGAATAAAAACTGATGCTCCGGCTTAACACCATACCGGGTAATACAAAATTCATACCATTCCCCCGGAAGATTCCGTCAAAAAATATCACGAATATACTTTCACTTGCCCCCATTCCCCCCGGTAACGGTAAATTATCGACTGACAGTGCGATCATGGTCTGCAGGGTAACGATCTGATACATGGAAGTTCCCGATAAACCAAAGGATTTATAAACAAAATAAGTTACCATAAACAGACAGATCCGCTGTGCGGCAGTTAAAATAAACGCATTAAATATAACATATTTATGTTTCTTTAAATATTCCGCACTGTCTGCATATTTATTTATGCCGCCCAGAATCTTTTTTGTCCACTTCTGATAATTTCGTATGATCTTTTTCTTTCCAAGCCATATAATGGGTGCGACCAATACGCTTCTTGCAAAAGACTGCTTAAATATTATAAAAAAAAGCAATCCGATGATCAGAATATTTAAGATCAGACCAATGATCAGAATCCAGGCCACAGATCCCGTAATATGCGTTAATAGAAAACTGCTTTCTGTTACCAGCATAAAAACACCCATTATGATAAGCACTGCTTTATAAGCGATCGTCACAACCATCAATACCAGGGAGGACTCACTGACACGAATCCCGTCTTTACTCATATAATACATTTGAGCCGGCTGACCGCCGGACGCCCCGGGAGTAATATAGCTGACAAAAAAGCCGATAAAAGAATATTTTATGCAGGAAGTTAGTTTGACCATACGGGTAAAAGAATTCATAAGATAATGAATGATTACGGACTCGCCGCATACAAACAGCAAAACCATAGCGACTGACAAAAGTATATAGACCTTATCCGCACTTTGTATATATTTAATTACATCACAAAAATTCTGCTCTCTGAATATGTAATAAAATGTCACTATAAATAAAAAAATTAAAAATAAAACATTTAAAGCATATGTTTTGAGTTTTGAATTCAAGCTCACTACCACCCTGATGTATAGTTTATGGATATTAAAACACTATTAGACAGTGTACTACTATATTAAAAATTTGTCAATCGAAATCGAATTATACACATTCCTGACAAAAACCGCTGATTACTGTTCAATAAATTTTCTGAGTTTCAAATATCCGATAATTAAAGATACACTTTCTTTTACACCAAGTTTGCTGCTATTGATACATAAATCATAAGAGGAGGAATCGCCCCATTTTTTATTGGTATAATAATTATAGTAATTTGCACGTTTCTTATCGGTCTTAACGATCAAATCTCTCGCTTTCGCATCAGATAGCTGAAAACGTTCTGCAATCCGCCTGATTTTGGAATCCGTATCTCCGCTGATAAAGATACTGGCCAGATTTATTTCCCCTTCCAATGCATAATCGGCACAGCGTCCGACAATGATACAGTTTTCCTTCTGCGCCAGTTTTTTTATGGTATCGAACTGGGCAAGAAAAACTTTCTGACTGATCGGGACATCTATAAATCCCGGAGCCGCATATCCTGCAGAATAAGTATCCATTACCAGAGAATATAAAAAGCTGTTTGTCGGTTTTTCATCATGCAGTTTAAAGATATCCTCACATAATCCGCTGTCTTTTGCAGCCAGTTCCAATAATTCTTTATCATAGCATTTGATCCCCAGCTGTTTTGACAGTTCAAAACCGATCTCCTTTCCTCCGCTGCCAAACTCTCTGCCAATAGCAACAACAAATCTTTTTTCCATATAAATGACCTCCTTTATTTCGGCAATATTTCCAACAGATGGGTAAAATATTCCGGTCTCGGTGCCGAAAACTCCATATATTGATTGGTTCTTGGATGAACAAATCCCAATAATCTGGCATGCAGCGTTTGTCCTGTCAGATGGAACGGGGATTTGGACGGACCATAGATCGTATCCCCTAATAACGGATAACCGATGCTGGACATATGAACTCTGATCTGATGGGTTCTGCCGGTTTCCAGCATACATTCAATATACGTATAATTTCTGAAACGATCCAAAACCTTATAATGGGTAATTGCATCCTTGCCATCATTTACATTGGCTTCCATTTTCAGACGGTTATTGGGATGACGCCCGATTTTGGCATCCACGGTTCCCTCATCTTCGTATATTACATTATGAACAATAGCCTCATAAATTCTGGATATGGAATGTACCTTCAGCTGCTCTGCCAGTTTATTGTGTGCATAATCATTTTTTGCAACAACCAGAACGCCAGTGGTATCCATATCGATTCTATGCACGATCCCCGGCCGCATAATTCCGTTTATGCCGGATAAATTATCTTTGCAGTGATACAGCAGGGCGTTTACCAGGGTTCCCGTATAATGTCCTCTTGCAGGGTGAACCACCATTTGCTTCGGCTTATTGATCACTATGATATCATCATCTTCAAATAAAACATCCAGCGGTATATCTTCCGCCTGTACTTCCGGCTCAATGGCTTTCGGAATCTGAACCGTTATTTCATCTCCTAGATTAAGTTTGTAATTTGATTTTACAGTTCCGTTATTGACCAGAATATACTCTTCTGCAATCAATTTCTGAATATGGGTTCTGGAAACATCCGGAAAACGTAGTGCAACATATTTATCTATTCGTTCATTCATATTATTATAATCTATAATAAACCTGTTAAAATTAATCATTCAGTATTACCTTACTTTCCTCTCAGCCTTTTATTTTCCCGATATCTTCCTCTTTTAGAAAAAACAGCAGAATCACAACCAGTAAAAGCGCTGAAACGGTCACATAACAGTCTGCAATATTAAAGATTGGAAAATCCATAAATTCAAACTGAATAAAATCCACTACATAACCGAATCTCAGACGGTCCACCAGATTCCCCAATGCACCGGCCACCAGCAGCACTAATAAAAATTGGATCACGGAAAACAACTTTATTTTATCATTCGTGAACATGATAGCTTTTTCTATTTTAATAATAATCACAAAAAGAATCAATGTAAAAAAAATGGTAAGCAATGTAAGAAAAATGATTCTTCCAGAGAAAACGCCCCATGCTGCCCCACGGTTCTCCAGATATTCAAAGGACAAAAAACCGTTCCATATTATTATTTTATCTTTTCCCTTTAATTCTGCGGAAGCCGCAAACTTTGAAATCTGATCTCCAAATATCAGAACAGCAAGTATTATACATAAAACTACAAATCTAATATATGATTGTTTTTTCATAATAATCACACCAATTATGTATTCGACAGTGATATCGATAAAATATTACATTTCTGTAACATTTGCATTGCCGTTAATGATTTCCTGAAAATCCCCGGAAATATCAACCGTCGGCGGCGTTGCGATAAATATATAATTAGAAACCTTTTGTAAATTTCCATCAATGGCAAAACAGGACCCGGAAGTAAAATCAATGATCCTCTGGGCCAGTTCTACATGAATTCCTTCCAGATTCAGGATGACTGCTCTGCCGGAAACCAAAGTATTTGTGATCTCCCTTCCGTCTTCGATCGTTGCCGGACGGATCACGCAAACCTCCATACCATTCTTGCTTCTCATTGGAACTACTTTATTTTTAACCGTTTTTGGCTTAGAAACATTTTTAGCAGGTTCTTTTACCAAAAGATCATCCAAATCATCATCTTCATATTTTTTTGAAGATTTTCTGCTGGTTCTTGGTGTTTCAAATTCTTCTGCTTCGTCATAATCTTCATCATATTCGTCATCATCGTTCAGTCTCATCCATCCTAAAAAAGTATCTGTTAAACTCATATTAACCTCCGCATTCATTGCTTTCCGCAATTTCATTTTCATATTATCTTGTTTTTAATCTCTATATCAACAAATTAATTATTGCCTGTTCAAATAAGCCCGGTTACCAAATATGCCGGTACCAATCCGTACCAGCGTAGCCCCCTCTTCAATTGCCGTCATATAATCTCCGGTCATTCCCATGGATAATTCTTTCATTTCCACATGATTCAGATTTAATTTTGCAATTTCTTCCGATAATTCCCTGAGCTGACGGAAATAAATCCGATTCTCCTCCGGTTCTTCCGTAAACGGAGCGATAGTCATCAGCCCTTTGATCCGAATATGCGGCAAACCGACGGAAATGGCTTTGACCAGGGCAACGGCCTCTGCTCTGTCCAGTCCGAATTTAGTTTCTTCCTGCGCTACATTTACCTGTATCAGTATATTTGCTGTAACATTATGTTTCGTTCCTTCCGCTTCAATCTGTTCCGCCAGACGGAAAGATTCCACAGAATGTATTAAATATGCTTTATCTATAATATATTTTACCTTATTTCTCTGGAGATGTCCAATAAAATGCCAGTGGATATCCTCTGGTAATTCCTGAAACTTATCTGTCATTTCCTGTACTTTATTTTCTCCGAAATTCCGTTCCCCATTTTCATAAGCTGTATGTATATCTGTTGCAGGTTTTGTCTTACTCACACAGATCAGGGTAACATCCTTTTCCTCTCTTCCGGACCGAAGACATGCCTGCTTTATATGTTCTCTGACGATATTAAGATTTTCCTGTATCATGGTTCTATATCTCCTTTCACCTATCTAGTGAAAAATAACACTGTTATCTTCTACCATGGAAGCATTTAAAACAATATGGTCATATTGGGTCAAACCGTGAACGGTATCTTTTTTTATGATATAATAACCGTTCTTTTCTGATAATATCTCTATATAACGGAATGTTGTGTATCCGGTATTCACATTGTAAACGCCTTTTAATGTCCCCAAAGCTCCCACTACATATTTGGATTGGGAATCGGCTTTCACCAGGACATCATTTGCTGATAACTGGGATTTATCTATATAACACATATCTTCCACCGTAACAAAAATTTCCGGCGTGATAAACTCTATGTTTTCCGTACCAACAATCTGCCGGCTGAATCCCGGTTCATTATTGTTTCCGCCTTTCAGCATATATTCTACCGGTACCACATAAAATTCTTTATCCGTAACTGCCGTTTTTGGAATCTTTAATCCGTTTGTGGTTTCTCCCATTATCTCAATGTCAATAAACCGTTCTGCCGCATATTTCATCATAAAACGTTTTAAAGTTATTACGCCGTAAGAATTACTGCCGATCCGCCGGATGGAAAAATATCCCGATGTATTGATATTTTCACTGACTAAACGGAGCGGGACGATCTTAGTATCCGCATAGGCGGCCGCCTGATCGGCAGTCAGAGGAACCACTATGCTCCATTCTTCATCATTCATGGTTTTATATATGGCTGTCCCATTTTCAATAAAGGAACCAGACGTAATACTGTTCTTTTTGTATGTATTTTTGTCAAATAAATCCTCCGTTAAGGTTTCAGCCGTTACTCCTTCGTACCCGTCGGTATAAAACTCCACGATTCCCGTAGACTGTGCTTTATTTATAACAAATGCAGAATTACCGGAGTCTGTCAGGCTTTGATTTATACTTTCCAGCGTATTCAGATTCACACATTCGATCAAAGCTGTGTTTAAATCATATTGAAACTGATACACATCAGAAAAAGAGGCATCATCATATGTTAGGACGTATTTCGATATATTTTTTTTCAGGGAGGAAATATTTTCATCGGTCAGAGTCGACTGATTCTGGGCAGCGGCTTCTATCAGCTGGGCAACCGTACCACTTCCGTCAATGGTATATAATGTAGTATCTAAAGAAATTCTTGTGCCTTCTTTGGCATAATAGTTGATATATCCTGCGGAAGGCGCATAACTTACCACCTCTTTCCGAAGTGCAATACCTGTCGCTTTTATGCTGAGCTGATTCTCGCTTTTTCCGCCGGTAACTTCATATATGGATACTTTTTCACGGGTAAAATAAAGAAAAGTACATATACTGATATAAATAAATATCAGTGCAAATAATATTATACCTATATTTATGTTGAGAGGTTTTCTATATCTTACAATTCGTTTATTATTTGCTCTCATAACGATATTACCTTTCTTATAAGCTACCCTTTATTATCTAATAATATTACTCTTAAGTCAATGATATATTGAAAAAAAATATTAAATTTATT
>CAJTPF010000009.1:0-6406 GCA_910578175.1 uncultured Lachnospiraceae bacterium
ATAATCAGGTAGCACAGGATTGGTTGAATAAACCGAAATGTCCAATCTGCAATTCTACCAATCTCGCAAAAATAACCGCCACAAAAAAGATTGCCAAAATGGCAGCCTTCGGAATCTTTGGAATGGGGGATAATGGAAAGACGTGGAGGTGTAAAAATTGTGGAAGTAAATTTTAGAATCATTTCGTATGTAAGAATGTTAACAATAAGATTATACAGATTTGTATTTTGTTAAATATTGTTTGCTTAATAGTTATAATTATTAATACATAAAACAGTATAGAGAGGCATTATTATGGATTTGGAAAGCATGTTAAGTTTATATAAAGGAAAAGAATCGTGGTGGACCTTGTATACATTTATAAGAGAAAATCAAGTAGAAGAGGCAATGAATTATATTCGAACATATTGCAATTGTGATGAAAATATGGCTAAAGAATTTTTTGTTTTTTTTAGCAAATTAAGTTTATTTGAAGATCCTGAAACTTTTAGAGCAGTGGCTAAGCCTATTGGAAAAAAACAGACAGAAGAAGCAATGGATTATATTCAAGAATTTTGTAATTGTGATGAAAATATGTCTAAAATAATTTTAAATAGTTTAATTGATAAGTGTTTTTATTGGATATATCATCCAACATCTCAATCACTTGAGGAAGTTGCACATAACAATCAAATAGCTCAGGATTTGCTGAATAAACCGAAATGTCCAATCTGCAATTCAACCAATCTCACGAAAATAACCGCCACAAAAAAGATTGTCAAAATGGCAGCCTTCGGAATCTTTGGAATGGGGGATAATGGAAAGACGTGGAGATGTAAAAATTGCGGAAGTAAGTTTTGATGATTGTATTGTTTTTATAAACATCTAAAACAATAAAACATGATGATAAATTTTTCTCGTTAAGTGAAACGCACACTTAAGCGTATTACTGAAACTTATAAAATCGCAATACGCACTATGCCTTACAAGCAGATACTGCATTATGGCTGCGGCCTGCTCGGAGGATGGGTATGTCTGTGGGGATTGCTCTCTGTGTTTTGCACATAATTCTTCATTTCTATATACAATTACACTCTAAAGAGTGGAGTGCCGTCCTGCTCATCCGATTTTCAACCTGTTGTCAGCGGTACTTAGCCATCTGTCAGTTCTCACCGATATTAACATATACCAACAAGATCAATTTTTTCTGCGTTTCGCAACCTCATCCGTTTTGCAGGATTACGGTTTGATCTGTATTCCAGGGTTTGAGCATTTACTCCTCCATGTATAGTTTATACTCCGCTGTAGCGTTTGCAGAGTCTTATTAAAAACTCCATGTATCCATAGTCTTGTCAATAACGCCGTCTATGTTATTTTCTTGGCTATGATTGCCCAATTAAAACTTGTAGGAGAGTTTATAATTGTAACTCTTATTTCAGAGTCAAGCAAAGTTTTTAACGAATGAGGTCAGACCGGCACCTAATCCAATGCTGCCGAAGACCCCCAGGGATTCGGTTAATTTTTCTGTTAATCCCAATAATTTGTTAAATATGTCTATTAAAATAGTCATATCATCTGATTTCACAACATTGTGAACCGTAGCCGTCCATGTATTTGAAAGGCGGTTTAAACTGCCTTCCCAGCTTTCGGTATTTTTCATGGCATCCTGCATGGCGCTGCCGGAACTATACGAATATTCTGTCAGCATTTTTGCGTATGTATTCCAATTTTCTAACAGGCTGCCTAACTGAGTTCCGGTATTTGTATCTCCAACGGAATTTAGGAGATTTATTTTTCTTTCATCATTATCACCAAGGGCTGCATAGGCTTTGGATAAATCATTGAGAACAGCCATTGGTTCGCGAAGCTGGATGATTCCGTTTTTTACGGTTTTAAGAGAGACACCCAATGCCTGACAGGCATTTTCATATTCGGTCATCCCCTTTGTACTCTTGGATACCTGTTGGAAGTTTTCCAGAATTGTATTCCAGGCATCAGCTGCAGAGTCTGCATCTTCACCGGTAACAGACATCATGGTAGCTATAGCGGCAGTCGCTTTTTCTATGGAAACACCGGATTCAGCC
The DNA here is from genome assembly GCA_910578175.1 of uncultured Lachnospiraceae bacterium. Taxonomy (GTDB): domain Bacteria; phylum Bacillota; class Clostridia; order Lachnospirales; family Lachnospiraceae; genus Bovifimicola. The sequence goes on from CAJTPF010000009.1 coordinate 2,064, forward strand.
GATTGGGAGGCAACTAGTTTTGTTGCTTCCGCCAGTTCTGTCAGAGACAGAGCATTTTTATGTGCAATGGAATTCTGACCGTCCAATACCTGATTTATTTTTTCTATATTTCCCTGATATTCATATGCGCTGTCTATGGCAATTAAATAGTCATTGGCAAGAGAGGCATCCAAATTGCCGGCGCTTTGTGCCATCATACTTAATTCCGCCATACCCGCAGAATCATTATATCCCGCTGTGGCCATATCCTGAACGCCGGACAGATAATCCGATGCTTTTTTTCCGTATTTACTTGCGGTCTGATAGGAGTTATCTTCCAGGTTTTTTATTTGTGAAGATGACAGATTACTTATTTTACTGATATCCGTAAGAAGAGAGTCGATTTCTTTGAGATCTTCGATAGCGTTTTGGAAGTATTCACTGAATTCGGCAGGATTAAAAAGTCCTGTAAAGACAGAAGATAATTTTTTAAAGACATTTAGAAGGGACTCACCGGAAACACTGGTGGTTTGAAAGGTAGTTCCCAGTTCTGAAAGATTGTTATTGATTTCTTCAATTTCTTCTGAAGCCACGATAGGAGGGATAGCAGTCAGGTGGTCAATATATGTATTTATTTCTGAACTTCTGTTATTTGTGTTATCAATATTATTTGCAGAGGTTTCTCCTCTGGGTTCGGTGTTTGGCATGAACTCACTCCTTTATTTTTTATTTTGTCTGAAAAATATCTTTATTCAATACATTTAATGATTGGAATTTTATGGTAAAATATATACGTTTGTTTTTTGTATAAATAAAACACAGTATACATAGGAGGAAAATTATTATGGCACTAATTAAATGTACGGAATGTGGAAATGAAATTTCAGATAAGGCAGAACAATGCCCTCATTGTGGCTGCCCATTGATACCTTTGACAAAGGATGGGAAGAAAAAAGATTCGCCGCTAAGTATTGTTGCAGCAGTATTGGCTTTTTTCTCAGTAGCACCTTATATTGGATATGCTGCATTTATTTTGGCTGTTATTGATTTGGGATTAAATAATAAGAAATTCCGGCATCTTGGCTCATGGTTTGCGATTGTTTTTGTGATATTTATTTTAATTCTCACATCTATGTAAATATACAACATTCCTCAACCAATAGATGATACGGAAACAGGAGTGCGGATTGATTCCCGCTCCTGTTTTGTATCTGCTCCGTTTGTCTATTCCGCTTTATATAGTTTCATAAGTTCCTTTAAATCTGATCCGTTTAACAATTCATTTATCTGCTCCATATTAACCACGGAAAGTTTGTCGGATATCGTATGAATCAGATGTTCCATCGGAGATACCAAAGCATCAAAGCCGGATACTACCTGGATATTTGCTTTATGGATGGCATCTTTTCGGAAAACGATCTTTTCCCGGATGGCGGCTTCGATTCCCTCCAGCTGCAGCAGGTCCACGGCAAGTTTCTGTTTATCGATGCTCATGGCAACGGAATAATCCTGTTCGGCATCTCCGGAAGACTCATATCCACCATAGTGTTTCGCAATGGACAAGCGGAAGGAAAAATCATACAGTTCCGGCAGGTAAGCGGCGGAAACGGATTCGGTTTTTGCTAAAAATACGCTGTTGCATACTTCATTGATCATTTCGATACTTTCTTTTAATGTTAAACGGTCTTTAAAATTTAAGTTCATTTTGCCATATTCCTTTCTTTTTTGGTTAATGGATAAATTTTATTTATCTGAAATCTTCCAGCTATAGGATTCCGGTTCGCAGACAGAATGGACAAAGGAATTTTTTCCGCCGTGTAATTCGTAGTCGGCAATTAAATCACGAAACGCCTCTTCCTCCATACAGGTCCATTCCTTAGTTTCAGAATATTTACGGTATGCCTGGGCAATACGGTCTTTTAATTGTGCCCGTTCATTGGCATCATTTTTATGTTCCATACTGTCCAATTTATGATTGATGGAATCAACGATAGCTGCAAGATTAATAAGATTATTTTTAACTTCATTATTGTGACTGATCGAATGTTCCATATCGATTTTGTGTTGTCTCTCCAGCAGTTCCATCCGGTTGGATGTATTTATCAGAAGCCGGTGTTCTTCCTGTTTCTGACGCATCCATTTGAATTCGATGCCGAAGGTTTTACAGCACCATTCCAGGGTTCCACAAATAATTTTTAATCCGGTTAAGATAATGACAACGCTTAAAAATACGGATAGGAAATCGATGGTATATAATTCTTTTAATTCATTCACCCTTCGCCATGACCACCTTTCCCTGTTTAAATTATTTATCCGTTCGTTCAAGATTCAGCTCCAGTCCCAGAATTTTTCCAAGAGAAACAAGGACTTTGCCCACATATAATGTAATTGCGGAATTCAGAATAAATTTCGGTGTTACTCCGAATGTCCGGAAATCTATGTAATAAAAGCAATATGCCAGTCCCATAAAAGAACCGGCAATGATAAAAGCTTTCAGAATACCTGTCAAAAAAATATGAACGTTAAAAGAAAACTTTTTTATTCCAATATTATAATACATTCCCAGTGCAATGTTCATTCCAATGGCGCAGGCCAGAACGGGAAGCAATGTCAGAATATTAATCATATGGATGTTTCCTTTCTTTTCGGTAAAAACGGTGAAATATAAAATTATTAATGATAGGTTATGAATCAGGCCTCAGTCTGTGGGTAAAAGGAGAATATCTCATACAAAAAAATGCCGTATACACCGGAAGGATGGATACAACATTCGATTGTATGAGGATTTTCAAAAAGAGTTATTTATGATTGAATTCTGATTCGAACTACAGTTCGATAAAGCGGTTTTCTTATTCGTCTTCCAACAGAATCAGGTCCAGAATATTATCATCGGAATCGGCCATTAAATCACCTGTGATCGTAATGGTTCCGGCATCTCCGTTGTTAGAGAAGGATAAGGACATATTGCTCTGAGGGGCAACTTTGTATCCGATCATCCGGTATCCGAGGACTTCATCATTCTCTGTCTTCATTACCGTATCGCCGTAAACCACGAAATTCTTAGGGAAGCTTGTAGACTTGACGCTAATTCTCTGAACCTTGTCTGTCACTTCCTTCATGTAGTAAACGATCACGGTGTCATTTGCTGCGACCGGAGTTGTAAGCGTAACGGAAGCATTGGCAACCGTACATGCAAGCGCTTCTCCGCAGTCGTCGTTCAATTTGTATACGGCAACTGTTCCGGCAACCGGTGTATCCGGCAGTGTAACTTCGGTACCGTCTTCTGTAACGATTTCTTTTCTTACTACAAATTTTGCAGTTTTTGAAACGTCTCCGCCTGTGATCAACTGCCATAATTTTGCGGACTGAATCTGTGTTTCGATCGTGATGGTGCCGCCTCTTTCGCCGGAGAACTGCACTTTCTTCGGATGTCCTTTGCCGCCGTATGCAAATACGGATTCACCGGTAAGCTCTGTTGTGCTTACGTTGGCATAGTCTAAGTTTAAAAACGGTTTTTTTGTAGCATAGTCTAAAAAGATTAAGTCGCAAACCTCTCTGTTTGCCATATTTGAATTAAGTCCCATATAAAATTCCTCGCTTTCATTATTATAAAGATTAAAATAGTCAACCTGTTTCAGGTTTCGTTGTTCAGGCTCTTAAACCAGCCGGCAGCGTCAAAGTGATTGTCTTTATCGCCCCATACGGCCACGCTGATGGATTGAATATCCAGAATATTGTGATTATAGATACGGTAAAAAGAATCCCAAAGCTGGTAAATGGTGAGATCCCAGATATTGATCAGATTCAGGGAATTACTTTTTCCAGCTACGGCGGATATGATGTTGCCAATCTCCATATTCTTATCGGATGTTCCTTTTTTGGCATGGGTTTCTCTTCCTTTTTTCAGTTTCTGCATGATAGCCAGAGCGCGTTTACTTTTGATCTCTGACGTCTGTTCTCCGGATGGTCTGATGTAGTTCCGCTGCAGTATGATATCGCATAATTGTGGCCATACGTCTTTATGAATAACGCCTGCCGGAAGTTCCGGCGCGTTTTGATCATAGAGTAAAAAGCCCTTTTGGGTGCTGTTGTAACGTACATCCGGTTCCAGAAAGAAATTTAAGGCCTGTTCGGTTACGGAACACATTTCTTTATTTCCGGTGATCAAATCAAAGGAGTTTAATTTACTTTTGAGATCTGCTGTTAATGAATGAAAATATTCCGGCTGCCGTATCATATCGAAAAAGGATTCGGGACGGAGCAGCAGCAGGGTCAGATACATTTGATAGGTGTGGTAGCCGATGATTCGTATCTCTTTTAATGTGGGAGATTTTATTCCGCCCACGGATTCAAGATAAATCGGT
>CAJTPF010000009.1:6420-41363 GCA_910578175.1 uncultured Lachnospiraceae bacterium
GGATAATAGATCAAAATAATCCGGTTTCATGGTATTCCTCCTTTAAATTTTATTGAACAGTCAGAACAGAATGGAGTCCGTATCCGGCCGCAAATGCGGGTATGGGATACGGACTGATAGAAGAGAAAAGCATTATGAGAAAATGACTGTTGATTGGTTCAGAACCTATTGCGTATATATAACAACGCTTATGACTGCCGGATTTATTGAAATACAGAGGGATCAGAGAGATAATTTAGTACATTTGGACTGACTTCATCTGCATTCTGCGAATTCTCTGGGTTTCCTTTTTTCGCAGGGTTCTGTATTTCAGATAGCAGTTCTGACAGCGTCTGGAGCGGGTATCTTTCTTATTCTTTTCATAGAGGCAGCCGCAATCCTGACATCTGCCGTAATGTCTGTTCCGACCCCGCTTTAAGCCAAAACAGGATTTCTGATAATTCTTTATATAACCGTTCAGACTGTTGCAGAAATAACTGATGCAGAAATTGTCTTCATTCCAACCGTTTGTCTGGACGATCAAGGAATCCTTCGTTTCATAGTCGTCCAGACAAATATAATTATCAAACATCTTACGAAAATACTGTTCCACTAATCGTTTATAGTCCTGCCATTCCAGTTTTATCTTTTGTTTCTTACAGGAAGCTTTCATATTTAACGCCCGGTTTATCGCATCGTCAATTTCAGCGGTTAAGGCTTCCGGCTGAAAGGTTTCGCCGTGAATCCAGCGGAGGTAAAGCTGTTTTGGAACCTTGAGCAAATCCATATATTCTTTTTGCTGACAGATCCGTTCATCGAACAGAGCGGAATAGATATTGTTTACTTTCTGCCGGAGCAGGCTGACAAAATCCGTTTTTCTTGTGACAGAGCGATAGGCGGTATAGGAAACGGAAGACCAGGTATTAAAGATACTGCCGATTTCCGTATGAATAAGGCCGGAAGGTATATGAAATTTAATTTCTTTTTCATAGACCCGGCGCTTATTATCACTGGACCAGATCAGAGAGCAGAAGGAATTAAATATTTCTTCCTGTGCGTCAGGAGCTTCAGTCTGATAGTCCTCCAAAATTTCGTAAAAGTATTTATCTTCTATATTATACATCCGGTTCCGCCTCCTCAAATAAATAATATTTGCCAAGATATTCATGGGAACTGTCTGTTGGTTCCGGAAGTTCCCGGATGGACCATCTTTTTTGGGAAGGAGAGTTTTTTTTCAGATTTTCCAGCAGATAGCTGCCATAACCAAACCATGCCAGATATTTGCAAATGGAATGATTACTGTAGGATATCTGAATCACATAGTTTGCCAGTTCTTCTTCACTGTGAATATCTTCTGTCTGCAACAGCTTTTGCCGGTAAGTTTCTATCAGAAGATCAATTTCATTATAATCCTCCTCGGAGGCTTCCTGTTGTTTGCGTTTTACAAGTTCTTTAAATGCAGCGCCGAATTCATTGATCAGATGACGGATCTGCCGGCGTATTTTTTTGTTATCCAGTGAAAAGGAAGCATTGACCAGCAGCGGGCCGGTATCGGCAACGGAGTTGTCCCAGATCAGATGTTTCTTTTCCCAGGTGTTGATATAATCGCATAATTCGTTCATGGGAGAAGGGGAGCGGAATCCGTTTGCCGCTGTCTGACCGGCGGCAGCATCCGAAGTCCGGTTTTTCTTTTTTATGTTTTCATAGGTCTGCAGCTTGCCCGGATAATTATACAGCAGGAACCAGGGAAGCTGTTTTAAGTGTTTCCGAAGTCCGGAATTCATCTGCCAGCGGAGTCCTGTTTTCAGGTAATCGATCTCTTTTCCCTGAAAGATACGAAGCAGGGAAGTAAGAGTTTCATATGTTTTTCTGAGTTCGGGACTGGTGGTATATTTATTTTCTATACTGGTGGCGGTATTAGTGATCTCACCGATCCGGCTGTCTCTGGTCATTAATTCATATTCGGTGATATGTTCCCTTGTATATGGCTTTGACTGTACTGTTGCCTTATCGTCAATATCAATGATTATGGGTTTTTGGATTTTGGAATCCACCAGAACGGAATCCCTGCAGAGGTAGACTGCATCTCCGTCCTGATCCATACCGCCCTGCTGGGGAGCGGACAGGTCATACATATTGATCATTACCAGGTCCTGATTCTTAAAATAGCGGAACCATTTTTCGGTTATGGGATTGGAAACCAGCCGGACGTCATTGACTTCGGAAGGATCTACCAAAGGAGAACGGAAGGAGAGAACCTTTCCTGGCGGCATGGTTTCTGCATAAAATTCTTTTGCTCCCAGACAGCCTGCCGGCTCCCGTCCGGCGGCAAATTCCAGATAACCCATCATATCGCCGACAACGGTATGATAAAATCCGTCGGCATATATTTTTCCAAGTTTGGACTGGGTAATATACTTCTTTAGTTTTCCATAGATAAACTGTCTGACCGCCGGGTCTTTCAGCATGGCGTCGTTGATCATAACGGCCTTTAGGTAAGCGCTGGCAGGTTCGTAATCTTCCGTATCACGAATACCCATAAATTTGAATGTATAGAATTTATCCCCCTTGATGATCTTCTCAAACAGGCCGGTGGTATATCTGGCAGTCTGGATGATCTTTCCTTCGTTTTCGGGAGCCAGGATATCATATTTTTTTTCCCGGTTTTCAAAGCTTTCTATATATCTGTCATTCCACAGATCCAGACACTGGAGATACTGGAAGTTCAACCGTGCCATGGGATTGATATCTTTCATATGATGGCTGTATTTGCTGATTCCAAGTTTAAAATGATATTTTTTCAATGTTTTCATATACATATTCCATGCTTCAGAGCCGTATTGTTCGGAGAATATCCCGTGGCCTTTAAACATTGTGGTATTCCAGATACAGTCAATGGTATCCACCGGATGGGATGCGCCGTAGATATCCCGGAGTTCATGGATTCCCATCTCATGTAAGATTTCACGGAAGGGTACATAGACGGAATATCCTTTTATAAAAGGCAGCCTGATCTGATTTCCGATGGCGGTGTAATCCAGACCCAGCGCCTGACTGGTCTTTTGGGCAAACTCCGCTTCATGACAGCCGCAGCCGTCAAATGGGGATAATTTTATATCTTTATATCCCTCTTCCACTTCGCGGATGGAGATGGTTTTGGGTTTTCCGGTCTCTTTATCCGTAATTTCTTTTTGCTTCTGTACCACATATCGTACATATTGGTCTTTTAAAACCTTTTCATATTCTCCGATGATAATGATATTAGGGATATAGTCCTTAATAATGGTGCAGGAGCTGAACAAAAGGCAGCGCTGGGCTTCATATTTGGAAATGACGCATTCGGTTACCGGAATATCCATCTGGGTAATCCGGAATAATTCCTCAAATATGTCTTCCGAGACAAAAGCGGTAATACCGGCTTTTCCCTGGGAAGCTGATTTTCCAAATCTCATATAGCGCCTGCCGTTATAAAAAAATCCGTGATCCAGAACGGCCCGAAGCTGTTTTTCCTGTTTGGGGTTCTTTTTTGCAACGATCAGGATCAGTTCGGATATATGGTGCGAATCGTTTCCGCGTAAACGGAGAATCTGGTCAAACAAAAGAGAATCCGCCTGTTCTACCAGATATTCGTTCTGTTCGTCGTCCGTTAAAGTTACATTGCAGTCCTGTTCCAGGATTTTTTTCAGCGGCAGTTTTATTACCGTAAATTGCTGTGTTTTCATATCGACACCTCCGGTATTTATTGCTCCAGCCATACTTCAAAGTAAGGCAGGGATTCTTCTGTTGTATCCAGTCTGGTTTTTAGTTCCGGTTCATATTTTAATAGATCCGCAATCTGATATATGTAATAACAGTAGTCCACCGCATGATGTCGGGAACGGATGGTGCATAAAATATCGTTGATATAATTGCGGTACCGGAAATATTGTGTTTCACCGGAGTAGGATTCCTGGGAAGCGGTTCCGTTTATCCGGTTTAAGCCGGCTTCGTCGTTCATTTTTTTGTCCCTGGAGGGTTTTACTCTGAGTTTCAGAAGTTCAAAATATTCCTGCCAGGTTTCGTTTGTCCAGGTTTCGGCAGGTCTGCCGGCCAGTGGACTGACAGTTTCAAATTTTTCCATTATCATTTGTGTTTTTATCCTCCTTAGTATAATTACAGACCCTTTCCGAAAACAAAAACAGCAGGATATCCGGCATTTTTTGTGCAGTTTTCTAAGACAGGATAAAAAGCCTGCCATTGAATTGTTCTCAGATAAAATAAATTCCGAAATATAAGTATTGGAAATATAGGGATGTTAATAAAATGTAATGTCCGGGATGCCACTCGCCAAAATGGCAGGCCGGAACGGGTTACTGATGAAATTATAACACGAACATATGTTTGTGTCAAAGGTAATTTATTTAGATTGACATACGAACGTATGTTTGGTAAAATTTGGATATGATTAACAGCCGAATCATTAAGAATAGAAAAATACAGCTTACATCATGCTCAAACGGTGTTGGCGCACCTGCTCTGACATAAGCTGTATTCATACATTTTATTAACAATTCGGACGGGTATGTTACCCGAAGAAATTGCGGACGTGAAAATCACGTATGTTGATTGTATCAAAAACTATAAGAGTTCGTCAAGGATATTTCTATTATATGATGAATTAGCTGCTATATAATAATTATGACTTGAATAGCTGAATATAAAGTGTGGTATTGGTATAGTAAAATTTAGTTTTATTCAAAAAAAATACTTGTCAAAATGCATTTATTAGTATATACTATCACAGTACGATTTTTGTATGGCTCGTTGGTCAAGCGGTTAAGACGTCGCCCTCTCACGGCGAAAACAGGGGTTCGATTCCCCTACGAGCTGTTATTCTTAAATGAATAGCCCAACCCTGAAAAGTGCTGGAAACCTTGAAATGATAAGGTTTACAGCATTTTTTATTTTGTCTGAACGAATTTTATTATACGAAGAAAAATTTGAGGGAACCTGTTAGGGAACAACATAGCGGTTGTAGATATATGATTGATAGAGGACTGATTTATGTGGTTAAAGATTCATAATCAATTTCAAAACACCTGTGTGGATCAGATCATCAGGGAAGGTATTAAATCACACGCAGAATGAAAACTACATTTCATTGACAAAAAGGAGGATTTTTTATGTTAAATATTTCAGTTTTACAAGAGAAAAGATCGATTGTTGCTTATTCTATGGCTGGGGATAAGAAACATGCAGGACTTGAAAATGTTTGGAGACGATGTTTATATACTGGAAAGAAGATTTTACTGTTAATGGTGGAGTTTTGACGAGAAGAGCAGGATATAAAACCTATATTTGTCGAATTTTGTCGAAATGTTTTTGTTGAATCTTGATATATCGCATGATAGAATTTCCATAAAATAGTAGATTGGTAATGCTAATGAATAATATATTAAAATACTATTGAGAAAATGAGCATATCGGTTCATTGATTCACGTAAGCGACTATACATTTGTAACAGAAAATCATCTCAAGACTGATCAGGTAAAAGAAATAAGTGAAGATGACAGTTTGAGAAAAGTATATATACTTAATGAATCAATTGATGATTCTGTTATTGATAATATACAGAAAAAATATAATATCAATGTGGATAATAAGAATATTACTGGCGAAGGTATTACATATGGTGATATAAATCAGCTTACAGTTCAGAATAATGGTTGCTTTAACTTTTATTCAAATGCAGATAATACTTTGTGTGAAATGACTTTGAGTGATGAAGAGTGCAAACGCAGAGCGGGAACAGTCATTAATGATTTGGGAATTTTTATGGAAGGATATACTTTTAGCGGTATTATTTATGGTACATGTCATGATTTTGATCATCCAGAAGATAAAATGGTTATTTCGAAAGAAGTTGTGTTTACCAGAGGAATGAATAATTCCAAAGTTTATGGAAATGCCAAGGTATCTGTTCAATTAACAGGGGAAGGAACAGTTCATTCTATCACTGCTAATTATAGGGATATTGATAAAACAATTGACATAGATAAAGTAGTTTCTGTGGACCAAGCGATTTCTAAATTAAATAATTATGAAGGTTTTATATCTGTACCGGAGGGTACTACAAAAATAGAACTTGAGGATATTCAAATCAGTTATTGGGAAGATTCAGCAAATAAATATGATAATCATACGATTCAACCGGTGTATGAATTAACTGGGAAAGCGTATGATGGAGACAGGTTGCTTGGAGCATTTACTGCGTTGGAATCAGTGGTCGATAAATAAATCATCAGGAAGGAAAGTATGCAATTTTTAAATAGGGATTTAAGCATACACAAAATAAACATATGAAAAAACATATAAAGGAATGGGGATATGATATTTTCTTTTTTGCTTTAATTATCGGAATGGTTGCCGGATTCTGGATATGGAAAAATATTGACAGGACTAAAGAACTACGTCAATGGATTCAAAGCCTGGATGAAGATAAAATGACAGCAGTGGTAGAGAGAGATAAATATACGTTATCATTGTCTGAAAAGAAGGAATTGATCGGATATCTTCAATCCATAAGTAAAAAAGATATTGAATTGCTGAAATCAACAGATGCCAGAACTGGTGGAACAGACTATGGTATTGATATAATAATTGATAACAAGACATATAGACTGGGTCATTCCTTTATTGTAAATGGAGATGCTTTAATAGAATACAAAGGTGAAGATTACTGGATTATCTGTAATGGATTAAAAAAATTCTTAGAACAGATGTATCATAAAGCAGAATACTAAGAGAACTTATAGAAAAAGCAAATAGTTATAAGTTGTTAAGTCTCCACACAAAGTATGTAAGACTTATGGTTCTAAATTATATGATTCGGGTAAAATCCCGGAAGCGTTTATGTCGGAATCAGCATGGGATTATTAATGGTAATATTTATACAGTGATTAAACAAGGACTCAGGAACAGCCTTTCTCTTGTGTCGATTGAAAATTTAGATTTAAAATATCATCCGGACGAAAATGATGACTATGTATGTCCGGATATTATGGTTATATGTGATCGTAAGCATTTAAAGGGCGGAACTTACAGTGGAATTCCCAAGTTTATAGTAGAAACGTTGAGTCCGTCAACAGCAAAGAGAGATAAAACAGAAAAATAAAGATATTTATGAAAAAGCGGGCATAGAAAAGTATTGGATTGTTTCACATCAAGGCTCTGTCGAGATATATTATCTTCAAGGTGGAAAGTATTTGTTAGAGCAAATTTATATGCTGCAGGATGATAAAGAGGATGAACATTACAATGCGGAAACTGTCATACAATTAAAAGAATTTCCGCATATAAAAATGACTTTAGGAGAAATTTTTGAAGGAATGGAATAATACGAACGGTATTAGTTATAGTTTTATGCATATGGGACCTGATCATGCATAACCAAAAAATGCTTTTTGCAGTTGTAAAATACATTACATTCTGCAAAAAGCATTTTTAAATAGTGTTCTGTCGATACTATATTATGTAGGAAAAACTTCTTACTGTTTATTCAGTTCCACAAGCTCATTCAGCAGTTGCGGTACTTTCTCAGCCATTGTTTCATCAGAAAACTGACAGGTACCAACCGCTTTGTGACCGCCTCCGCCGTATTTCAGCATGAGAGCGCCTACGTCTACTTTGCTGGTCTTATTCAGAATACTGTAACCCACGGCGCAGGAACAGCCCTGACCGCCCCGGCCGGATACGATCCAGCAGGAAATATTTGCTTCCGGATACAGGCTGTAGATCATAAACCGGTTTCCGGTATAAATGGTTGGCAGATTCCTTAGATCGCTGATGATAACATTGTCTCTCACTTCGGTATGGGCTTTGATCATCTCAATAAACTTTTCAGACTGTTCAAAATAAAGTTCTTTACGCTCCACGATATCCGGCAGTTCCATGATTTCCTCAATGGACATTGTACGGCACCATTCGATCAGCTTTTCCATCAGCTGGTAATTACTGATGGTGAAGTTTCGGAACCGTCCGAGACCGGTTCTCGGGTCCATGATAAATCCCAATAAAACCCACTGCGGAGGATTCATGATTTCTTCTTTGGTAAGATTTGCGGAATCCACTTTATCAACGGCGGCCAACAGGTCGTCAAAGCGAGGAAAACGCTCTTTTCCGCCGTAATAGTCATAAACTACATGCGCAGCGCTGGGACTCATTTTACTGGAACCTTCATATTTCCCTTTATAAGCATTCCGTTCCTGTTCACTGGAGTGGTGGTCAAACCATAATCCGCAGCCTTCCACAAAAGGAACATTTGCCAGACAGTCATCCTTAGTCACCTCTATGAGACCATCCTGTAAATCTTTCGGATGTGCAAATTTATAGGAACTGATGATTCCTGCTTCCTTTAATAATACAGCACATGCCAATCCATCAAAATCTGATCTTGTAATTAATCGCATTGTCTTGCCCCCATGTCAAAGAATTTGTTTTATTTTAACATTTTTTAACGGAAAAAACAACCTTTGAAAAACAGGAAAATGAAAAAAAGTGTTGCAAATAGGAAATATCGGTGTTATACTCAATAAAGTTAATAGAGTTATCATGAAAGAGTGGGCGTGAGTCCACTCTTTCATATTGAGGAGGTATGGCAGATTGTCAAAAAGAGATTTATATGAGACAAAGACAGAAGCATTAGTGCTGCCCTTAATTCAGCAGAACCAATTTGAACTGGTGGATGTGGAATATGTAAAAGAAGGCAGCAACTGGTATCTGAGAGTATACATCGATAAACCGGGCGGGATCAATGTGGATGACTGCGAGCTGGTCAGCAGGGCATTAAGCGATTTGCTGGATGAAGAAGACTACATTGAAGATGCGTATATATTGGAAGTAAGTTCTCCGGGACTGGGAAGACCGTTAAAGAAAGAAAAAGATTTTGAAAGAAGTATCGGAAAAGACGTGGATATCCGTCTGTACCGGGCGAAAAACGGAAACAAAGAATATACGGGAACCCTTTGTTCCTATGATAAGGATACGGTGACCATAGAAGACGGGGGAGAATCCTTTACCTTTGAACGAAACGAAATTGCATTGATCAGACTTGCGTTTGATTTTTAATTATGAATAAATCTAATCAGAAAAGGAGAAATGGAAACAGTCATGAACAGCGAATTAATTGAATCATTAAATATTCTGGAAAAGGAGAAAGACATCAGCAAGGAAGTAATCTTTGAAGCCATTGAAAATTCATTGATAATGGCATATAAGAATAATTATGGTAAAGCGGATAATGTTACGGTAAGCGTAAATCGTGAAACCGGTGATTTCAGCATCGTTGCGGATAAGACCGTGGTAGAAGATCCGGAAGATCCGGCAACGGAAATTTCGTTGGAAAAAGCAAAAGAACTGGATATTAAATATGAATTGGGAGATATCGTTAAGGTGGATGTCAAATCCAGGGAATTCGGACGTATTTCCACGCAGATAGCAAAAAATATCATTCTTCAGAAAATCAGGGAAGAAGAGAGAAAGGTAGTATTCGACCAGTATTTTGCCAAAGAAAATGATATCGTAACGGGAATCGTACAGCGGATCAACGGAAAAAACATCAGCATTAATCTGGGAAAGGCAGATGCCGTACTGATGGAATCCGAACAGGTGCCTTCGGAAGTATTTATGCCGACCGAGCGTATCAAATTATATGTATCGGAAGTCAAAGATACGCCAAAGGGACCGAAGATTACCGTATCCAGAGCGAATCCGGGGCTTGTAAAACGCTTATTTGAAGCGGAAGTAACGGAAATCAGAGACGGAACCGTGGAAATTGTCAGTGTTTCCAGAGAACCGGGTGTAAGAAGCAAGATAACCGTAAGGTCTAATAATAAACATGTAGACCCTCTGGGAGCCTGTGTGGGTGTCAACGGTGCAAGAGTCAATGCGATCGTCAATGAACTTCGCGGTGAAAAAATAGATATCGTGCCTTGGAGCGACAATGCGGCGGTATATGTGGAAAATGCACTGAGTCCGGCCAAAGTGGTATCGGTCATTGCGGATGATGTTGCCAAAACCGCAAAGGTCGTAGTTCCGGATTACCAGTTATCCCTTGCCATCGGCAAAGGCGGTATTAACGCAAGACTGGCGGCAAAACTCACCGGATTTAAGATCGATATTAAGAGTGAAACCCAGGCGAAGGAAGCGGAACAGGAGCAGACCGGGAATGAAGAAGCGGAATTCAGTGAAGAATAAGCCGGAAAGTCAGGTGTGAATATGGCGGCAGCAAAAAAAATCCCCATGCGTATGTGTATTGGATGCGGTGAAATGAAGTCAAAAAAAGAACTGATCCGAATACTGAAAACGGCAGAAGGGGAATTTGTGGTAGACACCACCGGAAGAAAAAACGGAAGAGGAGCATATCTGTGTGCTTCCAAAGAATGTTTTGAAAAATGTGTGAAAAATCATGGTCTGGAACGCTCATTTAAGATGAAGATCTCATCGCAGGTGTATGAAGATCTGAAAGCGTCGCTGGAAGAAAAACTATAGGCAGAGGAAAAACAGATGGCAGATAAGGTATTATCAATGCTGGGCATGGCTATGAGGGCAGGTAAAGTGGCAAGCGGTGAATTTTCGGTTGAGAAATCGGTAAAAACCGGGAAAGCCCGTCTGGTAATCGTAGCGGAAGAGGCATCGGATAACACAAAAAAAATGTTTATGAATATGTGTACCCATTATAATGTTCCGATCTATTTTTACAGTTCGAAAGAAATATTGGGCCATGCGATCGGAAAAGGCAGCAGGGCATCCGTTTCGGTACAGGATAATGGATTTGCAGATACAATCATAAAATTAATAAAAACATGAAACAATAACAAAAAAGAACGTATAATATACGGTTTGTGTCTATGCGCTGCCTGGTCACAAAGCGGTAAAAAAGATGTAGCATGCAGCGCAGAAAAGAGGTAATAGAATGTCGAATATAAGAGTTCATGAACTGGCAAAACAATTGGGTAAAGACTCAAAGGATATTTTAAAGGTGCTGGCAGAACATGGCATTGAAGCAAAAACCCATATGAGTTCCATTACGGAAGAAACAGCCATGCTGGTAAAAAAAGAATTTAGTCCGAAGGCCGGCGGCAGTGAAAACAGGAAACAGGAACCGGTAAGATCCAAAGGAAAGCCGGAGTCCGGTCAGAAACCGGCCCGGAAGCCGGAAGGAAAGGAACCGGAGAAAAAGTCCCACATCACCCAGGTATACAATCCACAGAACAGTGGAAATAACAATAAACCGAAACAGAATAAGAAAAATAACAATCATAATAACCATAAAAACGGTGACGGAAAAAACAATAATGCAAATCATGCACCGAAACAGAATGAAAATAAAAATAATCCAAGGCGTGACATGAAAAGTGATAATACGAAGAATACAGATAATAAAAATAATGTAAAAAATGACAGCCAGAGCGGAAACAATAGAAATAATGACAGAAATAATAACAACAGGAACAATGTAAGAAATAATGATAACCGCGGAAACCGGCCGAACCAGAGAGGAAATAATAATCACAATAACAATGGTCAGAAGAATAACAATAACCGCAACAATGTCAATAAGCCCCAGCCGGTGCAGGAAGCCAAAGAAGAGATCAGGGAAATTACCATACCGGAATATCTGACGATCAAAGAACTGGCGGATAAAATGAAAATCCAGCCTTCCGTTATTGTTAAAAAATTGTTTATGCAGGGACAGATCGTAACCATCAATCAGGAAGTAGATTTTGAAACCGCACAGGATATTGCACTGCAGTTCGAAGTGATCGCAGAACAGGAAGAAAAAGTAGATATTATTGAAGAGCTTCTCCGGGAGGAAGAAGAAGACGAAAGCAGACTGGTAAAGAGACCTCCGGTTGTGTGCGTTATGGGTCATGTTGACCATGGAAAAACCTCTCTGCTGGATGCCATCAGAGAAACCAACGTGATCGACAGAGAGGCCGGTGGAATTACCCAGCATATCGGTGCATATACTGTGGAAGTTAACGGAGAAAAGATCACTTTTCTGGATACGCCGGGACATGAAGCGTTTACTGCCATGCGTATGAGGGGCGCCCAGTCAACGGATATTGCGATTCTCGTAGTAGCCGCCGATGACGGTGTAATGCCTCAGACCGTTGAAGCGATCAATCATGCCAGGGCGGCAGGTATCAGCATTATCGTTGCAGTGAATAAAATAGATAAACCAAGCGCCAATATCGATAAGGTGAAGCAGGAACTTGCAGAATACGAATTAGTGGCGGAAGACTGGGGCGGACAGACCATATTTGTTCCGGTATCCGCACATACCAAAGAAGGTATTGAATTGCTGCTGGAAATGATACTGCTGGAGGCGGAAGTCTGCGAACTGAAGGCAAATCCGAACCGGAAAGCCAGAGGACTTGTGATCGAAGCAAAGCTGGATAAAGGAAAGGGACCGGTGGCAACGGTTCTGGTACAGAAGGGAACGTTGCGGGTAGGAGATGCCGTGGCAGCAGGTTCTTTCTACGGTAAAGTCCGGGCCATGTCCGGAGACCAGCGGGAACGCGTGAATGAAGCAGGACCATCCACACCGGTTGAGATCCTGGGTCTGAACGGTGTGCCGAATGCCGGAGAAGTGCTGGTGGCGACCAAAAATGAAAAAGAGGCTAGAAATTTTGCCGAAACATTTATCAAAGACGGAAGAGAAAAACTTCTGGAAGGTTCTAAATCGAAAACCAGAATGTCGCTGGATGATCTATTCAGCCAGATTCAGGCAGGAGAGCTGAAAGAATTAAATATCATAGTGAAAGCCGATGTACAGGGTTCTGTTGAGGCCGTAAAACAAAGCCTTGTGAAACTGTCCAATGAGGAAGTTGTGGTAAAAGCCATACATGCCGGTGTGGGCGCTATCAATGAATCGGATGTGATTCTGGCATCTGCATCCAATGCCATCATTATCGGTTTCAATGTAAGACCGGATAACATGGCAAAAGAAATCGCAGACCGGGAAAATGTAGATTTAAGATTGTATCGTGTCATCTATCAGGCCATCGACGATATTGAAAAGGCTATGAAGGGACTGTTAGACCCTGTCTTTGAAGAAAAAGTCATCGGTCATGCGGAGGTGCGGCAGATATTTAAGGCTTCCGGCGTAGGTACCATTGCCGGCTCCTATGTACTGGATGGTATATTCCGCAGGGGATGCAGCTGCAGGATCACCAGAGACGGAGAACAGTTATTTGACGGACCGCTGGCTTCCTTAAAGAGATTTAAAGATGATGTAAAGGAAGTAAAATCCAATTATGAGTGTGGTCTTGTTTTTGAAAAATATAATGATGTAAAAGAAGGCGATATTGTTGAAGCATATGTCCTGGAAGAAGTACCGCGATAGACTTTGGAGGATTCCGCTCGGCACTGTGTGCTGGAACATCATAATTAAAAGTAAAACAGAGATTATTGAATGAAAAGGAAATAGGTTAATAAAAATGAGAAAGAACAGCATAAAAAATACGCGAATCAATGGTGAAGTGCTGCGTGAACTAAGTAATATCATCCGCGGTGAGATTAAAGATCCGCGCATTAATCCCATGACCAGTGTGGTTTCTGTGGAAGTGACCCCGGATTTGAAACAATGCAAGGCTTATATCAGCGTTCTGGGTGATGAAGAATCACAGAAGAGTACGCTGGAAGGTCTAAAAAGCGCGGAAGGATATATCCGGAGACAACTGGCAGCCACCATTAATCTGCGGAACACGCCGGAAATAATTTTTATTCTGGATCAGTCGATCGAATACGGAGTAAACATGTCAAAACTGATTGATGATGTTACGAAAGATTTAAAAGATGATATGGAACAGGAAGAATGAGATTTGTAATGGAGGTGTGACCGTTGCAGGTAACCGAAAAAATAAAAGATTATTTAACGGGAGTAAAAAAACTGGGTATCGGCGGACATATCAGGCCGGACGGAGACTGTGTCGGTGCCGGGCTCGGGCTTTATGCCTATGTTCGTAAGAACTTTCCGGAGATAGAAGTCCGTTTATATTTACAGCCCATTGCCGAGAAATTTAAGTTTCTGAAATATTCAGAGGAGATTGTTTCTGCTGTTGATCACAATGAGGTGTATGATTTGTTTATCCTTCTGGATTCCAGTGACAAAGACAGACTGGGCGAATTTGAACCATATTTTGATCAGGCGAAACGAACCATATGTATTGACCACCATATTAGTAATAATAAATATGCTTCTGAAAATATTGTATATCCCACGGCAAGTTCTACCAGCGAAGTCGTATATGATATGCTGGAGGAATCCCTGGTGGACTATGATACGGCATGTGCCTTGTATCTTGGGATCGTCCACGATTCCGGAGCGTTTAAATATTCCAATACGTCGGCTCATACCATGAATGTGGCGGGCAGGCTGATGGAAATGGGAATTCCTTTTACCCAGATCATTGATAATACTTTTTATTCCAAGACCTATGTTCAGAATCAGGTATTGGGAAGGGCTTTGCTGGAGAGTATTCTCTTCTTTAATGGAAAATGTATTTTCTCCGTGATCAAGCGTGATATTATGGAATTTTATAATATCACCAGCAAAGATTTGGACGGAGTCGTAGAACAATTGAGAATAACAAAAGGGGTGGAATGTGCCATATTCCTGTATGAAGTGGCGGAACTGGAATATAAGGTAAGCCTGCGTTCCAATGAAATCGTGGATGTCAGCAGAATCGCCACTTATTTTGGCGGAGGCGGACATATCCGGGCAGCCGGCTTTAACATGAAAGGAAATATGTATGATGTTATAAACAATATTTCCCAGCAGATTGAAAAACAATTAGGATGATGGAAATGGCAGAGCAGATGATAAACGGAATCATAAATGTCTATAAGGAACGGGGATTTACTTCTCATGATGTGGTAGCGAAACTTCGGGGCATACTGAAGACAAAAAAGATCGGCCATACTGGAACGCTGGACCCGGATGCGGAAGGGGTTCTGCCGGTATGTATCGGAAATGCCACGAAACTATGCGATCTGTTAACGGATAAGTCGAAAGAATACCGGACAAAATTACTGCTTGGTACCGTTACGGATACGCAGGATACCGCAGGAACCGTTATCAGTGAAACCGGATTGTGGAAAGAAATAGGCACGGAAGAAATCCGTCAGGCGGTTTTGGGATTTATTGGCGGATACAGTCAGATACCGCCTATGTATTCCGCTTTAAAAGTTAACGGAAAAAAATTATATGAACTTGCCAGGGAAGGCATTGAAGTGGAACGAAAGCCGCGGAATGTAGAGATTTATAATATAGAAATATTAAACATAGAGGTACCGTATGCGGAATTTATCGTCCGATGTTCCAAGGGGACTTATATCCGGACACTTTGCCATGATATTGGCAGGAAACTGGGCTGCGGAGGCTGCATGGCTTGTCTGGTGCGGAATTCGGCAGGAAGATTCCATATATCGGACAGTCATACCTTATCAGAGATTGAAGCGTTGTGGAACGAAGGCCGTTTTTTTGAATCCGGCATACTGCTGGAGACCGAAAAAGCCCTGGATGAGTATGAAGTGCTGAAGACCGGTCCTCATGCGGATAAGCTGGTAAGAAACGGAAACGTGCTCACATGGGAGTCGTTTTCGAATGTAACCGGTATGGAAGACCGTGCGGAAGACGGACAATGGTTTCGGATCCATGACTCTGCCGGCCGGTTTCTGGCAATCTATGAATATCAGAAGAAAAACCGGATATTTAAGTCCAATAAGATGTTTTGACGCAGACGGGAAGAAAGGAAGAATGAACATGCATATTTATACGACAGGCGATAATATCGGACTGAGCGGCACAGCGGTTACCCTGGGGAAATTTGACGGACTACATTTGGGACATCAGGAGTTGATCCGGCAGCTGATTCGGGAAAAAGAACAGTCCGGATTATCGCCTGTTTTATTTTCCTTTGATACGGCGAAACGGAAGGGAGCCGGTTCACTGACTTCTATCCGGGAACGGGCGCGGTTATGTGAAACATTCGGAATCGAACATCTGGTTTTATTTCCGGTCAATGAACAGACGATGGCAATGCCGGCGGAAGATTTTATAAGAGAGATACTGGCAGGAGAATTGGGGGCGAAAACGGTAGTGACCGGAACGGATTTCCGCTTCGGAAAGGGCCGGAAAGGAAGCGTGGATACCCTGATCCGGTACAGCAACCGTTTCGGTTATTCTGTTATTACCATACCCAGCCGACTGTATGAAGATGAAAAAATCAGCAGTTCCAGGATCAAACAGGCCATGAGCCGGGGAGACCTGAAAGAAGCGGAAGCCATGCTGGGATACCGTTATTTTGTAATGGGAACCGTGATTAAAGGCAGACAGCTGGGCCGTACGATGGGAATCCGTACGCTGAATCTGGCAGTGGAAAAAACAAAACTGCTTCCGCTCCAGGGAGTATACGGAACAACCGCAGTCATCGACGGAAAGCAATATAAAAGCATTACCAATATCGGAACCTGTCCTACGGTAACGGACGGCGGGGCGGTTTCCGTGGAGACCCATGTGCTGGACTTTGAAGAAGAGGTGTATGGTTCCGAGGCGGCGGTGTATTTTGATTTTTATATCCGGAAGGAACGGAAGTTTGAAAATCTTGAGGCGTTGCAGAGACAGATCTGCAGTGACATTGAGAAGGTACGGGAAATTAAACATTTACCGTCTGTTATGCGGCGGGATATAAATGATATAGTCGGTATTTGAATCCCCATCGGTTTTGTTGGGGATTTTTTGTTGGGAGTACTGCCGGGTAAAAAACTAAAAGGTAAATACGCCGGATTCCGCTTGACATCCCTCTCTCGAATTTATAAAATAGAATTAGTTTTTTGATGAGAAATACAATATGAAAATAAAAAACATCTTGGAAAGGAAATACATATATGAAATGTAAGGTAGTGATTTTTGAGCAGGATCAGAATTATCAGAACCGTCTTCTGGTGGCTTTGCGTGAAAAGTTTGCGGACCTGTTAGATGTGATTCCCTGCAGTGAATCCTCGGACATTTTAAAATGTATCGAACGGCATCATCCGGATTTACTGGTGATCAACGAAAGAATTGAATATGATTTATCGGAAATACCAGAGGACTGTGCCGTTGCCTGCTTTACGGAATTCAGGACCGCAGAAAAAGTCAGGAATAAGCCGGCGGTCTGCAAATATCAGAAAGTGAAAGAGATCAGTTCCGGATTTCTGGAGATCGTCAGGGATTACAAAGCAGTATTGGCAGTGAAGCGTGAGGAAGAACAGAAAGCGGAAGAAGAGCAGAAGGCGGCAGCAAAACGCATTGCGGCAAGAAGACAAGATCCCGATGTGCTGGTATTTCTTTCGTCACGGCAGGGGAACGGAAGCGCCGTGGCTGCCGCCGCCTGTGCAATAAATGCGGCAGAGAGAGGTCTTTCCGTACTCAGTCTGGGTATCAGACCGTTAAAACATCAGACCGACATTTTTACGGATACCGGGAAAGACGGGAATCTGAAGGAACTGACAGAATCGGCCAACCGGGAGGAACTGACGGAAGAATGTCTGGAACAAAATATTTGTACAGATATATCCGGAGCCGATTATTTTGATACCGGAAGCGAAGAGGTCTGGATGGCGGCGTTGGAGAAAAAGGGATTTTTACATATATTGTCGGTCATCGGAAGAATGGCGAAATATGATGCCATTATATTAAACATAGATTCCTCTTTAAATGCGGTTAATCTGGAAGCATTGAAGTCTGCAGCAAAGATCATCATGGTCGGAAGTGGAACCGGGGATTCCAATGCGGGGATTGAAGCATTTTTCAGCGCGTTAAAGAGATATGATGAATACAGTGGTACGGCAGTGGCGGAACGTGTTTCTGTTTTATATAATAAATTTATAAATCTGAACTGTACAATGCTTTCCATGCCGGGTGTGGATGTGATCGGAGGGATAAATCTGCTGGATGTTGCGGAACCGAGAAAAATATCCGAAAATATGGCGAAAATGATGATTTTTAACTCGCTGGTCAGCGAATAGGAGGTACGGCAGATGGTAAATTTAACGATAGAGCAGGACGGAGATTTCAAGAATGCAGTGTATATGCTTCAGCCGGACGACAGGATCGACAATCTGACACTGGGGATGCTCGTCAATAACAATATTAAGGGAACGGCGCCGGTTTCTCCGGTCCGGATCCGCAACGATAGATATTTTCAATATGAGATTACGGAGAAAGTCACCATGCGGGAATATCTGGGTGAGGCCGTCCGCCGGGATAAACTGCTGCAAATATTTTTACAGATAGCGGAAACGCTGCTGGAAGCGGAAGAATATATGATAAAACCAACTTCCTTTTTACTGGACGAGCAGAACATTTATGTTGACGAAAATACGGGAGCCGCTGCATTGATCTGCATACCACTGCTATCGGTGGTAAATGACGGGAATATGTGTGGTTTTTTTAAAAAAGTATTGTTTTCCTGCCGGTTTGATCTGGAAGAAGATAGTAATTATGTAGGGCGGCTGATCACGGTTCTGAATCCGGAAACCTATTCATTAAGTGATTTTATTGAAGAATTACAGAATATGCAGGGGAAAAGCAATGAAGAGATGAACGGGAGTGAAACGGTTTCTTTCAGGATATCCGAAGAAAAAAGAGGGTTACAGGGACCAGGGAGTTCCGGACCGGCCTCTGAACCGAACAAATCCGTTGAATCAGAGATGGAGTCGGAACCGGAACATATTCCGTTTTTGATACGAAGCAAAACCTCTCAGAAAATACGGATCACAAAGGATGAGTTCCTGATCGGTTCCGAACAGGAATCCGTTGACTGCTGGATTGACGATAATCAGACTATCAGCAGGAAACATGCCAGAATTGTACGTCATGAACAGGAATATTTCGTGGTGGATAATGACTCCAGAAACCATACCTATCTTAACGGTGTTTTAGTGGAAAGCGGAGAAGAGCATTATGTTCCTCATGGCGCCATGCTTCGGTTTGCGGATGAGGATTTTGAATTTAAAATGCATGAATAAAACGGGAAAGGAGAATACGAATGAGCAGAATGTTATCTATGGCGGCCGTAATGACGGGAGACAGCGGGGATTCCAATACATACCTGATACTTGGAGGTTTGTGTATAGTTGCAGTCATTATTGTAGTGGTACTGGGAGTTCTGGGGAAAAAAAATAGAATTTTAAAAGAACGGTGGCATGGCGATCATATGTTCCATGCCATTGTTTCTTTAAACCGGAAGATGGTCTTTTAGAATTATAAAATTCCACTTGTATAAAATGGAATTTTAAGTTATTGTATATAAGGACAGATAAAAATGGAAGAAGATAAAAGAAAATTGTAACAGAGGCGAAAGGAATATGGAATGAACGGTACAATGGTAATCGAATTGCTTGGAGGACTGGGGTTATTTCTCTATGGCATGAAATTGATGGGAGAAGGGATTGAAAAAGTAGCAGGTTCAAAAATGAAGACCATTCTGGAATGGTGTACAAAAAACAGACTGGTGGGTGTGATCGTGGGAACGATATTTACGGCCATCATACAGTCTTCCAGTGCAACCACGGTAATGGTAGTCAGCTTTGTTAATTCCGGACTGATGAATCTGATGCAGGCTGTCGGAGTTATCATGGGCGCCAATATCGGTACGACTGTAACCGCTCAGATCGTTTCCATGGACCTGGATGCAATAGCGCCGATTTTCGTGATCATCGGTGTTGTTATGATAATGTTTTTCAAAAATGAAACGGTAAAAAAAGTGGGAGAGGTTGTATTCGGTTT
This sequence comes from uncultured Lachnospiraceae bacterium, assembly GCA_910578175.1. Classification (GTDB taxonomy): domain Bacteria; phylum Bacillota; class Clostridia; order Lachnospirales; family Lachnospiraceae; genus Bovifimicola. The sequence continues at coordinate 26,217 of CAJTPF010000009.1, forward strand.
TGGAACGCTGTTTCTGGGGATGACCATGATGAAGGAGGCCATGGCGGGCATCAGGGATTCCGCCCAGCTCATGTCAATGCTGGGTTCATTGAAGAATCCTTTTTTTGCTGTGCTGGCAGGTCTGGTACTGACAACGATTCTTCAGAGTTCTTCCGCAACGGTAGGAATCCTGGTCAGTATGGCGGCCAGCGGACTGCTGGAAGTATCCATTTGTTTTTACATAATTCTTGGATGTAATATCGGGGCCTGTACGTCAGCCATCCTTGTGAGTCTGACTGGAAAGAAAAACGCCAAACGGGCGGCATTGATTCATCTGTTCTTTAATATTATCGGTTCGATCATTATCATTATGATATTGCTGCCGTTCGGCGGACAGGTGGAATCTGCTATTAATCAGATTTCAAATACACCGGGAAGAGCCATTGCCAATACCCATACCTTATTTAAGATATTCCAGGTGATCATACTGTTCCCGTTTGCCAGAGGTCTGGTGAAACTGACGGAATGGATGATCCGCGGAGAAGATGATAGGTCCGAACAGTACGAATTAAAATATATCGGTATGGATACCACGGCTTCTCCGGCGGTTGCAGTGCTGGAAGTGACCAACGAGATAAAGAGGATGGGGGAGATCGCCAATTATAATCTGGAGCGATCCATGGATGCCCTGATGGATAAAGACAGGGATATCATAAATGAAGTATTTGAACGGGAACATGAAGTTGACTTTTTAAGCCGCAGGATTACGGATTTCCTTGTCCGGGTCAATGAGATGCTGCCGATTTCGGAGAGCAAACATATTGCGGGATATTTTCATGTGGTCAACGACCTGGAGCGTATTGGGGACCATGCGGAGAATATTGCGGAATTTGCGGCCACCAGGATAAATGAAGAGATAGAATTCAGCGAACAGGGCAGCAAAGAACTGCAACATATGTTTGACATTATGAATAAGCAGGTGAAGTTATCCATTGAAGCTTTTACGGAGAGAAATGAAAATCATTTAAAAGAAATCATGGAACTGGAAAATGAAGTGGATGATCTGGAGAAAAAATACCAGAAAAACCATGTAAGAAGAATGAGCAAAAATGAATGCAGCCCGAAGGCAGCTATATTCTCCGATTTGATTTCCAATTTCGAGCGTGTGTCGGATCATGCCACCAATATTGCATTTGCAACCTTCCGGGAGGAAGAGTACATATAATAAAATATGGTTGTGGTTGACAACTGAAAATAATATGATATAATACCTTTGTAACAAAATTAATAAATTCGTAACAAATTTTAATTTTCTTGAAAGGTATGAAAAAAACGTGATCAATACATTTTTAAAAAACTATAGAAAAACGATTGGAATCGGAGTTGTATCTTTATCGGCAGCAGTTCTTGTGGGAGCCGGGATTTCCGGCAGTCACGGTACTGCCAGGAGATATGAAAGAAGCATGGAAGTGACGGTGCCATCTGCCGGGATTGCTTCTGTAATCTATGATGCAGTTGAGAGTACGACGGCTGCCAGTGAAGAAAAAGTTCCGGCAAAGGAGTTATCCGCCGGAATTGCCTCGGTTTTGAGCGACTATTATCTTGCACAGGAAGAGAACGGTAATATATCCCCGAATCGCAAGGGATTGGAGAAGGTAGTAAGTATGCTGCCGGGGAATGATACTGCGGGAAATCCGGAAGTTTTGGTTCCGGAAGCGGAGACCGCCCTGAAAACGGAGCCGGAGACCGCACCGGCAGAGCCTGTGTCAGAAGCGCCGGCAGAAGCGCCTGCGGAAAATACACCGGTAGTTTCCATACTGCCGGAATATACCGTGCTGGGTGTTGCCAATGTGACCAATTATCTGAACGTCAGGGAAGAGCCTGACTTGGGCGGAAAAATACTTGGCAAACTTCCGATGAACGCCGGATGTGAGATAATGGAAGAAACAAACGGCTGGTATAGAGTAAAGTCCGGGGAACTGGAGGGCTATGTGGCAGGAGAATATCTTCTTACCGGTGAAGCCGCAAACCAGCGGGCGGCAGAAGCGCTCAGCACAGTTGCCCTGGTAAAAGCGGATAAACTGATGGTAAGGGAACAGCCAAATACGGAATGTACCATCTTAACCAAGGTAGCTGAAAATGAGGAACTGGAAGTTGCCGAAATATTAAATGGATGGATCAAGGTCAATATTGACAGTGTGACCGGATATGTATGTGCAGATTATGTGCAGGTTTATAATACCCTTCCGAAAGGTGTAACATTAAAGCAGCTTTCCTATGGAGAAGGAATTACGTCGACTGCCGTTGATCTGATCGAATATGCAAAGCAGTTTCTGGGCAATCCTTATGTATGGGGAGGTACCAGTCTGACCAGAGGTGCGGACTGCTCGGGATTTACCATGCGGATATTTGAACATTTCGGATATTCCTTAAGCAGGACTTCGGCTGCCCAGTCCAATAACGGCAGACGGGTATCGCTGTCCGAGATCCAGCCGGGAGATCTGCTGTTCTATAATCACGGAAGCCGTATCGGCCATGTGGCAATCTATATCGGAAATGGTCAGATCATTCATGCAAGTACGGAACGGACGGGTATCATTATCAGTAATGCCTATTATACGACACCGGCCTGTGCGGCAAGGATCATAGAATAAAAATATTGTGGACAAATCATTTTGATTATGTTATAATGCTTAAGGCTTATGCTAAATAAATATATTCAGCAGGTGCTTGGTTTCTGGACACTCCGACCTTTTTCTAAGAGCCTGCAGTGAAATTTCAGGAGGATTTTATATGATTTCAAAAGAACAGAAAGCTGAATTGATTGCCAAATACGGCAGAACACCGGAAGATACTGGTTCACCGGAGGTACAGATTGCGATCTTAACGTTCAGGATCAGAGAGTTAACAGAGCATTTAAAGATTCATCAGAAAGATCATCATTCAAGAAGAGGTCTGCTTAAGCTGGTTGGTCAGAGAAGAGGTTTGCTTGCGTACTTAAAGAAAACCGATCTTGAAGGATACCGTAAGTTAATTGAGCAGTTAGGAATCAGAAAGTAATTACGGTTGAAAGACAGTGATAGTTCGGGGCGGTTTGACCGCCCCTTTTTTTACAGAATTATATATAAAAGATATGGCAGGCGGATCAATGTAAACCGAGACCACTGAAAAGGACATAGAAAGAACCGGTATATGTATTTTTCAGTGTTTTCGGGCGACCTGCAGAACAGAAACAATAAGCGATTAATTTAAGAAAGGATGCCATGCGGAAAACTGACACGAAAACAGAATATAAAGCATGGCGATGGTAAGCGTATGTATAAGACATTTCGTATGGAGATTGCTGGCAAAACCTTAAATGTCACGATCGGTAAAGTAGCGGCTCAGGCCAATGGAGCAGCATTGATGCAGTACGGAGAGACCACTGTATTATCTACGGCAACAGCATCGGAAAAACCCAGGGACGGAATAGACTTTTTTCCGCTGAGTGTGGAATATGAAGAAAAATTATATGCGGTTGGCAAGATTCCGGGAGGATTTAATAAAAGAGAAGGAAAGGCATCCGAAAATGCCATACTGACCTCCCGTGTCATTGACCGCCCGATGCGGCCGTTATTTCCAAAGGATTACAGAAATGATGTGACCCTGAACAATATGGTAATGTCGGTAGATCCGGAATGCCGTCCGGAACTGGTGGCAATGCTGGGTTCTGCCATTGCGACTTCTATTTCCGATATTCCGTTTGACGGTCCCTGCGCTACTACACAGGTGGGAATGATCGATGGAGCGTTTGTGATCAATCCGAACCAGCTGCAGTGGAAAAACGGCGATCTGAACCTGACGGTTGCTTCTACCAGTGATAAGGTTATCATGATCGAAGCTGGCGCCAATGAGATACCGGAAGAAAAAATGATCGAAGCCATTTATATGGCCCATGAAATGAATCAGAAGATCATTGCATTCATCAATGAGATCGTAGCGGAAGTGGGAAAACCAAAACATGAGTATACAAGCTGTGCGATTCCGGAGGAATTATTTGCGGCAATCCGGGAAACCGTCACACCTGCCGAAATGGAAACGGCAGTGTTTACCGATGAGAAGCAGGTAAGGGAAGAAAATATCAGACAGATCCGGGAAAAACTGGAAGAGGCCTTTGCAGAAAAGGAAGAATGGCTGGAACTGCTGGGAGAAGCATTATATCAGTATCAGAAGAAGACCGTAAGAAAGATGATACTGAAAGACCGCAAACGTCCGGACGGCCGTGAGATCACCCAGATCCGTAAGCTGGCGGCAGAGATTGATTTGATTCCGAGAGTACATGGCAGTGCCATGTTTACCCGTGGACAGACCCAGATCTGTAATGTGACCACGCTGGCACCGTTATCGGAAGCCCAGAAGATTGACGGACTGGACGAAAATGAAGTTTCAAAGCGTTATATGCATCAGTATAATTTTCCGTCTTATTCGGTAGGAGAAACAAAGGTTTCCAGAGGACCGGGACGCCGCGAGATCGGACACGGGGCACTGGCAGAACGTGCATTGATTCCTGTACTGCCTTCCGTAGAAGAGTTCCCGTATGCCATCCGTACCGTATCGGAGACCTTTGAATCCAATGGTTCGACGTCGATGGCGTCTACCTGTGCGTCCTGTATGTCGCTGATGGCGGCAGGCGTACCGATCAGGAAGATGGTAGCGGGTATTTCCTGCGGTCTTGTAACCGGGGAAACGGATGACGATTTTGTATTATTAACGGATATTCAGGGTTTGGAAGACTTCTTCGGTGATATGGATTTCAAGGTGACCGGAACAACGGAAGGTATCACTGCGATTCAGATGGATATTAAGATCCATGGTCTGACAAGACAGATTGTGGAGGGAGCCATTGCAAGATGCCGGGAAGCCAGGATGTTTATAATGGACAACTGTATGAAACCGGCCATTGCGGCGCCTAGAACGGAAGTTGGAAAATATGCGCCGAAGATCGTACAGATTCAGATCGATCCTGCAAAGATCGGCGATGTGGTAGGACAGCGCGGAAAGGTCATCAATGCCATAATCGAGCAGACCGGTGTGAAAATCGATATCACCGATGAGGGAGCGGTTTCTGTATGCGGTATCGAACAGGCAGGCATGGACCAGGCCGTTAAGATGATACAGACTATCACAACGGATTTTGAGGAAGGGCAGATATTTGAAGGAAAGGTGATCAGCATTAAGGAGTTTGGAGCATTTATTGAATTTGCGCCGGGCAAAGAGGGTATGGTTCACATTTCCAAAATATCCAAAGAAAGAATTAACCGGATCGAGGACGTGCTGACGCTGGGAGATGTGGTAAAAGTGGTATGCACAGGTAAGGACAAGATGGGGCGTATCAGCTTCAGTATGAAGGATGTACAGCAGTAATCCGTAAAATAGCAGAAAAGGAATGAAACCATGAAACAGAATATAGATACGATATGCATTCAAGGCGGCTGGAAGCCGAAAAAAGGAGAATCCAGGGTATTGCCGATTTATCAGAGCACTACCTTTAAATACGAGAACAGTGAGCAGATGGCAAGGTTGTTTGACCTGGAGGATGAGGGATATTTTTATACCAGACTTCAGAATCCTACCAATGACGCGGTGGCGGCAAAGATTGCGGAATTGGAGGGCGGTGTTGCCGCAATGCTGACATCGTCCGGTCAGGCGGCTAATTTCTATGCGATTTTTAATATCTGTCAGGCGGGAGATCATGTGGTAAGTTCCGCACCGATTTACGGAGGAACCTTTAATCTTTTTGCGGTGACAATGAAGAAATTGGGCATCGATTTTACATTTATCGATCCGGATGCACCGGAGGAAGAAATCGCAGAAGCGTTCCGGCCGAATACAAAAGCGTTGTTTGCAGAAACGATCTCCAATCCGTCTCTGGTGGTTCTGGATATTGAAAAGTTTGCCAGACTTGCACATTCCCACGGAGTGCCGCTCATCATGGATAATACCTTTGCCACTCCGGTCAACTGCCGGCCGTTTGAATGGGGAGCGGACATCGTTACCCATTCCACTACGAAATATATGGACGGCCATGCCATGGCAGTGGGAGGATGTGTGGTTGATAGCGGCAATTTTGACTGGGAAACGTATCATGATAAATTTACATGTCTGACGGAGCCGGATGATTCATATCACGGAATCGTATATACGCAGAAATTTGGCAAGGGTGCGTACATAACCAAGGCGACCGCGCAGCTTATGAGAGATTTGGGTTCCATACCCTCTCCGGCCAATTCGTTTTTGTTAAACATCGGTCTGGAAACCCTTCATCTGAGAATGCCGCGGCACTGTGAGAATGCTCAGAAAGTGGCGGAATATCTGGAAAACCATGAGAAGGTGTCCTGGGTAAATTATGCAGGCTTAAAAAGCAGCAGATATTATGAACTGGCCCGGAAATATATGCCGAATGGCACCTGCGGCGTGATTGCCTTCGGGCTGAAGGGAGGCCGGGAGGAATCCATTGAATTTATGGATAAGCTGAAACTGGCAGCCATTGTCACCCATGTGGCGGATTCCAGAACCTGCGTGCTTCATCCTGCCAGTCATACCCACAGACAGCTGACAGACGAACAGTTAAGGGAAGCAGGCGTACAGCCGGATCTGATCCGCTTTTCTGTTGGAACGGAAAGTGCAGAGGATATCATAGCGGATATCGAACAGGCGTTAAATTAGGTATTACAGGCCGGCAAGGAATTGCCGGCCTGTTTTTAACGGGAATAGGAGAATGTACATGAACGAAGCCTTTGTTAAATGTATAAATGTAAAAAAAGAATATAAAACCGGCGATGTGACCATTCAGGCGGTGGATGATATGAGTTTTGAGATCAATAAAGGGGAATTTGTGGTGATCGTTGGTCCTTCCGGTGCCGGAAAAACTACGATATTAAACATTTTAGGCGGTATGGACACGCTGACTTCCGGGCAGATGATCGTTGACGGCATTGATATCAGCCGGTTTGGCAGCAGGGAACTGACAACGTACCGCCGCTATGATATCGGTTTTGTATTTCAGTTTTATAATCTGGTACCGAATCTGACGGCACTGGAAAATGTGGAACTGGCCAATCAGATCAGCAGAAATCCTCTGGATGCCGAAACTGTTTTACAGGAAGTGGGACTTTCGGACCGTCTGGCTAATTTTCCGGCGCAGCTTTCCGGCGGGGAGCAGCAGCGGGTTTCCATAGCCCGGGCGCTGGCTAAAAATCCAAAGCTTCTGCTGTGCGATGAACCAACGGGGGCATTAGACTATAATACCGGAAAATCCATATTAAAACTTTTGGAAGATACCTGCAGGGAAAAAGGAATGACCGTCATCGTCATAACCCATAATCAGGCGATCACGCCGATGGCTGACCGTATTATCTCGATTAAAAACGGAAGAGTCCATTCGGTTAAGATGAACCGGCAGAAAACCCCGGTGGAGGAAATAGAGTGGTAATGTCATAAAAGATCAGAAAGGTTTGTGAGAATGATGAAACGGAAAAAAGCACTGTGGAAAGATTTCTTTGTGGAAATCAGAAAAACATATAATAAGTTTTTATCATTATTGCTGATCGTGGCGCTGGGAGTGGCGTTTTATTCCGGAGTGCGTTCTACGGAACCGGATATGAAGCAGTCGGCAGATAAGCTGTATGATGACAGTAATTTTATGGATATCAAACTCATGGCGCCCACAGGGCTGACGCAGGCGGAGCTGGATGCCGTGGGCAAACTGGAGCAGGTGGAACAGATTGCCGGAAGCTATTCTGCAGATCTCCTGGATGTGAGTCTGGAAGATTCCGGCGTTGTCCGGGTGATGTCGCAGAACAGTGAAATGAACCGGGCGACCATAAAGAAGGGGAATCCGGTAAAAAAAACCGGGGAATGTATTGTGGATGTCCAATATATGAAAAAACAGGGATATAAACTGGGGGATGTGATCCGGCTGGCTTCCGGCCGGGAACAGGATATTTCTTATTATCTGAAACAAGCGGAATATAAGATAGTCGGAACCTTCACCAGTCCATTCTATATTCAGAGCGATAAAGGAAGCAGTGATATCGGAAACGGAACGGTCAGCGGAGTTATATATGTAGACAGTGAAAATTTTGTCTCACCGGTATATACGGAAGCCTATGTCACCGTAACCGGCACAAGAGAACTGGAATGTTATTCCTCCGGGTATGAGGAGCTGGTTTCGGAGGCAGTGGAACGGATTCAAAAGACAAACGGTTCCTTTTTTGTGCTGGACAGAAATAAACTGCAACAATATGTGGAATTTGAAATGGATGCGGACAGGGTAGGAAAAATAGGAGAAACGGTTCCGATCATATTTTTTATTGTAGCGGCACTGGTCAGTCTTACCACCATGATCCGTATGGTTGAAGAACAGCGGACGCAGATCGGAACCTTAAAGGCGCTGGGTTACGGAAATGTTATGATATCCATGAAATATATCATGTATGGATTTCTGGCAACCGTATCCGGCAGTCTGCTGGGCGGAGTGATAGGAGGAAAGCTTCTTCCGTACATTATTATCAATGCATACAGGATCGTGTACCGGAATCTGACGGTCATTGTCACACCTCTTAATATGAGGCATTTTCTGGCTGCAGTGGTACTTGCCATGGCATGCGTGATCGGTGCAACCGTGGCTGCCTGCTTTAAAACCCTTATGGAGTCTTCGGCGGAATTGATGCGGCCGGCGGCGCCCAGACAGGGAAAAAGAATCTTTCTGGAATACGTTCCACTGATTTGGAAACATTTAAGTTTTATCTGGAAATCCACCATTCGGAATCTGATCCGTTATAAGAAAAAAATAGTCATGACCATTTTTGGTATCTGCGGCTGTATGTCCCTGTTGCTCATTGGTTTCGGTATAAAGAATTCCATCAGTTCCATAGTGGCAGTACAGTATGGCAGTCTGCATGTCTATAATGCAGAGCTTTCTTTTGAGAATGGATTGTCTGAAACGGAAAAAGAGCAGGTACGGAATCAGCTGCTATCCAATGAAAAAGTAGATTCTGCCATTAACATCTGTCAGGGTGGAGCAGTATTTGAAAATGACGGCAATGAATTAAACGGTTTCATATATGTTCCGGAGGAACCTTCGGAACTGAAAGATTATATCGTATTAAGAGACAGCGATACAAAAGAACCCATTGAACTGAAGGATGATGAAATCGTGATCACAAAGAAAATGGCTAAATTATTCGGGATATCCAGAGGAGACACCCTTACCTTGAAGATGGGAGGGAAGATCAGCGGAACGGCTGTAGTGGGAGCAGTTACGGAGAATTACGTTTATCATTATGCATTTATGACGAAAAACGTTTATGCCAAAATGTTTGGGAGGCCTGCAGAATCTAATCAGATGCTGGTAAATCTCACGGAGGAATACAAAGATGAAGATTTATCGGCAGAGTTTCTTGCCATAGACGGTATCAGTTCCACAAACTCCATAGACACGCTGGGGAATACCTTTTCGGAAATGCTGAAGGGTCTGGACATCATTATCGTTGTAATCGTAGGAGCGGCCGGAGGACTGGCTTTTGTGGTATTGTACAATCTGAATACCATAAATATAGGAGAAAGAGTAAGGGAACTTGCCACGCTGAAAGTGCTGGGATTTTATGATGGCGAGGTATCTTCCTATGTTTTCCGGGAAAATGTGATCCTTACTGTTATCGGAATATTATTCGGTTATGCCGGCGGAAGTTTTCTGCATAAATTTGTAATTGATACCATAGAAGTGGATATGGTAATGTTCGGAAGGGAGATCTATGCTTCCAGCTATCTGTATGCCACATTGATCACACTGCTGTTTGCGGTGATCATCAATTGCTCCATGCATTTTAAATTAAAGAAAATAGATATGACCACATCTTTAAAAAGTGTGGAATAGGGAAAGGAATACAGATTATGAAATTCAGACCATGTATTGATATTCACAATGGCAGGGTAAAACAGATTGTAGGTTCTTCTTTAAAGGATACGGAAAATACGGTTTCGGAAAATTTTGTTGCGGAACAGGATGCCGTTTATTATGCAGATCTATACAGAAACTGTAAGCTGACGGGGGGGCATATCATTTTACTGAATGCCCCGGGCTCGGAATATTATGAAGCTACCAGAACCCAGGCAGTGGAGGCGTTAAAGGCGTATCCGGGAGGACTGCAGATCGGAGGCGGTATAAATCCGGAAAATGCAGACGGTTATCTTGCCGCCGGTGCCTCCCATGTGATCGTAACTTCATTTGTATTTCAAAACGGAATCATTCATTATGACCGGTTAGCGCAGATGGAAAAAGCGGTGGGGAAGGAACGGCTGGTTTTGGATCTGAGCTGCAGAAAGAAAGAAGACCGCTATTATGTAGTGACAGACCGCTGGCAGAATTTTACGGATGTAACGGTGGATAAAAAAATTCTGGATGAATTATCAGAGTACTGTGACGAATTTCTGGTACATGCCGTTGACGTGGAAGGAAAAACGGCAGGAATCGAGAGGGGGCTGGCGGAGATTCTGGGGAACTGGAAAGGAAGACCGGTCACATATGCCGGCGGAATTTCTTCGATGGAGGATATAAGGCTCTTAAATGAATGTTCCGGCGGAACACTGGATTATACAATAGGAAGTGCGCTGGATTTATTTGGCGGAACGATTCCGTTCAAAACCCTGGCGGTCATGCAAAAATGAGAAAATATACAAAATACACAAAATTTTCACAATTCATCAAAATATGACATTTGAAAAATAAGTGATTTTTCATAAAAAATAAACACATTTTTTGTGAAAAATATACAAAGAAATATAGGAATATGGAAAGAGTGTTGCAAATGATGAATAGATATGTTAATATCTACACATAGTAATTGGAAACGTTACCGCAATGGCAGACCAGTGGAAATACACCGCTGTCTGTTGTTGAAAAGGTAATAACTCTGGTAACTAATAACTACTCACAATCTTATGAAGGAGAGGTAATACTAGAATGAGAAAGAAATTATTAAGCGTAGCACTTTGTGTGGCTATGGCTGCTACTACATTAGTTGGCTGTGGTTCGGATGACGATGACAAGAAAGAAACTACAACAAAGGCACCTGCCGGTGACGATGAAAAAGAGACCACCACATCCGGTGACAACAAGGACAATACCGGCGATGTTCCTACAGAAGGTTCCGTATATTTCCTGAACTTCAAACCTGAAATTTCCGGTGAATACGAGAAGCTTATGAAAGCATTCAGCGAGGAAACAGGACTGGATGCAAAAGTAGTTACAGCAGCAGAAAACCAGTATGAATCAACATTAAAAGTTGAGATGGCTAAGTCCGATGCTCCTACACTGTTTACCGTTAACGGTCCGGTAGGATATAACACATGGAAAGATTATTGTGCAGATATGTCTGATACGGATTTCTATGGCATGTTAACTGATAAGGACAGCGCGATTAAGAGTGGAGACGGCGTATACGGTATTCCGCTTATGATGGAAACATACGGACTTATCTGTAATAAGAAGATTTTTGCTGATTATTTTGCATTGGACGGCATTGCTGATACCGGATGCGAGAAGATCGAAGATATCAATTCTTTTGCTAAGTTAAAGGCTGTTGTAGAGGATATGCAGGCACATAAGGATGATCTGGGCATTAAAGGCGCATTTTCACAGGTTGCTTTAAATTCAAGCAATAACTGGAGAATTACAAACCACCTGTTCTGTCTGCCGTTATTCTATGAGTACAAAGCTGATGATGTATCAGACAAGCAGGAAATCACATTCTCATTTAATGAGAACTTCAAAAACATCATGGATCTGTATCTGAACAATGCAACGGTATCAAAGGATCAGGCTTCTACCGGTTCCGTAGATGATTCCATGGCAGAGTTTGCTTTAGGTGAAGCAGCGATTGCACAGAACGGTGTCTGGGCATGGAGCCAGATCAATGTAGACGGCGGTAAAGTAAGTGCAGATGACCTGTACTATATGCCAATCTACACAGGTGCAGAAAATGAGGAATCTCAGGGTCTTTGTACCGGTACTGAAAACTTTGTATGTATGAACAGCAATGCTTCTGATGAAGATAAAGCAGCTTCCGCATACTTCTTAAAATGGTTATATTCTTCAGAAACAGGTATGGAATTCGTATCTAAGAACTATGGTGTTGCTCCGTTTGACGGATTTGATAACTCAGCAGCAGAAGAGGCTAATCCTCTTGTAAAACTGGCAAATGCAGACGTAGCAAATTCTGCAACAACAACTGTTTCATGGGTAACAACAACTACACCAAGCCAGGCTTGGAAGGATTCTTTGGGCGTAAACCTGTTAGCATATGCTGAAGGCAGCGCAGAATGGGATACAGTTGTAAAGGATGCCATTGATAAGTGGAAAGCAGAAAAAGCAGCAGCAAATGAATAATTCTTGATTTGTAACTTTGTTTTACATATTTTCACACCGCTCCGGCGGTGTGAAAATATATAAATGAAGATACAATTAAAAGGTGAGAGGGTATGTTGACCTTACTCACTATTTTTTTCAAAAAACAGGTTAGGAGAGATATTATCATGAATAGCAGATCATTAAAAAAATATTTTCCAATATTTGTCCTCCCAACGTTGATTGCATTTATAATTGCATTTGTTATACCGTTTGTTATGGGTATTTATTTGTCTTTTTGTAAATTTAATACGATTCGTGATGCAACATTTGTAGGAATCAAGAATTATGTTTATATCTTGACAAAAGACCAAAATTTCATAAATGCATTATTAAGGACAACAAAGTTTACGATCATTTCGGTTATTCTGATCAATGTAGGTGCATTTGCACTGGCATTACTGCTGACAAAGAAAATACCGGGGACAAATATATTCAGAACTATATTTTTTATGCCAAATTTAATTGGCGGTCTTGTATTGGGATTTATATGGAGAGAAATTCTGAATACGGTGTTCTTAAAGACAACCGGAAGACCAATGACATATACAGGCGCTGATTATGGATTTTGGGGTTTATTGGTAGTCATGTGCTGGCAGCTGATGGGATATATGATGATCATTTATATCGCAGGTATACAGAATATTCCGGAGGATGTTTTAGAAGCAGCGAAAATAGATGGTGCAACGCCATTTCAGATACTATATAAGATTACAATTCCGTTGGTTATGCCTTCTGTAACCATTTGTTTATTCCTTACAATATCAAATTCCTTCAAGCTATATGATCAGAACTATGCATTGAACGGAATTTCTCCGAAAACAAATCTGGTTGCGCTGGATATTTATAATACGTTTTACAATGGAAGTAGTCCGTATTCGGAAGGACGAGCCCAGGCAAAGGCAGTTATATTCTTTTTGATCGTTGCATGTATTACGTTTGCCCAACTCAGACTAACACGATCTAAGGAGGTAGAATCATAATGGAAACTGAAAAAATGAAATCTCAAAGAATTCATAGGATGATTGCAAGTACGGTTTCTTTTATCATTTTAGTTTCCTGTGCAATCGTATTTCTTGCACCGGTTGTGATCGTTGTAATGAATTCTTTTAAGAAGAAAGTTTTTTTAAGAGCCGGAATGGCGTTTGATCTGGTTACAAAAGAATCTTTTTATGGTTGGAAGAACTATATAAACGGTGCGGAAAGAGTAGAAATGTTTACAGCTGTAAAATGGTCGGTCATTATCACCGTATGTGCGGTTGTGGTCATCGTTCTGTTTACATCCATGACAGCATGGTATCTGACCAGAGTGAAATCTAAAGTTACAAGCGTGATTTTTTATTCTTTCGTATTTTCCATGATCGTTCCGTTCCAGATGGTCATGTTCCCGATGGCAAGTCTGGCGGATATGCTGGGACTGAATACCCCGTTTGGTCTGATCGTCATGTATGTAGGCTTTGGAGCCGGACAGTGTGTATTCATGTTTGGAGGCTTTGTTAAGGCCATTCCGTTTGATGTGGAAGAAGCGGCGATGATTGACGGCTGCAATCCGATTCAGACATTTTTCCGGGTGGTAGCGCCAATGTTGAAACCGACCATGATCACCATAGCGATTTTGGAAACCATGTGGGTATGGAACGATTATCTGTTACCATATCTGATTCTTCCGAGAACCGGAAAGATTAAGACAATTCCAATTGCCATTGATGCCTGCAGCGGTTCCCATGGTGTAATGGAACTGGGATGGCTGATGGCTATGCTTGTAATTGCTATTATTCCTATTATTGTATTCTATCTGCTGTGTCAGAAACATATCATAAAGGGTGTAGCAGCAGGTGCAGTAAAAGGTTAAATAAAAATCAGCCGTTGTATTTCGGCAGAATAGGATGTGTGTTATGAGAGCAAGCGGCATATTATTACCAGTTGCCAGTCTGCCATCCAAATACGGTATCGGATGTTTCTCGAAGGAAGCATATGAATTTATTGATGGGCTTAATAAAGCCCATCAATCATATTGGCAGATATTACCTTTGGGACCTACCAGTTTTGGTGATTCGCCATATCAGTCCTTTTCCACCTTTGCCGGGAATCCGTATTTCATCGATCTGGAAGAATTAATCAGGAAAGGATTACTGACGGAAGAAGAATGTGAAGAATGTGATTTTGGCGATGATGACAGAAGCATTGATTACGGCAGGATTTATGAATCCAGATTCGGATTGTTATGGCAGGCATTCGAACGGGCAGATTTAGATAAGGATGCGGATTTTAATGCCTTTGTAAAAGAGAATAAAGACTGGCTGAAAGATTATGCTTTGTTTATGGCAATAAAAGATTCCAATGACGGAGTAAGCTGGACGGAATGGGAAGAAGATATCCGTCTTCGGAAACCGGCAGCTTTAAAAATATACGAAAAAGAATTGCAGGAAGATATTCGGTTTTATATGTATCTTCAATTTTTATTTATGGAACAGTGGACAAAGCTGAAAAACTATGCGAATGAAAAGGGGATAAAGATCATAGGCGATATCCCGATTTACGTCGCGTTTGACAGTGCCGACTGTTGGGCGGATACCAGATTATTTCAGTTTAATGAGGAAAATGAGCCTCTGGCAGTAGCCGGATGCCCGCCGGATGCCTTTGCCGCTACCGGACAGCTTTGGGGAAATCCCTTATATGATTGGGAATATCATAAATCTACCGGATATGAATGGTGGATCAAG
>CAJTPF010000009.1:41378-43540 GCA_910578175.1 uncultured Lachnospiraceae bacterium
CAGTTTTAAATTATATGATGTAGTACGGATCGATCATTTCCGGGGATTTGATGAATATTATTCCATTCCTTTTGGTGATAAAACTGCCGAAAACGGTCACTGGGAAAAGGGGCCGGGGATTGATCTGTTTCATACTTTAAATCAGAAACTTGGCAGATTAAATATTATTGCCGAAGATTTGGGATATCTGACCGATACGGTTCTGAAACTGGTGCAGGACACCGGATATCCGGGCATGAAAGTTATGCAGTTTGCCTTTGATTCCAGAGAAGAGAGCAATTATCTTCCCCATACGTATCATAAAAATACCGTTGTGTATACAGGTACCCATGATAATGATACCATACAGGGTTGGTACGATTCTATTTCGGAACCGGATAAAGAATATGCAAAAAGATATCTGAATAATTCAGATACACTGCGGGAAGAGATACACTGGGATTATATCAGGGCCGTAATGGCTTCTGTTTCCGATACAGCTATCATACCGCTTCAGGATTATCTGGGACTGGGTTCCGAAGCAAGGATCAATATTCCTTCCACACTGGGATTAAATTGGAAATGGAGGATGAAGTCAGAAGATCTGACAGATGAGTTACTGGAAAAAATTAAGCAGATGACAGAAACTTATGAGAGATAGCATTTGTTGTAATTTAAGATATTTTTGCTGAAGAAGGGAAATTTCAGCAATTGAAAGTGGGACTGGGAAATGGATAAGATAACTATAAAAGATATTGCAAAGATTTGCGGAGTCGGTGTAAGCACTGTTTCAAGAGCCATCAACAATGAGGCTGGAATCAATGAAGAGACCAAGAATAAAATTCTTCAGGCAATCCGGGAATATAATTATATTCCGAATAATAGTGCCAGAAATCTGAAACGACAGGTTTCGAGAACGATTGCAGTATTGATTAAAGGTATCAATAATCCTTTTTTCAGTCCCATAATTACTGCAATAGAAAAAGAAATTAAAAAGAGAAAATATACGTTTATCTTACAGAGAGTGGATGAAAATCAGGATGAGATAGATGTTGCGATAGAGCTGGAGAAAGAAAAACGTTTAAAAGGAATCATATTTCTAGGCGGTTATTTCTCTCATTCCAAAGAAAAGTTGGAAAAACTGACAGTACCTTTTGTATTAAGCACAGTGAGAATGTCACAGTTTCAGGATTTGAATTATTCTTCCGTGGCAGTGGATGACTTAAAAGAAAGTTATAAAATAGTTGATTATTTGTGTAAATTAGGCCATAATAAAATAGCGATTTTATCTGCGACTGAAGATGACGAAAGTATCGGCAGACTTCGTCTGGAAGGATATTTAAAAGCATTATCGGATAATCAGATTGAATTCGATGAAAATTTAGTATATTATTTACAAAGCGGAAATGACAGATATTCCATGGAAAGCGGATACCTGGCAGCAAAAGAACTGCTGGCGGCCCAATGCGGCTGCACGGCTATTTTTGCCATAACGGACAATATTGCCATAGGTGCATGCAGGGCCATTTTGGAATCCGGAAAGAAGATACCGGAAGATTATTCGGTAGCGGGTTATGACGGGCTTGAACTTTCCAGATTTTATTCGCCGTCGATCACTACCATCAGACAACCGGTGGAAGAAATAGCAACGGAAACATTAAAGGTATTATTTGATATGATCAATAAAAAAGGAAAGCCTGTACACAAGGTGTTTCCGGGTGAGCTTATAATAGGCGAATCTACCAGGAATCTTAAACTATAGTTAGGAGGTTATTCAATGGAATACTTAAATGAATACAAACAGAAATTCAGGAAACTGAAAGAAATTCAGGATAAGTACGGAATTGATCCGGCAGACACGGATTCGATATTAGACGGAATCGATTCCTATAGGGTAAATACACCGGTAGTGGGGAATTTCAGCACCGGAAAGAGTTCCATGATCAATGCTATTATTGGAAAACCGTTGCTGAGTGTGGAGATTACCCCGGAGACAGCGGTACCGACTGAAATTTATTATGGAAATAATAAAGTCTATCAATACGACAAAGATACCGTGATCGAACGGCGGATCGAAGAACTTCCGTTAAAGGGCCTGACCATTCAGACTACCGATCTGGTGAAGATTGAATATGAGAATGAATTTTTAAAGGAGATCAAAACGGTAAATATTGTGGATCTTC
>CAJTPF010000009.1:43558-43777 GCA_910578175.1 uncultured Lachnospiraceae bacterium
TACCAGTTTTGAACTGCATAACCGGGCCATAGATCAGTATTTACCTAACAGTCTGGCATATCTTCTGGTGGTATCTTCGGATGAGCCGGTGTTAAAGGAGAGTATATCGGATTTCCTCAAAGAATTAAAAGTATATAATATGCCTGTGTATGTGGTTATTACAAAAAGTAACCGGCTGGATGACGATGAGTTAGAAGAGTGTAAGGCATTATTAAAGAA
>CAJTPF010000009.1:43789-103057 GCA_910578175.1 uncultured Lachnospiraceae bacterium
GTGGGAAAGATCGTGGAACGGGAAGACGTAACGGTTGCCTGTGTGGATTCCTACGGAAGGGTTAAGGTAGAAGAACTGAAAGAAATTCTGCGTGAAATACAATCCCAGACCGGCCAGATTTTTAAAAATAAATATTCCAAAGCCCTGAGATCCGTATCCAGATTTACGGAAGTTTATCTGTTGGAGCGGATTGACAAAGCTTGTCTTTCTACTTCACGGCTGGAACAGGAACAGGAAAAACTGGAAAAGAAAATGCAGTCCATTACCATAGATATCGAGAGAGAGAAGAATAATTTTGACCGACAGGCAAAAGTATGTATCAATACGATCCGGGACCGGGTCAAAGGTGATCTGGAGGCAACATTGCCGACCATCAGCGCCATGCTTGAGAATGGAACGGATATTACCGACAAGATCAATTCCGTTGTAAGACGTTCGGTGCGGATTGGAATCAATACGGAGTTTGAGCCGAAGCTGAAAAAATACGTAGAGCATATATCGGAGATGATCACCATTGAATTTCCGGACAATGATATCATAATCCGGAATGTCACTTCAGTATTAAAGGACAGTGCAGTGGAAGAAGTGGCAAAATCTGCTCTTCCGGTGATACTGGCAGGCGTGGGACTGATCCTGTCTCCGGTTGCGGCCGTGATCGGCGGTCTGGTTGGCGTGATGGCTGATACCGTACATAATATTTCCAATAATAAAAAGAAACAGAAGGAAGTTGACAAGGCGGCAAACGCCATAATCGCGGAAGTGACCAAGCAGACCATTGCCAGTATAGAGGGTGAGATCACCAAATATATTACGAGCATCAATCAGAAGATTGAAAATGATGTATTGAAACAAAAAGCAATCATGGAGAAATCGCTGCAGGATATAAAGATAGACATCAGTATTGAGGAAAATATCCGGGCAAGGGATATTGAAGAGTTAGAGAAAGATCTGGAAATGGTAAAAGCATTTCGGAATGACGGGTTAACTCAGGAGGATTAGTTATGGACATTTTTAAAAAGACCAGGGAAGATGAAATAGAATTTAAAAGTTTTACCGACAAAGTGGATAATGTTTATACGAAACTGCAGCCTTATGAGGAAGAAATTGATTTGTTTGACATTGCGTCGATCAAAAAAAATTTTATTGCCAAAACGGATGATTTCTTCCGGGAAGACAGAAAGCTGAATATCGGTATTATCGGCAGGGTAAAAGTGGGAAAATCTACATTTCTGAATTCGCTGTTATTTGACGGAAAAAATATACTTCCGTCGGCAGTAACGCCAAAGACTGCCGCATTGACCAGAATCGAATATGATGAGGATAACCGGATAGAGATCGAGTATTTCAGCCATGAGGAATGGAAACTGATTCTATCCAAATCCAAAGATGATATCCAGGGTGATGAATACGTGGTTGCCAGAGAAATTGTTTCCATGGTAAAAGAGCGGGAGCTGGAGCCGGAAAAATATATCTTAAAAGGCCATGAGACCATTCATTATGAAACCTATGATGAACTGATGGAAGAACTGAATGAGTATGTAGGTGAAAACGGAACCTTTACGCCGATTGTAAAGAGCGTCAGCATCTTCGTGGACCAGGAGGAACTGGAGGATATTTCGGTTGTAGATACGCCGGGGCTTTATGATCCGATCTTATCCCGTGTGGATAAGACCAGACAGTTTATGGAGTTGTGTGACGTAGTATTTTTCTTAAGCAAATCCACTTCTTTTCTGGATAAAAATGATATTGACCTAATGGCATCCCAGCTTCCGAAGAAGGGCGTTAAAAAAGTGGTTTTGGTCTGCAGCCGGTTTGACGACGGACTCCGGGATACCCTGTGGAACTGTAAAAGCATAAAAGAGGCCATTGATACCACAAAACAGAAATTAACAAATTATGCCCAGCAGGCGTTTATTAACTACAGAAATAATAATATTTATGTAAATAATGATATTATTGAACAGTTTAAACATCCGGTATTTGTGTCTTCCATGGTGGAGAATATGTCAAAAAAATCCGTGGAAGAATTTAGTAAAAAGGAAATGCGGATCTATGAAGACCTCTGCGCACAGAATAAGCCTTCCAACAAAGACCTGCGTACCATTGGAAATATGGATGAGGTAAGAAAGATCTTTAAAGACGTGGTAGAGCAGAAAGAACAAATGCTGGAGGAAAAGGCTTCAACTTTTATCCCGATTGCCAAAGATGAACTAAACGATAAACTGGTGCGGATATCCAAACTTGCCTCCAAGCGTTCGGAACAGCTTCAGACTTTTGATAAAGAAAAACTGTCGGAGCAGAAACGCCTGATCACTACCCAGATCAATAAAATGAATTCCAATCTGGAGGTCGTCTTCAATGAACTGCTGGAGAAAGTGGACCAGCATAAGATGCAGGCAATCAGCGAGATCCGGGCTTATAACAGGGAATATCTGCAGGTTTCGGAAAAGGAGGGTGTTACCACCCATTTTGAAATCCGGAAAGAATCCACTGCAGTATGGTGCAAGCCATGGACCTGGGGAACCAGTTCCAGAGTGATTTACAGTTATGATGAAAAATATCAGTATATCGATGCTTATGATGCGATTGAGAATATCAGGAATTTTGTGGAAGATGGCAAGGAATGCATTGAACTGGCATTTAATAAATCCCTGGATATTGCAGCATTAAAACATCAGTTATTAAGTATTATCATAGATAATCTGGATTCCCTGGGGGAAAACTTTGATGCATCCTACTATAAGATGCTGGTGGAAAAAACATTACAGGGAATTCGGATTCCGACGATAGAATTTCCTACTACCCAGTTTGAAGAGATCATTACTTCGGAGTTTAACGGAGAGATCAAGAGCAACTCCATGAAATCCAATTTTAAGAAAATTCTTTCCGATACCATATATGATGTCCGGGAAGGTATCTGTAAAAAGCTGGAGCATGAGGTTATGCGTTTTTCGGATACCATTGATTCCCTGAAACAAAGTTTTTCCAGGGATCTTCTGGGAGATATCCAGAAAGAACTGAATACGGTCATTGAGCAGTCCGGCGATAAGGATGTCAAGATCGCCAGATATCAGGAAATAATAGATATAATAGAAAAAATTAATATAAATGAATAGCAGTTTCATGTAGGAGGAATTTATTTTGACTGACTTACATTCGGAAATAAAGAAAAGACGTACTTTTGCGATCATATCCCATCCCGATGCGGGAAAAACCACACTGACAGAGAAGTTTCTGCTGTACGGAAAGGCGATAAATCTCGCAGGTTCCGTTAAAGGAAAGAAAACGGCAAAACATGCAGTTTCCGACTGGATGGAGATTGAAAAAGAAAGAGGTATTTCCGTTACTTCCTCGGTTCTGCAGTTTAATTATGACGGTTACTGTATTAATATTCTGGATACGCCGGGGCATCAGGACTTTTCGGAGGATACTTACAGAACCCTGATGGCGGCGGATTCTGCTGTTATGGTCATCGATGCTTCCAAAGGTGTGGAAAAGCAGACGATTAAATTATTTAAAGTATGTGTTTTGCGCCATATTCCGATCTTCACGTTTATAAATAAAATGGACAGGGAAGCCAACGATCCCTATGATTTATTGGAGGATATTGAAAAGGTGCTGGGAATCCGCACCTGTCCCATTAACTGGCCGATCGGTTCAGGCAAGAGTTTTAAAGGCGTTTATGAGAGAAAAGAGAACTGTGTGACAACTTTTCAGGCAGCCATGAACGGTCAGAAACAGGTGGAAACCAGCAGGCTAGAGGTTTCGGATTCCAACCATGATGAACTGATCTCCCATGTGGGGAATGAATTATATGATAAACTGATGGAGGATTTAGAGCTGTTGGATGGCGCCAGCGCGGAATTTGATCTGGAGGAAGTCCGGGCTGGAGATCTGACGCCGGTATTTTTTGGTTCTGCGTTGACCAATTTTGGAGTTGAAAATTTTTTGAAACATTTTCTTACCATGACGACTTCGCCGTTGCCAAGAAACTCGGATATCGGTGAAATTACTCCGTTTCAGGAGAGTTTTTCTGCCTTTGTGTTTAAGATTCAGGCCAATATGAATAAGGCCCACCGGGACAGGATCGCATTTATGAGAATCTGTTCCGGAAAATTTGAAGCAGGAATGGATGTAAATCATGTACAGGGAGGAAAAAAGGTAAAACTGTCACAGCCCCAGCAGATGATGGCACAGGAGCGGCATATTGTAGAAGAAGCATATGCCGGCGATATCATCGGTGTCTTTGATCCGGGTATTTTTTCCATTGGCGATACACTGACCAACTCCGGAGAGAAATTTCAGTTTGAAGGAATTCCGACATTTGCACCAGAGCATTTTGCCAGAGTACGCCAGATGGATACCATGAAACGAAAACAGTTTGTGAAGGGTGTCAATCAGATCGCACAGGAAGGCGCCATACAGATTTTCCAGGAATTTAATGCTGGTATGGAGGAGATCATTGTGGGTGTGGTAGGCGTTCTTCAGTTTGATGTCCTGAAATACCGACTGGAGAATGAATATAATGTGGAAATCCGGCTGGAGCAGTTACCGTATGAACATATCCGCTGGATCGAAAGCAGGGATATTGATGTGAATAAGATTACCGGAACATCGGATATGAAAAAGATAAAAGATTTGAAAGATAATCCGTTACTGCTATTTATCAATCCCTGGAGTGTCAATATGGTAATGGAACGCAATCCGGGATTGGTGTTATCTGAATTTGGAAGAAATTGACTAAAAAACATTTGGATTTGCAGAATTTTTTATTGAAAAATCACATAAAATAGAGTATACTAATTACAAGATTAGTATATCTGATTTGCCTGGGATGTACGACAACTTCTGTTTTTTTGAACCTACATTTTTGAACAGGGACTCCTAGATTTTCAGGTAGATGTCAAGCCGCCGTTTGAGCGGACGGCAGAAGCCTGTATGCGGAAACCCACCTAGCCTGGCTAGGAATCAAAACTGCAGAAGCCGGCATTTTGGGTCATAAAAAAGCAACACTTATGTGTTGCTTTTTTATATGGAAATCCGTTTAAATAAAACGTATAGTTTTCCGGTTGTAGACATACATTATGTAATACAGGTCAAAAGCAAATATAGGAAATTTTAAATAGATCCTGATTATACATAGTAATGAGAATGGAGATAGTTTATGAAATCAAGAATAAGGGCTACCATTATCCTTATATTTTTTATGCTGGGCATATTGCTGGCAGTTATGCTGCAGTTTGAAAAAAAGGAAAAATCTTACAGCGGAAAGGGATCGGATGTGGTTCCGGTCGGAGAAGCGGCGGACAGCATCAATCGCCTGTATGATGTGGAGGATTATGTAAATGCCCGCTCTTTTGACGGTAAGCCGGAGGATATAGTCACTCCGGAAAAAATCTCAAAATTACTGGATCATCTGCAGATTTCAAAGGAATATAAAGAGCAGATCATACAGGCGTCGGAGGCAGGATTTATCAGCAGGGAAGTGTGGGGTGAGATTCTGCTGCTGCTGGGACAGGCGACCGGTCTTTCCGGGGTCTGCGGGAAAGGAGAAGTATCCGTTTATGACTGGAACCGGGAATCCGGAGAGCTGGTCAGTGACGGAGGGAAATATCAATACAGGGCGTCGGAGCCGGCACTGACGGATAAAAAGATTTCGTTTATTCATCGTGATAATATTATACTTTTTGTAATGAAGACAGACGAAGAAGCAGGATTTCAAAATATTCTGATCAAGAAAACCGAAGGTGATACCATTACGGTTCAGCTGTTCGGTGTGGAACGGAAGTTTGAGGTCAGGGGACTGGGTGGTTCCGAAAACGCGGTTTTGGAGAACGTACTGGCGGATATTGTTATGGAGCAGGGAAATGTCCGGGAGTTAAGACTGAAGAGAGAAAAAATATCCGCAAAGGTACTGAGTATATCGGAAGATACAGTTGAACTGGAGGGATTTGGAAAAATACCCGTTTCCCCTTCCGTACGTGTGTATAAAACGGAGAGCTTCGTGCCGGGAAGTATATCAGATATTGTGGTGGGCAGCAGTAATATCAGTTTTGTAGTGGCAGACAGGGAAATAAGCGGTGCGATCGTACATGGAGTGATACAGTCGGCAAATATCAGGGTGTTGCTGAACAGCAGCGGATATGCAGATATGTTTCATGATATTGTGACCATCACCTGTCAGAGTGATTTTAATCTTATATTTAACGAAGCGGCAAAAGAAGGAGAAGCTGACGGCTTGTTATCTGGGAATGAAGTCGTACATTCCTATAAAGCAGGGGATGTTCTGAGTATTGATCCGGACAATGAAATTTTAAAATACAGCAGAATTAAAATTGTACCCACAGATAAAAATGCCAGATTAAAGGTGGTATCTTTAAGCAGAAATGCCCAAAATCCGCAGTATAGGGGAAGTCTGGAGATATCGGCGTATGAAGGACGGCTGATTTTGATCAATGAAGTTTCGGTAGAAGAATATCTGTATTCCGTGGTACCCAGTGAAATGCCGTCCTCTTACGGGGTAGAAGCTTTAAAGGTTCAGGCTGTATGTGCCAGAAGTTATGCCATCAGCCATATGACCGGCAGCAGACTGGCAAAATACGGCGCCCATGTGGATGACAGTACCACATATCAGGTATATAACAATACGGCGGAAACCGAAAATTCTATATCCGCAGTGGATGCTACCAGGGGAATGGTCATGAATTTTAACGGAGAAGTGGTTACCGCATATTTTTATGCAACCTCCTGCGGATGTACCACAAACGGAACGGTATGGAGTGATACGGATATTCCGTATATCAGGGCAAAATATTTAAATACTTCCCAAGAAATGCCGGATTTAATGAATAATGATGTATTTACAGAATTTATCAAGCAGAAGCCGGAGAACTTCGATATGGATTCCGTCTGGTACCGGTGGAATGTGACCCTGAGTATTGAAACCATATCCAACAGCGTCAACCACATATTATATTCCTTATATTGTGCCAATGAAAATCAGGTACTGACCGCCGGTGCTTCCGGTGAGTTTGAAAGCGTACCGGTCCGTTCGGTGGGACGGGTGTCGGATATATCGGTTACAAAACGGGGCGCCGGAGGAATTATTGAAGAGATGATCATTACCGGCGAGAAAGGAAAAGTCAAGATTATTAAACAGGGAAATATCCGTAAGATCTTTAATCCTTACGGAAATGATATCGTGCGGAACGATGGTTCGGTCATTGATCATTTTACTACGCTGCCAAGCGCCTTTTTTGCCATAAATAAAGGGGCGGACGGCAATTCATTTGAGATATACGGAGGCGGTTACGGACATGGGGCGGGCATGAGCCAGACAGCTGTTAAGAAAATGATCGAACAGGGAATGGATTATAAGAGCATCCTTGGTTTCTTTTATCCGGGAATAGAAGTGGTTTTATCAGAGGCATATCTGGGCTAATACCGCCGGTGCTATTTCCGGGTCTGTTGTCTGATACTTTTTCTGCGTTTCCGGAAATATTTATAAGCCATTTTAAAATGAAGGCGGAAATACTGGTTGATTTCTGCACCGATAAAGAGAATATACATACAGATATAAATCCAGAGCATGGCGATCACTATGGTTGATAAACTTCCGTATGTGTATGAAAAGTTGCTGAATTTATCAATATATAATGAGAAGGCATAGGAAAATACCACCCATGAGACCGAGGAAATCAATGCTCCGGGTACGACAAATAATGCCGAATCCGAATGGGTATCCTGTACCAGACGGTAAATAAATATAAATACGATGATCAAAATTCCAAGGGAAAGGATGATTTTATGGTTAAAAAATACATTTGTAAATTCGGCAATGACAGGTATGTGTTTCTTTAAAAATTTATAAATGGAATTGCTGAATACCAACAGCAGCAACGATAATACCAGTGCAAAGATAAATAATATGGTATAGACAGCGGATACGATCCTAAGGACAAAATAATTACGTTTTTCCGTTACGTGATAGACGGAATTCAATCCCCTGATGATAGCCATAACGCCTTTTCCGGCAGACCATAAAGCGATTAAAGCGGAAATGGAAATTACGGCGCCGGTACTCTGATTAAATAACTCGTCAATAATGGTGGAAACAACCGGCTCAAACGCAGCAGGCATGATATCAACCACGGTCGTGAGGATTTCTGCCTTATTGATCGGAAGAAACTGTACCAGTGTAAGCAGAAGGGAAAAAAAAGGAACGACGGATAAAATAAGAAAAAATGCAGCCTGGGCAGAAAAGGCACTGACACTGTCTTTCTTTGTCTGATTCAGGAATCCTTTAATCAATAAATAAATTTCGTTAATCAATGTTTTGCATCCTTTCCGTTCAACTTTATATCGTATTGATGAATTTTAGCATGAATGGTCTATTATTGCAAGGAGGGTGCAGGCACATTTTAGTATGGAGGGGGAAATAAATACGTTTCTTTGTAGAAAATGATAGGAATGGGGCGATGGAATTTCGAATGGGAATCTCAAGCGATACTTCTTGAAATAGCATGAAAAATATGAGATAATGATTAAGAAAAACAGGAAGAAATATCGGATGATCGTAGAAGCTGTAACCCCGGGTGACAGATTCTGGGATTCTTTTAACAAAAATAAAAAAGAAAGGATAAATGAGTGTCACTATAATCATTGACACACATTGGTGCTATTATGAGCGAATTACTGTATGGAATGATGAACTGGCCGGTCATTGAGGGAATTGAATATACGGATATCGATAATCCATCGGATGTTCTGGGACAGACCGTGACAGAGCATGGGGTATTGATACAGGCATTTCTTCCGGATGCGGACAAAGCTGAAGTAAAAACCGGAGGAAAGTATTATGAAATGCAGAAAATGGATGAAGCAGGCTTTTATGCGGTGCTGATCGATGGGAAAAAGGCGTTGGATTATAAACTGGCCGTCACATACGGAGAAGAAAAGATTGAACGCTATGATGCCTATGCATTTGAGCCGGATCTTCCGATGAAGGAAATCAGAAAGTTTAATGCCGGCATCGGTTATGATGCATATACAGTTCTGGGAGCTCATCCGATGAAGATTAACGGGGTAGAAGGTGTGAGATTTGCCGTATGGGCGCCATATGCGGTTCGTGTCAGTGTGGTGGGGGATTTTAATCATTGGGACGGAAGGCTTCACCAGATGAACAGGGTGGAGGATACGGGTATTTTTACGATCTTTGTACCAGAAGCCGGCGTCGGTTCTTTATATAAATATGAAATAAAGAAAAAGGGCGGAGAAAATCTTTTAAAAACGGATCCTTATGCGTTTGCCATGGAACAGCAGCCGGGAGATGCATCGGTCGTATCGGCTGCAATGGAGTCCGGATATCAGTGGAATGATAAGGATTGGATGACGAAACGCGGAAAACAGGATGTTTCTTCCATGCCTCTGAATATTTATGAGATTCATCTCGGCAATTTTGCAAAAGACGGAATTATTCAGTATGAGCAGGCAGCCAGGGATATTGCGGATTATGTGAAACAGATGAAATATACGCATATTCAGCTTATGCCGCTTTCGGAATATACAAACGAAGCTTCTCTGGGATATGAAACCACTAACTTTTATGCTCCCACAGCCAGATACGGAAATGCGGAAGGACTGATGGCATTTGTGGATTATATGCATACCCGGGGGATCGGTGTGATCTTTGACTTTACACCGTATCAGTTTGCATCGGATGAGAGCGGGATGAAATGTTTCGACGGTTCCGGTCTCTATGAACATATGGACCCGAAGAAAGGAATCAATCCGAGAACAGGAACTTATATGTTTAACTACGCCAGACCGGAGGTTACCAGCTATCTGATCGGAAATGCATTTATGTGGATCCGGAAGTATCATGCGGATGGTTTGAAAATGGCAAAAGTAGCTGCCATGCTGTATCTGGATTATGACAGAAAACCGGGAGAGTGGATACCGAATATTTATGGTGGAAATGAAAATCTGGAAGCTATTGAGTTTATCAAGCATTTTAATTCCATTATCCACAAAGTGGAAAAAGGTGTGATAACCATTGCCGAAGATAATTCGGGTTATCCGAAGATGACAGGTATTGTAGATGAGGATTGTCTGGGATTTGATCTAAAATGGAATGAAGAGTGGAGAAAAGATTTCCTGAATTATCTTGCAGTTCCGCCATATCTTCGTGAAAGTCATTATAATGAATTATCTTTAAGCATGATTTACCAGTATAGTGATGATTTTATAGTAGGATTCCCGAGTGTGGAATTTATTAACGGACAATCTTCACTGATCGGAAGAATGACCGGAGATACCGAAGAAAGAAAATATGCCGGTCTGAGGCTTGCCCTTGCCTATGCAATGGTACATCCGGGTAAAAAGATGCTGTTCATGGGACAGGATCTGGCGGAGTATGGTGAGTGGAAACCGGACGGACAGTTCAGTCCGGAACTGTCAGATACGGAAAAACACAAACAGATCAACGAATGTGTAAAGAAATTAAATGATATTTATGTAAGTGAGCCGTCGCTCTATGAACTGGATGACGACAGTGAAGGCTTTGAATGGATTAATAATATATCTGCAAGAGAAAGTATTCTTACGTTTGTTCGAAAAGGAATTAATTATGATAAGAAAAATGTAAAAGAGGATGATATGCTTTTGATCGTCTGCAACTTTGATGCGGTAGACCGGAGCGATTATAAGATCGGAGTACCAAAAAGAGGAAAATATAAGGAAATCTTTAATTCCGATAACGTTGCTTTCGGAGGCAGCGGATTTACCAATCCAAGACTAAAGCAATCCAAGACAGATGAATGTGACGGCAGGGAAGAATCCATTCGTATCAATGTTCCGGGGTTGAGTGTCGTAATATTAAAATTCTCCAGAGCGGATGAAAAACTGGCGGGAAACAAAGAGGCCAAGGCCAATGCGGCGAAAAAACAGACTGCTTCCAAGACGACGGCTAAAGACAAAAAGGGTTCCGGGATAAAGTCTGCGGATAAAAAAACAACGACAAAAAAGAAAGCAGCAACAGCGGTTGGGTTGAAGCCGGAACAGGCAGAAGTGAAACCGGCAGAGCAGAAGCCGGAAATCGTAAAGGCGGAACCAAAAAAAGAATCTAAAAAAACGGAAACGAAAAAAGAACCGAAAAAACCAGATATAAAGTCGAAACCAGAATCAAAAGAAATACAATAGAAGAAAGGATATTATTCAGATGATACTGGCGGATAGTATTTTAAAAACAACAGTCGCTATAGCAGAGGCTTCAGCGGACAGAACCACAGAGCCAGTCACAGAAGTCATCGGCGAGTCATTAAAGGAAACGGTTGAAAAGGCCAATCAGTTTTTAGACCATTTGGAAAATATGCTGCCTTCCATTATTAATTTTGGAATTAACATTCTGATAGCCATTGTTATATTTGGTTTTGGGAAACTACTGATTCGGTGCTTATTGAAAATATGTAACAAGTTTTTTGATAAGGCCAATATGGAGGTCAGTGTAAAGAAATTTTTACTTTCACTGATCAAAACCATTTTATTTGTGATACTGTCCATTACCATATGCGGCCAGCTGGGAATAGAGACCACCTCTTTTATAGCCGTTATCGGTTCGGCAGGTCTGGCTCTGGGTCTGGCGTTTCAGGGCAGTTTGTCCAATTTTGCCGGCGGTGTGCTGATTCTCCTTATGAAACCTTTTAAGGTAGGCGATTATATTTCGGAAAGCGGTTCCGGTATGGAAGGAACTGTCCAGCAGATTGACATCTGTTATACAACGCTGGTCACGCCAGATAACAAAAAAGTTGTAATTCCGAACGGAACACTGTCAAACAGCAGTCTTACCAACGCATCGGCTTTTGAAAAGAGACGGGTGGATATTGAAGCTGGTATCAGCTATTCCGCTGATATTTCAGAAGCAAAAGCGGAAATGGAAAATCTTGCAAAGAACCATGCTCTTGTATTAAAAGAGGAGGAAATATTTTCCTTTGTCAGCAATCTGGATTCCAGTCAGGTAACGCTGGGTCTGCGGGTATGGTGTCTGACATCCGATTACTGGAGCGTTAAGTTCGATCTGACGGAAGGGATTAAAAAGACCTTTGATGAAAAAGGAATTGAGATTCCTTTTGATCAGCTGGTAGTGCATTTGGAGAAGTAAAAGAAAAGGGACAAGAGTAAGCAGGATTTCTGCCTCTTGTCCTTTTTTATTACAGATTCAGGTATTCTTTGCAGTTTTCAATGACCCGGCTCATGGCTTCCTTACCGGGAGCTCCGATGGTCGTCCGTTTTTCCACACAGGTTTTCAGGCGGATGGCTTCATAGATATCTTCTTCAAATACGGGACTGATTGCCTGAAATTCTTTCAGTGACATATCATCCAGAGAAATATTTTTTTCTATACAGAACAGTACGAGCTGCCCAACGATCCCATGGGCATCACGGAACGGTACGCCGTGATTCACCAGATAATCTGCTGCATCCGTGGCATTGGTAAATCCGTTTTTGGCACTGGTTTCCATTACCGATGAGTTAAATTTCATGGTATCTATCATTCCCGTAAACAAAGTTATACATCCTTTTACCGTGTCGATGGCATCAAAAGACAGTTCTTTATCTTCCTGCATATCTTTATTATATGCCAGAGGAATCCCTTTCATCGTGGTAAGCAGTGACATGAGGGCTCCGTATACGCGTCCTGTTTTACCACGTACCAGTTCTGCAATATCGGGATTCTTCTTTTGCGGCATGATACTGCTGCCGGTACTGTAAGAATCGTCAATTTCCACAAAACGGTATTCATTGGAATTCCAGATAATGATCTCCTCGCTGAACCGGCTTAAATGCATCATAATGGTAGATAAAGCCGAAAGCAGTTCGATCAGGTAATCCCTGTCCGATACGGAATCCATGCTGTTTAGTGTCGGACCGTCAAATTCCAGAAGGGAAGCGGTATAATCCCTGTCCAGCGGATAAGTGGTACCGGCAAGTGCGCCGGAACCCAGCGGGCAGAGATTCATTCTGGATCGGATGTCACAAATCCGGCTCCGGTCCCGGCGGAACATTTCAAAATAAGCACCGAAGTGGTGTGCAAGAGTAATGGGCTGCGCTTTTTGTAAATGGGTAAATCCCGGCATATATGTTTCCAAATGTTCTTCCATGACTTTTAAAATGGAAGTAAGAAGATTTTTCAGTAAACCGTCGATTTCATCCAGTTCATCCCTGGTGTAAAGTTTCATGTCCAGCGCTACCTGGTCATTTCGGCTGCGACCTGTATGTAATCGTTTGCCGGCTTCTCCTACACGCTCGATCAGGTTTTGTTCTATAAAACTGTGGATATCCTCAGATTCCGGGGAGAAATAAAGCGTTCCGTTTTCAATATCGGATAAGATACTTTCTAAACCTTTTATGATGGTATCACGGTCTGTTTCCGAGATGATCCCCTGTTTTGCCAGCATGGTAACATGGGCTATACTTCCCCGGATATCCTGTCTGTAAAATTTCTGGTCAAATGAAATAGATGCGTTAAAGTTATGAACTAACCGGTTGGTTTCTTTGGTGAAACGTCCGCCCCATAATTTCATAATAAATTCCTGCCTTTCCTGTATGGTATCTGATTGTTATAGATTTTTTTTAAACGCGATAATAAATCATGGTCGATTATAACATAATTAAAAGAATTGTAAAAGTGTTTTGTACCATTATAAATAATACGATAGTCAGGGAATGATGTCTTTTTCTTTCAACCTGTATATGCTATAATTGGGAAGGCTTAAAAAGTTGTATAAAACTGTGAAACGCATTGATACAGAATGGAGGCTTCACGATCATAACATATTAAATGGAAAGGAATAATATAAAAAGTATGAAAAAAATAATGATTCAATATTTAAGTGATGAAATAGAACGACTGAGGTACATAGACGGAAAGTCCGACTGGATCGATCTGAGGTCTGCAGAACATGTGGAAATGAAAAAAGGAGAGTTTAAATTAATTCATCTTGGCATAGCAATGCAGCTTCCGGACGGATATGAAGCGCATATTGCACCGCGGAGCAGCACATATAAGAATTTCGGAATCATACAGGCAAATTCCGTGGGAGTTGTGGACGAGAGTTACTGCGGACCCCGGGACTGGTTTTATTTTCCGGCGATTGCCATGCGGGATACGGTAATAGAGGTAAATGACCGGATCTGTCAGTTCCGGATCATGGAACACCAGCCGAAGATAGAGTTTGAGGAAGTGGAAGCGCTGAAAGGTGAAAACAGGGGAGGGATCGGAAGTACCGGAAAACAGTGAGAGTTTAATTTATATAAGTGAAAAAGGAAATCTTTATAAGAAGATAATAAATTTTTTTAAAAATTCAAAATAGATATTGACAAATTGATTTAGGAGTGCTATTTTATGTAATAGAAATTAGCACTCTTTCAAGGTGAGTGCTAACAAAAAATCTAAGTATGAAACCATCAGACTCATGTTTGGGACATCAGAGAAAGGAAAGGTGTGCATGGAACTTGATGATAGAAAACTTAAAATATTAAAGGCTATTATTCAAAATTACCTTGAAACAGGAGAACCTGTAGGTTCCAGAACAATTTCCAAGGACACTGATCTGAAACTGAGTTCCGCAACGATCCGGAATGAAATGTCTGATTTGGAAGAAATGGGCTATATCTTACAGCCCCATACATCAGCAGGACGGATACCGTCTGATAAAGGATATCGTTTATATGTGGATGATATGATGGAACAGAAGATGTCTGAACTGAATGAGAAAGAAAAAGGCCTGGAAGACATGAAGGATTTTCTGGTGGAAAAGGTGGAAAAGGTGGAAGAACTTCTGCAGAATACGGCGAAGCTTCTTGCAAACAATACAAATTATGCAACTATGATCAGTGCACCAAGACTGAGCAATTCCAAAAAACTGAAATTTATTCAATTGTCCATGCTGGAAGAAGATAAACTGTTATGTGTGGTTGTATTGGAAGGAAATATCATCCGAAACCGGATCATTCCGTTGAGAGAAGAAATTGATAACGAGATACTGCTGAAGCTGAATATTCTGTTTAACAGCAGTCTGAACGGGCTGACACTGGAAGATATGAATATCGGTATCATATCAAATATGACAGGCCAGGCAATGGAGCAGATGGAACTGGTAAGAGATATCATTGATGCGGTTGGATTAGCGCTGGCGGGTGATGAAGAATTAAAAATATATACCAGCGGGGCTACCAATATATTCAAATATCCGGAGCTCAGTGATAATACCAAAGCCCGGGAGATTATCAGTACATTTGAAGAGAAAAAAATGCTTACGGATCTGGTTATTGATACTATGGAACATTCAGAAGGCAATGGAATACAGGTATATATTGGAAATGAAACTCCGGTTCAGACGATGAAAGATTGCAGCGTCGTTACTGCCACTTATGAAATTGAAGAAGGGGTCCAGGGAACGATCGGTATAATCGGTCCGAAGCGGATGGATTATGAAAAAGTAGTGGAAACACTGAAGACTGTAAAAACACAACTGGATGAAGCATTTAAAAAACAAAATTAAAGAATTGTTGAGATTTGCAGTCATAACATACAGATAGAATGGAAAGGTGGTAAAGATATTGGCAGATAGTAAAATGAATGAGAATCAAGAGATTGAAGAAACTATGAAGAATGAAGGACCGGTAGATCAGGAGTCAGAAACCGAAGCAGACGGATCGAATGAAGGATCCGGAGATATGCAGGAGGATATGGAAGAAGCAGACGGAAAGACAGCTGATTCCAAAGAAGCTGAGAAAAAAGGATTCTTTAAAAAAGATAAGAAAAAAGATAAAAAAGATGAACTGATCGAGGAGCTGACGGATAAATATAAGAGAACCTTTGCCGAGTTTGATAATTTCCGTAAACGTACCGAAAAAGAAAAGGCTTCCATGTATGAGATCGGAGCGAAAGATATTATTAGAAAGATACTGCCGGTTGTAGATAATTTTGAAAGAGGATTTAAAGTTGTTTCGGAAGAGGAAAAGAATACACCGTTTGCAGAAGGGATGGATAAGATTTATAAACAGCTTCTCACTACATTAAATGACTGTGGTGTCAGTGAGATTGAAGCGGAGGGCAAAGAATTTGATCCGAATCTCCATAATGCGGTTATGCATATTGAAGATGAAGCTTATGGGGATAATGAAGTGATCGAGGTACTTCAAAAGGGATATATGTATAAAGAATCCGTAGTACGTCATAGTATGGTTAAGGTGGCAAATTAAAACCATATGATTTAAGATTTAAAACGATAGTTTCAACCTGCCTGTCAGGATATATCAGGATAAAATTAAAATATTTAGGAGGACATTTATTATGAGTAAGATTATAGGTATTGACTTAGGTACCACCAATTCATGTGTGGCAGTGATGGAAGGCGGAAAGCCAACAGTTATTGCGAATACGGAAGGATTAAGAACAACTCCTTCAATCGTGGCATTTACAAAATCCGGTGAAAGGCTGGTAGGTGACCCTGCAAAGCGTCAGGCAGTCAGAAATGCAGAAAATACGATATCATCGATCAAGAGACATATGGGTTCTGATTATAAAGTAACCATCGATGATAAAAAATATTCTCCGCAGGAGATTTCCGCCATGGTACTCCAGAAGTTAAAGGCAGATGCGGAAAGTTATCTGGGAGAGACCGTAACAGAGGCGGTTATCACGGTTCCTGCTTACTTTAATGATGCACAGAGACAGGCAACCAAAGATGCCGGTAAGATCGCAGGTCTGGATGTCAAGAGAATTATTAATGAGCCGACGGCTGCCGCTCTTGCTTATGGACTGGATAATGAAAAAGAGCAAAAGATCATGGTTTATGATCTTGGAGGCGGTACGTTTGATGTATCCATTATTGAAATCGGCGACGGAGTAATTGAAGTTCTGGCAACAAACGGTGATACATTCTTAGGCGGCGATGATTTTGACCAGCATATCACGGATTATATGATAGCTGAATTTAAGAAAGCGGAAGGTGTAGACTTATCGACAGATAAGATGGCGTTACAGAGATTAAAGGAAGCAGCAGAGAAGGCAAAGAAGGAATTATCTTCTGCTGCCAGCACCAATATCAATCTTCCGTTTATTACGGCGGTCGATGGTGATCCGAAGCATTTCGACATGACCCTTACAAGGGCTAAGTTTGATGAATTGACCCATGATCTGGTTGAAAGAACCGTTATTCCTGTGAACAACGCGTTAAAAGATGCAGGACTTAATATATCAGATATTGCAAAAGTATTATTAGTCGGCGGATCTACACGTATCCCGGCTGTTCAGGAAAAAGTAAAGCAGTTAATCGGCAAAGAAGCAAGCAAGAGCCTGAATCCGGATGAATGTGTTGCGATAGGAGCTTCCGTTCAGGGCGGTAAATTAGCCGGGGACGCAGGCGCCGGAGATATCCTGCTGCTGGATGTAACTCCGCTTTCCTTAAGTATTGAGACCATGGGCGGCGTAGCTACCAGACTGATCGAAAGAAATACTACGATACCGACCAGAAAGAGCCAGATATTCTCAACTGCTGCAGATAACCAGAGTGCAGTTGATATCAATGTTCTTCAGGGTGAAAGACAGTTTGCAAAAGATAACAAGAGTCTCGGACAGTTCCGTCTGGACGGAATACCTCCTGCAAGACGGGGCGTACCGCAGATTGAAGTTACATTCGATATCGATGCAAATGGTATCGTAAACGTATCGGCAAAAGATTTAGGTACCGGAAAAGAACAGCATATTACCATTACTGCAGGTTCCAACATGTCTGATGCGGATATTGAGAAGGCAGTGAAGGAAGCTGCGGAATACGAAGCACAGGATAAGAAGCGCAAGGAAGCCATAGATGCGAGAAATGATGCGGATTCCATGGTATTCCAGACACAGAAAGCGTTAGATGAAGCAGGCGATAAGTTAGATCCGGGTGAAAAAGCATCGGTTGAAGCAGATCTGAATGCATTAAAGGAACTTGTGGAAAAGACCAGTCCGGAAGATATGACTGAGGCTCAGGTAGCGGATCTTAAGGCGGCGCAGGAAAAATTAATGACAGGTGCCCAGACCTTATTTGCTAAAATGTATGAGCAGACACAGGGAGCAGGAGGCGCAGGTCCGGATATGGGCGGAGCCGACATGGGCGGTAGTCAGCAGGATAATTCATACGGCGACGATGTAGTAGACGGTGATTATAAAGAAGTTTAATTAATAAAGCGTTTTATGGACTTTTAACAAGGGTGCAAGTCTGGCTGGTAAACAGTCAGACTTTGCACGTATTACATTATATTATTATAGTCAGGGGAATTATTATGGCAGATAAAAGAGATTACTATGAAGTGCTGGGCGTTGACAGGAACGCAGATGATGCAGCGATAAAAAAAGCCTACCGTATACTCGCAAAAAAGTATCATCCTGATACCAATCCCGGAGATAAAGAGGCTGAGGCAAAATTTAAAGAAGCAAGCGAAGCCTATGCAGTCTTAAGTGATGCTGAAAAACGACAGAGATATGACCAGTTTGGCCATGCAGCTTTTGAAGGCGGAGCAGGAGGCGGAGCCGGCGGCTTTGATTTTAATTTTGACGATATGGGAGATATCTTTGGGGATATCTTCGGAGGTATGTTTGGCGGCGGAAGAAGCCGTAGAAATAATAACGGTCCTCAGAGAGGTGCGAATTTAAGGACCAGTATCCGCGTTACTTTTGAAGAAGCGGCTTTTGGATGTGAAAAAGAAATCGATATCACTTTGAAAGAAGAATGTGCCACCTGTCATGGAAGCGGTGCAAAAGCCGGAACCACACCGGAAACCTGTCCGAAATGCGGTGGTAAGGGACAGGTGGTCTATACACAACAGTCCCTGTTTGGAATGGTCCGGAATGTACAGTCTTGTCCGGATTGTAAAGGAAAAGGCAAGATCGTCAAAGATAAATGTCCGGATTGTTATGGCACCGGTTATAAGAGTGTCAGAAAGAAGATACAAATTACGGTTCCGGCCGGAATTGATAACGGACAGAGCATTAAGATCAGAGATAAAGGAGAACCGGGAGTAAACGGTGGTGAGCGCGGGGACCTGCTGGTAGAAGTTGTGATCTCCCGTCATCCGGTATTTGAACGACAGGATTATACCGTTTACTCAGAGTCGCCGATAACTTTTGCCCAGGCAGCTCTGGGAGGAGATATCCGTATCAGGACCATTGACGGAGAAGTTCTCTTTAACATAAAACCGGGAACAAAAACCGGTACCAAAGTCAGACTGAGAGGAAAAGGTATCCCGACCCTGAGAAATAAATCCATCCGGGGTGACCATATCGTAACACTGGTCATACAGGTACCGGAACGGCTGACCAATGAACAGAAAGAAGCGCTGCGGGCTTTTGACGATGCCATGGGCGGAAGTCTGAACGTTGGAAAAGAAAACCGCAAGGAAGGAAAAGAGGAGAAGGGCGGTAAAGAAGAAGGAAAAAAGAAAAAGGGGCTGTTTGATAAAATTAAAGACTCTTTTGATTAGATTAAAATTGTCTGGAATGTAATATTGGCCAGCGATACGCATCGATTCCCGGCGAAGCCTGTCACAGTGTGGCAGGTTTTGCCGGGAATTACTGCATCCGGACGGCCAATAAATATATAAAATTTGTTATCCCCACAGAATTTCAACAAAACACGTTAAGATATCGACTTTATCCCGATTTTATGTTATGATATTGCAAGTGTATTAAATTTCGGATATTAGAGAGGAGCCCCCATGCAGTGGAGAAAATTTACCCTTAACACAACGACGGAAGCAACGGATTTTGTTATTGGCATGCTGTCGGAAAACGGCATTGACAGTTTTGAGATAGAAGATCGGAAGCCATTATCGGAAGAGGATAAGAATGCCATGTTCGTGGATATTCTCCCGGCCCCTCAGGATGACGACGGAAGGGCCAGGATTCTATTTTATATGGATTCGGATGTGTCAGAGGAAGAAGTCGGTAGGACACTTCAGGATATCCGGGCAGGTCTGGAAGAACTGAGGAGTTTTACCGTGGTGGGAGAAGGCAGCATAGAAGAATCCATTACGGAGGATAAAGACTGGGTCAATAACTGGAAACAGTTTTTTAAGCCTTTTTCCGTGGATGATATTCTGATCAAACCTACCTGGGAACCGGCTGACAACCCGGAGGATTATAAAATGGTGATCGAAATAGATCCGGGAACCGCCTTCGGCACCGGACTGCATGAAACCACCCAGCTCTGTATCCGGCAGCTTCGGAAATATATCACGGCGGATTCCAGGCTGCTGGATATCGGATGCGGCAGCGGGATTTTGACCATTATCGGCAGAAAACTGGGGGCTTCCGAGGCGCTGGGGATTGATATTGATAAGGCAGCAGTAAAGGCTTCCGCGGAAAATGCCGAAGTGAATCATGTGACGGAACGGATTGCGTTTCTCGAAGGAAATATTCTTGAAGATAAAGAATTACAGGAACGGGCCGGTTATGACTGTTATGATATTGTGACGGCGAATATTCTTGCAGATGTGATCATTCCCTTATCCCGGATCGTGGCGCCTCATCTGAAGGTGGGCGGCTTATTTATTACATCCGGAATCATTGATACCAGGGAAGCAGATGTGGTGGCTGCGATTCGTGAAAATCCAATGTTGGAACTGAAAGAGATTACCAGACAGAAGGACTGGGTAAACGTAACGGCAGTCAGAGTCCGGTAGCATATGTAAGATCATAAGGAAAATTCATAAAATTGCCAGAAATGAGGAATACCATGCATCATTTTTTTGTTGATCCTTCCCAGGTGAACGAAGCGGAGAAAGAAATCGTAATCCGGGGCGGCGATGTAAATCATATTCGGAATGTACTGAGAATGAAAGTGTCAGAGGACATGCTGGTCAGCGACGGACAGGGACATGATTACATGTGCCGGATAACATCGTTGGAAAAAGATGGTACGGTTCTTGCGGAGATTACGGAGACCCCCTTTGAAGGAACTGAACTTTGCACAAAAATATATTTATTTCAGGGACTTCCCAAGAGCGACAAGATGGAGCTGATCATCCAGAAGGCGGTGGAACTGGGTGTGTATCAGATAGTTCCCGTTTCTACCAGACGTTCCGTGGTGAAACTGGATGAGAAGAAAGCAGCGGCAAAGATAAAACGCTGGAACGGAATTGCAGAGAGCGCTGCAAAACAGTCCCGACGGGGAATCATTCCCGAAGTTACCGGTGTAATGACGTTTAAACAGGCGGTAGCTTATGCGGAAAATATGGAATGGAACCTGATTCCTTATGAAAATTTTAAAGATATGAAGAGTACCGGGGATATCATTGAAAAAATCTGTGACAGCAGTCAGAACGGAAGCATTGGAATCTTTATCGGTCCGGAAGGCGGTTTTGATGAGGCGGAGGTCAATTATGCAGGAGAACATGGAATCCATCCGGTTTCCCTGGGACGACGGATACTGCGGACAGAGACGGCAGGATTAATGCTGTTATCCGTTATCATGTATCATCTGGAAAACGGACGGAACAATGAAACCGTATAGAATGAGGTAATCAATGGAAGCTTATTTAGACAATTCTGCAACAACAAAAGTATTTGAAAATGTAAAAGATATCATGGTGGAAATCATGACGGAGGATTATGGAAATCCCTCTTCCATGCATATGCGGGGGGTTGAGGCGGAACGGTATATCAGACGGTCGGCAGAAATGATCGCAGAGATTCTGAAGGTGGAAGAAAAAGAGATAATCTTTACTTCCGGCGGAACGGAATCCAATAATCTTGCCATTCTCGGAGCGGCAATGGCAAACCGGCGGGCCGGGATGCATATCATTACCACGGCCGTGGAGCATGCGTCAGTACATAGTTCCATGGAATATCTGAAAGAGCAGGGATTTCGGGTAACCAGTCTGGGAGTGGATGCGTCTGGGGTTATATCTTTGGATGAGCTGGAGCATGCCATTTGTGAGGATACCATACTGATATCCGTTATGTATGTAAATAACGAAATCGGTTCGGTCATGCCTATTGACGGCATTGCCGAGATCATCCGGCGGAAAAAGCCGGACATTCTGTTTCATGTGGATGCCATTCAGGCTTTTGGAAAATTTGAAATCTATCCGAAAAGACAGCATATTGATTTATTGTCGGTGAGTGGTCATAAGATACATGGTCCCAAAGGGACCGGATTTTTATATATCAGGGATAAATGCAGGATCAGGCCGCTTCTGTTGGGTGGCGGCCAGCAGAGAGGACTGCGTTCCGGTACGGAAAACGTTCCGGGAATCGCCGGGCTGGGCGTGGCAGCAAAGGAAATATATGAGAATCTGCCAGAAAAAAGAGCCGGACTGCAGGAATTAAAGGATCATCTTATTGAAAAGCTGCAGCAGATAGAAAATGTTAAAATAAACAGCCAGGGGGGAACCGGTTCAGCGCCCCATATTGTAAATGCCAGCTTTCTGGGAATCCGCAGCGAAGTATTATTACATGCATTAGAAGAAAAGAATATATTTGTATCTTCCGGTTCTGCCTGTTCCAGCAATAAACAGAAACAGACGGTAAGCGCCACGCTGAAGGGAATCGGATTGAGCATTGAAGAAGCAGAGTCTGCGCTCCGTTTTAGCTTTAGTATTTTTACGACCAGAGAAGAAATAGATTACACGCTGGATGTGATCCGGGAACTGCTTCCGAAACTCAGACTTTATATCAGAAAAAAATAGTGATCCGATTGACCTGCGGATGTGATCGAAAATGGAGGAATGTAAGATGTTTAAAGCATTTTTATTAAAATATGCGGAGATTGGTGTTAAGGGAAAAAACAGGTATCTGTTTGAGAATGCCCTGGTCCGGCAGATCGAATCCGCACTGTGTAAAGTGGACGGAACCTTTGGGGTCTCCAAGGTATCCGGCAGGATCTATGTGACGGCAGAAAGTGCTTTTGATTATGATGAGGTGATAGCTGCATTGACAAAGATATTTGGTCTGGTGGGAATCTGTCCGTTACTGCAGATTGAAGATAATGGATTTGATGATCTGGCGGAGCAGGTAATAAAATATCTGGATAATATGTATTCGGATAAAAATCTGACCTTTAAAGTGAACGCCAGAAGAGCCAGAAAAAATTATCCGCTGACTTCTACGGAAATCAATATGGAACTGGGCAGCAGGATTTTGGAGGCTTATCCTGAAATGAGCGTAGACGTCCACAAACCGGATAAATTAATCAGTGTTGAAATACGGGAAAAGATTAATATCTATTCGGAAACGATAAAGGGAGCAGGAGGGATGCCTGTGGGGACGGCAGGGAAAGCCATGTTGCTGCTGTCCGGAGGGATTGACAGTCCGGTTGCAGGATATATGGTCTCCAGGCGCGGAGTGACGCTGGAAGCCACTTATTTTCATGCACCGCCATATACCAGCGAGCGGGCAAAGCAGAAGGTCGTGGATCTGGCAAAAAAAGTAGCGAAATATTCCGGTCCCATTAAATTAAATGTAGTGAATTTTACGGATGCACAGTTGTTTATCTATGACAAATGCCCCCATGATGAACTGACGATCATCATGCGCAGATATATGATGCGGATAGCCCAGCATTTTGCAGAGGAGTCCGGCTGTCTGGGACTGATCACCGGAGAGAGTATCGGGCAGGTGGCCAGCCAGACCATGCAGAGTTTAAATACTACCAACGAAGTATGTACCATGCCGGTATACAGGCCGGTCATAGCTTTTGACAAACAGGATATTGTAGATATCGCGGTTCAGATCGATACCTATGAAACATCGATTTTGCCTTATGAAGACTGCTGTACCATCTTTGTTGCAAAACATCCGGTTACAAAGCCGAATCTGAAATATATAAAAAATTCGGAAGAAAAGCTGGGGGAAGAGATGGAGGAACTGGTACGGAAAGCCATTGAAACAGTGGAAGTGATCTGGTGTGAATAAATAACGAAATGATGGGATCGATCCGGAATGGAAAAATAAAAAGCTGCGGTGTGTATGAAACCACACCACAGCAGTTATGTACATTTGTATTTGATCGTTGGAATCATAAACCATGCATTATGGTTTAGGCTACAATATAAGGCTTTAATGTTTCCAGAATAGAATCAATGTTATCTTCTGCATGGATATTTAAGTCAATATCCTTGGAAAGGTCTAAACTGAAAATTCCCATGATTGACTTTGCATCGATAACATATCTTCCTGAAACTAAATCAAAATCAGAATCAAACTTTGTGATATCATTTACAAATGCCTTAACCTTGTCAATTGAATTTAAACAAATCTTCACTGTTTTCATAAAAATACCTCCTGATTATAAGTCAATGCTTATGTTATAAATAGTGGTAACACTCAAACCCACTAACAACTATATACTACATTTTATGAGAGCAAAAGTCAACTACAATTTATTTATAAGAAAAATAAAGTCGGAAATGAGGAATTAATTTTGAGGAAAAAAGTCGCATTGCATAATCTGGGCTGCAAGGTAAATGCATATGAAACAGAAGCAATGGCAGAGTTGCTGAAGAACCGGGGATATGAAATCGTACCGTTTGGAGCAGAGGCAGATATTTATATCATCAATACATGTACGGTTACGAATATCGCAGACCGGAAATCCAGACAGATGCTGCACAAGGCAAAGAAAAGGAATCCGGATGCGGTTATCGTGGCAGCAGGCTGTTATGT
Organism: uncultured Lachnospiraceae bacterium; assembly: GCA_910578175.1. GTDB lineage: Bacteria > Bacillota > Clostridia > Lachnospirales > Lachnospiraceae > Bovifimicola. Next base: position 68,499 of record CAJTPF010000009.1, read on the forward strand.
CCAGGCGGCGGAACGGGAACTGGTACAGGACGATTCTGTGGATATTATCGTGGGAAACAACCGGAAAAAAGAGATTGCAGATATTATTGAAGATTATCTGGAACGTATGGAAGAAGAAAGAAATATATCAAAAAAGAAGGGAATCCATGTGGAAGAGAACGGGATTCTTACGGATTATGAATATCTGACTATTGACAGTATGGAGGAGCATACGAGGGCTTATATGAAAATTCAGGATGGTTGTAATCAGTTCTGTACATACTGTATCATACCCTATGCCAGAGGACGGGTTCGGAGCAGAAAACTCCCGGATATCATGGAGGAAGCAGAACGTCTGGCGTCTTCCGGTTATCAGGAAGTGGTACTGACGGGGATACATCTGAGTTCTTATGGTGTGGATTTTAAAGATGAAAAGATATCACTGGTTCATGTACTCCGGGAGATCGGAAACCATCCGGGTATCAAGAGAATCCGTCTCGGTTCCCTGGAACCCGGGATCATAACCGATGAATTTATGCAGGAAGTCGTTAAAATCCCGTCGTTTTGTCCGCAGTTTCATCTGTCGCTGCAGAGCGGCTGCGATAAAACGCTGGAGAGGATGAATAGAAAGTATACATCCGGTGAATACTTAAACCGATGCGAATGTATACGAAAGTATTATCCGGATGCTGCCATTACCACTGATGTGATCGTAGGATTTCCAGGAGAAACGGAAGAAGAGTTTGCGGAAACCAGACAGTTTTTAGAACGGGTGAAGTTTTCCAAGATTCATGTGTTTAAGTACTCCAGGCGGGAAGGCACGAAAGCAGCCGGGATGGAACATCAGGTTGCCGATTCGGTAAAAGCGGCCCGAAGCGATGAGTTGACGGCGCTGGAAGAACAAATGCGGGCAGAATACCTGGAAAGACTTACAGGTACGGAACAGGAAGTTTTGTTCGAAGAATCCGTAAGAATCGGGGAGCAGGAATATTTTATTGGCCATACAAAAGAATATGTGAAAACTGCAGTTTTGACGGATCAGGATCTGACAAATAAGATCCTTACAGTAAAAATAAAGAATTTATTAAATACAGAAATAGTACTTGCCGAATTTTAGTTTTTATATTAGAATAGATAAAGATATTTAGTGGACGTGGCAATTTGGAGGATAAAATGAACAATAACAACCTGAGTAATACACAATATTTTAAAGCACCTTCTGAAACGGCCCTTGAAGTTGATCAGATTCTGGAACGTGTTTACAGAGCCCTTGTGGAAAAGGGATATAATCCGGTGAACCAGATTGTGGGATATATTATGTCCGGAGACCCGACTTACATAACCAGTCATAATAATGCCAGAAGTCTTATAATGAAAGTAGAACGTGATGAACTGATTGAAGAAGCACTGACCTATTATATAAATAATAAGCTGAAGTAGTTATGAGAGTGATGGGACTGGATTTCGGCTCCAGGACAGTTGGGGTAGCGGTATCGGATCCGCTGCATATCACTGCCCAGGGGCTGGAGATCATAAGAAGAGAACAGGAGAACAAGCTGCGCCGTACCCTTGCCAGGATTGAAGAACTGGTTCGGGAGTATGAAATAGAAGAGATCGTGCTTGGATATCCGAAGAATATGAATAATACCGTAGGAGAACGTGGAGAAAAAACCGAAGAATTTAAGCAGATGGTAGAACGGCGCACCGGTCTGCCGGTTGTTTTATGGGATGAACGGCTCACTACGGTGGCTGCCGACCGGGCGATGATGGAGGCCGGCATACGGAGAGAAAACCGGAAAAAATACGTGGATCAGATTGCTGCGTCATTTATCCTGCAGGGATATCTGGATGCATGTAAGAACAGAGAGGAACGGGAAGGATAGGACAGCAGAGGCAGACTGGAACATATATTAAACAGAATTAAGAAAAGAGGATCGGATTTGGAGGATAAGATTAAATTTCTCGATGTGGAAACAGGAGAAGAGATAGATTTTTATATCATTGAAGAAACAAGGATAAATAATATCAATTATCTTTTGGTGGCAGAAGACAACGACGACACCGAAGAAGCAGCCGCCTATATATTAAAGGACCTGTCTTCGGCTGAAGAGACGGAAGCCAGGTATGAGATGGTAGAAAATGATGATGAAATAGAGTACGTGTCAAAAATATTTGGTGAATTACTTGACGATGTAGAATTGGAACGCTAAACAGGGAACCGGTATTCATGGGTTCCTTATACTTTTGTGTGGAAAAAGATATTAAATGTGAAAATATAACAGAATATATATAAAATGGAGGCAGAATTTTGAAAACAGAAATAAATAAAGAGAAAGTAAAAATAATACCGCTTGGCGGCCTGGAACAGATTGGAATGAATATCACGGCATTTGAGTATGAAGATACCATTGTAGTGGTAGACTGTGGTCTGGCATTTCCAGACGATGAAATGCTTGGAATCGATCTGGTGATTCCAGATGTTACTTATTTAAAGGATAATATTGAAAAAGTAAAAGGGTTTGTGATCACTCACGGACACGAAGATCATATCGGGGCGTTGCCGTATATCCTGACGGAGTTAAATGTTCCTGTATATGCAACAAAATTAACCCTTGGTATCATAGAGGGTAAGTTAAAAGAGCATAATCTTACCAAATCCGTAAAGAGAAAAATTGTAAAATATGGACAGTCCATTAATCTGGGATGTTTCCGGATTGAATTTATCCGAACCAATCATAGTATTGCGGATGCGGCGGCGCTGGCCATATTTACTCCGGCCGGAATCATTGTCCATACCGGAGATTTTAAGATTGATTATACACCGGTATTCGGGGATGCCATTGACCTGACACGATTCGGGGAACTGGGCAAAAAAGGCGTGCTGGCACTGATGTGCGACAGTACCAATGTCATGCGGCCGGGATTTACCATGTCTGAAAAAACAGTGGGCAAGACTTTTGACCATATATTTGCGGAGAATGCGACCCACCGGATCATTATTGCAACGTTTGCATCGAATGTGGACCGTGTACAGCAGATCATTAATTCTGCCTATAAGTATGGCAGAAAAGTTATCATTGAAGGACGAAGCATGGTAAATGTCATTACTACCGCGGATGAACTGGGTTATATCAGTATTCCTGAGAATACGCTGATCGATATAGAAACCATGAAAAATTATCCGGATGAACAGATCGTTCTGATCACTACCGGAAGCCAGGGAGAGTCCATGGCTGCTTTGTCCCGTATGGCGGCATCCATACACCGGAAAGTAACGATAAATCCGGGGGATACGGTTATCTTAAGTTCTACCCCGATACCGGGTAATGAAAAAGCGGTTTCCAGGGTTATCAATGAACTGACCAGAAAGGGAGCAAATGTTATCTTTCAGGATACCCATGTATCCGGACATGCATGTCAGGAAGAGATTAAGCTGATCTATTCCCTTGTAAAACCGCAGTATTCCATTCCGGTCCATGGAGAATACAGACATCTGATCGCCCAGGGAGAACTGGCCCAGACCGTAGGCGTGGAAAAGGACAACGTCATCATATTGTCTTCCGGAGATGTTCTGGAAATCGGGCAGCAGGGAGCAAAGATCGTGGACCATGTTCAGGCAGGCGGTATCCTGGTAGACGGTCTGGGTGTCGGCGATGTTGGAAATATCGTATTAAGAGACAGACAGAACCTGGCAGAGAACGGTATAATAATCGTTGTCATGACGCTGGAGAAATACAGCAATCAATTGCTGGCAGGTCCGGATATCGTGACCAGAGGGTTTGTGTACGTCCGGGAATCCGAGAATCTCATCGATGAGGCGAAACATGTAGTCAGCGAAGCGGTTTATGACTGTCTGAACGGAAATGTCAATGACTGGGGAAAGATTAAGATGGTGGTGAAAGACAGTCTCAGTGATTATCTGTGGAAAAAAATGAAAAGGAATCCGATGATACTGCCGATTATTATGGAAGTTGGTTAAGCAGGAACCGGACAGCGGAATCCAGGAAAGCGTATGGTGGCGTTATGGCAAATATGGCAGACATAGAAAATAAGGCCAGGGAACTGGCAGAACTGATCATGAACGGGGATGTATATAAGAGATATCTGGCAGCGAAAGAAGCCATGCTTCAGCAGCCGGAACTGAAAAACCGGGCAGATGAATTCCGGAAGAGGAATTTTGAAATGCACAGTGCAGAATGTGGAAATCCTTCGGAAGTAAGAACAAATCTAATGCGTGAGTTTTCGGATGTCCTTAAGAATTCCGTTGTGAAAGAATATCTGGATTCGGAAATCGTACTGTGCAGAATGTTGCAGCAGGTGAATAAAATCGTAAATAAAGATATCGATGTGGATATCAGTTTTATGTAGAACTAAAATTTGCCGATGGTGTGATAAAACAGGAAGGTGTGAGCGATATGAACCTTAGAAGAACTTCGGAAAAAACACTGGGGATAACCATTAAGGCAGCAGTCTGGCTGGTGCTGATCGTGATATTATGCGTTCTGGGGGTGAAAGGATTTCAATTCGGGGAAAAAGTGTTCTCTGAAAAGGGAATGGCGGAAGCACCCGGTGAGGATCGGGTGATCACGATCGTGGAAAGCGACAGTAACATGGATGTGGCCGTCAAGGCGGTGGAAGCCGGTCTGGCAGAGGATAAATGGGTGTTTTATGTCCAGTCACTACTGTATGAAGCAAAATTTAAGCCGTATGCATATACAATAAATAATTCGCTGCCGGCGGAATCTATTATTGAAATCCTCTCGGAAGAACCGACAACGGCAGAGGAGGAGAAATAGAACATGATTGTCAATGAACGAATCGTATCATATCTTCATTCCCTGGAACAGGGGAATGGGGAGTTCTGCGATGAAATCGAAGCATTTGCACATAAAACTGATGTGCCGATTATCCGAAAGGAAATGGAGAGCTTTTTAAGGGTGATGATTCGGATGAAATCACCGGAAAAAATACTGGAGCTTGGAACCGCCATCGGATATTCGGCAATTTTAATGGCAAAGTGTATGCCGGAGAACTGTACCATCACTACCATTGAAAATTATGAAAAACGTATCCCCATAGCCGGAGCAAATATAGAAAAGTCAGGATTTGGGAACAGGATTCATCTGATGGAAGGAGATGCCCTGGAGGTATTAAAACAATTGAACGAATCCTTTGACTTTGTATTTATGGATGCCGCTAAAGCACAATATCTGAATTATCTGGAAGAACTTTTAAGACTGATGCCGAAAGGCGGCGTGCTGATTGCGGATAATGTTCTTCAGGACGGAGAACTGATTGAATCAAGATATGTGATCGACCGCAGAAACCGGACCATACATTCCAGGATGAGGGAATATTTATACAGGGTAACGCATATGGAGGAACTGGAAACCAGCATTATACCCATCGGCGACGGAGTGGCTCTGAGTATAAGGAAGTGACAGGATTTCTGCAGATAATTTGAAAGGACGGATTTTGAAATGAGCGATTTAGAAACAGATAATAAAAAACGGAGACATCCTGAACTTTTGATTCCGGCCAGCAGTCTGGAAGTATTAAAGATTGCGGTGGTCTATGGTGCGGATGCCGTGTATATAGGCGGAGAAGCTTTCGGACTCCGGGCAAAGGCAAAGAATTTTTCACTGGAAGAAATGGCAGAAGGTGTGGAATTTGCCCATAAACATAATGTAAAGGTCTATGTGACGGCGAATATACTGGCTCATAACAGGGATTTGCCCGGCGTCAGGGAATATTTCGAAGAATTAAAACAGGTTCATCCGGATGCACTGATCATTTCAGATCCTGCAATATTTACTATTGCGAAAGAAATATTACCGGATATGGAGATTCATATCAGCACCCAGGCCAACAATACGAATTACGGAACTTTTAATTTCTGGTACGGTCTGGGAGCGAAACGTGTGGTTACGGCAAGGGAATTGTCTTTGGAGGAGATTAAGGAAATCAGGAAGCATATTCCGGAAGACATGGAGATTGAAACTTTTGTTCATGGGGCCATGTGTATTTCTTATTCCGGAAGATGCCTGCTCAGCAGTTTTATGGCGGGGCGGGATGCCAATCAGGGAGCATGTACCCATCCCTGCCGATGGAAATACTCCGTGGTGGAAGAATCCAGACCCGGAGAATATATGCCGGTTTATGAAAACCAGCGGGGAACTTATATTTTTAATTCCAAAGATTTATGCATGATCGAACATATACCGGAACTGGTGGATTCCGGTATAGACAGCCTGAAGATCGAAGGCAGGATGAAAACCGCTTTGTATGTGGCGACTGTTGCAAGGACTTACCGGATGGCTATTGATGATTATAAGAAGGATGAGGAATATTATAAATCCAGAATCCCTTTTTATAAGGAAGAAATATCGAAGTGTACGTACAGACAGTATACTACCGGATTTTTCTTTGGAAAACCGGATGAGAATACCCAGATATATGACAGTAATACTTATATGAAAGAGTATACGTACCTGGGGACTGCAGGCGAACGCTATACCGGAGAGAATGAAACGGTAATGAGCAATTGTTATCATATAGAACAGAGAAATAAGTTTTCTGTCGGTGAAACCGTGGAGATTATGAAACGGAACGGTGAAAATCAGATAGTGACCGTCCGGGCTATTTATAATGAGGGGGGAGAACGTATGGAAAGCGCTCCCCATCCAAAACAGAGTCTGTATATCGATATAGGAACAGAACTTAATAAATATGATATTATCCGGAGGGCTGAGGAAAATAAGTAGTGGAAATGCACTATAATGGAGCATTCGTCATAAGATATATTAAAATGCTTTGAGGTGCTTTCTTTGAAAACATTTATGGAACCGTTGGATCGTGACGAGGAAAGCTATTATTTGAGACGCTTTAAAGATGGCGACCAAGGAGCAAAAGATGTGTTAGTGGAAAGAAACCTTAGGCTCGTGGCACATATAGTTAAAAAATATGCCACACCTGAAAGGGATATGGAGGACCTGATATCCATCGGGACCATAGGTCTTATAAAAGCGGTGATCAGTTTTGATGAATCCAAAGGAAAACTCTCTACGTATGCGGCGAAATGCATTGATAACGAACTGTTGATGATGCTTCGGGCGGAGAAGAAAAAATCCAGGGAAGTATCCCTGTATGAACCCATAGGAACCGACCGGGACGGAAATGAGATCAGCTTGTATGATGTGATCGTTAGCGATGAGAAAACCATTGAAAATCAGTGCGAGCTGGCAGGAGACATTGCCAGGGTGATGGAACTGGTAAATCAGGAACTGACGGAGCGGGAACGGGAAATTATCTGTAAACGTTATGGACTTCTGGGGGAAAAGGAAATTACCCAGAGGGAAGTGGCAAGCCAGATGGGAATTTCCAGAAGTTATGTCAGCAGGATTGAAAAGAAGGCGCTTTCCAAACTTTATGAAAAATGGTAGGAATTATGTTGACAAAATACGTTCATGTGCTTAGAATTGAAGTTTGAAAACAAGGCACGAAGGAGTTTTAAAAATGGAAACATACGATATTTTTAAAGATTTGGCTATCATAATAATCGCAGCTAAAGTTTTTGGCCTGCTGGCCCGGAAGATCAATACGCCTATGGTTGCCGGGGAAATTGTTGCCGGTCTTGTCATTGGACCCAGTATACTGGGACTGGTGAACCAGACGGACTTTATTTCCCAGATGGCAGAAATAGGCGTGATACTGCTTATGTTTGAGGCCGGCCTGGGAACGAATCTGAGAGACCTGGTCAAAACCGGACCCAAAGCGGTACTGATCGCATGTGCGGGGGTTTTTATCCCTTTGCTGGGCGGATTTCTGGTATACAGCGGGTATTATGGATTTGATGCCGTAGGAACTGACGGATTTTATGAGGCGTTGTTTATCGGTGTCATAATGACCGCCACTTCGGTCAGTATCACCGTGGAAACCCTGCGGGAACTGGGAAAACTAAAAGGAATTGTGGGGACGACCATTCTGAGTGCAGCGATCGTGGACGATATTATAGGAATCATCGTGCTTACCTTCGTGATCGGATTTAAGAATTCTACTGTAAAACCATATGAAGTTGTGGCAAATACAGGTTTGTTCTTTTTGTTCAGCGGTATCGTAGGCGTTCTTTTTTACTTTGTATTCCGTTATCTGGATAAAAGAAATCCTCACAGCAGAAGGATTCCGATATTCGGACTGGCACTTTGTTTTTCCCTGGCCTATATTGCGGAAAAATATTTTGGGATTGCGGATATTACAGGTGCATTTGTGGCAGGAATTATTTTATGCAGTATTAAGGATTCGGAGTATATTGCGGAAAAAATGGATGTCAGTTCTTATATGTTTTTCGGACCGATATTTTTTGCCAGTATCGGTTTGAAAACGGATATCGACGGGATTTCCAATACGCTGCTGATCTTTACGATCATCTTTATTGTTGCAGCGTTGGTGACCAAGATCATCGGCTGCGGTCTGATGGCGAAGCTTTGCCGATTTAAAAATAAAGAAGCCCTGATTATCGGGGTGGGTATGATGACCAGAGGTGAAGTGGCGCTGATCGTTTCGCAGAAAGGACTGGCAGTCGGGATGATCCAATCCATCTTTTTTACATCTGTGATCCTGTTGATCATCGTTTCTTCACTGATCACACCGATTGCCATGAAACTGTTATATAAAAATTATACAGAATAACCGGAGAGTAAAAGTCTGTAATGGATCTGAAATTTAACCAATCTGAAAAAGAACAATTAAATAATCGTATGCAGGAACTGGACCAGCGGGAGCGGAGGGTGAAACTCCGGGAAGAGGAACTGGAGAGACGCTCCCGTTTATTTGATATGCAGTGGAAGATACTGGAACATGAATTGTTACAGCTTGCAGGGGAGAAAGAACGGTTTAATAAAGAAAAAGCATTTTATGAAGAAGTGAAGAAACATAATAAGATCACTGATTCTGTTACGGATACCCGGATCACGGCAAAAATGTTTTTTCTGGGGGTGCATGATGAACTGTCATTGAAGAAAAGATACCGGGATTTACTGAAACTGTTTCATCCGGACAGCATGAACGGAGATGTTCACGCCATGCAGGCGATCAATAAAGAATATGAAGAGATAAAAAGAGCTTATGATATATAATAGTACCTATATATCATAAGCTCTTTATGCATTTTGACGAATTTTGCAATGGTTAGATGTGGGATTAACTAAAAAATGCTTTATTTTATGACTTTTTTATGGTAAACTAATATACAGAATAATTTTAACAGAACAGAGGGATAGGTTATGGCCAGATATAATAAGATAAGATTGGGCGACTGTCTGATGCAGAAAGGCATGATCACAGAAGAGCAATTGCAACAGGCGCTGGCTACCCAAAAAGAGAATGGAACAAAACTTGGTGAGACGATTGTTGATTTAGGATTTATTTCAGAAAATGAGATGATCGATATTCTGACCGAACAGTTGGGAATCGAATATGTGGATTTAAGGAAGATGAAGATTCCGGAAGAGATTGGCAAACTGTTAAATGAAAGTTTTTTGCGGAAAAACTGTCTGATTCCTATCGGATATGATCAATTGCTTCCGAATGTATTAAGAGTTGCCATGGCGGATCCGATGGATATTATTGCGATTGATGATATTTCTATTATTACCAATCTCCAGATTGATCCGGTGTTAAGTACAAAAGCACAGATCAACGGAGCCATTGACAAGGTGTATGGCGCAACACAGGCCATGCAGGCGGCGGAGCAGTACAGAAAGGAACGGGAGAAGGACAGAGAGAAAGCGGGACTTACGGAGGATGATGGTTCCAACAGAAATGATGAGGTTGATAATTCTCCGATCGTACAGCTTGTGCGGAGTATTCTGGAACAGGCAGTGCGGCGCAGGGCCAGCGATATTCATATAGAAGCGCTGGAATATGAAGTCCGGGTACGTTTCCGTATTGACGGTGCGCTGGTACATATTATGAACTATGATATCGATCTGCTGGCGGCTATTGTAGCCAGAATCAAGATCATAGGGGGGATGGATATTTCTGAGAAAAGAAAGCCCCAGGACGGGCGTATTGCCATTACCGTTGACCGACGGGATTATGATATTCGTGTGTCCATACTGCCGACGATTAACGGAGAAAAAGTCGTTATGCGTATGACTTCCAAGGAAGGTCTTACCAAAGATAAAGAAAATCTTGGATTTTCACCGGAAGAACTGGATAAGTTTGACCGTATCCTGAAAAATCCTCACGGTATCATTCTTGTAACCGGGCCGACGGGTTCCGGTAAATCTACTACCCTGTATACCGCATTAAGCGAACTGAATACCATGGATGTTAATATTATCACGGTTGAGGACCCGGTCGAGGCAAATATGGAAGGGATCAATCAGGTGCATGTAAATGCCAAAGCGGGACTTACATTTGCCAGTGCCCTTCGTTCCATTCTGCGTCAGGATCCGGATATCATCATGATCGGTGAGATCCGAGACGGAGAGACGGCGGATATTGCGGTTAAAGCGGCTATCACCGGTCATCTGGTCGTAAGTACGCTGCATACCAATGGTACGGCCAGCACGGTTACCCGTCTCATCGATATGGGACTGGAACCATATCTGATCGGAGATGCACTGGTCGGCGTTATCGCCCAGCGACTGGTACGCAGGCTGTGTCCGGAATGTAAGCGTCTGGTATATGCTTCCGATGAAGAAAAACGGCTGCTGGATGTTACCTCACCGGGAGAACTGCCGATTTACGAGCCGGTAGGCTGCGATGCCTGCGGAGGTACCGGATATATGGGACGTATCGGTGTCTATGAGATCATGCCGGTAACATTGGAACTGCGGGGGAAGATTTCTATGGGAGCCAGGGCTAACGAACTGAAGGAACAGGCTATTTCGGAAGGAATGTGCACGCTGGCAAGAGGAGCGGCAAAGCTCTGTATCCAGGGAATAACGTCATATAAAGAAGCTTTAAAAATTGCGTATGAATCAGAATAATCACGAATATAATGTATAGGGACATGTGTGGATGTGTCGGAAATGGAGGAAATGTTAAAATGATCACTATAGAAGAATTACTTACGATAGCAGCGGAGAATAATGCATCCGATGTACATATTACAGTAGGTGTACCACCAAAGATGAGAGTAAACGGAGCGTTACTGGATATGGATTTTCCAAAACTCATGCCCCAGGATGCAGAGCCGATTATTATGAGTATTCTTGATAAACGCCACAAGGAAATTTTTGATGAAAAAGGTGAGGTGGATTTTTCCATTTCCATTCCAATGGTAGGAAGATATCGTGTTAACATTTTCAAACAGCGCGGTTCGATTGCGGCAGCCCTTCGTGTGGTTGGAACCAAGATTCCGGATCCGGACAGTCTGGGTGTTCCGAAGGCAGTTCAGGATCTGCATAGACGAAAGAGGGGACTGGTTTTAGTAACCGGACCGACAGGTTCCGGTAAGTCCACAACGCTGGCATCCATGATAGATCTGGTAAACCAGAATACCACTTCCCATGTTATCACACTGGAAGATCCGATCGAGTATATGCATTCCCATAAGATGGCTATGGTAAATCAGAGAGAAGTGGGAATTGATACATTATCTTATAATAATGCGCTGAGAGCTGCTCTTCGTGAGGATCCGGATGTTATTCTGGTAGGTGAGATGCGTGACTTTGAGACGATTTCCATTGCTGTAACGGCAGCGGAGACCGGTCATCTGGTATTTTCGACATTACATACGATCGGGGCAGCGGCAACCATTGACCGTATTATCGACGTGTTCCCGACCCATCAGCAGCAACAGATCCGCGTACAGTTATCCATGGTACTGGAGGCTGTTATCTCGCAACAGCTGGTTCCGACTGCGGATAAGAAACGGAGAGTGGCAGCTTTTGAAGTTATGATCACCAATCCGGCGATCAAGAATCTGATCCGCGAAGGTAAAACCTACCAGATTCAGTCCATGATCCAGACGAACCGGAAACTGGGTATGCAGACTATGGATGATGCATTATATGATTTGTACAGGCATGGAGAAATATCAGGAGAACAGTGCAGTATATTTGCACAGGATGTGGTAAATATGGATAAGCGGCTTCGTGGAATCATTTAATCGTTTCTGATTGCATATTAATTGTTAAAATGTTAACAAATAATTGATAAATTGTAAAGGTTGTTCAAAATATTAATAATCTGTTAACAAAGTGAAAATAAGTGGTAAATGATTAAATAGTGTGATATAATGACCATAGTTTAAATGAATTTGTGATTTAATTTGTGAAAAAGATACAAAGAAAAATGGGAATATTATTTGAGTTATTAAAATTCCGCAGAGAGGAGTGCGAAAATGCCAAGTTATAAATATACCGCCTATACAAAGGAAGGTAAAGAAAAGAAAGGCTCGATCGAGGCTGATGACAAAGATGCAGCGGCAAGGCAGATCAAAGCAGAAGGCAATACGCCGGTTAAGATTGAAGAAGAAGGTCTGATGGATAAGGATCTGAATATATCTTTTGGTGGGAAAAAGGCGACTTCCAGAGATTTGAGTATATTTTGCAGACAGTTCGTCAGTATATCCAAAGCAGGTGTGTCGATTGTAGATGCATTGGAGATGCTTGCAGACCAGACGGAAAATAAAGAATTGCAAAAATCGATTTATAATACGATGACCTCGGTACAGAAAGGTGAAACGCTGGCAGTCAGCATGAAAAAACAGGGAAAGATTTTTCCGTCACTGCTGATCAATATGGTGGAGGCCGGCGAAGCTTCCGGTAATCTGGATGTGGCTTTTGACCGGATGGCTACGCAGTTTGAAAAGGATACCCGGTTAAAGTCCATGGTGAAGAAAGCCATGATCTATCCGGCGGCGTTATCGGTGGTTATTGTAGGTGTTATCATTATTATGATGGCGTTTGTAGTTCCGACCTTTTCGGATATGTATGCGGATATGGGACAGAAATTGCCGGCCATTACACTGGCTGTTGTGGGAATGAGTAATTTCGTTGTTAATAAATGGTATGTACTGGTATTGGTAGCGGCAGTCGTGATCATCGGATTTAAAGTGTTTAAATCTACGGAACAGGGTACATATATGTTAGCTGATTTGGCGATCAAGGCTCCGATTTTTGGAAAAATGACGGTGAAATCAGCAGCGGCGACATTTGCAAGAACATTGTCCACGCTGACTGCAGCAGGTATATCAATGATCGATGCTCTTGAGATCACCGGGAAGACGATGAAAAATGTCAGGTTCAGGGATGAACTGTTTCATGCAAAAGATAAAGTTGCTCAGGGAAGACCTTTATCAGAACCTTTAAAGGCAGGAGGCCTGTTTCCCAACATGATCGTACATATGATCGGTATTGGTGAAGAAACAGGTAATCTGGAAGATATGCTGCTGACAGCAGCCGGCTATTATGAAGAGGAAGTGGAAGTGACTACGGAATCTATTTCAACGGTAGTGGAACCGATGATCATCTGTGTTATGGCCGGAATCGTGGGTGTGATCATTATGGCAGTATTAATACCGATGTTTGGTATGTACTCTCTTGCAGGCGGCGGTGAACTTTAGTTTGCAGTAAGATACGATGGTTTATACATATGATTGGCAGAACAGGGAGAAAAGAAAAATGAGAAAGAATGAAGGCTTTTCTTTGATTGAATTAATAATCGTAATAGCCATAATGGCGGTGCTGGTAGCAGTGATAGCACCTAATCTTGCTTCTTATCTTGGGGCATCAAAAAAGCGTTCGGATGAAACAAATACTGTTGAAATAGGAAATATCATTACATATATTGTTCAGGGCGCTTTGGTGGATGACGAAGAGAGCAATGTGGCGCAGAATATCATTAAAAACTATAATAAAAGAATTCTTCGTGTTGACAAAATGATAGCGGATGTTGATTCTACAGGAGCTTTTAAGCAGAAAGTGGAAAAACAGCTCAGTAAAAATGAGTTTAAGTGTAAACGTCAGGATTATAATTATTATATTCAGGTTATCATTCAGTCGGGAGAAGTGTATGAAGTGATCTGCAGATCCATTCATTCGACTGCAGATGAGCTGGCAGAATGGCCGTAGTCTGAAACAGATATAAACCGGTAAGAATACATACCTATTTCTTACTGTTTTATATAAAACAAAAATAATTTAAAGGAGATGTGGAAACATGAAAAAAATGAATAACAAAGGTTTCTCGTTAATCGAACTTATTATCGTTATTGCTATTATGGCAGTCTTAGTAGCAGTAATTGCACCGAACTTAACAAGCTATCTTGGAAATTCCAAGAAGAAGACAGATAATTCAAATGCTGATACGCTTGAAAGTATAATCAATGCACAGTTACAGAATTATTGTTCAGATGACAGTATTACTGCAGCAGCAAGCACTGATGCTGATATGTTAAAATATGATACTGTTCAGAATCTTATTGCTAAAGCAAAACCTTCTACAGGTTATGACAGTCAGTTTGAACAGAATGTTAAAGACAACATTCCAACTAAGTATATGAAAGCGGATGGAACACTGAATACAAAGCAGGATGGTTTTCAATTTTATTTAAAGATTACTGGTACCAAAGACAGTGGATTTTCTGCTGAAGTTAAATGTGCAAAAACAAACCCATGGTCTCAGCAGACTACTACACCATAAATTAAAAAAGGATTAGAGAATGAGAGCAGAGTTATTTTACATTATCATCATAACTATATATGGTATTATTATAGGGAGTTTTCTGAATGTCTGTATCTACAGAATTCCTAAGAAAGAGAGTATAATTGTAACCCGCTCTCATTGTATGTCCTGCGGAGAACATCTCAAGTGGTACGATTTGGTACCACTTGTGAGTTTTCTGTTTTTAGGAGGTAAATGCAGATATTGCGGTACAAAGCTTTCGGCACAGTATCCGCTGGTTGAAGCATTGAACGGAATTGGGTATGCAGTTCTTGTGATTGTAAACGGTTTCAATCTTATAACGATTCTGTATTGTTTATGCACCTCCGCATTATTGGCACTGAGTGTCATTGACTGGAAGATATATGAAATTCCAGTAGCCTTTAATATCTTCATCGGTATTATAGGCATTATAAGATTACTTACTGATCTGGGGCATTGGCAGACATATGTCATCGGTTTTTTTGCAGTAAGTGGTTTTTTATATTTATTATATGTCATTACCAATGGGAGAGGAATCGGCGGCGGCGATATTAAGCTGATGGCGGCAGCCGGACTGCTGGTGGGCTGGAAACTGATCATCTTGTCATTGGGCATTGGATGTTTGCTTGGTTCCGTTATTCATCTGATTTTGATGAAAGTCAGGGATAAGGACAGAGTTCTGGCATTCGGACCATACTTATCCATGGGAATCTATATATCCATGGTATGTGGAGACCAGCTGGTTTCCTGGTATTTAAGTATGTTTGTGAAATAACAAAACTAGTTAAGGGAGGCTATGAAATGGCAGCTAAATCATTAACCATTGAAATTGGAAATGAATTTATCAAAATCTGTGAAATGCAGAAATCAAAGAATACGGTATATGTTCATCATGCAGTTTCAATACAGACACCGCCAGACGCAGTTGAGGATGGATTTGTTAAGGATATTACTAAAGTATCTGAAACCATTAAAAAGGCTATGATGGAAGAACAGGTGCTGGCGAATGAAGTTACGTTCGTTATTAACTCTTCAAGAGTGGCAACGAAAGAGGTCGTTCTGCCCATGGCAAAGAAGGAAAAATTGCAGGAACTGATCAATATGAACGCTTCTGAATATTTTCCGGTCAATATTGATGACTATGTATTGTCTTATACTATATTAGAGCAGAAGAATACAAAAGAAGAGAACAAATCCAGAGTATTGGTATTCGCAGCTCCGGAGGCAATGGTTGACAGCTATTACAGTCTTGCCAAGGTAATGGGGATAAAGGTGAAAGCAGTAGATTATGCCGGAAACAGTACCTTGCAGCTGGTCAAGATACAGATTGATGCAAAACCGACGCTGGTGGTACAGCTTGGTATGGATACAACGATTGTGTCCGTTATGAATGAAAATATACTTCAGTTACAGAGAACCATTCCTTATGGTGAATCGCTTCTTTTGAATGCAGTCATGGACTCTAAAAAGATGTCTGCAAAAGCGGCGATGGAACTTTTGTCACAGGCTAAAATGGTAGGGGATTCATTGGATGCCGATGATATGACCGCATCATTAAAATACCTGATCAGCAATGTAAATCGTGTCATTGAATATTATTCCGGAAGAAATACGGATAAACCATTGCAGAAATTGGTAATTATCGGCGAAGGTGCTGATGTGCTTGGAATTGATAAGTTGTTTTCAAATGAGACCAGTCTTCCGTCAGAATCCCTGACCTTATTAAAGAATGTTGAATCTTATAACAGAATCAAACTTTCCAATTCTTTGTTAAAACAGTACATGGCCAATATTGGAGCCTCTCTTGATCCGATCAATTTCCAACCAAAGACTTCACTGGTCACAACGAAAAAAACAGGCACAAATAATACAACATATATGTTGTTTGGTCTGGTTCTGATCGTTGCTGCCGTAGCATTGACACTTTTTCCAATGTTTAAATATAAGGGGTTGGAGAACGACAGAGATGAACTGGAAGAGAATATTAGTAAAATAAAAGATATTGAAGATTTGATCATGGCATATAATGAATCGAATGATAAGTTTACGGATATGAATAATTTTTATCTGTCGACTGTAAATGATACAGAATATGCATGGGATTATATAAAATACCTTGAGACGATAATGCCGAAGGATATGAAAATCAGTTCTCTGAGCATTTCCAATGGCGTTGCCAGCATGAATGGAACTTGTGCGTATAAGCCTGAGGTTGCTGCATTTGTGGAAAATCTGGAAAAACATAATAATATTGTAAGTGTTGTGGTAACAACCGTGACAGAGAACGCTGAAAATATGGTTAATTTTTCTTGTAAAGTAACATTTATGACTGATGTCAACATAGAAGCTTCAGAAGCAGAATCTGAGACAGCATTGAAAGAGGAGGACTAAGCCATGGAGGAAACGAAAAATAGTGCATTACAGCAGAATATGAAGTATATTCTAATCCTGATAGGTGTTGTAGCCCTTATTTTATCCTATTTTATGGGTTATTCCAAGTATCAGACCAATATATCAGATATTAATGATGAAATTTCAGCTTTGGAAACCCGTTATAATGATTTGAAATCAAAAGAATCAAAACGTGAAGAATATGAAAAAATGAAAAAAGAAGCAGAGGAAAAATATGAGACCGTACTGTCAAAGTTTGATGCAGGGTTATCTGCTGAACGTATAATTATGGATTATCACAATATAGCAAACCAGATCGGATTTTCATTTACTTCTCTTTCTTTGTCGGAGCCGAATTTATTCTGGGCATTTGGAACTGAGAATAAGGATGGAATGATAAACAGTGGCGATACGATTCCGAATGGGATGATAGCGTCTGTTAGAAGCTATTCTATTCAGGTCACTGGTACATATGGTAATATAAAAGATTTTATAAAGCAGATCATGTCAGATAAAGCGAAAAGAAGAGTACCTATAAGTATGAGCTTTGCTTTTGATCCTACGTTGCATACGGTTTCCTGTAATTTAAACGTTATGGAGTATGCCGTTAGCAGCGAGGACAGAACGGAATCTGTTGCCGATATCCCGATATATAATCAGGGAATTGATAATATTTTCTTTACTGGTATGGGTTCTGCTGCCAATACACCACAGTAAGATTTTCGAGAAGGGAGATATCTATTCATGAAATGGAACATAAAAAATGAAAACAAGGGATTTACGCTTATCGAGTTGATTTTAAGTGTTGTAATACTTGCATTTGTAGTAGCTCCCTTCTTAAGCAGTTTTATAGTTGCGAATAATAATAATATATCATCAAAAAGAAAACAGGAAGCAACTGACATCGGTCAGTTGCTTGCTGAAGAATTTAAGGCTACGGATTTTAGGAAACTGATCAGCGAAGACGGATATTCCTATAATCCGTTTAATGTATTGGATGAAGATGGATCAAACATTGGCCGGGGCTATAGTTTTACATTGAATAACGAAGATTTGCCGGGTACATATAATGCAGCCTATAGTGCAGAAGTAACATTAGAACCAAGCAGGGAACCAGATGTAGCGGGTGGTGTTAATGACGAAAAAACCCCAATAATAAAAAACGCAGACGATGAAGAAATGGCTGTATTTATGACTAATTTTTATTCCATGGATCGTCTTACTACCGGCACAAGTGCGGATCACAGGGAATGTACGATAAGCATAAGCAAGAGGACCGGATCGGAAGCATATGATGTCAGATTATCTGTCAGATATTGTGATATCAATGGCGTTCAGGTATTGGCAAAAGATTTTAACCCACTGAGTTTTACCGATGTTAAACCTGAGATTTATTTGATCTATACACCAATGTCAGATAACGATGTGCTGATCATTGAAAATAATATAAGCCCCGTTAATTTAAAGGATGAAAACGGGGAACAGAAGAAAGTATATGTATATCTTGCAACACAGGAGGAGGGAGGTTTTCATCTAAATCCTTCAAATGTAGTATTTAAGTCTGTGGATGATAATGGAAATCCTTCACAGGAACAATCGTTAGCTGCGTTACAAAATACAGTATTAATTGATGATGAAAAAATATATGAAACTGCAACGACACGTATTTATACAAACGTTAGTCCGGAAGGAAAGGAAAATCTTGTATCCATGACACAAAAGGATACTTTGTATAATATGAAGGTTGAAGTAAAATATAATGAAAAAATTGTTACAACCATTAATTCCACAAAGAATATCAGCGACAAGGGGGATGCGAAATGAAACTGATGTACAGAATATTTAGAAAAAGAATGAATAATAAAGGCAATACCCTTGGTGTTGTTATGATTGGTATTCTGTTGCTTGGAATACTGGGAACATTAATTTTGAATATTACAGCTGCAAATTACCAAATGAAACTTGCTGACAATTCGTCAAAAAAGAATTTTTATTATGTAGAAAAAGCAGTTGATGAAATATACGCCGGAATCGGTGTTGAAGCAATGGCGGCCGTGTCGGAAGCGTATCAGTATGTTCTGTCCAATATGGTAAGCAGAAATGATGATAACCGTCTTAGTACACTAAGCGGTGAAGAGGCAAAGGCTGCTTTTGATCAGAGGTATCTGGAGGATTTGAAATATAAGTATATTGAGGATCCGGATACCGGCGGAAACCGTTCTGTTGAAGATATACTGAATATTTTAAAAGGATATATCGGTGCGGTAAACAAAGTCACTTTTAACGTGGAGCCTGTTTATGACAGCGACGGAGTTACTTGTTTAACAAGTGTGTCCTGTGATGAGACAGAGCAGAAAATAAAATTTAAAGATATAAAGATCAGCAGCCGGACAGCCAGCGGATTTTATGTTTCCGTCACTACGGATTTTGTGATCGCACTGCCGGATATCAGTATGAAATTTGCAGATTCCGGTTCAGACAATTCCAGCGAATTGTTTAAGTTTGCGTTGCTGGTAGACGGATATGAGACATTACAGAACAAAGTAACAAATGGTACTGTTGATAAACTGCTACAGGTAACAGAAACCAACTTAAAGGATTTGTCAAAGGCTTCTGTTACTATTAATTCACCAAATAGTTCTGTTAATATTATAGGAAATGTTTATGTGGGAACAAGTTCTGTTAAAAAAGATGCGGTAAAAATTGAAAATTCAGGACTGGTTTTGAATGTAAATGCGAAAAACTTTATCAGCGGCGGTTCCATTGTAATAAAAAATGCTGAGGCTAATTTTAACAGGTTGTCCCAGAGAGATGATATTGATCTGGTAGAATATGGTCTGTTGGATTCCGAGACCCAGTCTTTCGGAATGCATTTATGGGCAAATAATCTTATTACAGATGGCGTTGTAAGTAAGCTTAATGTAAATGGCGACTGTATCATTGCGGATGATTTGGAGATTAATGGTGATAACAGTACGGTGAGGATCAATGGTAATTATTTTGGATATGGCTTTGTCAATTCCGAACTGAACAAGAATGTGGAGGCAAACGGTTCTGACAGAACTATATTTGAAGGCAGTTCTTTGGCAGAGGATTATGTATACGATCATGAGAAAAGAAGCGCCATTATGGTGAACGGAAAAAATGCCGATGTGATATTAGCACCTGCAAATCCAAATGATATGGTTATTTTAGGCGGTCGTGCTTACATCGATCTGGAAACCAGTGAATCAGCCGGAAATTCTACATATATGACAGGTGAATCGGTTTCTTTTAAAGGAAATCAGAATTTATATAAAGCAGATATTACAGATTTGGGAAATTCTACTACCAGGATCATACAGACCAATCCGGTTGATTATGCATTAATAGAGAATTATGTTACCGGCGATATTTTGGATTATGCAGCATTGGGAATTGATGAATCACAGATTGTTGCAAAAAGAGTTGGGCAGAGAGTTTATTTCTATAAATATAACAATGACCCGGTATGGCAGACAAATTATTTTATTGAACGGATGAACAGTTCTTTTGTCAGGCCGACTGTTGAAGCGCAGGTGAAAAATCTGGGGATACAGAATTTAAAACTGGAGCATGAAAAGTATAATATATACAGTGTAGGAGCTGTTACGGAGATCACGAATGGTGAGATTACGAATATAAGGCCAGAATATGGTGTAACCAATGGGAAAGTAGATACCGGTTTTCTGCATTTACTTGAAGAAATGAGATACCGATATGAGTCTATTTCTTCTGAATTAATAGAATTTAATGATACTTATGGTGATCTGACAAAGATAAGTGAAGCACCGGAAGGTACACTTTACAGTCACTTTGTAAATGAAGAGTTGCTGGCGGAAATTGGAAAGAATGAAATAAGATCTTACGATGTACTGAAGAACAAAGCGCCAGAAGCAGGAGAAGAATTTTGTCAGCGTCTGTTTGGAAAGAGCGTTGATGAAGTAAATATGGGAGTCATAATAAGTGATAATGCACATATTAAAGCAGATACAGTCACAGCAGATGTGGAATATGGAGTTATCATTGCCAGCGGAGATGTAGAAGTTACAAATGATTTTACAGGTCTGATTATATGCGGGGGAAATCTGGAAATAAAAAATGGTTCTACAGTTACTGCATGTCCTGAATTAGTTAAAATTTTGGCAACCTATGATGACTATCTGGGACAATTTTTCGGATTTAGTTCCGGTTCCGGTGATAGTAGTGAAATTAAGACTTCCAATACGGATTATCAGAAATTAATTACCATTGAAAATTGGAGAAAGAACTAGTTTAATTAGAGAGCGAGGAATGCGATATGAATGAAGCTGGTAAAAATAAAGGTTTTTCATTAATTGAATTAGTCGTAACCATTGCTGTTATGGGTATTGTAGTATTGATCAGTGTAAACTTGTTCTGGATGATCCAAAAAGCGGATGTGGAGTCAACAACTGAACATATTGATACTGCTTTATCCTCCTTACGTAGCAAGACATTATCCAAGGGGAATGAATATATGATGCGGATAGAACCGGACGGTAGTAATGTTTGTAAGGTTGAGATTTTGGAAAAGGCTTCCATTATTAATGATGATGGTTCCGTTACGGAAGGTGACTGGAAAGTGTTGGAATCCCAAAAACTGAAAGAAGCAGAAGTGAGCGGTTCTGACGGAGCAGGGAATGAGGTAACGATTAAAGACGGGTGCATGATAGAAATACAGTGTTCCAAATCTAACGGAAGCTTTACTCGTGCGGAAGTTATAAAGGCGGATGCTACTAAGCTTAGTATTGTGCAGATCAATATTACGAAGTCCGAAAGAAACAAAGCAATTAAACTTGTAATACCGACAGGACGCCACTACATTGATTAAGGAGGATGTAAATATGAAAGTAATGATAACAACCCATGATCAGAAGATTATAAAAGATAATCGGGCATTTACCTTAATCGAGATGATAATCGGTCTGGCGATTGCCAGTATGGTATCACTTGCTGTATATTCTTTTATGTCGGTTGGAACGAGAAGCTATGAGGCTGCCAATCTGAAAACGAAAGTCCAGAAAGAGATGCAGCTGGCAAATAATTATATTGAAGACGTTGTTATCACAGGCAGTGTGGAAGAGACAAAATATATTGATCAGGGTGTTGTCAGAATGCTGTTTACCGGAGATAAGATCTTATATTTTGACAAGAGCACAAATCAATTTGCCGTATATAATGAAAAAAAGGAAATAGATGATGAAGATATTGAGGATCATCTGATTACCGATTGTATGACCGAATTTAGAGTTGAATTTCTGGATACAGAGTTTGAAACTACGCCATCAGAAGAGGAATCAGAAGAAGAATCAGAGAAGGAATCGGCTACTGGTCCGGAAGAGGATAAGAATACCTTATATGCAACTTCCAATATGGTCAAAATAACTACATCTTACGTTGTTAAAAACCAAAAGATAAATTCTGAAAAAATATATATGATTCGTAACAAATAATACAGGAAACAGGGAATCACATTATGAAAATGTGTAAGAAGGAGGTAAAAAAATGGCATTAAGAAATTATGTTATGCACAACAAGAAAAAAGTATCTGCTATTATTGCTGCATTCCTTGTAGTGATTTCTGCCATAATTGTCATTGCTCATTTCAATATTGGCACAAAGGCGGATGTGTTTCAGAAGGATCATGACGGAAAGGTACAGTTAAAGCAGGAAGTGAAGATTCTCGAAATTGTAGCCGAGTATGGACAGCAGGTACTTGGTTATACGGTTTCCGGTTATGAGCCTATTACAAAAGAACAGATTGAAAATTATCATGGCGATATTGATATTCAGGATTTCAGAAATGCAACTGGATATGAGTTGCAAAAAAGCGGAAGCGGAGACGGTGGCTGCTACTATTCCGTTCGCGAGAATGTACTGAATAACTCTTTTAGGAAAAATGTTTTAGATGAATCCATAGAAGAAGGAAAAATAATCGTTACTGTCTGTCAGGCAAATGAAGTTACCAAAGAAATGATTGATAATGCAGATTTGGTTTACCTCAATTCCAACAATTATAATGATAACCTGTTTTATTATTATGATCAGATCGTTAATAATGGTGAAAGAGGAGTTGCACCGGGGGAAACCGGAGCCGCTTATAGTGATAATGAGATGATTTCATCATTAAAAAAAGATGTGGCCGTTCACAAAATCCAAAAAGCGGCAGGAAGAAAAAATGTTGCAGAAACTTTAACAGAAGAAGATTTTACAATTGCCGGTATACAGAATTATCATTTTTATAATTTTCCTGCATATGTAAATGAAATTTCTGTTCGTGAAAAAGGTTCACTGACTGCAGCTAACGAAGCAGACTTTCTGGATTTAATGAGAAGGCTGATTGAAAAAGTGGATAATGCGGAAAAGGATCAGTTGTCCGTGATCAATAGTTTTGTCGGCAGGCAGGATTTAAAGGAAGAGGATATTGCGTTGCTGACAAATGCATTGTTAAAATCGCCGATTTCCAATTATTATAAGGCAAATAATAGTGAATATATTGATTCCATCACAAAAAATACAAAGGCATATCCTACTTTTAATTCCATTGATACAATGATGAATTCGCTGAATACCAGGAAACAGACAGAAGCATATAATAATTTAAAGGCTTATAAGGCTTCAGGTAATACAGAAAAGGATTTAGCGGCACTTGGAAATGATATCAGTAAATTAGAATATAATTATAATGAACTGAACATGGATTTATTAATTGACTATGCGGCAGCTTTTGCAGATGAAACTTTTCATTTTACAGATGCATCCAAGCAGACGACAGTTATATCAGACATACAAACTCTGATCAATCAGGTAAATGAGAAGAAGAGGCAGGAAACGTTACAGCTTATTGCTGATGCGCCTGGAAACAGCGAGTTTATGGAATTGCTCCGGAATGATCTGCTGGGTTATTTTGGATTAGCAGGGATCGAAGGCTATGATAAATATAATGCAGAAGCTTATCTGAAAGCATTAGAGGATTTAGAAGATAAAAATTCCCTGAAGGGAGACGGGGATCATTCAGAAGATAAAGAGACGTCAGATGAAAATAATACAGAGGTGACAACGGAGAAGGAAACAACAGAACCGGTGACGGATGAGACTTCGGAAGAGGAAAGTACGGATCAGGAAACGGAGTCTGTGGAAGAACAGGAAACAACCGGAGGGGAGACAGAGTCATCCGAAGAACAGGAAACAACCGGCGGGGAGACAGAGTCATCCGAAGAACAGGTGACATCTGATGGGGAAGAGGAAGAAGCTGTTACATATAATTATGATTATGATAAAATAAAAGAGTTTATAGAAAAAGTCAATGCAGAAAATATGTATGCGGATGAAGAACTGCCTTATGATATATCCTGGGAAAATGCACTGGAACTGTATGACTATGCAATCATAAATGAAAAAGGCCTGATGTATGATACTCAGCTTCTGACTTCCGGAGTGCTTGGAGATCTTACACAGGATCTGGAAACAAATACAAATAATCTGTATAAGATCCTTCTTCTTATGAGGCAGTTACAGCCGGAATATTGTATCAATTCTGTGCTGCCGAAGATTGATGTAGACGGTGTTTATGAAACTGATGCAAAAGAGAAGGTTTCCGCATGGTATAAGTATACATTTTATCAGGAAGGTTCTAAGGATTACAGCCGGTTCAGAGAGCCGAATGTAGTGGGTCAGACATATTCTGAAACAGGAGTTTCGGGAAATGTCCGGAATTATGTATATAAGCATATCTACAGTTATACCGGAGAACAGTTTTTTGGGGGCGAATTATTTGTGGGTCCTTCCATGGAAGACTTTCTCAATGTTGGAGGAGTTGTTACTCCGGGGGCGGAAGACCATGCAAAAAGTTCTGCCGGACGTATAACGGAAGAGGTTGACGATACAGAAACCGATAACCTGATTTTTTTGGATACGTCAGGTGCTGACGGAGCCTGGGTAAATGCCACAAGTGCATATGCATATTTTTGGAAAGAAGGAACCGAACAATATACTACTACGGTAGAAATGACTAAACTGGACGGTTCAAATAAAAAATATAAAGTCCGGGTACCGGAACATGTAGAATTTGTGATTTTTAAACCGAGCAAAGATAACTGGAACGGTCAAAGCAGAAATGTATCATTATTAAACGAAGGAATCTGCTTTTATAAAAAAACCGGAACTCTGGTAGCTACATCCGGTCCTAAAATGTCTTTTGGATGTCTGACAAATTCAAAACAGAACGGTATGGTTCTTTATTCAGATAAGTTAAATCTGGAATTCAAAGCCAGCAATGTGGACTATGCAACTTATCAGGTGAATGGCGGCGCCGAACAGACGATTCAGCCGGGAGAAAAGATTACTATTGGCAAGGATTTAGAGAATGATGCCGTTACCAATATAACGCTTCGGTATGATAATATTACTAAAAATTATTCTTATAAAAAAATATCATATGAGTATTCTGCCATAAATGTTATTAAAGATGCAGAAGTGCAATATTATAAAAATGCAGACATAAGTTTTACATTTTCTGGTTTGGAAGAAGTAAAATATTCTGTTAATTCCGGCAGTAAGCAGACACTTTCTTCCGGACAGGTGATTTCTGTTGGAGAAGGGATCAAAGAAGGAACCAGAACTGTTCTTACGGTTACATATAAGATCGGTGGAGATAACTTTACAAGAAAATATTATTTGATGAAAGTTTCAGAAGATGAGATAGAACTGGAAAGTAATTATCTGTCTGTTCATACAGCAGATAATACATCTTCACTGGCTCATGATGCCCTTTTGGATGAATCGGCAAATAAAATGCTGAGTGGCAATAAGGGAGAAGTTTTAAGATATATTATGGGTATCTCCCTGAATTATCTGGCCGCTTATCCGTTTAATGTGCTGGAAATTCAGCCTGCGGCTTCCGTTACGGTATGGGACAGCTATGAAGGTGCATTGAAGCTGGCAGAATACTTAAAAGTAGAAGTGCCGGCAGAGATGACAGAAGAGAATTACAGTGATTATTTCAATATCACTCATATGAGTATCAGAGAGTTTAATACCCGCAATGAAGATTTAACAGGAACCTATGATGTGATTTATTTTGGTATTGATTCCGGTTATCAGGTAGTAAATGAGTATACCGTGGATAATAAAAAATTATACCGTACAAAATATAATGATTCATCCATGAACGGGCTTGTATATACAGGTATCGGAGACGAATATCAAATTCAATCCTTTTTAAAGGGTACGGCGAATGAGGATTATGTTTATTCAGGAGGAACTATTTCCAATCAGGATCAACGTAAAGAATACGATTACTGGAAAGAACATATGGCGGAACAGTTCAAAGGTAATCAGAATCCGGATTGGAATCTGAATCTGGATGCCGGTGGAACCTGGATCTTCAAGGCAAATACTCCGACAACCACCCGTTTGCTGGGTAATGATCTTACAGTTAAAAAAATGAATGAACTGTTTGATTATGTAAAAGCAGGATATCCGGTCTTATTGCCGGATGAGATTTACAATTGTGACAGTGACTTGTATATTGATTTTGACAGCAATAATACGAATGCAGCAAAGTGGCGTTATGTAGATGTGGATTCAAAGATGTATCATTTTATTACGACCATTAAATCCATGGGTTATAATAAAAATACCAATGAATTTGACGGACTGGATGAAAACGGGAATTTTATCTTTACGGATGGAAAAACGTATCCTGGCATTGTCCGTGAGATTTATGCAAGAGATGGAAGAAACCCGGATAATCTTCCGGCAGACCAAAAGTTTAACGGTGGCTTGAGTTATGCGACTAAAAGAAATGTTCAGGTTGAATTTTCCGTAATTAAGACACCGCAGGAATACGATAAGGATAAAAATGGAAACCCGATAGCGGCAGGTAATCAGGGTACGCGTATTCCTGTGGGTACACAGACATACACTTATGAATTAAAAATTGATTCAGACATATCTTTGGAATGGATCAGCAATAATTATGCATATCAGATATATTTGGATAAGTCCGGATCCGGCCGGTTTAGTGATTCAACCACAATTGAACTCGATCCGTCATACCGGTATGATGAAAAAAACAGGAGTGTCATTCTGGAAGGCAGATGGCCGGGTGATATGGATGGATTTATGCCGTGGAAGGTAGTGGCATATAATAAAAATAATCCGGAAAATCATTTTGTATATAATGGTTTTTCAGCATTTGAAATTCCGGCTGTAAAACGGAAGCCGGTATATGTTCTTTGGGTAAGATCTGCCTGGGGTGGGGCAGGAGGAACCCTGACCCTGAATTTTTCTGAAATGATGGGACGTTATGCGAAAGATATTGCAGAATATGATATCAAGCTGATCGAAATGGATTATATTCAGTTTGCAAATGCTTATAATCGTACACCAAACAGTGATCAATTGGATTATAATTCGGATAACACCGTACTACGTTTCCGTACTATGATCGGTCATGGTGCAAGAAAGGCGAGCTGGACGACGGTGACGCAGGATGATATGAGCAAGGATCCGGAATTGGATATGATAGTATTCGGTTTTTGTGATTCTCACAGTCAATTAGACCTTCAGAAAATAGGAGCACATAAAAATATTGATTATTTTATAAATTCCGGACATTCCATTTTGTTTGCACATGACAATGTTTCGTATATGTCTACGTTGAATTATTATACCAACCTGACAGGCGGAAAAGAGGCTTCAGATCCAAGTTATAATCCTGTCTTTGCAAGATACAATACGGCATTCTTTAGAAAAATGCTTGGAATGGATGTTTATGGGGCGACTTATTCTGGTCAGTGTTTTGATGAAAGCAGCGAAGAATATCTGGAATATCTGGCGAATACGAGAAAGTATTTAAGAGATGATTTGAAGCAGGCTGATCTCAGAGGTTTTATTGAAACCTGTATATTCAGATATACACAGGATAACAGGGGTAATAGGCTATATTCGGAAAGTATCCATGGTAGTGAGGCCCATCTTATCAATGACTGGCAGAGAACCCAGACAGTACGCCGTATCAATCAGGGCCAGATTTCTGAATATCCATATATCATCGGTGAACAGCTGCCTACTGCATCGACACATACACAGTATATGAATCTGAATATGGAAGATGATGATATAACCGTATGGTATACGTTATCCTGTGATCCAAGTAAGACAATGAATCAGGAGAATTCAAAATATTATATGTATACGGAAGGTGACGGTTCGAATAATTATTATATTTATTCGAAAGGAAATATCACATATACAGGTGCCGGTCATTCATCAGGTCCGACGGCAATAGAGGAAAGATTATTTGTTAATACGGTAATTGCAGCCATCAAAGCAGGAAGCTTTTTGCCGGAAGTAACCTTCCCGGAGGCAGATAAGAGCGGCGACGGTTCAAAGAATATCGTATACTATGATAAGGATACTGCAGATGGAGTTACCATCATATGGAGACCGATTCATTATGATGAATCGAAAGGTGTTAAAGTATTTACTGATTATAAGATCTATATTGATATGGATGAAGATGGTAAATATGACCCGGATAAGGATATATTATTGTTTGACGGCAATCCGGATCCAAATACGGACAGAAGTCAAACCAAAGTAATTGATCCAGCTACCGGAAATTTAGTTTCAATTCTTGCAGATGAACTGGAGAATAGGGAGAATTATACGTTTAAACTTACAAAAGAAACAATTGCAGAAATGGAAAGCGATAATAGCCAGACGTTTAGCAGTATTTATGATAAGCCGATAGCCGTTCAGATTACTGACAGCGGTACTGATAAAAATCCGGGCAATAAGAGAACTGTGAGCAATTGTATATGGATTGTAGAAGCTAAACTGAATAATTTAAATTAAATCATTTTGTTTCATGGAACAGGGATTTCCAATCGGAAATTCCTGTTTTTTTTTGGATAGCCATACAACAAATTAATATATTGACATTTAAAATGCAATATATTAAAATGATTCATATAAAACAAGTGGAGGTAAAGGATTATTTTTTGTTGTGTAAATAGCGCTTCCATATGGGGAATTCAGCCCTATATTGTGAAGATAGAAACAGATATCAGTCAGGGACTGCCAGTTTTTCATATGGTGGGACTGCTGTCTTCTGAAGTCCGGGAGGCAAGGGAAAGAGTGAGAACAGCTTTGAGAAACATTGGGCATCCCCTTCCTTATGGAAGGATTACCGTTAGTCTTTCACCCGCAGACCGGAGAAAAGAGGGTTCATGTTTTGACCTGGCCATTGCAGTTGCCCTGATGATCAATATGAATATTATTGGTGAAGTGCGTATCCGGGATTTTCTGATCGTAGGGGAATTAGGATTAAACGGAGATGTGAAGGGGATTCATGGTGTTCTTCCGATCATTATCATGGCAAAACAGCAAGGATTCCGTTATTGTATGGTTCCTTTTGAAAATGCGGCAGAAGGATGTGTGGTAGACGGTGTACAAGTTGTACCTGTCAGAAATTTGTCTGAAGCAGTGAAGTATCTGAATGGAACATCGGAATTTCCTGTTGCAAACGGATCTGCTCCAGGGGGGAAAAGTTTAAATAAAGTGCTTAAAGATCGTACCGGCGATATGTCGGAAATATACGGACATGAAATGGCAAAACGGGCAGTAACGATTGCAGCTGCCGGAAAACATAATCTATTAATGATCGGGCCGCCGGGTTCCGGTAAATCCATGCTTGCTTCCAGGATTCCGGGAATCATGCCGGGCAGATTGCAGATACCATGGAACCGGAAATGCTTGCGCAGATGGATCTGCGGGCGGATATGACCATGGAAGAGAGGATGGATATATCAGGCATACATAGTATCTGCGGAATATTAAATGAGAGCGGTCTGATCACGAAAAGACCGTTTCGGGCGCCGCATCCGGGGATTACGCTGCCGGCGCTGGTTGGCGGCGGTTTACATCCCAGACCCGGAGAATTGACTATTGCCCATGGAGGCGTATTATTTTTTGACGAATTGCCGGAGTTCCATTCTAAGATATTGGATGCGTTACGGCAGCCTTTAGAAGAAAAAAAAGTCCGGGTGGTAAGAAACGGCGGAAATTATGAATTTCCTGCCGACTGTCTTTTTGTTGCCTCCATGAATCCATGCAGATGCGGATTTTATCCGGATAGAAATAAATGTAACTGTTCCGTAACGGATATCCGGAAATATCTGGGCAGAATCAGCGGTCCTTTTCTGGACCGGATGGATATGTGTATTGATGTGCCAAGACAGCCTCTTGATGAAGCTGGAGACCACAGGTTATCACAGGCGGAGGAATCTTCCGATAAGATCAAGGAACGCATCGACCGTGCGGTTCAGGTTCAGATTCGGAGAAACAAGGGCAAATATAACAGCCGGATATCGGTGAATGAGATAAAACAGTATTGTGTGCTGGACGATGCGGGTAATCGTCTGATGCGTGATGCATATCAGAAGTTTTCGCTGAGCATGAGAAGTTATTATAAGATAATAAAAACGGCACGTACAATAGCAGATTTGGAGGGATCGCCGGATATATGCCGGGTACATCTCGGGGAAGCGTTGGGATACCGGATAGGCAGCGGAAAGTATAATAATATTTTTTAATGAGGTGAAAGCGACGACAATAGACGAATATTGGTTCTGGCTTTGTAATATTGACGGAATCGGAAGTAAGAAAGCAGACAGACTGATAAAGCGGTTCGGAAATCCGGAAGTGATATACCGGGCAGGTGCAAAAGAGCTATCTTTGGCTGAAGGAATAACGGAACAGGATATCCATAATATCAAAGAGAGCAGAAAAACAGGTATTTTAAAAGAAAAATATGAATATATGAATCGCAAAGCCATACAATTTATACATAGGGAATCTGAACTGTTCCCCCGGCAGTTAAAAGAAATGACAGACTGTCCATATGGGTTGTTTGTAAAAGGAAATGCAAAACGGCTGACACAAGGCGAAACGAATGGAATGGTATCTGTGGTTGGAGCAAGAAATTCTTCATCTTACGGAAATCATATAGCAGAACAGATGGGATTTGAACTGGCTGTCCATGGTGTTACCGTTATCAGCGGCATGGCAAGGGGAATCGATGCTTCCGCGCACTGGGGCGCCGTTCATGCCAAGGGTCAGACGATAGCCGTATTGGGCTGCGGGGCGGATATCTGTTATCCGAGAGAAAATATAAACCTTTATGAAGCGATTTTAGAACATGGAGTTATCATTTCGGAATATCCCTGTCAGACGCCACCGACTGCCTGGCAGTTTCCAATGAGAAACAGAATCATAAGCGGGTTGGCGGAGGGTATCAGAATAAAAAAGGGAAAATCAGAGCGTAATAAAAAGCGTTTCCCCATCCCATACACACTCAGAAAGCACTTCTTTTGCAATCTCATTGCGCTCTTCAGCGCTGAACTCCTCAAAATTATCCAATAATCTGATGATCTCATCACGTTTTTCCATAGCACTCTTCAGGTGGGTGGCGGCCCGGCGTTCATTGGCGGATGCAGAGAGCAGCTTTTTCCTGAGAGAGTTATACTCAATATCTAATTTCTCAATCTCACTCACTATATATTTTGCGGCGGCGGATCCTGCATTTGTCGCAAGGGTGCCGGTGAGCTTCTCAATTTTGCTCTGGCAGCGCTCCATGGCGGCCCGGAGGTTGGCGGTGGAATCAGAAGGATCCCGCTTCTCTTCCTTCAGATACCGCTTCACGGCGGAGGGATCGTGCTGTATGGCCCGGAATACCTCCAACACCTTCTCATCCAACAGATCCGCCTTGATCTGAGACATATCACACGCTTCAGCACCGGCCCTCATGCGTCTGGGGCAGTAATACCAGGTTGAAACGGATCCATCCACCTTCTTTTTCCGGCTCATGCTCATGGATCGGCCACATTTGCACCGGAGGGCACCCTTCAGGAGCGGGAGATCATATTTGGGAGCCTTGCTGAAAGTGTTATGGCCAAACTGGCCAATGATGGCAAAATAGCGCTGATCTGTCATATAGGGCTCATGGTACCCAATGCTGATCCGCCACTTTTCAGGCGGTGCCTGCATATGCCTCTTTTTACCGTTCACCTTCTTTTCCATAGTCCGGCCATATACCATGATCCCGTGGGTACCATCCCACTTCTCCCTGGGAGATTCCTCATCCATGATACAGCCCTTTGCCTCAAAATAATCATACATGGCAGCAGTATTCTGGACGCAATGAGGAGAGGTAAACATATTATAGATCTGAGTGGTAGAGAGAAAGCTCCCGCTGAGGGATGTGATCCCGTGTTTCCTGCAATATGTTTCCATGTTCTGAAGGGTGAAATGGTTTTCCAGAAAGAGATCAATAAGCCGGTTTTTATACTGGATCTCCTCATCATTGAAAGTGAGGGTTTTATGAGACTTTGAGCCAAGATCCAGAGGGATGATGGAATATCCAAGAGGGGGCCGCCCGCCGCACCAAAAACCTTTTGCGGCCAAGTGGTTCATATTGTCGGTGATCCTAAGGGAATCTGTTTGCACTTCAAGGCCGGAGAAAATCACGGCCAGATACATCATGGCCTCTCCCAGAGGCGTGGTGGTGTCGATCCCGTCCTTTACAGTGATAAATTTCACACTATGCTCCTTCAGGAAGGTGTAAAAAGTGCAGAAATCCATCATATCAGAGCACACCCGATCAATTTTATAGATGATCACACAATCAATGAGCCCGGCAGATATATCCTCCCGGAGCTGATTCATGCCAGGACGATCCATATTTGAACGTACAAAGCCATCATCCTCATAGTATTGGATGGAATCAGGATCCTCAAAATGTTGCTGTATGTGGGCCTCACATACTGAAAATTGCATTTGCGTACTGTCTGAAGTATCTTTGAAATAAGATTTGCGGCCATAGATACCAAAATTCACAGCAAAACCTCCTAAAAATGGGCGTAAAAATGCCCGGATTGATTGAAAAATCCAGGAGATAATGCTATTATATATTTTGCGAGAATACATGAGCATTATCTCATGGGCCCGGTGAATAGCCGGGCTTTTTCTTTTTTACTCTTCTATAACGATCACGCACCGGCAGCCAAGATGGAACGGCGGGCAATTATAGCCGATCCTGGCAGAAGATACCGGAAACGTGCGGCCTTTGTATTTCCTGCAAAGATCACAAAGATCATTGTCGATCATGGAAACAATCCTATATTTGGATGCACCGCAATCCTTCAGGTTGGCCAGAGTGGTGGTGGTGCTGTAATAACTATGCACATACCCAATCCTGAGCATGAGATCCTCACATTCAGAATCAGGATGAGCAGAGATGTAAGCATCCCGGATCCGCTCATATGAAAGCCCTGATTTGATCATGGGGAGGACAAAAGAAACAAATTCAGGATCCAGAGAGAGGCAAAGCTGCTCAACCATATCATCCTGAGAAGGAGCAGGGGCAGCAGGAGCCTTCACTTTATGCTGAAATATTGCTAAAAATGCCAGGATGCAATCAATAAACCATCCTATTCCGAAAATGCCAAAGGTAAAAAGATAGAGAAAACCCTGGCCATATTTCTTCTGGATGAACTTATGCACACCGCACCAACCAAAAAGAAGAGTAACGATAAAAAGCGCCATACTATTCATAGTTGCCTCCTATGTACCAATTCAAAAAAGCATTTTTTCTAAGCGTTTTCTTGTAATGCTTGTGATTCTGTCTCCATTTTTTTCTCCCGCTCCAACTCCTGCCGGTATAGGGCCACCTTCTCATCAATGGAGAGTTCAGAGAGATCCTCCGGCCCGATTGGCTCAGGCAGCGCTTCAGGGCGGCCATTCTGGGAAACAGCATCCAAAATAAATTGATCAATCACTTCTCTGGACGGCCCGTCTAATTTCTGATAAGCAATCATGATCCCTTTGATAATGTCATACAGAGGGTTGCTTTTCTCAACCAGATCCGAAACAGCGGCGGCGGCCTCATCCTCAACCGGGATCCTCATTTCACCAGATCCGGTGCGGAGCCACTCCTCATTGATGCCAAACTCCCGGCAAATATCGGATATTGTCCTATCTGTTATATTTTTAGTGCCGTTTTCCATGGCACTCACATGAGTTTGCCTGATGTGGAGACGATCAGCAACATCATTCTGAGTGAGGCCAAGATCTTTCCTGAAGGCTTTTAGCCTGTCTTTCATTTCCACAAAAATCACCTCCTGAGAGTAATATAACACGGAAAATATTTCTTTGCAATATTTTTTTAATAAAACCATTGACACAAATAGAGCAAAGAGGTAAAATAAAAGTGCAAAGAGGTATTACGCCACAAGAAAGGAGAAAAAGATATGAAAGATCAGAGCAATTTTCACAAGACGGTTAGAAACCTGATGTTACTGGATCCTGAGAGCCTTCTTCTGATTGACAGCGGCGTGAAGCTGCTTCTGGCAAGGCAGGGCATGGTAAAGAAGGCGGAAGAGAAAAAGGGAAAGCGCCGGGAAGAGCAGGCAGCAATCTGAAAGAAA